>NZ_CP088017.1:1220118-1830177 GCF_021049285.1 Ruania halotolerans
CGCCCTGCAGTCGTTGCGCACGCGGCTCGAGGCAGGCGACCTTGGCGAGGTGTATCAGATCGCCACCCGGCGTCAGGGTCCGTTCCCGGCCCGGATCGCTGATGTGGGCGTGGTCAAGGATCTCGGCACCCATGACATCGACCTCACCGCCTGGGTGTCCCAGCGCGAGTACACCGCCGTCTCCGCCCGGACGGCGAACAAGTCCGGGCGCGAGTACGAGGACCTGGTGTCGGTGACCGGCATGCTCACCGGCGGTGTGGTGACCAACCACCTGGTGAACTGGCTCTCCCCGATGAAGGAGCGGGTCACCGTGGTGACCGGGGAGAAGGGCGCCTTCGTGGCCGACACCCTGCTCGCCGACCTCACCTTCCACGCGAACGGGCTGGTGGCCACCACCTGGGCCGATGTGGCGCAGTTCCGCGGCGTCTCCGAAGGGGATGTGGTGCGGTTCGCGATCGACAAGCCGGAACCCTTGCGCACCGAGCACGAGGCCTTCCGGGACGCGGTGCTCGGCAAGCCGGCTGATGTGGTGACCATGGCGCAGGGACTGGCCACGGTGGCCGTGGCCGAGGCGGTGCTCACCTCCGCCGAGACCGGCCGGACGGTGGAGCTGGGGTGAGGATGCGGCCCCGGGTGACCCTGGTGTCCCGGATCTTCACACCGGAACCTTCGGCCGCCTCGTTTCGCCTGGCCGCACTCGTGCGCGGCGTGGTTAGGTCAGGTGCCCGGGTGGAGGTGCTGACCGTCCAGTCGCCCGACGGCGTCCCGTCCGCTGGTGAGCCACCCGCCGGTGGCGTGCTGCCTGCCCGGGTGCTCCGTGCGCCGGTGTTGCGCGACGCGGCCGGTTACGTGCGCGGATATCTGCCGTACCTCAGCTTCGACGTGCCAGTGGCGTGGCGGATGCTGCGCGCGCGCCGACCGGATGTGTACGTGGCCGAGCCCCCGCCCACGACCGGCGCGGTGGTGCGCGTGATCGCCGCGCTACGGCGTGTGCCCTATGTGTACTACGCGGCCGACGTGTGGTCCGATGCTGCCGCATCGACCGGTGCCCCCGCAGTGGTGGTGCGACTGGTGCGCGCATTGGAGTCGTGGGTGCTGCGCGGGGCGGCCGCGGTGCTGTCAGTCTCTGACGGCGTCACCGAGCGGGTGGTCGAGCTCGGGGCGCGGCATGCGGTGACTGTGGGTAACGGCGTGGACACCGACATCTTCACACCTGGGGAGGACGAGTCGAGGGCCGAGCGTTCGAATCCACTTTCCGGGAAGGAATCCACGTCCCGCCGTCCGGAAGGGGATTCGAGCCGGGAAGGTGGATTCGAACCGGGCGGGGTGCCGTTCCTGTTGTACGCCGGCACTGCGTCGGAGTGGCAGGGGGCCGAGGTCTTCGCCGAGGCGATGCCGCAGGTGCTGGCGGAGATCCCCGACGCTCAGGTGGTGTTCCTCGGGCAGGGCAGTTCGTGGGATCGGCTCAGCGCCTTGGCTGCCGGGTTGCCCGGCGGTGCGGTGAGGCTGCTCGATCCGGTGAGCGCGGCCGAGTCGGCCCGCTGGCAGCGGCGGGCCAAGGCGGCGTTGGTGAGTCTGCGGCCGGGAATCGGCTACGACTTCGCGATGCCCACGAAGATGTTCGCTGCACTCGGGTGCGGCACCCCGGTGGTGTTCACCGGACCGACCGATTCCCCGGCGGCACGGCTGGTCGAGGAAGAGCGACTCGGATGGGTGGGCGCCCACACCGCCGACGAGGCCGCCCGGCTGATGATCGCGGCACTGCGGGCGGCCGACCACCAGAGCGAACACGAGCGCCGCGCGGCGTGGGTGCGTGAGAACCGATCGCTGGCAGCTGTCGGGGAGCGGGCTGCTCGCGTGGTGCTAGCGGAGGCACGCTCTCCCCAGTAACCCCGGGGCATGTTCGGGTGACACTCTCGGTGTGGTCCGCGCTCAGTGCTCGCCGCCGCCAAGGTGCCCGGCGAGGAGCTTGTGTCGGCGGGCACTGTCCTCGTTCATCCCGACGATCCGCACGTTCTTCCCGCGGGACTCGTACTTCGTGGTGATCGCGTCCAGAGCGGCTACCGAGGAGGCGTCCCAGATGTGTGCTTGGGACATGTCGATGATGATGTTCGTCGGGTCGCCGGTGTAGTCGAACTGGTAGTACAGATCGTTCGAGGAGGCGAAGAAGAGCTCACCGGTCACGGCGTAGACGCGGGTATCGTCCTCATCGCTCGCATCGAGGCGAGTCACGGTGGTGAGGTGAGCGACCCGGTGCGCCACCAGGATCACGGCGATGATCACACCGGCCAGCACCCCGTACGCGAGGTTGTGCGTCCACACAGTCACCACCACGGTGGCCACCATCACGGTGATCTCCGTCTTCGGCAGTCGCTTGAGGGTGTTCGGTTTGATCGAGTGCCAGTCAAATGTCCCCACCGAGACCATGATCATGACCGCCACCAGCGCGGCCATCGGGATGATCGCCACCACGTCGCCGAGGGCGACCACAAGGATGAGCAGGAACACACCGGCGAGGAAGGTGGAGATCCGGGTGCGCGCACCGGAGGCCTTCACGTTGATCATCGTCTGGCCGATCATGGCGCAGCCACCCATGCCGCCGAAGAAGCCGGTGATGATGTTGGCCACGCCCTGGCCCCAGGTCTCGCGAGTCTTGTTCGAGTGCGTGTCGGTGATGTCATCGACCAGCTTGGCCGTCATCAGGGACTCCAGGATGCCCACCAGCGCCATGGCGACGGCGAACGGTGCGATGATCTGCAGCGTCTCCATGGTGAGCGGCACATCCGGGAAGAACAGTTCCGGGAGCGAATCCGGCAGGTCGCCCTGATCACCCACCGTGGGAACGTTGATCGCGGCCAGCACGACGGCGCCGGTGATCAGCACGATCGCCACCAGCGGAGCCGGCACGACCTTCGTCCACCGGGGCATCAGCACCATGATCGCGATCCCGACCGCCACCAGCGGGTACACGGCCCACGGCACACCGATGAGGTGCTCCAGCTGGGCCATGAAGATCAGGATGGCGAGTGCGTTGACGAACCCGACCATCACCATCCGCGGAATGAACCGCATCAACTTGGCCACGCCGAGCACGCCGAAGAGCACCTGCAGGATTCCGGCCAGGATCACCGTGGCGATGAAGTAGTCGACGCCGTAATCACGAGCCACCGGCGCGATCACCAGGGCGATCGCGCCGGTCGCTGCCGTGATCATGGCCGGCCGGCCGCCGAGGAAGGCGATCGAGACGGCCATCGTGAATGAGGCGAAGAGTCCCAGCCGGGGGTCCACTCCCGCAAGGATGGAGAACGAGATGGCCTCGGGAATCAGCGCCAGCGCCACCACGATGCCGGCGAGTACTTCGGTGCGCAGCCGACGGGGCGACTTCAGGGCGGCGAGTACGCCGTAGGACTCGTCAGCCTCCGGCGCGCCGGTCACCGGGCGCGGCGACGGGGCTGGATCGGGCACAGGGGCGGGGGAGTCGTGGGACACGCGGCGTTACTCTACCCTCACGTTGGGTGAGGGTTGCGCAAGTGTCTCGGCGAGTGGGATGCCCCTGGCCTGGATCAGGACGATGGGGCTGCGCTGGCGGCGCGTTCCTCTCGCAGCGACTGGATGAAGCTCTCCGCAGTGCGCAGCCGGCGGCGCAGCCTGTTGCAGCGCTCTTCAGTGGCGCTTTCGTAGTGGGCGAGCCGGTCCAGGGCTACTGTGCGGTCCTGCGCGGAAAGGTCAGTGCGGCCCAGCGTCTCCCGCACGTCCAGGAGCTCGCGCATCTCCTCCAGAGTGAAGTCCAATGGCTTCATCCCGGTGACGACCCGCAGCCGCTCGACATCTGCCTCGGTGTAGAGCCGGAAGCCGCCGGCCGATCTGGCCGTGGGTGTGAGCAAGCCCACCTCTTCGTAGTAGCGAATGGTGCGCAGCGAGAGCCCGGTGGCCTCGGCCACCGCGCCGATCTGCATCTGTTGCGTGCCCTGCGCGCCTGCCATGCATCCTCCGTCCGGCTGTCAGCACATCGTAGACAGGATGCGCGTGAGCCAGGCTCATCCCCCTGGATCGTGATCACGCCGGACCTCGGGTCCGGTCTCCGCCGTGCGGCCGTCCAGATTCCCGGATATTCTCCAGATACGGCCCGCGCCGCGCCCGACCCGGCCGCAGCCGGCGAGCCACATATCCGTTGCCCCTGCCCCTGGCAACTCCTGCGAAGAGGAGTGCGCCATGAGCGAAGTGGTTGACCGTAATCCGGCGGCGCCGGTGTCGTCCGATCTGACTGTTGGCACCACGCGTACCGCGGCAATCTCGTTAGACCAGGCGTGGGACGCGTGGACCACGCCGGGTGGTTTGTGGTCCTGGTGGTGTGCGGACGCCCCGGACGTCACGTGCTCGGTTGACTCCCGCGTCGGGGGCGAGTGCCGGATCCACTCCGCCTCCAGCGGGCTGGGGGCACGTGCCGCGTTTGTGACGATCGAGCGACCGAGTCGGTTGGTGCTGCGCTGGCGTTGGTTGGGCGACCACCGCCCCACGGGGGAGGACCTGGTTCAGGTGCGGTTCGTCGTCGACGAGGAGGATGTGGTCGTCACCGTCGAGCACACCGTCTCCGACGATGCTGCGCTCGAGCCGTGCGCCGCGCGCTGGGGCCGGCTGATGGACGCGTTCGCTGGGCTGGGTGGCGACACACAGGCGCTGGTCTGCCCCCGCTGCGGGCACGCGGTAGTCGGCGCCCCTCCCGTGTGTACCGGTCGAGGTTGCCCGCTCGCGCGACAGGAACGCTGGACTGCGGACACGGTGCCGGTCCCGCTCGTTGACTACTGAGATCCGCCGGCTTGCGCATCGTTCGGGCCACTGGCGGATGCACTCGCCTCGGCGCACGCGTAGCGTGGCCAGTCTTCGTCGGTTCGGCGAGCGTGGGCACGTTCACCTGGATGAGTGCCACTCAGTGACTGGAGGATCACCGCCATGGACCATGAGCAGCGGTTTATCGAACTTGCCGCCGACTTCACTGAAAAGCTGGTCACTCCCTATGACGTGAACGAGGCTCTGCTCGACCTGGCCGAGAAGCTCACCGAGCTCCTCAATCTGGCAGGCAGCGGGGTCACCCTCGGCGTGGATGGCCAGGTGCGTGCGGCAACGGCAGTCCCACCGCCGCTCACCGCCTTGGAGCAGTTTCAGGAAGATCATCAGATGGGGCCCTGTGTCACGGCTTACCGCACGGGTGAGGTGGTAACGATCAGCGACCTCGACGCTGAGGTCAGTTGGCCCGGATATCACGACGTGGCCGCGCAGGTAGGAGTGCGGGCCGTGGCCGGGATTCCGATGAAGCTGGCAGGCACCACCGTCGGGGCCCTGAATATGTACCACGCCGAGCCGCACTCCTGGGTGGAGAGCGACCTGCTCGCCGCCCGCGTGATGAGCAACATGGCGACCGCCTACCTGATCCACTCCTCGACGCTGAACCAGAAGACCGAACTCTCCGCTCAACTCCAGCATGCGCTCGACAGTCGCGTTCTCATTGAACAGGCCAAGGGTGTCCTGGCGCAGACGCACGCGATCAGCATGAGTGGGGCGTACGAGCTGTTGCGTGGGCACGCCCGCAGTCACGGGTTGAAGGTCCGTGCAGTGGCCTACGAGGTGGTGGAGAACGGCCTACGCCTCTAGCGGCTGCACCCAGGACGTTGCTCGCGCGGCAGGTGCGGCGTGACAACATCTAGGCTCGGGTCAGTCCGGCGAGCGAGAGGTGAGCACTGATGGGCGCTCTGTGGCGCATCATGCGTGAGCTCCTGAGCGTGCTGCCCGCGGGAAGCTCTCGGTTCATCGTCACTTTCGCGGGGGCCTCGGCTGCGCTGGCGATCTTGGACGTTGCCGCGCTCGGCCTGCTCGCGCTCACCCTGAGTCCGTTGCTCTCCGAGTCGTCTGTGCAACTGCCATTGTTCGGCGAGGTGCCGAACTCCCGGTTGCCCATCCTGCTGGTGGTGGTGGGCGGGCTGATCGTGACCAAGAGCGTCCTCGCGATCGCCCTGCAGTGGGGTGCGACGCGCCGGTTCGCCCGGTTCGAGCAAGAGCTCGGTGCCCAGTTGCTGGATGCGTTCTTCAGTTCGCCATGGACGGAGCGGCTCGGCCGCAACTCCACCGATCTGGTGCGTTCCACCGATGTGGGTGTGGCCACCACGGTGACCGGGGTGCTCATCCCGGCGGCGATGCTCTCCGGGGAGATCTTCACGTTCGTGGCCGTGCTCGCCGTGCTGCTCGTGGCTCAGCCGGTGACGGCGCTGGTGGCCATCGCCTACTTCGGCCTGATCGGCGCGGTGCTCTACCTGTGGGTGCTGCGCAAGGCGGTGCTCGCCGGGCGGACCAACCGCGAGCACTCCACCCGCTCGGTGCGTCTGGTCAGTGAGATGGTGCACTCACTCAAGGAGATCACCCTGCGCGGCAAAGGCCCCGAAGTGGCCCGCGTGGTGCGCAAGGAGCGGCTGATCTCCTCCCGCGCGCGCGCGAACATGTCCTTCCTCGGGGTGGTGCCGCGCTACGTGTTGGAGGCCGGGCTGGTCGGCGGGCTTGCGCTCGGAGCCGGGGTCGGATACCTGCAAGGTTCGAGTCAGGGCCCGGAACAGGCGATGCAGGGCGCGCTCAGTGCTGTCGCGTTGTTCGCGGTGGCCGGCTTCCGGATCGTGCCCTCCCTCACCCGGTTCCAGTCGATCATGGCCCAGACGGGTGCCTCGATGCCGTTCGCACAGCAGGTGCTCGATGAGATCCGTGCCGGGGCCACTCGCGCCCATGATGCTGCGGCCGCCCCCGGCAGCGATCCAGTACCCGAGGACGCAGGCGAACTGGTGGTGGACGAGGTCTCTTTCCGCTATCCGACGGGGCGCGAGGATGCGGTACACGACGTCTCCTTCCGACTGCCGTTCGGCAGCTCGCTGGCGCTGGTGGGTGCTTCCGGTTCGGGCAAGTCCACGCTGGTGGACCTGCTGCTGGGGCTCCTCGAACCGAGCCACGGGCAGATCCGGGTGGGGGAGGTACCGATGAGCCGCGTGCTCACCTCTTGGCGCACCCGAGTGGGGTACGTGCCGCAAGAGGTCTCCCTGTTCGACTCCACGGTGGCGCAGAACGTGGCACTGAGCTGGGAGTCCGATGAGGTGGACGAGGATCGCGTGCGCTGGGCGCTGGCCCGCGCGCAGATCCTCGACGTGATCGAGGACCGGCCCGGCGGGATCCATACCCGGGTGGGCGAGCGAGGGATGGCCCTCTCCGGCGGGCAACGGCAACGCCTCGGGATCGCCCGCGCCCTCTACTCCGACCCCCTCGTGCTGATCATGGACGAGGCCACATCCGCACTGGACACCTCCACCGAGGCAGCCGTGACCTCAGCCATCGCCGAACTCAGCGGGGACGTGACGATCGTGGTGGTGGCGCACCGGCTGGCCACGATCCGGCACAGCGACACGGTGTGTTTCATGCGAGACGGGCGTCTCGTGGCGCACGGGACCTTCAGTGAGGTGGTGGCCGCCGAGCCGGACTTCGCCCAGCAGGCGGCCCTGGCCGGGTTGATCGAGGAGAACGAGTGAGCGAGTCCGACCAGATGCCGGGCGCCGACGAGGCAGTGCCGGGTGCGACTGACGCTGCCGAGCAGGCGTTCGACGGCGTCCAGGAAGCGGTCCAGCAGGCGGTGCATCCAGAGGCGCCACTCACGGTGCGCGGACACACACCGCGGGTAGCAATCCTCGTGTACAACGACGCGCACGCCGACGCCCGGGTGCTCAAGACGGCCGCCACGTTGCGCGCTGCCGGGTGCGAAGTGCGGATCCTCGCCGTGGCGCGCGAACGCGCCGGGTATCCGGAGGGCGGCGAGACGCTGCCGAACGGTGTGCAGATCGTGCGACTGCCGGAATTCCAGCTCGCGCGCTCGGCGCCGTGGCTGGCACACGCCTACCGATGGGTGCTGGACCGGCTGCGGCGGGTGGCGGGCGCCGAGGAGCCCACCGCTGCCGCATCCGGCCCGGTGTCGGGTGCGTTCCGGTCGCCCTCGGACGGCTCCACGACACCAACGCACCCCACAGCCGCTCCCGCTGAACCGGCCGGGACTCCGGCGCCGGCCGCAGCCGCCAAGCCGGTCGGGGCCCTGCTGGACCTGTGGCTGCGCACCTACCGCACCGTCAGCCTGGCGATCTACTGGCGGGCCGCGATCGCCGACGGCGTGGCGTTCGCTCCCGATGTGATCCACGCCAACGACGGCAACACCCTCTACCCGGCGATGCGGATCGCCCGGCACACCCGCGCCCGGCTTGTCTACGACGCCCACGAGCTGTGGCGCCATCGCAACGTGCGGCCGCGTCCCGTGGCCCCGCATGTGGAGCACCTGATGGAACGACTCGGGATCCGCCGCGCCACCTCGGTGATCACCGTCTCTCCGAGCATCGCCGCCTGGTTGCACCGCACCTACCGGCTGCCGCGCACGCCCGCACTGGTGCGCAACATCCCCGCCGCTGCACCGGTGCCCGACCCCGCGCAAGGGCTCCTCCGCGAACGCGCAGGCCTCGATCCCCAGACCCCGGTGATCGCCTACGGCGGGCGGATCACCACCAGCCGCGGGATCGAGGAGACGATTGACGCCCTGGCGCATCTCCCCGAGATCCACCTGGTGCTCCTCGGCTATGGCGAGGAGGACTACCTGGCCGTGGTCCGCCGTCGGGCGCGTGCGGCTGGAGTGGAAGAGCGAGTGCACATGGTCGGGGCGGTTCCCTCGGCGGAGGTGGCCACGGCGCTCGCAGACGCCGACCTCTCGGTGGTCTACGTGCGCCCCGCGTGCCTGAGCTACGAGTACTCGCTGCCGAACAAGCTGTTCGAGTCGATCCATGCCGGGCTGCCGATCGTCGCGGCCGACCTGCCCGACACCAAGGCTGTCGTGCTCGAGTACGGGGTGGGGGAGATCTTCGCCGTCGACGGCGGCCCTGCCGAGCTGGCCGCCGCGATGCAGCGGGTGCTCGCAGACCCCCAGGCCTACCGGGCCGCTGCCCGGGAGGCTGCGGCTGCACTCACCTGGGAGGGCGAGGCCGAGGTGCTGCTCGCCGAGTACCGCCGAGTGCTCGGACATCGCGCTGGGCGGGGCCACACGTGAGCCAGGTGTGGGTGATCTCGTTCTCTCCGATCGCCGAGGACGCCCGGGTGCTCAAGCAGGTGCGGGTGCTGGCCGCCGAGCATGAGGTGACCACCGTCGGCTACGGGCCGCCGCCGGCCGAGGCGAGCCGGCACTATGAGATCCCCGCAGAGCTGGTGGCCTGGCATAAGGACCGGCTCAGTCTGATGCTGCGCCGCTACCGGCAGGTGCAGGCGAAGAACACCGTGATCGCGCACCTGCACACCACGCTGCCGGTGGGTGAGGCGGACGTGGTGGTGGCCAATGACGCCGACACCGTGCCGTTGGCGCTCGCGCTGCGCCCGCGCGCCGGCGTGCATGTGGACCTGCACGAATACGCCCCGCGGGAGAACGAGGAGTCGTGGCGATGGCGGCTGTTCGTGGCACCGTACTACCGGTGGATCATCCGCCGGTTCGTCACGCGAGCGGCCTCGGTCACGACCGTAGGGCGGGGGCTCGCGCAGGAGTACCAGCGCGAGTTCGGGATCGAGGCGGGTGTGGTGGAGAACGCCACCGCCTTTCATGACGCCGAACCCACTCAGGTCGAGCGGCCGATCCGGCTGGTGCACTCGGGCAATGCGCGCCGTAACCGCACCCTGGAGCTGATGATCGACGCCGTGGCCGCCACTAGCGCCGATGTGACCCTCGATCTGTTCCTGATGCCGAACGACCCTACCTATCTGGCCGAGCTGAAGGAGCGTGCGGCGGCGACGAACGCAGCGCTTGGCTCGGATCGGGCGCGCGTGCACGATCCGGTGCCGTATGCGGAGCTGGTGCCTACGCTGTGCGGCTACGACGTGGGCGTGTTCGTGCTCCCACCGCTCACGTTCAACTACCGGTGGACCTTGCCGAACAAGTTCTTCGATTTCGTGCAGGCCCGGCTGGGCATCATCGTGGGCCCCTCACCGGAGATGGCAGGCCTGGTGCGCGAGCACGGTCTGGGGGAGGTCACCGAGGAGTTCACGACGGCGTCCCTCACCCAGGTGTTGGATCGGCTCTCTCCGGAGGCGGTCCAGCAGTGGAAGGCTGCCTCACATGCTTTGGCGCCGGAGGTGGCGGCGGAGCGTCGATCCGGCGGGTGGGTCGATGCGGTGCGGGCGTTGGTTGGCGGCCGGTAGCGCAAGGACGAGCTGGGATCGGCGCTCAGCGCCGCAGTGCTGTTTCGGCTGCTTCGGTGAGAGCCGCAGCGTTCCTCACGGCCGTCTTCGCGCGAGACAAGGTGAGGTAGACGAGCCCGTAGTGTGCTCCGTCCTTGACCTCAAGGAGTCGCGCAAGTGAGCGGGACATCTCTTTCCCGTTCGGCTCGACCTGTTCGAGGAGCCGCGTGGCCTCGCGGTGATCCTGGCCGCGCGGGCGTTGCCCGAGGTTTCGACAGCACAGCGAGTCGGAGGCAGCGATTCCTGCGAGTACGGCGAGCGCTGCCGCAGCGCCTGGCGTTGCCAGATCGTCATCGGCATCGAGGATGAGTTCCGCGGTATCGAGGAACTTGCGCGATTGGGCCGCCCTCACCCTGGCCTCGGCGATGCCGCAGTCCTGAGTCCGTGCACCCCGTGTCGTCATCAGTGGAGTTCCTTCCGAATCAGCCGATCCAGCAGTGTGCCGAACACCACGACGGCGTCCCGACGCCACTCGTCCACGATCGCCTCACCTGTGGTGACGTGCCGGGCGAAATCGGTGTCCGTGATGTCGTAGACCTGGCAGTGGTTGCCCGTCCACGTGAGCACGGATTCGCGAAGCGTGTCGACCTGGCTTGTCCACATAGGCTCGTCCGCGGTGTGGTGCACGATCAAGATGTCCACGTCACTGTCAACGCCGCCGTCTCCGCGCGCCGCGGAACCGAACACGGCCACCGTTGTCGGTTCGATCTCCCAAGACATAATCAGGTCACGGAGGCGGTCGAAGAGTTCCTGTCGAAGTTCAGTCAGTGCACGCACGGCGGGCCACGCAATGTGGTCGCGGTTCGCCACGTACATCGTGGCCCGTCCGGCCCTGGTTGCATGGACTAGTCCGTGCTCCACCATGCGGTTCAATACGAGTCGCACCCCGGACTCGCTGCCCGTGCCCGCCAGGCGGTGTGCCTCGCGACCCGTGAGTGCACGGGATGTGCCCGCGAGGACCTCCAGCACGGGGCCCTCCAGCGAGGGGACGACGGCCGTCATGGGTCGACTCACATCCATAAGCACCTCAACTCACTTCACCGCACCCATCAACAGCACGCTACCGATATCAGTAGAATACTACGGATAAGAGCAGAATACTACGGATAGTAGGGCTGGCGCCAGTCATCCGTGCGACGTATCCCCTCACCCGAAATGGCTGCGCTGGTGCGCGAGCACGGTCTGGGGGAGGTCACCGAGGATTTCACGACGGCGTCCCTCACCCAGTGTTGGACCGGGGAGTCTCTGACACATCGGAGCCTCCACCAGATCCAGTGAGATTCACCTGGAGCGTTGCAACTATCGATCGTGCAGCAGACCCTCTCGTCACGCATATCCAGTCACGAGACGGAAGCGAGTGCCCGCACTGTTCGCTCGGCGGCGTGGCCGTCGCCGTAGGGCGTGTCCGACGTTGCTCCAGGCCGCGGTCGCGTCGCTGCTGCTGCGATCTGCCCGGGTTCAGCGAGTTGGTTCCACCCGAGCTCCACTGTCTCGACCCACTCGGTCTCGCTGCGCACCGTGGTGCACGGCACCCGCAGCTCGAACGCTTCCTTCTGCAGACCGCCGGAGTCGGTGATCACCCCGCGCGCCTGGGAGATCAGGGTTACCAGGTCCGGGTAGCCGAGCGGATCGAGCACCCGCACCGCTCCGCGCGCCAGGTCCGCGCCGGTGGCTCGCAGGCGCGGGTGTGCGAGCAACAGCACCGGGTGGTCAACCGCGCCGAGCCCATCCAAGATCGCGTCCAGCCTGTCGCGATCGTCGGTGTTCTCGGCCCGGTGGATCGTCGCCACGCTGAACTCCCCGGCGCGCACATCGAACCGTCGGAGCAACTCGGGCGCAGAACCGGCCACCGAGGCCGCCACCTGGTGCAGCACGTCCGTCATCACATCGCCCACCACGTGGGTCCGCTCCGCCAATCCCTCGCGGGCCAGGTGCTCGGCCGCCACCTGCGTCGGCGCCAGCAGCAGGTCGGCCGCATGGTCAGTGAGTACTCGATTGTGCTCCTCCGGCATCCGCCGGTTGAACGAGCGCAACCCCGCCTCCAGGTGCGCCACCGGTAGGTGCGCCTTCACCCCGGCCAACGCCGCCGCAAGCGTCGAGTTCGTGTCCCCGTACACGAGCACCCAGTCGGGGGAGTGCTCCAGCAACACGGGTTCCAGGGCGGTGAGCATCGCCCCGGTCTGCGCGGCGTGCGAACCGGACCCGATCCCCAACTGCACGTCCGGTGCCGGGATGTGCAGCGTCGAGAAGAACACGTCCGAAAGCAACTCGTCGTAGTGCTGCCCGGTGTGCACGATCACATGGTCCACACCGGCCGCTGTGCAGGCAGCAGCCACTGGAGCGAGCTTGACGAATTGGGGTCGGGCGCCGACCACGCTGAGGATGCGCACGTCTCCGAGTCTGGCACGACCTGCCGGGCGTGAGCGGCCTCACGATCCTCGGTTCGAGCTGGAGGCGCTGCTGCGCCATACTCGGAGACGTGCACATCACTCAGGTCGGAGTCGTCAGCCGAGGGGGCCGCCAGTGAACATCGTTGCCGTCACCCCGTGGTTCCCCACCGACGACGCACCCACGATGGGCACGTTCGTCGCCTCCGATGTGGCCGCCCTGGCCGCCCGCCCGGAGGTCACCTCGATCCGGGTGGTGCACCTGATCCCACCGGCCCAGGACGACGGCGAGACGCACCTCACCCGTGACGGCATTGCTGTTCATCGCATCCCGATGAACCCGCGCTCACCGCTCTCGGTGCTCCGCGCCGGCCGGGCACTGCGCCGTGCCGTGGCAGGGGCCCACCTCGTGCACACGATGGCTTTTCCAGCGCTGCTGCCGATGGCGTGGTGGCGACCGAAGGCACCGTGGGTGCACACCGAGCACTGGTCCGGGCTGACCACCCCCTCCACCCTCCCGCTCAGCTGGCGCCTTTCCCTGCCGTTGCTGTGGCCGCTGGTGCGACGCCCCGACGCCGTCACCGCCGTGTGCGAGTACCTCGCCACCCCGATTCGTGCCCGCCGCAAGGACGCCCCGACGACGGTGGTGCCGTGCATCGTGCCTGCTCCGGCGCGCTTGCAGGACCGCCCGATGCGCCCCCGCACCCCCACCCGGCTGGTCGCCGTTGGCGGTCTTGTGGACCGCAAGGATCCCTTGTTGGCCGTGGATACCGTGGCTGAACTTGCTGGCAGGGGCCACCCGGCGCGGCTCACCTGGATCGGCGACGGGCCGCTGCGCACGAAGGTGCAACGCCGCGCACAGCGCCGGAAGGTCGAGCACCTGGTGCGCCTGCCCGGTTCGACCGACGCCGCCGGGGTCCGCGCCGCACTCGGCGACGCCGACGTGTTCTTCCTGCCTACCCGTGGAGACAATTTCTGCGTCTCCGCTGCCGAGGCGCTCGTGGAGGGGCGCCCGGTGGTCGTGGGCGCCACTGGCGGGCAGGGCGAGTACATCGACCCGCAGGTGGGCACACTGGTGTACGAGCAGACCGCTGCTGCCTATGCGGACGCCGTCATCGACGTGGAGCACCGCACCCTGCACCTGAACGCGAGCGATGTGGCCGCCACGGTCACTGACCGCTTCTCGCCCGAGCACGTCACCGATGGCTACCTGGAGGCCTACGCACGTGCACGCCGCTAGTCAGCCGGACCGGGCGCCGTCGGGAATCAGTCCCGACGACGATCCGCCCCGCCCGGGCGTGGACGTGGTGATCGCGGTGCACTCCACCGAGCGCCCGATTGCCCGGGCTGTGCGCTCCGTGCTCGACCACAACGGCGAAGGCGTCCGCCTCACCGTGGTCTGCCACAACATCGCTGCCAGCCAGATCCGACCCCTGCTGGACGCCGCGCACCGGGAGAAGGTGGTCTGGCTGGAGCACCGGGACTCCCACCGCAGCGCGTCGGGCCCGTTCAATGTGGGGATGGCAGCCGCCGTGGGTGACTATGTGGCCATCATGGGTTCGGATGACATCCTGGCGCCCGGCGCGATCGCCTCCTGGTACTGGCTCGGTCGAAAGACCGGTGCCGACGCCGTGATCGCCCGCCTTGAACGCGGCACCGACCGCGTGATCGTGCCCACCCCGCCCACCCGGGTGCCGCGCCGGCAGATCCTGGACGGCGTGGCGGACCGGCTCTGCTACCGCAGCGCTCCGCTGGGCCTGGTCTCCCGAGAGGCGATCGTGCGATTCGGGTTGCGGCTGGAGGAAGGGGCTCAGGTGGGCGGTGACGTCGGCTTCGTCACTCGCTTATGGTTCCACGGCAAGATCACCTTCGACCGGTCCGGGCCGCCGTACGTGATCGGCGAAGACGCCACCGACCGGGTCACCTACGCCCCTCGTCCGATCGCCGTGGAACTGAAGTTCCTGCGCACCATCCTGGCGGCATCCTGGTTCGAACGGCTCAGCCTCGAACAGCGCCGTGCCGCAGTGGTGAAGTATCTGCGCATCCACCTCTTCGGTGCCGTGTGGAATCGTCAGGATCCGCGGTTCTGGACCGAGCAGGAACGGGCCGACCTGGCCGGCGCCGCGCGACGTCTGCTGCGGGCAGCCCCCGGCGCCGAGGCCGTCCTCTCTCTCGCGGACCGGGACCTGCTCGACGCCGTGCTCGACCCGAATGTGGACACCGATCGCATGCTCGCGCGAGCTGTCGCACGGCGTAGGCACGGTCGTCCGGGAACTCTCATCACTCGTGACCTGGCGCAGCTGCTGGCGCGGGAGGCGCCACTGCGGTTGATGGTGGCTTCGGCACTGACGCGTTAGCGGGGTCCGGACCGGAACCTAGCACCGTTGCGCGCCCGGCGATATCGCGCGACCAATCCAAACCCAACTGGTCGGTCCACAGTCGTGCTGCTTCACGCTCGTCTCGACGGTGTGCGTCATCAAGAACGATGACCGCAGACGCTGACAGTCTGGGAGAAAGCACTGGGACAGCTGGATAGCGAGCCATCTCTCCCGTTCCTTCAGGCGGGCCGTCGACCACAAGGAGGTCGATCTTGGGGATTGACTCAAGATCGACCTCATACCAATGCTTCTCGCCCAGCTCTGTTGCGGTAGGGACGAGCGGCGCGTATCGCACTTCGGCCCAATCGCTGAGGCTGTGCCGGGCCAACTGAGTCCGTGTCGAGTGCGCGTACTCAGCGTCGTGGTCGAGAGAGATCACCCGGCCGGAGCCGTTCCTTCGCAATGCCTGTGCGATCCATACAGTGGACGTGCCGCTTCCGCATTCGAGAACAACCTGCGGCTGGACACGAGCAATCAAGTCCACGATCTCAACGAGGGTGGTCGGTTCCATCGCCCAACCACCCACTGGCGGAAGTGGCGCATCTGGAGTGAACGCACCAAGTAGTTGGGTCAGCGCTTGCGACTGAGTGAGGGGTTCATGCCTAAGGCTGCGCACCTCCCGGCGGAGGCGAGCCCGCTGTTGCTGGGCATCTCCTTCTAGTTCCCTAAGCTCGTCGCCGATCTCACTGAGGCTGGTCCTCAGCGCACCAACCTCAACCTGAAGGGTCGCTGCGGCTGACGCCAGCTTGCTATACGGCGTTGAACGGTCTGCTTCCACCAGCTTTTCGATGCCGGTTGCCAGTCGATGCTGGACAGCGTCCAACTTGCTGCCAAGGACCCGATTTTGATGCCAGAGCTGGATCATCAGAACTAGGAGCGCCCCTCCGGTGAGCACCGCCGCCGCTGCTCCGAGTGCGTCAAGAATCGCCATCGAGGTGCCACCCGCCACAGCGAGCACCGCTACGAGAGCCTGTATACGCCGATGCGTCGACATGAAGGTCACCTCTCAGTCTTCCAAGCCCGACCGCAACAGTAGCAATCCACCGACATGTTTCGTAGATGCGGCCGCCTGCGCTCGTCCGCTAGCCGGGACGGAGCTCACGAGTAATGGTTGGACGAGATCGCGTCATCGGATGGGACGCACGCGTTGAATGTCGAGCGAGTCGGGCCATACGACAGCGCCACATCCACGGCCAACACGCCCCCTTCCGATCGGCGCGTGGTGGCAGTCAGCCCCTCGCGCCACGCCACGTCGACTCGGCATCCGTCGACGAGCGCGTACCCAAGTACCGGGCCGTCCGCTTGCGGTACGGCCAGATCGGCGCCGACCTCTAACTGAGCCAGCGCGGCTCCGGCCGCATCGACCACCGCCGAGTTGTATTCGCCGCGGTATACCGTGTGGAGGTAACGAGCTCGTCTGCCGTCGGCCATTGTGCGGACAGTAGTACACATGACTGCCACGTCGCTTGGTGCATCAACCGCGAATCGGACCAGGGGGCCCTGAGTGGCGAGAAGTGAGAAGCGGACCAGATCGGGCGTTGGCGCCCTGGACTCACGGATCCAAGGAGTGTCGAGATCTCGCAGTCGATCGACGAAGGAGGATGGCGAGTAGCGCTCGCGTACTAGATGCTGAGCACGCTTCACGTGTTCCACGTATCGATCAGGGTTGTCGACGAAGCTCTGCACGACAGCGACCGCCTGATCTGGATCAGCGTAGACGGCTGCATCACCGAAGGTACGCCTGTGTTTAGGGGATGTAACGGTCAAAACACCACTAGCGATCGCTTCGAGGATCACACGCCCGAAGGCCTCGTTCGCATTCTCGTTATCAAGATACACGAAAAAGTCGAGATCCTGAAGGAAATCTTGGACATCTTTTACTTTATGTCGGAGCAGTTCCCAATTCTCGGGAATCTCATAGCCTGATTCCTTCATCATCCGGGTAACCGTATTTTTTGCGCCCATCATTCTCACCGAGAATTCGGCGGGAAACCCGTACCCTTCGAGCATGCGATCCGCCGTCGACGGGAACTTCATGCTGGTATCCCGCGAGTACCGACCGATGGCCACAGGTTCTGAAAATTCGCGCTTACTCCTGACGTTCCACGAGTCGAGGTCAATCAGTCCTGGACTGTCCCATTCAGAGATGTTCAGTTGAGCATCGTGTTCCAGCAGCATCTGACGAACGGTTGGCCCTTGCGGAACCCACAATGGGGGCACCCCGAAGAGGTCAACTGAGTGCTCGGTCACAGTCGAAGGGACGTACCGCTGATCACTTCCGTCTGGCTCTGCAGGTGCTTGGTTCGCGACGATGAGGAGATGTCTAGGTGTGAATGCGTTGGAGACGTGCGGAGGAAACTGGAGGATAGGAGGATAGCGCAGGATCAGGGTTTCCACATCGACATGATCGTCAATGTGAATCCATTCGACTTCGCCCGATTGGATGAGTTCGCGAATCGGTGCGCAGAGAGGATCGTCCTTTCGCGTCATGAATCTCATGGCCTCGAGATGCATAATGCCAACTCTCATGCCAGCGCCGCGGCAGGCATCAATCTCCGCAAGCATCGAGTTCTGTGGGCCACCATGCCGCCGCCAGTCACCTGCGAATACCACGTCGAAGTGAGGGGGGGCGGTAAGGCGATCAGCTATCGCTGTTGACCAGCGGCGGGGGACAGGGAACGGTCGGACTGACGTCGGGTCGAGGAAGGGGTCTGCGCCGCGTTCTTCGATTGTTCGGTGCCACATCGAATAGGCTGTTCGATACGCGCGCCGACTTGAATGACGCCAACCAGCTGAGAAGTCAGAGGCAGACAGGGTGTCATCGCCAGCTCGCAGTAGTGTAAGCGCCCGTCGTGGGAGCGTGTGGATCTTCGTGCCAAACGCAGCTTCAATGCGCCAGGCGTATTCAGTATCGGCGGCCTTCCTGACCGGGTCGAACAGTCCAATTCGGGCGGGAACGTCTGGAATTCGGAACATGAGCGAAGGTGCACAGGCGACGACCGCGTCATACCCCGGCCTCCCGAACTTCAGTTCCTCAGAGATCCGGACACCCCAGCCTCGCGTGGCAAGAACTCCGGACCTACGCAACATGGGGCCAACGCCGGCCTCCAGATACGTCGGATGGACCCAGTCTCCCGAATCTACGACCACAGCGAAGGTGCCACGAGCCTGGCTCAAGGCAGTGTTTCGTGCCCGGTAGGTTCCACCGTTCACAGCTTTACGGATGACGCGCACGCGCGGGTCGAGATTCTCTGCGCGTGTGAGAACGCTATCGTCGCGCTGTGGGGACGCGTCATCGACGATCAACATCTCCCAGTTCTGCCAACTCTGCTGAATCACCGAGCGAACCGTGGTGAGTAGTGCATCATCGGGGTTGAAGGCGCTGGTAATGACAGTGATCAGCGCTGGCCCGTCTATGACCTGTTCCGGCGGGCATGTGATTCGATCAAACAGTGTTGGTCCGTCAGGTCGCAAACTAATCGACTCGCTCGGCGACAGGTGGAGCGCTTCATTCAAGGCTCCGAGCCATAGAGCAGGGTCCTGGTCACTGTCACCGGGATGTAGCAGGTCAGCGAGGACTGAGGCGCGAATGTGGTCGGGGATGTCCACCGAGTCGTCGTCAAGTAGGCGCTGCGCAGCATCACGCTCGCCTTGAATGGCCAACAGCTGGAGAAGCAGGGCGGCGTGCCTGTCGAGCACCGACGTACCCCATGACCGGGTGACGAATTGATAAAGGTCGGTAGCTTGTCGGATCTCGCGCTCGTCGCCCAATTGGAGTGCCAGTACCCGCGCGAAGTCGCATGTCCACTCGGGATCGAGAACGGCGACAAGCTCGGCAGGGTCGAGTGCTGAAGTGGGGAGGTCAGCGAGTTCCTTGGCAGTGAGACGCCCCGACGTGGCGAGGTGCGCGAGGATTTCCCGCCCTGCAACAGATTTCGTACGGAGCAGGGTGGTAGCGAGACTGCGTGGATCGCGGCGGGCGAACGGCGTGTGGTCCTCGTGCACCCGTGCGTTACTGAGGCGCCACTCAGGTTGCTTGTCTGTCACTGGTCTTCTGGGCGCCGATCAAGGCGGCCTTGATCGGTTGACTCTGTCGTGGCACGTAGTGATTCGGTAGCTGAGTGGAGGAGCGCCGTGGCCTCCTCAAGCGAAGCCTGCGATCGGTCCAGGCGGCCCACATATTGTGCCTGCAGGAGGCGGATCGTACCCATCAAATCCGCAACTTGCGGCACTGGGCGTTCAACTGGCGGGCGCTTGGCGCTGCCATTGAATCGAGTGCGAGTTCGGCGGTTCGTGTCCAAGAGCACAGCAGCCAACATGACGCCGATGGTGGTGAGACCGACCTCTGGCAGCCATGGGTGACCGGCAATCGCGCTGATGATCGTTAGGAGTGCGGGCGTCGCAAAGGCGGCGAGAGCGAGTAGATACTTGCGCGATCTCATGGGCGGGTCGCTCCTGGTAGTGTGCGGGAGTCCACGTCTGCCCCCTCAGGTGATACTGGTCCGGACGGTGAGCAGTTAACCATAACCGGAGGCGTCTGAAGTGTCGCGCATCGCCTTGGCCAGGAGCACGTCGATCCGTGCACAGGGCATCCGTTCCGAGCAGGTGCTGAAGGGTGCTTTCGGCTTCGCCAACGCTGGGATCCGGACGGGGTCCTTGGCCCTTCAGGATGTGTTGGCAGGTGCGGCCACGGACGGGAGATTCGACGCTGCTACCTTCATCCAGCGCGTATTGGACGAGGGAACCCTTCCCTCGGAGAGCACGCTGGAGCCGCGTGTGAAAGCGACTCTCGCCTTCTTGCAGGTGTGCGCGACGGACCCTGATCGCGAGGAGATAGCCCTTGCAGGGCTGACTGAGATTGCCGTCAAGTGCGGCGAGTCCCGATTGGTCGGCCCAACTCAGCAGACCCTGGCACAACTGGCGATGTTGCGGGGCATGCCTGAGACTCTCGATCGGTTCCAGCTCAGCAGACTGCCCGCGGTTGTTCGACGGTATATCGAGATCGACCGCGCGAACCCCTACGTGGGCAGGCCGATCGGTAACGATGACCCCTCCGCGCATCGAGCCTGGGAGGAGAAGTTGGGCGCTGAGTTCCTCAGTGCAGGTCGCGCAGGACTCTCAGTGAGACCTGACCAGGACACTCTGTTTGACGGCCTGGGGGCCGACATATCGACGAGACGTGATGGCCCACTCGTGACCGTGGTGATGCCCTGCTATCGGCCGGACAGTGGCCTGATTACCTCAGTACGTTCAATCATTGCCCAGTCGTACGAGAATCTCCAGATCGTTTTGGTCGACGACGCCTCGGGGCCGGGTTACGAGCAGATGTTCGACCGCTGCCGTCAGATGGATGATCGTGTTGAGGTCCACCATGCCGAGCACAATGGCGGTACCTACGCAGCACGCAACCAAGGGCTCTCCGTGAGCCGTGGTGAGTTGATCACCTTCCAAGACGCTGACGACTGGTCGCACCCGGAGCGTATCGAACGACAAGTGGCGAAGCTCCGCACGCATCGTCGAGCAGCCGGTTCGATCAGCGATGCCATCAGGGCCAAGGACGACCTCACGCATCAGTGGCTGGGCTACCGGCCTCGTCGCAGGAACGCGTCATCGTTGATGATCCGGCGAACGGTCGTGGAATCGATCGGCGGATTCGACATGGTCCGGAAGAGTGCAGATTCCGAGTACTACGAACGGGTCAAGGCGGCCGCCGGTCCTGTCCTCGATGTTGACGAGCCGTTGGCGGTCACCCGGCTCCGTGCTGGCACGCTCTCCCGCGCGGACTTCCGCTACCAGTGGCTTGCCCACGACCGCATGATCTACCGGGACAACTTTCGGTACTGGCATGCCACCGCGGGATCGCCGCTCCGCATCGATCCGGGTACCGACCGTGCGTTTCCAGCCCCACGTACGTTCCAGCAACCACGGAGCACGCTCGAACCCCGTCGTATTCCGGTACTTGTGGTCGCTGACCTGAGTGACCCACGCTTTGAACAGCCGATTGCGACGGCTGTAGACAGAATGGTGAGTCAGGGCGCCGAGCCTGCACTCCTTCACCGGGAGAACGCGCTCCTGGGCCGGAGCAGGCGCCCGGACGTGCTTGAGTCGTACATGGGAATGGCCGCGGCTGGAACAGTGGAGATGGTCGCTGACAACGAGCCGCTCGATGTCGGCTTAGTCGTCCTAATTGATCCCAACATCCTCGCGAGCGCTCATCGACCGGCTGCCGAGGTTCGTTGCGACGAAGTGGTGGGAGTTCTGTCGGTTCCCACAACGCTGGACGATATCGTCGACCACCTCGTCGTTGCCGACGAGTGCGTGACTTCATTCGGACGCGCACCGCGCTGGGTCGCATCTAGTCATGACAGTCGTACCGCATTGGAAATTGACGGATTCTCAGACCTCCAGCTCTTCGACGACGTGCTCGACGCGTGTGCTGATCTTGGCCGAACCAATACGGACGAATGATGGAGAATGGATCGCGGATGCGAGTTTCGGTGATCGGACTTGGAAAGATCGGCCTCCCCCTGGCTACTCAGTTCGCCGACGCTGGGCACCGCGTGGCTGGCATCGATATCGACTCACGAGTAGTGGACCTCGTCAACGCCGGCACTGAACCGTTCCCGGGCGAGGCACACCTGGCCGAACGCCTCGCCGAACTGGTGCCCACCGGCCGGCTCCGAGCGACCACCGACTACGCCGACGCGGTCCCTGGTAGCGACGCCGTAGTGATCGTGGTGCCGCTGTTCGTCAACGACGAGACCTGGGAGCCGGATTTCGGATGGATGGACTCGGCCACCCGATCGCTGGCTGAGCACCTGACGCCTGGCACGCTCGTCTCCTACGAGACCACGTTGCCGGTGGGGACCACACGCGCGCGGTGGAAGCCCATGATCGAGGAGATCTCCGGCTTGACCGAAGGGGAGGACTTCCATCTCGTCTTCTCCCCGGAACGGGTGCTCACTGGGCGAGTGTTCGCGGACCTACGCCGCTATCCGAAGCTCATCGGCGGGCTCTCCCCGGCGGGCGCGGCAGCGGCGACCGCGTTCTACGAGGCGGTGCTCGAGTTCGACGATCGCCCCGATCTGGACCGCCCGAACGGAGTGTGGGATCTCGGCAGCGCCGAAGCCGCCGAGATGGCCAAGCTTGCTGAGACCACCTACCGGGACGTGAACATCGCGCTGGCTAACCAGTTCGGAACCTTCGCCGCCGCGAATGGGATCGACGTGCACCAGGTGATCGAGGCGTCGAACTCTCAGCCGTACTCTCACATCCATCGCCCGGGCATCGCCGTCGGTGGCCACTGCATCCCGGTGTACCCGCGGCTGTACCTGTGGACCGACCCGGACGCCACGGTAGTGCGTGCCGCACGGCAGGCGAACATGCAGATGCCCTCCTACACCGTCGGGCTCCTCGACGGTGCTCTGGGCGGCCTGACGGGACGCCGGGTGGTGGTGCTCGGCGCCTCCTACCGCGGAGGAGTGAAGGAAACGGCCTTCTCTGGGGTGTTCCCCACGGTGGCCGCCCTGCGGGAGGCCGGTGCGGAGGTACTGGTGCACGACCCGATGTACTCCGACGACGAACTCGCCGCGTACGGGTTCACTCCCTATCACCGCGGTGAGCCCATCACAGCGGCTATCGTGCAGGCTGATCACCCCGAGTACGCCGAGTTGACTCCCGCAGACCTGCCAGGGATCGAGGTACTCGTGGACGGGCGCCGAGTGACCGCCGCCGCGCGGTGGCCCGGCGTGCGCCATCTGACGGTGGGGGTTGGCACACTGGAGGGATGACCCACACCTCTGGACTCCTCGCCATCACGGGCGGATACGTCGTCCCCGTCAGTGCCCCACCGATCGAGAACGGCACGGTGATCGTCACCGATGGGGTGATTACCGCCGTCGGTGGCGCCGATCTCCCGGTGGCCGGTGATGCCCAGGTGATCGATGCGACCGGCAAGTGGGTGCTCCCCGGTTTCGTCGAATCACACGGTCACGTCGGCATCCACGAGGACGGCGAGGGCTGGTCCGGAAACGACACCAACGAGGCCACCGACCCGAACGGCGCCCGGTTCCGTGCGCTCGATGCGATCGATATCGAGGAAGTCGGTTTCCGGGACGCCCTCGCGGGCGGGATCACGTCGGTGGTGGTCAAGCCGGGTTCGGCGAACCCGATCGGTGGGCGCACTGTTGCGATCAAGACCTGGGGTGGTCGCACCGTGGACGAGCAGCTACTCGCCGCCGATGTGTCGGTGAAGTCGGCGTTGGGGGAGAACCCGAAGCGCTTCTACGGAGATAAGAAGGTCACCCCGTCCACCCGGCAGGGGGTAGCAGCGGTGCTCCGGGAGGCATTCGTGGCTGCCCGCAACTACGCCGAGGCGCGTGCGCAGGCGGCGAGCAAGGGCGAGCCGTTCGCCCGCGACCTCACCCACGAGACGCTCGCCGATGTGCTCGACGGCACACTCGCCTGGGACCAGCACTGCCACCGCCACGATGACATCGCCACCGCCATCAGGCTCTCCGAGGAGTTCGGGTACCGGCTCGTGGTGAACCACGGCACCGAGGGGCACAAGATCGCCGACGTGCTCGCGGAGAAGAACATCCCGGTGATCTTCGGGCCGATGTTCACCTCCCGGGCGAAGGTGGAGCTGCGCGATCGCGCGATCAGCAACCTTGCCCACCTTGCTGCCGCCGGTGTGCGGGTGGCCATCACCACCGACCACCCAGTGGTGCCGATCAACTTCCTCGTGCACCAGGCCACACTCGCCGTCAAGGAAGGTCTGCCGCGAGAAGTAGCGCTTGAGGCGCTCACCGTGAACCCGGCGGCGATCCTCGGCCTGGATGAGCGCGTGGGTGCCCTTGAGGTGGGCCGCGATGGTGACGTTGTGATCTGGTCCGAGGACCCGCTGGAGATCGGAGCACGCGTGGAGCAGGTGGTCATCGGTGGGCGGCCAGTGTTGGCGCCTGGTGACGGCGGCCCTCGCGTGGTTGAACGCAGCGAACGGTTCAGCGCCTGAAGCGTGGGTGATCGATCGCGGTTAGATCGTCCGTTTCAGGGTCGAGCGCACCGTCACCTGCCCGAGCGCCCAGATCGAACGCGGCAGGGAGAGCCTTTCGACCTCGCGGTAGAGGGACCAGTTGTACCTCACGAGGCTCCACCGACTGGTTCCGGAGAGCGATCCGGGGTGCTGTTCGCGGTAGAGAGCGAGCGGTTCGTCGAGGCCGCGCGCGATCGCGCCGTCCCGCAGGATCGACAACCATAGGCCGTAGTCCTGACGCTTGCGCAGGTCCGGCATGGTCCGCAGCCCGAGTTGATCGGCGTCATACATCGCGGTCAGGCACCCGATGTGGTTCTGCTGCAGCATCATGCGGTAATCGAGGCGCTCGCGGGCACGGATCACACGTTCAGTCGGCATGAAGTCTCGGGCCTGCCCGGCGTAGTCGGCGGCCACCTTGTAGTACGCCGTGAACGTCAGCGGCGCCCCGGTGGTGCGCGCGAAGTCGAGCTGCTTGGCGAGCTTCTCGGGTAGCCATTGGTCGTCAGCGTCGAGAAAGGCCACCTGGGAACCGCGGGCGCGTGCGATGGCCGCATTCCTGGCCTGCGCGGCACCGCCTGCGAGCTCGCTGTGCTGCGGCTTGATGCGTTCATCCTCGTCGGCGAGGGCGCGCACCACCTCCCACGACTCGTCCGCGGAGCCATCATCGGTGATCAGCAACTCCCAGTCCGGGTGCCCTTGATGCTGCACCGACCGGATCGCTGCGGCCACGGTGGTGGCAGCGTTGTGCACCGGCATGATCACAGACACCAGCGGCATGGAATATCGATCCTCATGGTCTCGGGCACGGGGGGGGTGGGTGGGGCTGTGGCCACGGTAGCGTGAGCGGCGGGGTAGCCAAGCAGAGGGTGAGCAGAGGAGACGCGGGTGGCCAACACGATCGGACCGGGCGCACGGGTGCTGGTGATCGGCAGTTCAGGGTTTGTCGGTTCCCACCTGGAGCCAGTGTTCGACGCTCTGGGCGTCGAACTGGTGCGATTCGATCTGCACCCGGACCCGAGCGGCCGGCATGAGACGATCCTCGGGGATGTGCGCGATCTCGATGCCGTCACCGAGGCGATGGCTGGATGCACCGCCGTGTTGAATCTCGCCGCCGCACACCACGATTTCGGAATCGGCACCGCCACCTTCGAATCGGTGAACGTGGGGGGCGCCCGCACGGTGTGCGCTGCGATGGAGCACCACGGCATCACCAACCTGTGCTTCTACTCCTCGGTTGCTGTGTACGGCGAGCATGCGGAGCCACCGGACGAATCCACCTCACCCGAACCGGTGAATGACTACGGCCGCACCAAGCTCGCCGCGGAGGCGCTCTACCGCGAGTGGGAAGTGGCTGCGCCCCCGGGCACCTCCCGGCGGGCGCTCATCGTGCGCCCGGCCGTGGTGTTCGGACCGCGGAACTTTGCGAACCTGTACAAGCTGATCCGGCAGATCGATACCCGCCGGTTCCTCCCTGTGGGCCCGGGTACGAACCGGAAGAGCATGTGTTATGTGACCAACCTGGTGGAGGCAATCGGCTTCCTGTGGAGCGCCGGTTCTCGGGTGCCGGCCGGGGAGCCGGAGGTGTACAACTACGCGGACAAGCCGGACCAGACCTCCCAGGAGACGCTCTCGGAGGTGTATCGCGCGCTCGGCCGCCGCGAGCCCAGCTTCCGGTTGCCGCTGGCCCCGGCGCTGCTTGCCGCCAAACCGTTCGACCTGCTCGGCCGGCTCACAGGCAAGGATCTGCCGGTCACCTCGGCGCGGGTGCGCAAGCTCTCGGAATCGGAGACGGCGTTCGACGCGGAGCGGATCCGTGAGGTCGGCTTCGTGGCGCCGGTCACGCTGCCGGAGGGTATCGAGCGGATGGTGCGGTGGTACCTGGATGAGGGTGCGGCGTCCGCACCGGTTGTGCACATCCCGCCGCCCGAGGTCGCTCACTGACGTGCGCATCCTCATCCCCACGCCCCAGCACTATCCCTGGGGTTCAGACACCGTGATCCCCGAGTTCCTCGGCACCGACCCTTCCGGCCGCCCGACGGCGGAGATGTGGTTCGGTGCGCATCCCAGCGCACCATCGAGCACCCTTGATGGCCCTGACCTCGCCGAAGTCCTGGTCAGCGATCCGGAGCGGGAACTGGGCCGGGACGTCCTCACCCGGTTCGGCCCTCGCCTGCCCTACCTCCTCAAACTCATCGCCCCAGTGCGCCCGCTCTCCCTTCAGGTTCACCCGAACCTCGACCAGGCTGTCGCCGGGCACCACCAAGAAGAGCGCCTGGGCACCGCTCTCGGACAACGCAATTATCCGGACGCGAACCACAAGCCGGAGATGGTCTACGCGCTCACCACATTCGAGGCGGTCTGCGGTTTCCGGGCCCCGCGCCGGGTCGCTGAACTTCTCGACGGGCTGGATGCCCCACTCGCACGAGAACTCGCAGAGATCCTGCGCGATGATCTGAGTGCCGAAGGGGTCCGCTCGACGTTTGCCCGGCTACTCGGCAGTGCCGGTGGGCAGGACGTAGCGGGGGTGGCCCGCGCGTGCCGGGTTCGTCTCGAGGCAGGGGTTTCACCCTCCCCACGAGCGGACGCACTCGTTGGACTCCTTGCGCAGGAACACCCCGGTGACCCCGGTGTGGTCGCGGCCTTGCTGCTCAACCCGGTCACCCTGCAACCAGGGGAGGCGATGTTCGTGCCACCAGGGTGCGTCCACGCCTATCTGAGCGGCTTCGCCGTGGAGCTGATGGCCAATTCCGACAATGTGCTCCGGGCGGGCCTGACAGCGAAGCACGTGGACGTGACTGAGTTGCTGCATACCGTGGAGTGCGTGGCAGCGCCACCGATCCGGATCGCACCCGAGACGGTGGGGTGCACCGAGGTGTTCTACGCCCCGGTGGACGACTTCGAGCTCTCCGTGGCCACGCTCACGGGTGGTGCAGGTGAGTGGCTGCGCGGGCGGGGTCCGCGGATCTTGCTTGGACTGTCCGGCGCGATCACGGTGAGCGCAGACGGCGCCGAACGGATCCTCCGCCAGGGAGAGAGCCTCTTCCTCGGGGCGGGAGAGTCGCCAGTGGCGCTCTCCGGAGCGGGCCGGCTGGTGCAGGCCGGCGTGCCCTGACCACGCGAGGTACTCAGCCGATGGGCTGAGCCGACTCCTGCGCGGCGATGCGGTCGACATCCGCATCAGGATCGGCGAGTAGGACGATGGACCCACCGCTCGACCAGGTTCGGACCATGGCCCGGAGCATCTGCGCCACCTCGGCGGGGTTCGATGCACCGGGCCTGGCCACCCGGAGGAGCGTGCGCTCTGCGGGGGCCTCGGCAATGGACTCCTCAAGCAGATCGTGGACCATGCCGCCAGACGCCAATCTCGCTCCGGGGGAGGGGACCGGTTGGATAAGCAGATCCGGGTGACTCATTGCCTCGGAAGCACCGTCGACCACACCGGGCGGCACGTCGTCGGTGGTCATGGCCAGAGCCGGGAGGGCGATCATGATCACCACCTCGGCCTCGCTGGGCGAGGCGATCCGGGATGTCACCAGTATATCGGCCTCGGGCTGCTCGTCGAGGGTGAGGGAGGCGCCGCACGCCCAGCTGGCCAGGGCCCAGACGGCGGCCCTCCAGTGCGCCGGTAGGTCCAGTCGCACGGTGGTGCCGGTGTGGACATCGGCCTCATCGGCCAACAGGTTCGCGGCCTTGGCCACCCAGGTGCCCAGGACACGGCCGGTGAGTTCGACCCGCTCGGCCTCGGGGCCGTACCAGGTGAGCCGGGGCTGTCCGGGCTCATGGGCCCAGCGGTCGAGGAGGGGAGCGAGATGGGGCACCGCGGCAGGATACGCGCCTTCCGCGAATCTCGCCCCATATCACCTTCGGGCTTGACTTTCGCGGGATAACACGCGTGTAATTTAGATCAAGCAGTGGGAGCGAGCACCGTCGCTCGCAGGAAGTACGGACGATTGGGGTAATTGTGTGGAACATCCTAGGCGAGGGGCCGCTCACCTCCGGTGTGCCGCAGCCCGAGCCGCGTCCGGAACGCCCTTGGAGCTTTGGCGAGGTCGTCGAGGATGACGCCGCACTCTCCTGGCAGGAGCGTGCCCTGTGCGCCCAGACCGATCCCGAGGCCTTCTTCCCGGAAAAGGGAGGCTCCACGCGCGAAGCGAAGCGGGTCTGCATCTCGTGCGACGTCCGCTCCGAGTGCCTCGAGTACGCACTCGCGCACGATGAGCGGTTCGGTATCTGGGGCGGGCTCTCGGAGCGTGAGCGGCGCAAGCTCAAGCGCCGCGCCATCTGAGCGCACCCGTTTGCGACTATGACTTCATGACCACCAGCGAGACCCGCGTGCGCGCCGTCGTCGTCGGCGCCGTGGGCTCCCGCTACCTCCCGCACACGCTGGCTGCACTGGCCGAGCAAAGCGCGCCGCCGGACGAGATCGTGATCGCCGGGATCGGGAGCACCCGCCACGCCCACCAGTGGGAATCCCTCGTGGATGAGGCTGGACTGGACCGCCGCCGAGTCCGGGTGGTGCCCTTGGCGGAGTCCGCGACGTTCGGAGACGCCGTCCGCCGGGCAATAGCCGCCGCGGACGCGGAGAAGCCCGACGCCCGGGACGAGGGGCGGGCCTGGCTGTGGTTGCTGCACGACGACTCCGCGCCGCGCCCGGCAGCCCTCACCGAGCTGCTCGCGGCAGTTGAGGCCTCGAATGCGATCTCCGTGGTCGGCTGCAAGCAGGTGGACTGGAATCAGCCAGACCTGCTGATCTCGGTGGGGGTGCGGGCCACCCGCGGCGGACTGCGGTTCACCGGTATCGAAGACAAGGAGATCGACCAGGGCCAACATGACGGCCGCGAGGACGTTCTGGCAGTGGGCACCGCGGGGATGCTGATCGACGCCGCCGTGTGGCGTTCGCTGAACGGCCCGGACCCAGCGCTGGGGCCGTTCGAGGATGGGCGCGACCTGTGTCAGCGGGCCCGGCTCGCCGGACACCGCGTGGTGGTCGCCCCGAAGGCTGTGGTGCGGCATGCGCGAGCCTCCTATCGTGGCGTGCGCGAATCGGCTGGCGCCCGCCCCGATCCGCGCCGTTCCTTCCTGGCGCGCCGCAAGGCGGCACTGCATCTGCGGATTGCCGACGCCCCGATGCTGCTGGTGCCTGTACTCGCGATCGCCGCGGTCCTGACGGGTGTGGTCCGCGCGTTGTGGCGGGTCAGCACGAAAGAACTCACACTCACCGGTGCGGAGATCATCGCACCGCTGGCCGTGCTCGCTCGCCCCGGTGCGCTGCTGCGCGCTCGTCGCCGGGCTCGCCGAACGCGGCGGTTGCCGGTGCGGCGGCTGCACCCGCTGCAGGCAAGCTGGCGCGACGTGTGGCGGCATCGGCGCGATCGCCGCATGCAAGTCGCAGCGGCCCGCCGGGCGGCCCGAGCGCCGAGCGAACTGGAGATCGCCGAACGAGCCGCCTTGGCACGGCGCCGCCGGATCGCAGCTGCCTGCGTCCTGGTGCTGGCCGCCGTGCTCGCGGCGGTCAGCGTGGTGCCCTCGCTCAGCAGCGGCGCTCTCATCGGGGGCGCTCTCGTGCCCGCGGACGTGGACTTCCGTGGGGTCTGGCACGCCGCCACGTCGGCGTGGATCGCCACCGGAGACGGCTTCAGCGGCCCGGCCGATCCCCTGCTGCTTGTGCTCTCGGTGTTCTCCCTGCTCACCGGAGGTGCGTGGGGAGTGACGCTGCAGGTGACGATCGCGGTGCTGCTGGCACTGGCGATTCCGGCGGCGGCCCTGGGGGCGTGGTTCGCGGCCGGCGCAGCCACTCGTTCGGTGATGCTGCGAGCCTGGGCGGCGTTGACCTGGGCCCTGGGCCCGGCGTTGCTCCTTGGCCTCGGCGCCGGGCGCTTGGGCGCAATCCTCGCGCATGTGGCACTGCCGCTGGTGATCCTGGGGGTCGTTCGTTCGCTCGGCCTGGATCGCCGCGATGTGGTGGTTTCCGGGATGGTCGGTGCGCAGCGCGTGCCGCGCCGGACCGCCGCGGCCGACGTCTCCGCGAGGGAGGCCAAGCGAGCCCGGTTGGCGGCGTTGGCTGAGGTGGGATCGGCCGACGCCGATGCGGATGAACTTCCGGCTCCCGAACCCCGGAAACGGCCGGCGGCTCCGGAACCCCAAGAGCCGCAGGCAACAATGATCTCGAAGGTCTCCCGTGCCGGCTCTCTCGGCGCTGCGGCGGCCGCCGGGCTGGCGTTCGCGGTGGCCGTGGCCGGCGCGCCTGTGCTGCTGCCGGCCGGTATCGTCGTCGTCGGGATGCTCGCTCTCACCGTGGGCCGCCGGCGTCGCCTTCCCACCGGCCGGGCGCGCCTGCTGTTGGTGCTCGTGCCCGCACTGGTTCTGCTGCTGCCACTCGTGCTACACGCCGCAGGCACCACTGAGGGCTGGCGTGTGCTTCTGGCGGATCCGGGGACTGGTCTGGAGGTGGACTCCGGCCCGGGGTGGCTGCGGTTGCTCGGGTGGCCGCAGCACCCCGCTCCGGCCCCCTTTCTGGCATCGGTGAGCAACGAGTTGCCCCTTGCGGCCATGGCCGTGCTGCTCGCCGTTGCCACGTTGGCCCTGTTGCGTGGCGCCGGACGTGCGCGCTCGGTTCGGATCGGCTGGCTCGTGGTGACCATCGGGATGGTCACCGCTGAAGTGTCCCGCCGTACCGTGGTGGGCCTCGGGCGTGACGCAGACGGCGCTCTGGTGGCCGTGCATGGGTGGGCCGGGCCCGGGACCTCGCTGGTGCTGGCGGGGCTGCTGATCGCCGCCCTGTGCGGCGCTGACGGCCTGCGTGGGAGCCTCAGCGGGACGAGCTTCGGCTGGCGGCAACTCAGTGCCGCCCTGGGCACAGTGGCGGTTGCCCTCGCTCTGCTCGCCACCGGCACCACGCACGGCGCCCGGGTGCTCGCTGAGCGCTCCGGCGAGATCGATTCCGAGGTGGCGCTGATTGGTAACCGCGGCGCCGAGCCGGTGCCCGCACTCGGACGTGAGCTGCAAGGATCGGCTCAGCAGGCACGAGTGTTGGCGCTGACCCCCACACCCGACGGGTTGGACGCGCAGATCTGGCGAGGGAACGGCCCCCAGCTCACTGAGTCCTCGACGGTGGCCGATGTGACCAGGTGGATGGACTCGAGCGAGGCCGCGATGGACACCGCAACAGACGCCGCCACCGTTGACCTGGCCACGATGGTGGCTGAGCTCGCGAACGGGACCGCGAGCGATGCGGCTGCCGTGCTCGCAGATCACGCGATCGCCGTGGTGGTGGTGCCAGAGACGGCGGATGCTACGCGCGCGCCGGTGGATGAGTCCGCTCGGGCACGGTTGATCCCGGTGCTTGACGCCGTGCTCGGGCTCGATCGGGTCACCGAGAACGACTCCGGCGTGATCTGGCGGGTGAGCGTGGCTGAAGGGGCCACCGATGCCGCGATCGCCCGAGCCCAGGTGTACGACGGCGAGGGCAATCTCGTTGAGAACGTGCCGACCAGTCCGGCATATCTTGGTGGTCCCGTCACCCCTGACGGCACCGATCGCACGCTGGTGCTTGCCGAACGCGCCGATCCCTCCTGGCGCGCATGGCTCGGTGGAACTGCGCTGCGGGCGGCAGATTCCGGCTGGCAGCAGGCGTTCACCATCCCGGATGGTGCCCGGGGGGAGTTGGAGATCCGCTATCAGCCGGCCTGGGTGGCGCCATGGCGGGTTGCCGCCGTGGTAGTGCTGGGGCTCACCATCCTCCTGGCATTGCCAACTCGAAAGCGACGCGGGGAGAGCATCGGATGACCGCCCCTCAGCCGTGGTACCGGCGCCTGATCTCCGGCCTCGGGCGCGCCGTCACTGGCGTCTTCGTCCTGGCGCTGGCCGCAGGTGCCACGGTGGCCGCCACCATCATCGAGCCAGAGCCGCCCACCCCGGTTGTGCCAAATCACGTGGACGTGGGTGCGGCCCCGCTGACGCTGGTCTGCCCGCCTGCGCCGGTGCTGCCCACCGGAGATGGCGGCGATCTCGACTACGACGACGAGTTTGCCAACACGGATCAGACCGAACTGAGGACCTCGGTGGTGGTGCCGGGGCGGGGGAGTGCCGAGGCGGATCCGGTGACGGCCGGGCCGCTCGGCGGTGACGGCATTGAGGTGGCCACCACCGGAACGCTCCGACTGGTTGACGAAGCCGAGCCGCAGCCCACCGTGGTGGTGGCCGACCCCTCGATGGAACAGACCGCGCTCGCCGCGGGAGCCTCGGTGGCACGAACTGATGGCGGCGACTTGCGCGGGTTGACCGCAGGCACCTGCCAGCGTCCCACCTCCTCGGCGTGGCTGGTAGGCGGGCAGACGGAGTTGGGATCGAGTGCGCGGCTGACCCTGGCCAACCCCGGAAACACGCCGGTCACCGCGACGGTTCACACGTGGGGGGCCACCGGTCCGGGGGAGGATGACGTGGTGGTGGCGATCCCACCCGGTGCGGCATCGACGGTGTTGCTGGAGTCGATCACTCTGGAGCCGCGGATCGCCGTCCAGGTGCGCGCGGAGGGCGGCCGAATCACTGCATCAGTGCAGGAGACGGTGCTCGCCGGCCTAGTTCCTCAGGGCAGCGACATCGTCACCGCGGCCGTAGACCCCGCCACCGATCTGCTGGTGGGGCCGATCCCGATCTCTGCCGACTCGGGTACCGCCGTGCTCAGGCTCGTCAATCCAGGGCAGGAGCCGGCGGCGGTGGCCGTGGAGGTGCTTGGGGCCGACGGCACCGAAGGCCTGTCCGGTGCACAGGACCTGGTGATCGAGCCCGGCACGGTCGCCGATGTGGCACTGGACGGAATCGACGGCCCGGCTGCCTCCCTGCTGGTGACGAGCGACCAGCCCGTCACCGGTGCCGCGATGATCTCCCGCCAAGGGGAACCGACTGAACTGGACCCCGATCAGCCGGTGGTCGATCGCGCGTGGCTGCCCGCCGCAGCAGCCACCGACCACGGTCTGATCTCTCTTGCCGGGCTGGGCTCTCTGGTGGAACGCGCCAGCCTGAGCGTGACGTCCACGATCGAGAGCGACCAGACCGTGACCGTCCTCCCGGTGCGGGCCGACGGGTCCGACGCAGAGCCGATCGAGGTGCCGGTGGCCGCTGGCGCCACAGTGCGACTCGAGGACGAACTCGAACTTGATGGCGTGGTGGCCGTGGAGGTCACCGGAGACCAGGTGCTCGCCAGCGCGGCCCTCGGCGCCACGTCAGCCAACGGACCGCTGGTGAGCATGCTGCCGATGACCGAGGATGCACATTCCGATCAGAGCATCGCCGTGCGGGTCGGGTCGAACTAGGGTCGGTTGGGGAGTCAGTCGCGGTAGGTCGGGTCCACATCACCGGGATCGCGACCGAGCATGTGCGCGATCTGCTCGACCAGCACGTCCCGCACGAGTGCGCCCACGTCTGATTCATCCTCGCTGCGGGCGATCACTGGCCGGCGGTACACCACGATTCGGTGCGGGAGCCCGGCCGCCGGATCGCTGGCGAAGTAGCGCCCGAGTGGCACGGCACCGGTTTCCCACGGTGCGGGATCGCTCGGCGGCACCTCTTCCACGGCCACCTCCACGTCCTTGAGCTCCGGCCCCAGGTGGCGTTCCAGGTGCTCCAGCGTGGAGATCACGGCATCATCGAATCGCTCTGCCCGGGTGCGCCACCCGGGCAGTGCCGGCGGCATCAGCGGCCCGCGCACACCGCGGCCGTGCCGGTCCCGCCGGCGTGGGGGGCTGGCGTAGGCGGAGCCATGCGGTACCAATGGACGAAAGCCCTCAGACATGGGCTCAGCCTGCCAGACGACGACGCTCCGTGCCCCGGCGTGGCCCGTATCGCAAGGCGGCGGCGCCAGGGTAGCGTGGTTGATGTGAGACCGACTCGAGGGTGCACCCGTTCTGCGTGCACGGCCCCTGCCGTGGCCACACTCACCTATGTGTACTCGGACTCCACTGCGGTTCTCGGGCCGCTCGCCACGCACGCCGAGCCGCACACCTACGATCTGTGCGCGCAGCACGCCGACCGCCTCACGGTGCCCCGTGGCTGGGATGTGGTGCGACTGGCCAGCGAGTTCGAACCGGCTCCGCCGAGTTCGGATGATCTCCTGGCCCTCGCCGATGCGGTCCGCGAAGCGTCGCGTGCCACGCCTGCGCCGTCGGTCCCGGCCGCACGCGGCCCTGTTGTTCCGGCCCCTGTGACGCAGTCGCGGTACGCGCCTGAGGCTGGACGCCGCGGTCACCTGCGGGTGATCCGCGGCGAGGAGGAGTAGCCACCAGCTACGCTGGTCGGGTGCCAGATCTGAACGCCATCGTCATGGCCTATGACGTCCGCGGTGTCGTCCCCGCCCAGCTCGACGAGGATGCTGCTCGCGCGCTTGGTGCCGCGTTCGCTGACGTAGCTGCAGTTCCTGCCGGTGCAGCCAGCGTCGTGGTGGGTCACGATATGCGCCCGTCCTCCCCGTCGCTGACCGCCGCGTTTGCCGACGGCGCCGCCTGGCGAGGGGTGGACGTGCTCAACATCGGCCTGTGTTCTACCGATGGGCTGTACTACGCATCGGGATCCCACGGGGTACCCGGGGCGATGTTCACCGCGAGCCACAACCCGGCTGAATACAACGGCATCAAGATGTGCCACGCCGGGGCACGCCCGGTCGGGCGTGGCGCCGGTCTGGAGGATGTACATCACCTGGCCCAGCAGTACCTCGATGAGGGCATCCCCGCGGCCGAACGTCAGGGAAACGTCACCGAGGCTGACCTGCTTGGTGCCTACGCCGCGCACCTGCGTGAACTCGTCGGGCTGGACGGGATCCGTCCTTTGAAGGTCGTCGTCGACGCTGGCAACGGGATGGCGGGGTTGACCGCGGGCGCTGTCCTCGGTAGCGAGGCGGGGCTGCCCGATGTCGGCCTGGAACTCGTCCCGATGTACTTCGAACTGGACGGTACGTTTCCCAACCACGAGGCCAACCCCCTCGACCCTGCGAACCTGATCGATCTGCAGACAGCGGTGATCGCTGAGGAAGCTGACATCGGCCTAGCCTTCGACGGCGACGCGGATCGGTGCTTCGTGATCGACGAGCGGGGCGTTGCGGTGAGCCCGTCGGCCGTGACCGCGCTTGTTGGTCTACGCGAGCTGGAAAAGGAGAGCGCAGCGGGCCGTACGGGCACCGTGATCCACAATCTGATCACCTCCCGCGCGGTACCCGAGCTTGTCGAGGCAGCTGGGGGTCGCGCCGTATGCACCCGGGTGGGGCACTCCTTCATCAAGGCCCAGATGGCTGAAGAGAATGCGGTTTTCGGTGGCGAGCACTCCGCCCATTACTACTTCCGCGACTTCTGGTTCGCCGACACCGGCATGCTCGCCGCATTGCACGTGCTACACGCGCTCGGCACAAGTTCGTCCTCGCTCTCTGAGTTGTCAGAGATATACACGCCCTACTACGGCTCCGGGGAGATCAATTCCCGGGTGAGCGATCCTGACGAAGCGATTGCCAGGGTTCGGGATGCCTTCGCCGAGGACATTGCCTCCGGGGTGGTTCAGGTGGAGGAGTTCGACGGCGTTACCTTCAGCCACTGGGACGCCGCCCCGCGGTGGTGGTTCAACCTGCGCTCATCAAACACCGAACCGCTGCTGCGGCTGAACGTGGAGGCGCATGACGAGGACATCCTCGCCAAGATCACCGACGGCGTACTCGCCGTATTAAGGGAAGGGCAGGATGACGAGGAGGGGACCGACAGTGACTGACTCCGGTGTGAGTGAGCCTGCGATTGAGATGAACCTGTTGGCGATACTCAGATGTCCCGTCACCGGGGCAGCACTACGCCCGGGCACGATGCCCGACGGCGGCCCCGCCTTGGTCTCTGCGAACCCCGATCGACCTATCGCCTATCCCGTGCGTTCGGGTGTGCCGCTCCTCCTGGAGCACGAGGCAGTCATGCTGAACTGATGGGGCGGCAAGTAATTCGAGCGATTCATCGAGCGAGCCCGGCGATTGTCTCGGCGAATCGGACACCGTCACGGTGCCAGTTCACTTCTGCTTCGACGTATCGGTAGCCGGAGACTGCCATGGCTTCGCGTCGGTTGCTGTTCCCGGCAAGCTCGCGAAGCGCAGCAGCAACTGCCGGCACGTCGCTGAAAGGCACGACGATGCCGCCGCCGGAAGCCTCGATCAACTGCACGGAACTCTCGTTCGGGGTGGTCACCACGGGCACGCCGTGGGCGAGGTACTCGGCGATTTTGGTGGGCAACGACCGAGAGTAATTCGGTTTCTCGTGCAGGAGCGCGAGACCTGCGAGGGCGCCATCGAGCAGCTTCACGGCCTCATCGTTCGGCACGAAGCCCAGCCAGTTCACTTCTCCAGCCGCGTGCGCGGCTTCCAGCTGGGGTCTCATCGCAGCATCGCCTGGACCAATCAGAACGAACTCCAACTCCGGCACTGCGCGAGCGAGGGCGATCATGTCCGTCCCGCCGCGGGCAGCGGTGATACTGCCCAGGTAAACCACACGCTTCGCATCTGTGGATGAGGGTGATGGCTCGGACGGCACCCAGTTCGAGTTCGGGACCACGGGGTGTTCGCGGCGGAAACGGTCGGCGTAACTGTACTCGGCCAGCAGCAGCGTGTAGCGATGCTCAGCCATCGTTTCCATAAGGCGTACGACGGCTTGTAGAGGGCGGCGCAGCACCCCCGGTACCCATGGGCGCATAGTGAGCGCGGCAGCCGTATCCTCGTGCACGTCCCACACGACTCTTCCGATTCGGCGCCCGAGCCCCGCAACCGCGAGCAGCAAGTCAGGGTCGTGGATGAGCACGATGTCGGCACGCGCCCCAGCACGGCGGATGATCTGACGTGCCCGCCTTATCGCTCCCAGCCGCGCCCGTCCGTGCGCACGAGGCAGGTCGATTCCGTGCACCTCTGAAGGAGGGAGCCGCCCGAACGCCTGAAACGGCGCCGCGTACGTCACCTGCAGCCCCGCCGCGAGAAGGGCAGGGATCTGACGGTGCCGGATCCGAGCGTCCTCGGGATCATGCACGATCGTCACTACTAGAACGCGCACAGAGCCCCCTTCGAACGCGGCTGATGTGCTCATTTCACGCTTTCTTCTTCAGGGCCTTCCGATATTCGGCCACCACCTCGCGCGCGGAGCCGTCTTCGAGCATGCGGCCCTGATCCAGCCAGATGGCTCGATCGCACATTCGCTCAATGGACTGCGTCGAATGGCTGACCAAGAACACCGTGCCCGCGTGCTCACGGATCTCCTCGATCTTCGCGCGACTCCGGTTCCGGAATGCGGCGTCTCCGGTGGCGAGTGCTTCGTCGATCATCAAGATGTCCGGAATCGCGGCCGTGGATATCGCGAATCGCAACCGTGCAGCCATGCCGGAGCTGTAGGCCTTCATGGGCAGGTTGATGAAATCGCCGATCCCAGCGAACTCGACGATGTCGTCGAACCGTTCGCGCACCTGCTCGGGCGTCAGCCCGAGAGCAAGACCACCGATCATGACGTTCCGTGCGCCGGTGAGCGCCGGAACCAGCGCGGCGTTGACACCGAGCAGGGCCGTGGTGCCATCGACGAAAACCTGGCCATCACTGGTGGGCATCAATCCGGCTACTGCCCGCAATAGCGTGCTCTTCCCGGCACCGTTCATCCCGATCAGTCCCACGGATTCGCCGTGATTGGCCGTGAACGAGACGCCGCGTACGGCGTGCACTTCTGTGACGGCTCCTACGTGCGCTCGAGACCTGTTCAGCAGGCGGCGTATGCGTCCCATCTCACCAGCCGTGCTCTGCCGTCCGCCGAACACGCGGTACTTGACGTGCACGTCGTCGGCGATCACCGCCGGAGCGCCGGACACCGCCGAGCGAGGTTGGGTGGGTGCAGGCGCTGGTGAGGTCTCGGCGTCGAGGTCGTCGGCCTCGTGGTCGATCTCATCGAACTCACGGTCGTCAGTCGCGGCCATAGCGATCCTCCGCCTGCCAGAAAACGATGAAGCCGATCACAGCCGTCGCGATCGCCCACCCGGCCCCCATCAACCACTGGTCGAGCCGTGGGCTGAACTCGCTCAGCACGCTCGAACGCACGAGCGTGAGGTAGAGCGCGACGGGTTGATACTCCATGATCGCTGCCACCGCACGCGGCGCGTCCAGTGAACTGATCAGGAAGAACACACCTGAGACGTAACGTAGGAGCCGGATTGCCATCGGTATCAGATTGCGCAGATCCCGTGCGCCAACCACCAAGCGAGCGGCGATCATCGCGACGCCTGCGCTGAATAAGAAAAAGAGCACCACGGCAACAGGAAGCAGGAGCCAGGACCAGCTGACAACCTGTTCGGTGGCCAGCACGATGACCAGCATCACGGCGATTGTCGGCACTAATGACATCGCTTCGGCGAGGGCCACAGAAATGGGGAGGATAGCCCTCGGGAAGTGGAGCGCTCGCACCAGGTTCATGTTGCTCGTGATAGCAGTCGAACCGGAAGTGATCGTGCTGGCCATTGCCGAGAAGATGAACACGCCGACTGTGAGGAAGCCCACGTAGTTGTCCACACCGTCTCGGACGCGCTCTAGCAATACGCCGAAGACCAGGTAGTAAACGGCCGCGAGTGTGAGCGGGCTGAGAACTGCCCATACCTGGCCGAGGTAGTTGTTCTGGTTCTTCCCGTACGAGCGCGAGCTCGCCATCGTCCACAGGAATGCGCGACGGACCCACAACTGGCGGATGTAGGCCCTCAACGAGGGCCGGCCGCCAACCTGACGCAGACCGTGCTCGGTGGCCAGCACGGCCAACTCCGAGCGTGGCGTGTCCTCCGCGGGCGTGCGCCGGCTCACAGCCGGTGCACCTCCGGCTGGGTCGTGACACCCCGGGTGTCAAAGAACCGGTGAGCGGCTGAGGTGAGCGAGTCCAAGTCGTAGCTGGAGTGGTTCTGCACCAGGATCACCAGGTCAGCTGAACGGACTGCTTCGTCCAAGTCCGGTACTCGCTCCAAGGAACGGCTGGTGGCCGGGTCGTGACCGAGATGCCAGGTGGTGACGTTCGGGTCGTGGAATGTTACGTTCGCACCGCCGGTGAGAAGGTGTTCGGCAAGCGGTACAGCCGGTGACTCACGTTGGTCCGCGATATTCGGCTTGTAGGTAACACCGAGCAGTAGAACGTTTGCGCCGCGCAGCGCCTTGGCATCCTCGTTGAGCAGGTCCTGCGCCCGCCGGGTGACATACGCCGGCATCCCAGAGTTCACTTCCTGGGCGAGTTCGACGAACCGGAACGGGTAGCCCAGGCGGGTCCGCACGGTGTAGCTGAGGTAGTTCGGATCGATCGGGATGCAGTGCCCACCGACGCCCGGCCCCGGGTAGAACGCCTGGAACCCGAACGGCTTCGTCTTCGCGAGGTCGATCACGTTCCACAAGTCGATCCCGAGTTCGTGGCAGAACCGTGCCATCTCGTTCACCAACGCGATGTTGATGTGCCGGAACGTATTCTCGAGCAGCTTCGACGTCTCTGCTTCACGCGTTCCCTTCGCGGGGACCACTGTGTCGATGAAGCGCGAATAGAAGGCCGCCGCCTTCTCGGTGCAGGCTGGAGTGACGCCGCCGACAACCTTCGGGGTGTTCTTGATGCCGTAGACAGCGTTGCCGGGATCGATCCGCTCCGGGGAGAAAGCCAGGTGGATATCTACCCCAACCTCGAGGCCGCCTCCCTCTAGCACCGGCTGGACGATCTCCTCGGTAGTTCCCGGCCATGTGGTGGACTCCAGCACAACGAGCAGGCCCGGGTGTACATGACGCGCAATGGTGCTGACGGCACCCGTCACGGCGCCGAGGTCGGGAGCGCCGTCCTGGGCGAGCGGGGTGGGAACGCAGACCACCACGGCGGTGGAGTCGTCGATGACCGACTCGTCTGTGGTCGCCTGGAATCCGGCGGCGAGCATCTCCGCGATGTCTGCGTCGCTCAGGTCATCGATGTGGGACCGGCCCGCATTCAGCTGTTCCACCACCGGCGCGCTGATGTCGAGACCGACCACTCGAAGACCTTGACGCGCTGCTTCCTGAGCCAGGGGTAGTCCGACATAGCCCAGCCCGAGGACGACGACATCTGCTGACACGAACGGCTCCCTCACGAGGCGATTGATTTTAACTCTGGCACAGCATACGTGCCTCAGCGGCCAGGTAGACCGAGACGGTCGTCACTTACCAGGAGCCAGGTCAACTGAGTTCAGGGTGTTGGGGACGTACCGAAGGCAGGGTGGCTGAGCAGACCGATCCACTGTTCTCGGGCGTGGCGGAGGAAGTGCGCCACATCGGTGTTCCAGGTGTGGGCGGCAGCGTCCCGTCCTCGCACGTAGATGTACCCGATGTCGTGTGGTTGGTAGATGGACCCGCCTTGACGGGCCGTGTTTTCGAGTAGCGCTGTGTCAACGGCCCGTGGCACATGGCTCCAACCACCCAGGCTCCGGAAATCGCTGGCAGCCAACGTGATCGTGCTGCCAGCGACGCGATGGGTGAATGCCTCGCGAGTCCCGTACACCCTCCGCACGGTGGTGTCGAGTGCCTCCAGGTGCACGACGGTCGTTCGCTTTCCAACAACGGTTGCGTTCGAGTACATGTGGGCGAGTGCCAAGTCCGTGAGGTGTTGCGGACCAAAGTGATCGTCATCATCCACCTTTGTGAGAAGGGTGCCTGATGCCCTTCGGTACGCGACGTTGAGCGCTTCTCCGAAGACTACGTCGCGGCTGATCTGGACCACGCGGATCGGACGCCCGGACGCAGCTTCGTTGAGTCCAGGTGGGATGTCCCCACCATGAAGTCCGACGACGATCTCTAGTTGGTCATAGTCGAGTCGGGCCAAGCGTGCAACTTGCGCCGTGACGATCTCTGGCCGTCGGCTCACAAGGACGGCACTGATCGGCGGCAGGGACGGTTCAAGTGTCAGCATGGCTGCTCGCCGTTGTTCGACATCCCGGACGTCCCAGGCGAGCTCTCCTGGTGAACCGCTGATCGGACCTGCTGGAATCTGGCTTCGGACGCCGGGAGGCAGCTTCTCGCGAACAGCGTCATCCTCGAGGCCGAAGACGTATGTCCCGCGCAGGATGGCGCGATGTAGGAAGTCCGCGACCTGGGTGGCCGCGATCTTGGGGGCTTTGCCCGAAACTCCCAGCGCGTGCGCACGATCTAGGTGGCTGACAGCCTTCGTCAAGGACCCATCCCATGGGCCGCTGGAGCGGCCGATTCGCCAGCTTTGTCCGAGTCGTAGCTCCGCTAGCCGGTAGCTATCAGACGGGGGGACCTTCCCGACAGGGTTCTCACTCTTCAGGTCCACTCTCTTAGCATAGGCTCCGCTCTAGCAATGGCTCGTACCCAGGGAGGCCTGATGCGTTTCGACGTGATTGCGCTCGTCGATGTCGAGTCAATGTCAGAGGCGCAGGCGCGGGCGGTTGTCCAGACCGTTGCTCCACAGGTGCGCCAGGTTCTACTGACGGGTAGAAATGGCCGGCTGTCCGGTCGGCTCGAAGATGCGCCATGGCTGTCAGGCAAGAATCCAGTCGAGCGAGGAGTCCTCGTAGTCACCGCTCCTGTGGTCTTCGCTCGTGGTGCAGTTGCCCGCCTGGACGCCTCCTTGAAGTTTGCCGACCGAGCTGTCACCAGGGTCTACCTGCCTGCTCTAGACGGGCGATTCACCTCGGTCGCACTCTGGGACGCTTCCTGGCTGGCTCGGGAGAGCGTCACGGTCCTTGAGTTGATACGGGCAGACCTCGAATTCGATCGACAGCGGCTCTCCCGCAACTCGCCGCAGTGCCGGTCCTGGGTGCCGGGGAAGGAGGTTGGCGTCGAGTGGCTTGATGTGATTGGCAGTGCGTACAAGGCGTGGGCTCGAGCGGAGGGAAGGCGTCTAATTCTCCGGGAGCTGGAGTCGCGGCTACGTGCGACCCTGCGGACCGGTCGCCGCCACCTCGGTGACGTTAGACACTTTGTGGCAAGAGCCTCGCGGCGAGTCCGTCATCGATAGAGCCAGTGGGCTGTAAGGGCTCGTCTGGCGCGGTATGTCTCGGATGCTCCTGCGATGATGTGTTCGACCGGCCGCGGACCGAGCATCATCTCCCTCGTGAGGCTCTCCGTCACTAGGACGGGATTGTCTGCCCGGTCCAGCGCTGTGGTCCTGAGGTCGAGCAACGGCGTGCGCGGTGGTCGCATCAGAACGTCGCCGGTGCGGAGCGGAGTCCCGGCTTGCGCCAGCGCGGCGACTTCTGCGGCGATTACTCGAGCTCCGCGCATCGGTCCAAGAGCGGTGGTCGTGGAACTCAGCCGGTCCAAGGTCGCCTCGTGCAATAGATGGGAGACCTGTTCTGGCACTTCGTCGACGGTGCACAGGGCCAGTCCGAGCTCCGCGACGCCTTCTGCTCGGGCCACTTGGTCGTCCGTCTTGTGTGCTGTACTCGGTATGAACAGCGTCGGCACGTTCGAACCGAGCAGCTCGTGAACCGCGTTGTATCCTGCCGCGCTCACCGCGGCGTCGAATGCGCTGAGGTAACCCGATAACGGATAGACATCATCGAGGACGTGGATGGAGGTGTCTCCAGTCACGATCGCGTGCTTCGCGATCGCTTGGCGCGTCACGGCGACTGACCAACTCGGGAAGTCACGGCGAATAACATCAAGCGCCGCACGGGCTGTCGTGTCGACCGATCCGAGTGCGCCCGAGCCGGGCGCCAGCAGCAGGACGGGCCCATTTGCGGGAAGCCCTAGTCTCGACCGAGCTGTGGCCTTGTCCACACCTGGGATTGCATCCAGCAAGCACACTGGGTCCGTGATCAGAACCGCGTCTGTGCGGCCACGCGTGGGGCCGCGATCAAATTGGGACGCGACGTCGCCTGGCTGCAGTGTCAGATCGAAGTTGCGAGAGTGATCGAGCCGTCCAGCCGGAGCGTGCGGCTGCCACATCCCGCGTCGAACCCACGCGAACTGGACGCCCGGCAACTCGGATCGAGCGTTCAGCAGTCCGAGGTACGGGCTGACGCCGTCAAAGACGATCGCTGATGCACCGACTTCCGCAGCTAAACCGACTACCCGATCGCGTAGGTACGGAGCCCACCGGTAGGAGCGCCACCTTCGCCTCAGGACCCCACGCCAGCCGCTTGGCGCCCAGCCGGATTCCCAACTGGGTGCGTACTCAAACCGCCAAGCCTCGGCATTCGGAAGCTTGTTGGAGAATGCTGCGGATGCGACCTGTGGGAGGGCACGCGAGAGCGACAGGATCACAGTGTCGAACTGTGACGCTCCGGCGAGTGCGACCGCTGTCTGACGTGACAAGTGACCCATGCCAGTGCCATTGCTCGTCATAAGGATGACAGTCGGTCGAGTGCTGGTCATAATGATCTCGATCGTAGTCTCTCACTCGGCCTGCGGATAATGATCCTGACGCCGCTGGACCTGACCGCGCGGATCGACGAGCGCCGGCCGGAAGACATTCCGCAGCTATCCTCTGTTGGTCTGAACGAGCGCCGGCTCACCTAACCGACACCTGAAAGCGAGACGACCTGTGGCCGACCCAGCCTCCACAACCTGGCGTGCCGCACCATCCGGGCGGCACAGCGGAAGCGTAGTTGGCTCGGCAGCCTCCACGTTTCGGCCTGACATCGAGGGCCTGCGCGCGCTCGCCATTGGCGTCGTTCTCGTCTATCACGCTGGTGTTCGCTCGGTCCCCGGTGGTTTCATCGGTGTCGATGTGTTCTTCGTCCTCTCGGGTTTCCTGATCACGGGGTTGCTGATCCGGGAGCTCGAGCGCGACGGCCGGATCTCGCTTTCGCGTTTCTACGCGCGCCGGACACGGCGCCTTCTACCGGCCACTGCAGTGGTACTCGTGTTCACGGCACTACTTACCTGGTGGAGCGCGTCGGCTGTGGACTGGCAGACCTTCGGGTGGGACATCGTAGCCGCAGCGTTGTACGTCGTGAACTGGGCGCTGGCGGCGCGCTCAGTGGACTATCTTGCCGAGGATGTGGGCGTCTCACCGGTACAACACTTCTGGTCCCTCGCCGTTGAGGAGCAGTTCTACGTCGTCTGGCCCCTCCTCTTAGTACTCGTTGCATGGTGGATACGTCGACGTGCTCAAGAGAACCTAAGGTTGTGGGCGGGCGCGGCCATTGGACTTGTGATCGTAGTCTCGTTCGCAGCGTCACTGTTGATCACAGCCAGCAGCCCCCAGGCTGCGTTCTTCGTGACGCCCACGCGACTTTGGGAGTTGGGTCTCGGTGCAGTAGTGGCGATTGGTGCCACGCATTGGCCCCGTGTACCGTCAGCGATTGCTGTGGTTCTGGGATGGGGAGGGTTTGCAGCAGTTGTCTCGAGTGCACTCGTACTCGACTCCGGGGTGGAGTGGCCCGGATACGCCGCGCTTTGGCCGACGCTCGGTACCGTCGCGATCATCGTCAGTGGCTATGTGGCAACTGCCGGTAGCGTGGCACGCTTCCTGTCATTCCCCATCTTCGTCTGGATTGGCGCGCTGTCGTATTCGCTCTACCTCTGGCATTGGCCGTTGCTAGTCGCGGCAGCGGATATGTGGGGAGAGTTGGGACAAAAGCGCGGACTGCTGGTCGTTGCTATTGCCTTTATACCAGCCTATTTGAGTTACCGATTCATCGAGAACCCGATCAGGCGCTCCCAAATCCTGGCACGTTCGGACCGTCTGTCCCTATCGCTAGGAGGCAACTTCACTCTAGCAGGCGTAATTGCCGGACTCGTCCTTGTGATTGCGTTGCCCAGCAGTACGGGATCGACATCACAAAACGATGCTGCAGGAGCGTCGGAAATCGGACGAGATACCCAGCCTCAACCCGGATCGATTGAGAGTCTGAGTGAGATCGAGTGGTACGTACCAACCGCTGTCGATGCGGTCGCGGATGTGCCGGCAGCGTATCCGAAGGACTGTCAACAGTCCGCTGAAGGTACGGATGTCATCACGTGCGAACTAGGAGATCCCGATTCTGAAACTCAGATTGCAGTGGCTGGCGATTCTAAGATACTCCAATGGTGGTCTGCATTAGAGGCTATCGCAGAAGATCGAGGTTGGCATGTAGTCGTGATGACCAAATCTAGTTGTGGACTCCACTCAGGCATGCAAGTCCGGGAAGGGTCAGCCTACTTGGAATGCGCCGAATGGAACGAGAATGTGATGGCAGAAATTCTGGGAGATGAGCCCGACGCGGTACTGGTGTCGAGTCGGGCGACGACCGCCCTGGAAGATGCGACCGATCCTTCGACTGCGACATCCGACGAGATGATTCGATCGCTGGCTGGAGCATGGGGCGACCTGGAGAATGCCGGGATTCCGGTGATCGTGCTGCTCGACAATCCAAGTCCAACACTAGGGGAGCCAGTTTATGAGTGCGTCCTGCAACACCCAAGTGCCCTCGACGAATGTGCCTTCTCGCTTGCAAGTGGCGTCGAGTCATCGGCCGCACCGGAGCAAGTCGCGGCGGCGGATCGTGTCGCAGGCGTCGACGTCATCGATCTGACGGACTGGATATGCCCTACGAACATGTGCGTCCCTGTCATTGGGAACGTTTTGGTGTATCGACAAGGATCGCACCTTACCGACACCTACGTGCGCACGCTTACTGAGGTTCTCCAAGACGATCTTGAGAGCTCCCTCGAATCTGTGTCAGGCCGCTGAGGGACTATCGACTATCGTCCATGAATGATTCTCGAGAGTCGATTAGCGATGCCAGCGCCATTATTTCTAGGTAGAATTTTTCTTGGATCGAAACGTGGAAGGTCCTCGGCGTATAGCTGTTTGAGAAGTGCTCTATCGGCGCGTTGCTCGTATGGTAGCCGGTGCATCGTTTCGATCAATCGTCGTGAATTGAAAGGTTGGAGCACGCGATGCCCCAGGTCGCCCTCGTGCGGCTTCTGTGCGGCCCACCTACCAACTCTGTGTTCCCAGTAGAACAAATCGTGATAGTCGTACCCTCCTATTGTCTCTGGACGAAAGTCGGCGTACTCGATGAACTGCTCAAACTGCTCGACATACTCGTGTTCGCGGGCCACATTCGGGCCGTGGTACAGGAATGTCAGACGTCGAGGGGATGGCGGCGCCTCGGAGCGCCTAGTGTAGAAAACGGTTCCGACCTCGGCGAGGATGGAGTTAAGCTGAAAGAAGTCGCGCGGCAATTCGTCGTACATGGCGCGGGCTGCACCTGAACTTGGTTGCACTGCATTCCAAGTCTTGCTGAAAACAGCGTCGAACAGTGTGCCAGGCTCCGGTTTGCCCCATCGAATCACGCGATGTGGTATCCCGACATCGAAGGAAATTCGATTTGCCTCGTAGATGTCGTTGAAATGTGCCAGCTTTTCTTTGGGGTTCAAATAGGTGAATGTGAACGAGCCGTCTGAGAGGTAGGGGAGTGCTGCGCGCAGTGTTGAACCAGAGTCCATACCGGCGGTCAATGATATCCCGACCCGACCAAACTTTGTAAGCAACTCGCAGTTTTGATCCAAGATCTCGCGAAATTCGCTGAACTCTCGGCCCGTAGGGTTGCCAATGTCAAGATCGTCGAACGGGTAGAAGCGCTCGTGATCAGCTACCATTTTGGTGGAGGACCACCGGAGTCGACAGTTTGCTATGACAGGGTGTATGTCCTTGTAGGCAGTTTCGATTCCTGCGAAGTAGTAGGTCGCTCCAGGGTGTAGTTTTCGAAGTCGATTGAGCCTGTTTATCGCGTTTTGATCCGTCTCAGCGGCGCTAGCCTCAGCAACGAGTTCGACATGACTGCCAACGATGAATGTTCTGGCGGAGTCTGACCAGAATGTCATTTGCGTCGCGCATGTGTCGGGTATGACTGTGACTTCTTGTGGGCCTATCGCAATTGCTGTGAATCGGCCAGTAAGGTACGCCACGTATCTTGTGAATGCGTCGAGACCTCCGCGCTCCAGGGAAGAGTGCGCCTTCCGGGCGATCAATTGTGGGTCGATCGATGCCGATTCTAGGTCGACAGGGTTTCCGATGAGTACGGCGTGGAATCGGGAGTCCGGGCCGGTCGTCGTAGCAACTACGGTGCGGTCCTGAAATGCGAACGTAAGGTGGCCTATGACCTCCTTCCGCCAGCCGTCGGCGGAGGGAGGTAGTTGGGAGGCTGCGGTCGTGGCGATATAGCCATGACCGAAGGCGTCGCGGAGGCTCCGGGCTTCAACGGCTGCGGGGACTGACATGCATGGGATGATACGGGCGCAGCACGAGTCTGTCACGGTTCCTGGGTCGTGGGCTCAGAGCCTCAGTTGGCACTCAGTCGCGATGATAGACGTCTCGTGTGTAGACTTTGTGTGGTACATCGACTAGATCTTCGTGGTACCGGTTGGTGAGGATCACGTCGGCACGAGCTTTGAACTCATCGAGGTTGGTGACCACCTGTGAGTGGAAGAAGTGATCGTCGTCCAACTCGGGTTCGTAGACAATGACATCCACACCTTTAGCTGTGATCCGCTTCATGATCCCCTGGATCGCGGATGTGCGGAAATTGTCTGACCCGGACTTCATGACCAGCCGATAGACCCCGACCACCTCGGGGTTGCGGCGGAGCACGTCAGCAGCGATGAAGTCTTTCCTGGTGGTGTTCGCCTCGACCACGGCATGGATGAGGTTCTGCGGTACGTCCTGGTAGTTGGCTAGCAGTTGTTTGGTGTCTTTGGGGAGGCAGTATCCGCCGTACCCGAAGGAGGGATTGTTGTAATGGGTCCCGATCCGGGAGTCGAGCCCGACGCCCTGAATGATCTGCTCGGAGTTCAACTGATGAGTCGCGGCGAATGAGTCCAGTTCGTTGAAGAACGCCACCCGCAGGGCGAGGTAGGTATTGGCAAACAGCTTGATGGCCTCCGCCTCAGTCGGGTCCGTGAGGAGCACGGGAACATCGCTATCGAGCGATCCTTCAAGGAGCAGGTCTGCGAAGCGCTGGCCGTCCTCCGACCGATCGCCCACGACGATCCTGGAGGGGTGCAGGTTGTCCGCGAGCGCCCGCCCCTCACGCAGAAACTCGGGTGAGAACAGGATCCGTAGCCGCGGATTCTCCGCACGCATCCGTTCGGTGAAGCCCACAGGAATGGTCGACTTGATCACCACCACAGCGCCGGGGTTGATCTCGGCGACATCCGCGATCACGCCCTCCACGGTGGAGGTGTCGAAGAAGTTCGTTTCCTCGTCGTAGTTGGTGGGCGTGGCCACGATCACGAATTCTGCGCCTGGGTATGCCTCATCGGGATTGAGGGTGCTGTGCAGATCGAGTCGGCGGGAGGCGAGGTACTCCTCGAGCTCGGCGTCCGCAATGGGACTCCGCCCGGCGTTGACCGCGTCCACGCGGGACGCGTCCACATCAAGTGCAACGACGCGGTGATTCTGGGCGAGGAGGGCGGCGATGGACAGGCCCACGTAGCCGGTGCCGGCGACGGCGATCTTCACGGTGTTCTCCTGAGCTGGGAGTAGGACAGGCCAACGATACGTCGCAGCCAGCCCGGTCGGCGCCCACGCCGACCATGCGGCGAGTTGCGAGACGTCGAGAGTCCGTCGTCGCCCACTACTTCGCGCCCACCATCGCCCGCCCCATCGCTGCCAGCGACTCTTCCATGATCGGGCGTGGGGTGGCGAAGTTGTAGCGCGCCGCGGTGCGTCCCACCTCCCCGCACATCGCGCCATCAGTCATGGCAATGCCGGCGTGGGCGGCGAAGAACGCGGCCGGCTTCGAGGCCCCGCCAGGTAGGGGGAAGTCAGCGAAGTCGAGCCACGCCAGGTATGTCCCTTCCGGCGGGCGATACCGCACGCCAGGGAGGTGCTCGACCACGAGTTCGGCCAGGCGCTGTCGGTTGCCATCCAGGTACTCGAGCACGTCCGCCAACCACGGCGCCCCGTCCGTATACGCGGCGGCGTTGGCGATCACGCCCAAGGTGGAGGCACCGTGCTCGAAGGAGTGCCCGTGCCGGCGCCATACCGCCCGGTCCGCGTCATTGGAGAGCACCACCTGGGCGCACTTGAGGCCGGGTAGATTCCATGCCTTCGACGCCGACGTGGCCGTGATCGCGTGCCCGGCCGCTGCCTCACTCACCGATGCATACGGCACATGCTGCTGCGGTGCGTAGACCAGCGGAGCATGGATCTCGTCTGAGAACACCCGGGCCCCGTGGCGCTCGACCACCTCGGCCACTGCCCGCATCTCCACCGCCTCCAGCACGCGCCCGATCGGGTTGTGCGGGTTGCACAGCACGAGCAGTCCGCCGCCGTCGACGAATGCGGTCTCCAGGGCGTCCAGGTCGTAGACGTACCGGTCCCCGTCGCGGGCCATCGGCACCTGAATGATGCGTCGACCGTGCAGTTCGGGAACGGTGAGGAAGGGCATGTAGGCAGGGGTCGGAAGCACCACGGCAGAACCGGGCTCGGTGAAGAAGTCGATGGTGAGCTCCAGCGCGGCCAGCACATCGGCCACCGGATGCACATCCGCCGGGTCCACCCTCCAGCTGTAATGCTGACCCGCCCACGCCGTGTATGCCTGCGACATCGCCTCGGAGGCAGCGACGGGGAGGTATCCGAACGACGCCTGGTCCACGGCCTCATGGAGCGACCGGGCGATCGGCGGTGCCACCCCGAAATCCATCTCCGCCACGAAGGCACCGACCTTGTCCGGATACGTCGTCCATTTGACGCTCCCCGCGGAACGTAGCTGTTCGATCGTCAGCCCATCGAACGGAGGAGGCATCGACTTCGAATCCATACCCCCATCCTCTCTCAGCGTTGACGCCGATCGGACCAGTGCGAGAATCCTTCGGTGAGCACCGCCGTCGAGTCCACCACCAGCCGCCGCGCCATCTCCGTCCTGATCGCCTCCAACCTGCTCGGCGGCGTGGGCGTGGCCTCCGGCGTTGCCGTGGGCGGGCTGCTCGCCGAGCGCCTCGGCGGTACCTCGGTGGCGGGCCTGGGCCAGGCCGCGAGCGTGCTGGGCGCCGCCATCGCCGCCGTGCCGTTGGCACGGGTGGCCGCGCGAGCCGGCCGACGGCGGTCCCTCACCGTGGGCTACGCCATCGCCACGGTGGGGGCCGTGACCATCGTGACGGCCGCCGTCGTTGATCAGTTGCTGGTGCTGCTCGCTGGGCTCGGCCTGTTCGGCGTGGCTCAGGCGGTGAACCTGCAGTCCCGGTACGCCGCCGGGGAGAATGCCCCCGCTGCCAGCCGTGGGCGCACGATGGCGATCGTCATCTGGGCCACCACGATCGGCTCCGTGGCCGGGCCGAACCTCTCCGAACCGGGCAACCGGGTGGGCGTGGCGGCCGGGCTGCCCACCCTGGCCGGACCGTACCTGTTCTCCCTCGTGGCGTTCGCGTTGGCCACCCTGGTGATCGGCCTCGGCTATCCGCGTCTGGTTCGCAGCCGCCCGGCGGCGGAACCCGCCGATCAGCGCGAGGCGCCGATTGCACCCGTGGGCACCTGGGCGGCCCTGCGGTGGGCGAGCCGGCACGCCGTGGCACGGTTCGCCGTCGTGCTTATCGCCTGTGCGCACGCGGTGATGGTGATGATCATGGTGATGACTCCTGTGCACATGCAGCATCACGGCATGTCCCTGACCGTGGTGGGGGTGGTGATCAGTCTGCACATCCTCGGCATGTTCGGGCTCAGCCCGGTCTTCGGCTGGTGCGCCGACAAGCTCGGGGGAGTGCGCACCGGCGCCCTCGGGATGGCGCTGATCGCGGTTGCCGTGGTGCTCGGGCTACTCGCCGCACAGGCAGGCGGCACGGGCGTGCTCACCGCCGTGGCGCTGACCGTGCTCGGGATCGGCTGGTCGGCCAGCGTAATCGGCGCCTCGGCGTTGCTCGCCACGGCTACCGACGAGCACGTGCGGGTGCCCCTGCAGGGCGCCACCGACGCCGGAATGAACTACGCGGGCGCCGGGGCTGCCGCGCTTGCTGGGCCGATCCTCGCGTGGGGCGGATTCACTGCGGTGAACCTGGCCGGTGCCATGCTGCTAGTTCCGGCGGTGCTGGCGCTCGTGGCGGCGCTGGCAGCACAGAGGTCGCCGACGTCGCCCGCCGGTTCTGGCCGCCCCTGATCGCCGCGTGTTTCCGCTACGCCTCACCTGAAAGGCCATAGCCCGCGTCCGCGAGGGCGTCAGCAAGCATCGGGGCGAGGCTGCGCGAGTAGGTGGCCGTGAGGTGGCTGTTGTCGTAGTAGACCACCACGTTGCCGACCACGGGTTCGCACAGGTTCGGCGCGCAGATGTAGTCGTTCAGATCGGCGAAGTGCACGTTCGCAGGCGGGTCAGCGAGTCCTGCGGTGGGGTCAGTCGTGGCGAAGAAGTCCGTACGCGGGGCGGCGCACCGATCGCTGTGGGCTCCGTGCTGGGCGATGCAGTCCAAAGGGCTGCTCGGCCACCACGGGGTGTCCCGGATCGCGAACACCGGGATGCCTAGCGCGCCCATTTCTGCCCACCGTTCGGGATAACCCGCTGGCACCTGCTCCGCCTCGCCCGCTCCTCGCGTCGAGGTCATCACTAGGAGGTCTGGCGGGTTGTTCTCGATGAGTTCAACGACGTTGTCGTTCCATGCCCGGCAGTACTCGAGCTCGTCTCCCGAGCCCGGAGGATCTGTGCTGAACAGACATGCGCTCTTGGTGATCGAGACCAGGTGCCACCTGTTGTCGGTTGCCACGGTCTCGAGTGCAGGGAACCAGTGGGCGGAATGGCTTCCTCCCACGAGATAGACGGTGAAATCTCCCTCGGTGTTGCCATATGAGCATGTGCGCACCTCTGCGGTGCCCTGGCCCTGGTGACATTCGTCGGCGTACACCGCAGCTTTGTCCTTGGTGGCGTCCTCCAGAGCCGGATAGGGCGCGACGTCGGCGTCGGCACGGATGTCCGGGTCGTTCAGAACGGCAGCGCCAGGATGGTCAGCGATGTTGTGGTTGGGCTCCGCCGTGGCGGACGTATTGCCCGCTCGGCCCAAACCCGTGGCGGTCGCGGCGAGGACAAGCATCACCACAGCCCCGGCCGCCACCGTGCGCCACGGGCCGAGCGGCAGCCGGGTGCGGATCGGAGTCTCCACCAGCGTGGTGGAGAGAACACTCAATACGAGAGCGGCGGTGATGATCGCGAGCCCGGCCCCGATCCCGGCGGTGGACTGGCCGGTGTGCGCGAGAAGGAACGCCAGGAGCGGCCAATGCCAGAGGTACAGCCCGTAGGAGTACCGGCCGAGCCAGGCGAGGGGCCGGGACCCGAGGAGTCGCTGCACCCCGCCCGTCGAGGCGCCGCTGAGGAGTACCAGGACCGCGCCGGCCACGGGCCAGGCCGCCACCCACCCAGGGAACGCCGTCGAGACCGGCAAGAGGGTGCCCGTGCTCACGATCATGGCCAGGCCCAGCCAACCGGTTATGACGCCCGCCCGCCCGGCGATCCGCGGGCCGGCAGCGAGTGCGAGAGCGACCAGGCCGCCCGCAGCGAACTCCCAGACTCTGGCTCCGGTGTGGAAGTAGGCAAGCGGTTGATTGGCGTTGGTGAGCAGGACCGACCAGGTCAGCGACGCCACCAGAAGGGCACCCATGAGGACGGCCAGGCGGCGGCGCAAGTGGCGGACGCCCCAGTGCAGCGCCACCAGCACGAGGAGCAGCCACAGCAGATAGAACTGCCCTTGGACCGACATCGCCCAGAAATGCTGTACTGGGCTGGGAGCATCGTCGCGGGCAAGGTAGTCCACCGATTTCGCGGCGAGTGCCCAGTTTTCCAGATAGACCGCGGACGCCGCGATCTCGGCAAAGGTGGCACGCAGGCGCGTGCCCGGCAGCAGCAACGGGGCCAGCACGGCTACCACCACCAGAACCACTGAGGCCAACGGGAGCAGCCGGCGTGCCAGCCGGGAGAAGTACTGCCCCACCCGCACCCGGCCGGTGCCCTCCACCTGGCGCAGCAACGAGGTGGTGATCAGGAATCCGGCCACCACGAAGAACACATCCACCGCTCCCGAGACCCGGCCCACCCAGATGTGGAAAACGGCCACGAGGATCGCGGCGACTGCACGCATCCCCTCGATCTCCGGCCGGAAGGCGGCCGTTCGGGAGGGTGTAGGAGTTGTCTGTCCGGTTGAGTGGCGGGGCAAGGCGGTCTCCGAGGCAGGGGCGTGAGTGACCCTAACGCGTCGTGGGCGCCCTGGACCGCATTAGTCTGGCCACATGACGTTCTCCGAGATTCCTGGGCAGTTCAAGGTTCGGGACTTGTCCCTCGCCGCTGCCGGCCGCCACCAGATCCGCCTCGCCGAGCATGAGATGCCGGGCCTGATGGCATTGCGCGCGGAGTACGGCGAGGCGCAGCCCCTTCGCGGGGCCCGGATTGCCGGTTCGCTGCACATGACCGTGCAGACCGCGGTGCTGATCGAGACCCTGATCGCGCTCGGTGCCCAGGTGCGTTGGGCGAGCTGCAACATCTTCTCCACCCAGGACGAGGCCGCAGCCGCCATAGCGGTGGGACCGCACGGCACGCCGGAGGATCCGCAGGGCGTGCCGGTGTTCGCCTGGAAGGGCGAATCGCTCGCCGAGTACTGGGACTGCACCGAACAGATCCTGCTCTGGCCGGACGAGGGACCGAACTTGATCCTCGACGACGGTGGCGACGCCACGATGCTCGTGCACGAGGGGAGCCGGTTCGAGCAGGCGGGCGCGGTGCCACCCGCCCCGGAGCCGGGAGAGGCCGGCTACTCCGAGGAGAAGGTGGTCTTCCTGGACCTGATCCGCCGGTCCCTCGGCACCCACCCGCAGCGCTGGACCAGCATCGCCGGCGGCATCCGGGGAGTCAGCGAGGAGACCACCACCGGCGTGCACCGGTTGTACCAGCTCGCCGCCACCGGGGAGTTGCTGTTCCCGGCCATCAACGTGAACGACTCGGTCACTAAGTCCAAGTTCGACAACCGCTACGGCATCCGGCACTCGCTCCCGGACGGCATCAACCGGGCCACCGACATCCTGATCGGCGGCAAGGTCGCCGTGGTGTGCGGCTACGGCGATGTGGGTAAGGGTGCGGCCGAGGCGCTGCGCGGCCAGGGCGCCCGGGTGGTGGTCACCGAGATCGACCCGATCTGCGCACTCCAGGCGGCGATGGACGGCTACCAGGTGGTGCGCCTGGAATCGGTGCTCGCCACTGCGGACTTCTTCATCACCACCACCGGAAACGTGAATGTCATCAGTGCCGAGCACCTCACCGGCATGAAGGACAAGGCCGTGGTGGGCAATATTGGCCACTTCGACAACGAGATCGACATCGCCGGCCTGAGCCGGATCCCTGGCGTGCGCCGCGAGGAGATCAAACCGCAGGTGCACGAGTGGGTGATCCCGGCCGGCGAGGGGCAGGAGAAGTCGATCATCGTGCTCTCCGAGGGGCGGCTGCTCAACCTGGGGAACGCCACCGGGCACCCCTCGTTCGTGATGAGCAACTCCTTCGCGAACCAGGTGATCGCGCAGATCGAACTCTGGGACCCGGCCGCGGACTACGACCTCGATGTGCACCGGCTACCGAAGGTGCTTGATGAGAAGGTCGCGCGCCTGCACCTGGATGCCCTCGGGGTCGAGTTGACCGAGCTCAGCAAGGAGCAAGCCGAGTACATCGACGTGGACGTCGCAGGGCCCTACAAGTCTGAGCACTACCGCTACTGACCTGAGCACGACCGCTACAGACAAGAGCGCGCGATGAGCAACAGCAACCACGAGTCGCCCCTGGTCGAGCCGCTCTTCGGCAGACTCTCTGCAGGTGGCTTGCGGAACATGGCCGACACCCTCCGGGGTGAGGCGATGGGCGGGGTGCTCCTGATCGCCGGGGCCGTGCTCGCCCTCGTCTGGGCGAACTCCCCGTGGCAGGACTCCTACGCGACGATCCGGGACACCGTGATCGGCAGCGAGCCCCTGCACCTGGACCTCACGGTGGGGGAGTGGGCCGCAGACGGGCTGCTCGCCGTCTTCTTCTTCGTGGTGGGCGTGGAACTGAAACGCGAGATCGTCACCGGCGAGCTGCGGCGTTTCTCCACCGCCATCGTGCCGGTAGCAGCGGCGGTGGGCGGTATGGCCGTACCGGCCGTGATCTACCTCGCCTTCAATCTCACTGCCGCCGACGGCGCCCCGCACGGGTGGGCGATCCCCACCGCTACCGATATCGCCTTTGCCGTTGCCGTACTGGCCCTGGTGGGCAAGTGGTTGCCGGCCTCGCTACGTGCGTTCCTCCTCACGCTCGCCGTGGTAGACGATCTGCTCGCCATTGTGGTAATCGCCGTGGCCTATAGCGAGGGCTTGACGTTGCTCTGGTTGCTCGCCGCGGCTGGGTGTGTGGCGCTGTTCGCGCTGCTGGTGCGCCGGGGGATCACGTCCTGGTATCTACTCATCCCGCTTGCCGTGCTGACCTGGTATGCCATGCACTCCTCTGGGATTCACGCCACGATCGCCGGGGTGGCACTGGGAATGGTGGCACCGGCCGTCCCGTTGCGCGGCAAGGCGGCGGACCGACTGCCGCGCCAGCTCTCCCGCGACGCCTCAGTGGCCGAGTTCTTCGAGCACTTGTGGCGCCCCATCTCCTCGGGTGTGGTGGTGCCGATCTTTGCCCTCTTCACTGCCGGAGTCTCCGTGGACCCCAGCGTGCTGGGGGAGGCACTGGCCGACCCGGTGTTGCATGGCGTGGCGCTGGGTCTCCTGCTGGGCAAACCCGTCGGGATCCTCGCGGCCACCTGGCTGATCTCCCGCACCCGGCATGCGAACCTCGCACCCGGCATCGGCTGGAGCGATGTACTCGGCGTCGGGGCACTCGCCGGGATCGGCTTCACTGTCTCGTTGCTCGTGGCTGAACTCGCCTTCGGGGTGGGGCACGAGCGGGACGAACACGCCAAGATCGCGGTCCTCAGTGCCTCGGTGCTGGCCGCTCTCGTGGGCAGCGCGATCCTGTGGTGGCGCGGCCGGATCCATCGCGCTCAGGGCACCAGTGGGGTTGTCGACGACGACGAGAACGCCGAATAGCGCTCCTTCTCTCGTTCCGATCGGCCACTGATCCTCCGCACTTACGACATCGACCGCGTCGACCGCCGGTCGGTGAGATCAATCACTCCTCCATCCAAGTCAGGTAAGGCTCACCTCATATAGGTTAGGCTCCACTAATACGAGCTGGTCGGCGTGTATCGCCGTGATCGTCCGCTCTCGCCTGATCGTGACGGTCTGGCATCCCACCTGAGGAGAGTGACCTATGTCCCTGAAGCGCCCCCTGGCCACGATTGCGTTCGTGGCCGCATCCTCGATGGCCCTGGCCGCCTGCGGTGGGTCCGGTGACGCCGCCGAACCCGATGCCGACGCATCGACCGAGACCGTGTCCTTCACCTGGGACCGCAACATTGCCGGCGAGGACGAGGAACCGGAGTACGAGTCCACGACGGCGGAGGTCCCGGTCAACCCCGAGACAGTCGTCACCTTCGACATGGCGAGCCTGGACACCGTCGGTGCGCTCGGCGGGGAGGTCGCGGGTGCCCCTCTGGAGTCGGTCCCCGAGTACCTCGCCGGCTATCTGAGCGAGGACGCCTTCAACGCGGGCACCCTCTTCGAGGCCGACCTCGTCGAGATCGAAGCTCAGCAGCCTGACCTGATCCTCATCTCCGGCCGCTCCTCGGCGCTGTGGGAGGACCTCAACGAGATCGCTCCGACCGTCGATCTGAGCCCGGCCGGGACCTATCTGGAAACACTCGAGCGCAACACCGACTTCATCGGCGAGGTGTTTGACGCCGAGGAGGAGGCATCGGCAGCGGTGGACGATCTCCTCGCCCAGATCGAGGAGGTGCGCACCGAGACCGCCGAGCTCGGCACCGGCCTCGGCGTGATGGTCTCCGGTGGCAGTCTCAGCGCGCTCGCGGCCAGTGGTGGCACTGAGGGAGGGTTCACGTACCGCAGCGGCATCATGTACGACGTCTTCGGCGTGCAGCCGGTGATCGAGGACATCCAGGGCGCCACCCATGGCGAGCCGGTCTCCTTCGAGTTCGTGCTCGAGCAGAACCCCGACCACCTATTTGTCATCGACCGCGACCAGGCCATCGGTACCGAGGACGCGGAAGCCGCCGCCGCGGTCCTCGACAACGACATCATCGACGCGACCACCGCCGCATCCAACGACCAGATCCATTACCTCAACCCGGTGGCCTGGTACATCGTCTACGGCGGGCTGGACACCACGCAGGTCATGATCGACGACGTCCGCGCAGCCGTGGCCTGACGCTCAGCTCGTGGCAGTGGCTACCCCTCTCGTCGAGAGCACGCCCACCCAGGCCCGCCCTTCGCGGACCTGGGTGGGCGTGCTCATCAGCGCTGGCCTCGTGGTGCTGATGGTGACGAGCCTGTTCATCGGAGTCTCCGACGTCACGCCCGCCTCGTTGCTGAGTGCCGACGACGGCGGTCGCGCTGGGTTCTTACTGGTGGTCAGCCGGATCCCACGCACCGTCGCGGTGGTGCTCGTGGGCGCCTCGCTTGGGATCGCCGGGCTGATCATGCAGATGATGGTGCGCAACCGGTTCGTGGAACCGAGCACCACCGGGGTGACCGAGTTCGCCACCCTTGGCATGCTCGGCACGATCATCCTCACCCCCGGGATGCCGGTGATGGGCAAGGCTGCGGTGGCTGCCGCCTTCGGGCTCTTCGGCACGTGGCTCTTCCTGCAGGTGGTCAAGGCCATCCCGGTGCGCCAGTTGGTCCTCGTTCCGCTCGTGGGCATCATGCTCGGCGGCGTGGTCGGTGCGATCACTTCCTTCATCGCCTACCGGCTCGATCTGCTGCAATCGCTCGGGCAGTGGTCCCAGGGCAGCTTCGCGAGCATCATGGCAGAACGCTATGAGTACCTCTGGCTCGCCGCAGTGATGGTGGTGATCGCCTGGGTGGCCGCGGACCGGTTCAGCGTGATCGGGATGGGGGAAGATTTCGCGACCAATCTCGGCCTGAACTATCGGCGTGTGATGGCTATCGGCATGATCGTGATCGCTGTGATCACCGCCTGTGTGCTCGTCACGGCGGGGATCGTGCCCTTCCTCGGACTCGTCGTACCCAACGTCGTCAGCCTGATCATCGGGGACAACGTGCGCCGGGCAATCCCATGGGTGGCCGGTCTCGGTGCGGTGTTCATCGTGGCCTGCGACATCCTCGCCCGCGTGCTGCGGTTCCCGTACGAGATCCCGCTCTCGGTGATCGTCGGCGTGATCGGGGCCGCAGTGTTCCTCTGGCTGTTGCTACGCAGGCGGTCCCGTGCTCACTGAATCATCCACACGATCCGCCGGCGCCGGCCGAGCCGGCGATGCCGAGTCCGCTGCCCACACTGGCCGGCTGCCGGCGACTGCACGGGGCGTCCTCGCCAGCTGGTGGGCGTGCCCGGCCGTCCGGCTCGGGTTGCTCGCCACGGTCGTGGTGGCCTTGGTCTCGCTCTACTTCTTCACCGATGTGCCCGGCTCGCTCGCCTTCGCACTGAAGATCCGATCCATCACCGTGCTCGCGATGCTCGTGGTTGCCACGGCCGTGGGTGTCTCGACCGTCTTGTTCCACACGATCACTGCCAACCGCATCCTCACGCCGTCGATTATGGGCTTCGATGCCTTCTACGCCCTGATCGCCACAGCGATGGTCTTCTTCCTCGGATCGGCGGGCTTCCTCACCTTCGACGCGCTGACCTTGTGGGCCGCGCAGCTGGTGGTGATGGTGGCCTTCAGCGTGTTCCTGTTCACGTGGATGTTCGCCGGCAAACGGCGCTCGATCCACCTGATGCTGCTCGTGGGTATCGTGCTCGGCACGTTCTTTCGCAGCTTCACCGAATGGATGCAGCGGATGTTGGATCCTCTGGACTTCCAGGTGGTGACGGATGCGATGTTCGCCTCTCTCGCCAGGCCGGACGAGACCCTGCTGTTGCTCACCGGGATCCTCGTCCTGCTCGGCTGTGCAGCAGTCGTGCCGTTGCTGCACACCCTGGATGTGCTCAGCCTCGGCGAGCCGGTGGCCGTGGGGCTCGGCGTGAACCACCGGCGGGTGGTGATGATGCTGTTCGCCATCATCGCCGTGATGATCGCCGCCTCCACCGCCATGGTCGGCCCGATCCTGTTCTTCGGGCTGATCGTGGCCAACCTCGCCTATTCCTGTGTGGGCAGCTTCCGGCACCGCTGGACACTGCCGGCCGCTGTGGGGCTCGGCATGGTGTGCCTGGTGGGCGGGCAACTCCTCCTGGAGCGCGTGTTCGGCTTCGGTGGGGCGCTCGCGATGATCATCGAGTTCGCCGGTGGACTGTTCTTCCTCTCCCTCGTCCTACGAAAGGGGGCGCGATGATTGCGCTGGAGCGCGCCACCAAGCGTTATGGCGGCCAGACCGTGCTCGATGATGTGTCGATCTCCTTCGGCGACGAAGGTGTCACGGCCCTGATCGGGCCGAACGGGGCAGGTAAGTCGACCCTGTTCGGGATCATCGGCCGCCTGATCCGCCCCGACGAAGGTCGCGTGCTGGTGGATGGGATGGATGTGGTGCAGGCGCCGTCGAGGGCACTGGCCAAGGCGCTCGCCGTGCTGCGCCAGGACAACCACATCGCCGCCCGGCTCACCGTCGCCGATCTCGTGGAGTTCGGCAGATTCCCGCATTCCCAGGGGCGGATGACTGCGGTGGATCGAGAGCATGTCGAGCGGGCGATCGACTACCTCGACCTGCAGCCGTTCCGCGAACGCTTCCTGGACCAACTCTCGGGCGGGCAGCGCCAGCGCGCGTTCGTGGCCATGGTGCTCGCCCAGGACACCCGGTACGTGCTGCTGGATGAGCCGTTGAACAACCTCGACATGCCCCATGCCGTGGAGATCATGCGTTTGCTGCGCCGGATGGCCGACGAACTGGATAAGCGCGTGGTGGTGGTGCTGCACGACATCAACGTGGCAGCCCGGTACGCCGACCGGATCGTCGCCATGCGCGACGGGCAGGTGGTGGCCGACGCCCGGGCCGAGGCGGTGATGGATCCGGCGGTACTGGAGTCGATCTACGACATCCCGGTGAGCGTGCGCCGAGTTGACGGGCGGCTGGTGGCACTGACAGCGGGCTGAGACGACTTCGCTGCGTCGAGCAAGGCAGCGGCCGCCTGGACGCATCGCTGGCGAGGACTAGGAGTAGTCGGCTACTCCGTAGGGGAGCCGGCGCATGCGCTCGGCCTCCTCGTGCTCAGTCTCCCGACGTCGGGAGGCCGCTTGGTACTCCTGGTTCCGTCGAGCGACCAGGACGGCAGCCAGAAAGCGCTCCGGGTGCGTGCCCCATGGGGGTGGCGGGGAGACGTACGGCTCGATCATTGCCGCGAGCGAGCGTGCCGCCTGATCGCGGACCTCGGGGCGCAGGGATCCAGTTCGGCCCAGGAAGATTCGTGCGTGCAGTGCCGGGCCGGAGGGCAGACGGCGGATGTCGGCATGCTCTGCCCAGCTCGCCAGGTCCGGCGGCATCAAGAGCGGCGCGAGGGCCGCCTCGCTGCCACGGGCGCGCACCGCGTAGGTGCCGGCGAGGAGATCGCCCAGACGCTTCCCGCGGGCATTGACCAGCGAGGTGATCACGGCGACGGCGCCGAACGTCAACCACACCTCAAGCACCGCCGTCAACGCGCGGACGAACGCCTGGCGGAACCGGACCGGCCCACCGTCCTCACGCACGATCCGGATCCCGGTGGCCACCTTCCCAGCGGAGAGGCCACGGGTGATCGTCTCGACCGTCGTGGGGATGATCACCATCGCCGTCACGAATGCGGTGATCATCACGGCGGCCGACTGTGCCTGGTTCGTGGCCAACGCGAGCCCAGGCACCAGGATCACCAGGCCACCCACCGCGCCGACGGCCAGATCGATCAGTCCGGATCCGACCCGGCTCAGCAACATCGCGGGGCGGGCCTCGAGTGCCACCGCCTCACCGGTGACGATCAGATCAGTGGGCAGACCGACCGGCCGCGTGGTGGCCGAGGCCCGGATCCTCGCCGGCGAATGAGGCCGAGACGTTCCTGGTGGGCCCGACCGATGGGCGGGCGCATCTGCTGACTCGGTGCCGCGATTTGTTCCTTCGGCGTATGGATTCGGGGGCGCGCCGGTCCTGGTGGTGACCGGGCGCGTGGCCGGCTCACCGGCGGGCGGCATCGGAGCACTCATCTATGGCAGATTAGCTGGTGTGGACATCGATGCGTTCGTGGCGGTCAACGCCGCCCGGTGGGATCGCCTCGACCAATTGGTGCGTGCGCGACGCCGGACCGGGGCCGAGGCCGATGAGCTGGTGCAGCTCTATCAGCTCACCGCCACCCACCTTTCGCAGGTGCGCACCTCCGCGCCGGACCCATCCGTGGTAACCCGGCTCTCCGGTCTCCTCGCCCGCGCTCGCGGGGTGATCGCCGGAGCCCACGAGCCGGCCTGGAGCGACGTCACCCGGTTCGTGCTGATCTCGCTACCGGCAGCCTTCTACCGGGCCCGATGGCTCACCTTGGCCGCGACGGCGCTGTTCTGCATCATCGGAGCCGTCACCGGCTTCCGGGCAGCCGGTGATCCGGAGATGCTCGCTTTGGCAGGCACCCCGAATGAGCGCCAGCAATACGCGGATGAGCTGTTCGAGGCCTACTACTCGAATTACCCCGCCCCGGATTTCGCCGCCCAGGTCTGGACCAACAATGCCTGGATCGCCGCCCAGTGCATCGCCGGCGGAATCACCGGGTTCTTCCCGATCTACGTGCTGGTCCAGAACGCCTCCAGCATCGGCTTGGCCGCTGCGGTGATGGCCGAGCACGACCAACTCGGCCTGTTCTTCGCCCTGATCCTCCCGCATGGGCTGATGGAGTTGAGCGCCATCTTCATCGCCGCCGGCGCCGGGCTGCGCTTGTTCTTCGCCTGGGCATTCGCCGGGCCCACCACCCGGTCCAGACGGCTCGCCGAGGAGGGCCGCTCGGTGTTCACCGTGGCCATCGGACTGGTGGCAGTGCTCGGCGTGAGCGGACTCGTCGAGGGCTTCGTGACGCCCTCGAATCTGCCCACGGGGGTCAAGATCACGATTGGGGCGCTCGTCCTGGCCGGATACTGGCTCTACACGATTCTGCTCGGCCGCCGCGCAGTCCGTGAGGGCGAAATCGGCGACGTGAGGGCCGAGCACGCCGAGGACACCGTCGCGATGGCCGCCTGACACACCGACTGCAGGCCAGACGAGCCTGAGCCGGGCTGGCCTGTCGCTCAAGCGACCGCGACGGTAATGACCCGATTGTGACGAAGATCGCTTAAAACAGGCATCGTATGTACAGTGGTTCAACGGGCCGTCGAGACAGGCCTGGCGAATCCAGATCCCACGATCCATCTACCAGCGTTGGTGGATGGGCCCGACAGTAAATAGTTCAGATGCCTCTGCTACGTGGCGGATGTGCGGATGATGAGTGTGACCAAAGAGGGAGAGGGGCATCCGTGATGATGTCGCGTCAGTCAGGTTCAGGGAGGTCGTCCGGGGGGTTTGCCTTCCGGGCGGTGACAACGACTCGATGGGCCGCGGTGCTGGCCCTCGCCTTGGTGGGAGCGCTGGTCACGAGCATGGTGGCAGCGATCCCGGCTCAGGCCGCCACTGTGTACGAACTCGAGGGCGAGTGGGACGACGACACGCCGGACACTGTGCAGACCGGGGACTCGATCGCGGCGACCTGGTGGGCGAACGTCAATGATGACGCTGCGGCCCCGGGCAACGAACCGGTCGACAACGTCACGATCACGATGACGGTGGTCGGCGGGGTGTTCGATGAGATCCCGCCTGCGTGTCTGACTCACGAGGATGATCCGTCGCTCGATCCGGAGTCGGCGATCATCGATGATGGCGCGACTTTGGTGTGTAACGGGGGCACGTTCGACGAGGGCACGGCCCTGCGGCTGAACGCCTCGGTCACGGTCACCGCCCTGGACGGCGAGACGATCTCCATGTCAGCGACAGTTGCCGACCAGCAGGCTGAGCTTCCCGAGATCGACGTTCAGAACGACTTCCTCATGGACATCCACTGGGAAGAGAACCGGGGCGGTGTGCCGAACAACGGGGACTCGCGCGACGTGTCCTTCAACTGGACCCTTTTCCATGGCGCCTTCAGTGCAGATGGGCCTGCCTCCCAGACGTACACGTTGAGCGTGAGCAACTCCGTCGGCGCAACGATGCAGGTCGGCCCGGAGGCATGTTCACCCTTCACCACCGGCTCTGCGACTGGTCATCCGTGGTCAGGCGGCGATCACCCAACAGAGCAGCTGGCGCCGTTCGTGGCCGACTGCACACTCGAGCGGATCAACAACTCGACGTATGAGCTGACGCTATCCGGGATCGACTACAGCCACGCTCAAGTTCCGACCGAAGATTCGGCCGATGGCCCATTGCCCACCTCTCCCGTGGCGGTTGCCTCGGGCCTGGTGCAGATTCGGGTCATCACCGAATCGAACTCGGGCCAGGTCACGATGGACTCGTCTGCCCCCACCTACCCGTCGCCGAGCGGCGCGCTGAGCGAGGATGACCCCGAGAACAACACCTCCACTGTGAGTTGGACGTCGGGTGTGTACTCGAGCGGATGGCTCCCTGGCTACACGGGGTCCAGTGCGGGGCAGTGGACTGACACCTACCGAGTGAGCCCGGGCAGCGAGGTGCGGTCCGGCGTGGGCGTCAACTACCGCAACGCTGACGAGACAGCCACAGTGGGCGGCGTCTGCCAGATCCTCGACACCGACCACGTCACATATACCGGGCATGACATTGTCGACGCACACAACAACACGGTGGAGCTCGACGTGCCCGTCGAGTACCTGGTGAGCGCCACGCCCCTAGCCGATCCGAATGGTCTCGAACCGTGTGGTGATGACACCCTGAACTGGGTGCCGGAACCGCCAGCCGACTTGTCGCTGGTACGAGCAGTACGTAGCCAGTACGACATTGCAGATGTCGGCACCGACACCTGGGTGAACCTGCGCGTGCTCCAGGAAGTCGACGAGGGCGCGGGGGCCGATCAGGACATCTGGACATGGTCAGGTCAACGCAGCACGCAGGGGAGCGCTGACTGGATCTACTCTGGCCGCAGCATGGACCCGGACGACGTCACCTCATTTGGGACGCTCACCCCAGACGCACGTTATCCGTTCGCTACCCAAGGTCGGGATGTGCTGCGGGTCTCGTCCGTCACGCCCTCGGTAGACAAGACGGTCGATCCGTCGGTCGTCGATCCGGGCGGCTCCGCCACTTTCACGGTGACCTATTCGGCCGATGGCGTCGGGGACATCGTCGAGACGGTCGACGACTACGAGATCGTCGACACCCTTCCGGCCGGCATGACGTACGTGGCCGGGTCATCGTCGGTAGGCAGTGAACCGGAGATCGACGGCAGTACGCTCACGTGGACCTTGGACGGCGTTCCGACGAACGAGGACCAGACCCTGACGTACTCGGTCGCCATCGCCGACGACGTCGACAGCGGCGATCGGTTGGAGAACTCCGTCACGGGCACTGTTGACGGCGTCACGAGTGACGCGGCGACGGCGGCGGTGACGGTGAACACTGCTGGTGCGACGTCGATTGTGAAGACGGCGGATCAGGAACTCATTCCGAATGTGTCTGGTGATGGTGTGGGTGAGGGTTCGTGGACGGTTGATGTGGTCTCGGAGGATCCCTCGGCGCAGGTGTTCACGGACACGATCGATATCTTGCCGTATAACGGTGATGGTCGCGGGACTGATATGGCCGGGACCTACCAGCTCAGTGGTCCGGTGTTGGTGAGTATGGGCGCGACGGTGTATTACACGACTGCGGATCCGGCGACGTTGTCGGATGACCCAGCTGATGTGGCCAATGGTGCGGCGGGTGATCCGGCGGGGAATACGGTGGGTTGGTCGACGACCTTCGATGCGGATGCGACCGCGGTGCGGGTCATCACTGATGAGTTGGAGCCGCGGGGTGCGTTCAATTTCACTGTCCCGATTGTCACTGAGGGGATGGACAGTGGCGACACGCTGGTCAACCGGGCGCAGGGCCGGGCGGAGAACACGCGCCTGGTGATGCGGACCTCGGCGGAGACCTCGATTGCGACGTACTATTCGGCGAACCTGAAGAAGTATGTTCAGGATGTTGATGGTGTGTGGCATGACGCGAATGATCCGGTGACGTATCCGGAGTTCCATATTGGTGACACGGTGCGCTACCGGGTGGTGGTGACTAACACGGGTCAGGGCACGTTGACTGACATTGTGGTCTCTGATGATCTGCAGCCGGAGTTGGGCGCGTTCACGATTGATTCGCTCGCCCCGGGTGCGGAAGAGAGCCACGAGTACGAGATCGTCCTGGAGGAGCCGGTTGGTGAGGACGCTGTGGTGAACACGGCGTGTGCTGAGGCCGCGATCCCGGATGACTCGGTGGATGAGAATGGTGACCCGTTGGCCCCGGATATCAACTGTGATCCGGCTGGGTTCACCCCGCGGGGCGACACGGAGCACTCCAAGGAGTTGGTCTCGGCTACTCCGATTGGTGGCGGGCAGTGGGAGATCGTGTATGGGATCACGGTGGAGAGCATCGAGACACCGGCTACCGATTACTCGTTGATCGATGAGTTGCACTTCACCGACCAGGCCACGATCACCTCGGCCGAGGTAACAGCCTCCCCGGCTGACGTGGTGTTGTCCGATCCGGCATGGGATGGGCAGGAGAACCTGACGATCACGGGTTATGCCGAGATCGAGGGGATGGACAACCCGGACTACGAGCCGCATGTGTATGAGGTGACGGTCGTGGCTGATGTTCCGTTGCAGCTCGATGGTGCGGGTTCGGGTGCGGATGACCCGACGGCCTGTGGTGAGGACGGTGACGCGACGGATCGGGCGTTTACGAACACCTCCGAGTTGACCAAGTCCAATGGTGAGACCGAGGACGACTGGGCCTGTGCGGAACTGCCGTCGATCGACATCGACAAGTCCATCACCGACGGCCCCGTGCCCAACGGTGACGGAACGTGGACGGTCTCGTACGACGTCGTCGCTACGAACGACGGTGCTGCCGATGGCGACTACGACGTGACCGACCGGATGAGCGCCGGCGGTGACCTCGACGTCGTCTCGACGGCGATCGTGGGAACGCCCGATGGTGTGACCGCGAACGCGGGTTGGACGGGTCTGGGCGCCGAGGGCGCTGCGGAGAACGTGATCGCTGAGGGTGTGAGCCTGCCTGGTGGTGGTGTGCACACCTATCAGGTCGAGGTCGTGCTCGGGATGGCCGAGGGGATCGAAGGTCCCCCGAATGTTGACGAGTGCCCGGCTGAGCCTGGTGGTGAGGGTGGTGGTCTGGCCAACACGGCTGAGATCGTCCACAACGACCTCACTGAGGCCGATGAGGAATGCACCTCGGTGGCGGCGATCGTGATCGAGAAGTCGATCTCGTCCGGTCCGGTGCCTAATGGTGATGGGACGTTCACGATCACGTATGACCTGGTGGCCGAGAACATTGGCGGCGCAGCCGGGGACTACGACCTGGCTGACCGGTTGCAGTACGGCGAGGGCATCGAGATCACCAGTGCCGCGATCATCACGGCGCCTGAGGGTGTGACCACGAACGCTGACTGGAGCGGGCAGGGCGAGGTGGACGCGGCGGAGAACGTCGTGGCCACCGGCGTCACGCTCGAGATGGATGGCGTGCATACCTATCAGGTTCAGGTCACTGTCCAGCTGGATGAGGACACGATCGATGCGTCGGTGTTGGAGTGCCCCGAGCCCGGATCGGGCGAGAGTGGCGGTCTGGCGAACTCGACCGAGCTCGACCACAACGGGATCGTGGATGAGGACGAGGTGTGTGCCTCGTTGCCGTTGATCGATATCGCGAAGACGATCAGCGAGGGTCCGGTGGCCAATGGTGATGGGACGTGGACGATCAGTTACGAGTTGGTGGCCACGAACACTGGTGGTGCGGCGGGTGACTACGACCTCACCGACCGGTTGCTGTACGGCGAGGGCATCGTTGTTGAGGAGGCCGGGGTCGTCGTGATGCCTGACGGTGTCGAGACGAACGCCGGGTGGACCGGACAGGGCGATGTCGGCACCCCGGAGAATGTCATCTCCACCGACGTGACCTTGGCGGAGGAGAGTGCGCACACCTACCAGGTGGACGTCACTGTCTCCCTCGACCTGGCGACGGTCACACCGGAAGCCCTGGAGTGCCCGGAGCCCGGATCGGGCCAGAGCGGTGGTTTGGCGAACTCGACCGAGCTGACTCATAACGGTGAAGACCGGGACGATGATGTGTGTGCCCCGTTGCCGTTGATCACCATCATCAAGTCCCTCGCGGGGCCGGTGATGCCAGTCGAGGACCAGGACGGTGTCTATGACGTCACCTACGAGCTGCTGGTGACCAACTCCGGTGAGGGTGCAGGCGTCTATGACCTGAGTGACACGTTGGCTCCGGGTGAGGGGATCGAGGTTGTTGGTGTCCAGGAGGTCACCACCGACGCACCGGAGGCCGTCCTCAACGATGGCTTCGATGGTGTGGAGGACACGGTCATCGTGACCGATCAGCCCATCGCCGGTGCTGTGGAGGGACCGGTGGAGCACACCTATGAGGTGAGCGTGCGGTACTCGGCTGACTTGTTCGATGTCGAGGTCCCCACTGACGGGATGTGCACCACTGCTGATGGCGGGCCAGTGCCCGGCGCTTTGAACAACGAGGCGACGGTCGAGTGGAACGGCATCGAGGACGAAGACGAGGAGTGCATCCTGCCCGGTAAGCCGACCCTGGATAAGGAACTGGTCACTGCTACCCCTGTGGGTGGCGGGCAGTGGGAGGTCGTCTACGACCTCACCGTCGGTAACGTCGGCGGGGAGGCCACCTCCTACGACCTTGATGATGAGTTCCTCTTCGCTGAGGAGGTCACTGTCGCTGGGGTGCAGGTCGCCGGTCCCGCCGGTGTCACCCTCGAGGACGCGTTCGACGGAGACGGGAACACGCGCATCGCCACAGACGTGACGATCGCTGGGCTCGACGCCGACGACTACGCGCCGCACGTGTACACGGTCACGGTGGTCGCTGATGTTCCGTTGCAGTTCGATGAGCCCGATGCCGATGGCACCGGATCGCCGGCCTGTACTGAACCAGGCGGGTCGAACTCGCTCGAGCAGGGACTGAACAACGCAGCCACCCTGACCGATGAGAACGGCAACGAGTCCACCGATACCGACTGTGCGGCGTTGCCCTCGATCGAGATCGCTAAGCAGGTCAGTGGTGACCCGGTCGTGGACGCCAATGGCGAGTGGACGGTGACGTATGAGATCACCGCGACCAACGATGGAGCTGCCGAGGGGTTGTATACCCTCACCGATCAGCTGCGCTTCGGCGCCGGGATCACCATCACCTCCGCGACGGTGACGTCCACACCCGAGGGAGTGAGCGCATCACCATCGTGGACCGGTCAAGGCGACGAAGGTGCTGCCGCGAACGTGGTGGCCACTGATGTGGCCTTGGGAGCCGATGTGACCCACACCTACCAGGTGCAAGTCACCTCGACCCTCGATGAGGATCAGACCAATGCCAGCACGTTCAGTTGCGAGGACGGCGACTCCGACGGAAACACCGGATTCACCAACGTCGCCGGACTCAACCACAACGGCCTCAGCGACCAAGCCAACGCCTGCGCCACACCGGACGAACCGCCGGACTTGCCCGCGACCGGTGCGACCGTCGGTTGGGTCGCGGCCGCAGCTGCTCTCCTGCTGCTGCTCGGGCTCGCGACGGTGGTGATCACGCGCCGCCGTAGCAGTCGCCTGGAATCAGGTGATCAAGCGTAGAGCAAGCCCACTCAGGTGAGCATGTCAAGGTGCCGTCCGCCATCATGGCGGGCGGCACCTTTGTCTCACGCGATCGACGCACCTTCATCCACGGGACCTGGATGCGCGCCTCGATGGGGAAGGTGCGCCACCGATGGCGGAGCCGGGAATCAACAGCAGTCTATGGACGGTGCAGGAGTCGGTGTCGAGCGACAAGGAGCATCACGCCACCAGCGATCATTCCCGCTCCGACAACAGGCCCCGGCTCGGAGGTTTCCGTGTCCGGTGGCGATACCGGCCCCGCAGCCGCACGTGCTGGGGCCGTGTGGACTGTGGCCACCTGATACGAGCACTGCCACTCATGCGCACGTGGTTGTACGGCTGTGACGCAGATGTCGGCCGTTGCAGCTGGCGGGACTCCTAGGCCCAGCGCAAGCGCGGTCAGTGCGACAGAAAAGGCCATCCGGCTTCGACGCCTCACGACAGCACACTCGGGTGGGATGAGGACGAGGTGTATCCCGCGATGATGCGACGGTCGTAGCCGCGTACTGCCCGTCGATGCCGGACGTGCAGCAGTGCTAGCCCCAGTATCAAGCCGGTAGCGAAGAGGCCCAGCGCCGTGACTACGATCCTGGGGTCCGTGTGGCGGCCGCCTTCGATGATGGCGATCTCGTTGACGGCGACCAGCGCGGTGGTGAGCAGATGGAGGCCACCGAAGAAGGCTAAGACGAGGGCTTCTACGGGTCCGTACTTCCAATGCTTGGTCAGCAGCCAGCCCCAGCTCAGTACGCCGATGACGGCGACAACTGCCTCCATCATGTCTCCTCACTGCTCGTCGTCTCACGGCTTTCGACGTGCGGTACTGCCTCCTGCGACGGATCGATGTCGCAGCGCGTTTGTCGCATCGCCATCTAGGAGGACACGCCACAGCAGGAAGGGTCACGCAGTTCTGCGAAAGTCGTCTCCGACAGCGCTGTCGGGTGGCAGGTGAGCTCAGAGCCGGCCGGCGGCCTTCAGCGCGAGATAGGTGTCGGCCACGCCCGGGGGGAGCGATTCGGGGTCGCGCTCCACCACTTCGGCACCGGTACGACGCAACCGGGTGGCGAGGGCATCGCGCTCCAGATCGCCGCGCTCAGCCGCCGCCGCGTCGAACACCTCGGCGGAGGTCTCGCGGGCACGCAGCAGCGCCGCCGCATCCGGGTCCGTCGCGGAGGCGACGATCACCTGGTGATCCCGGGCGATCGTGGCCACGGCCGGCAACAGCCCCGATTCGGCCGCCCCCGCCTCCAGGCCGGTGATCAGCACCACCAAGGCACGCTGGGAGAGCGTGTCCCGCACCGCCTGGGTGATCCGCGCCCAGTCCGGTTCCACCAGCGCAGGCGTCACCTGGGAGAGTGCGTCAGCGGTGGTGGGCATCACCGTGGCGCCGTGGGTTCCGCGCACGCGAGCCCGCACCGCGTCGTCCACGGCGATCAGATCCACCCGGTCACCTGCCTTAGTGGCCAGCGCGGCCATCAGCAGGCACGCCTCGATACCGGCGTCCAGACGCGGGGCCTCGCCCAACCGGGCCGCGGAGAGCCGCGACAGGTCCAGCACCAGCAGTACCCTGCGGTCGCGCTCGGGGCGCCAGGTGCGCACCACCACCTCCTGGCGGCGTGCCGTGGCCCGCCAGTCGATCGCGCGTACGTCATCGCCCACCACGTATTCGCGCAGCGAGTCGAACTCGGTGCCCTGCCCGCGCACGTTCACCGCAGTGCGGCCGTCCATCTCCCGCAGTCGAGCGAGCCGTGACGGCAGATGCCGCCGGGAGGAGAACTCCGGCAGCACCCGGATCACACCCGGGACCTCCTGGGACGCCTGCCGGGCAGCGAGCCCGAGCGGGCCATAGGAACGGATCGTCACCCGGTCGGCGTACAGATCGCCCCGCCGGCGAGGTCGCAGTGCCGTGCGCACCCGCTGCGACTCCTCCACACCGATCCGCAAGCGGTGCCGGTTCGCATCCGCGCCCGCCGTGGGCTGCCAGGCGTCGCGCACCACGCCACGCAAGGAACGCCGTCCGGTGTTGGTCAGGGTGAGTGTGGACTCGGCCCGTTCACCGCGGCGCACCGCACCGGCTGTGCGTCGCTCTACCTGAACGGCCGCGACCGACGCAGCGAGCACCGCATCCAGCGCCACCACCACGGCAACACCCGCAGCCCAGACGAGAACCGTCGTCACCTCTGGCACCAGCAGCACCGGAATGATGCCCAGTGCCACGAGAACAACGGTCCGGCCCGTGATCGCCATCAGCGTGGAACCGGGACCGACCCGAGGATGCCGTCCAGCACGGACTCGGCGCTGATGCCCTCAAGCTCGGCCTCCGCACGCAGTTGCACCCGGTGCCGCAGCGTCGGGTGAGCGAGAGCCTTGACGTCGTCCGGGGTCACGTACCGGCGACCGGACAACCAGGCCCATGCACGGGAGGTGGCGAGCAACGCCGTCGCCCCGCGAGGCGAAACACCGAGGGAGAGCGAGGGCGAGGTGCGGGTGGCGCGGCAGATGTCCACGATGTAGGCCAGCACCTCGGGCCCCACTTCCACGGCGGCCACGTCCGCACGTGCGGCGGCCAGGTCATCCGGTCCGGCCACGCGGCGCACCCCAGCTGCCTCCAGGTTGCGCGGGTCGAAGGCGTGCGCGTGCCGGTTCAGCACCTCGATCTCGGCTGCTCGCTCGGGAATCGGGAGGATGAGCTTGATCAGGAACCGGTCCAGCTGCGCCTCGGGGAGGGGGTAGGTGCCCTCGTACTCCACCGGGTTCTGCGTGGCGATCACCACGAACGGCTCGGGGAGCATCCGCGGCTCGCCGTCCACGCTCACCTGACGCTCCTCCATGGCCTCCAGTAGTGAGGCCTGCGTTTTTGGGGGAGTGCGGTTGATCTCGTCGGCGAGCATCAGGTTCGTGAACACCGGGCCCTCCCGGAAGGAGAACTCGGCGGTGCGGGCGTCGTAGACGAGGGAACCGGTCACGTCACCGGGCATCAGATCCGGGGTGAACTGGACCCGCTTCATCTCCAGGTCGAGGGAGGCGCCGAGGGTGCGGGTGAGGAGCGTCTTCGCTACCCCAGGCACTCCTTCGAGGAGGACATGCCCGCGGCAGAGCAGGGCGATCACCAGGCCGGTGACCGCAGCGTCCTGCCCCACCACGGCCTTGGCCACCTCGGTGCGCACCCGGGCGAGTGAGGCGCGAATCTCCTGCTGCGTCGTCGTCTCCTCCGGGGGAGCTGGTTGCGGCTGGGTGGGCGCCGAGGTGGGGTACGCGGGTCCGTTCGGCCCTGCGCCCCCAGATTCAGCGGGCGCCGGTGCAGAAGGTGCAGCTCCCGACGGCGGAGGTTCAGCAGGTGGGGGAGCGGATGGCTGGTACTGCCCTGACGCTCCCTCGGGCCCCTGTGCGGCGCCCTGCTGGTTCGTGTTCTGCCCACCGTAGGGGTACGGGTCCTGTGGGCCCTGGTGGTCCGGCAGGGGGCTGTGGTTCGGCTGAGTGCTGTGGTCCGGCTGGTGGCCGGATTCCGGTGGGGTGGTGCTCATGTGCGATGAACCTCGCCTTCCAAGGTGTCCAGAGCGTTCGTCAGTGCGAGCAGTGATGCGTCGTCAGTGGGTGGTGGGCCGTACAGCAGTGAGTCGATCGCCTCCGGTGGCCGCCCACTCGCGCGGGCGAGGGTCTCGACCACCTCGGCAGGATCGGCCGTGCGAGGGATCCCGGTGCGGCGAGCCAGCCGCCGGATGGTGCCCGCCCGCAGTGCCGAACTCGCGTGCTCGACGGCACGGGCACGGCGGTACAGCCGCCCCCGCCCCCGGGTGGTCTCGGTGGCGCGAACCACCACCGGCAGGTGTTCAACCACCACGGGTCCCAGCCGGCGCCCGCGCCAGAGCACCACCGTGAGTGCCAGCAGCGCCGCCAGGGACACGAGCTCCGGCGGGAGCAGCTCCGGGGCAGCCTGGTCCGATCCCGTGGAGTACGGATCGAGCGGATCGGGAACGTACCAGGTGAGCCGTTCGTGCTGGCCGAGTAGCCGCAACATCAGCGCCGCATTCCCTGCCTCGGCGATCCCCTCGTTGGAGAGCGGGTACGAGTTCGGCACGACCGACCAACGTTGCTGCCCTTCGGTCCAGGTGGCCATCGCGTAGGAGGTCTGATCCTCCTCACCCTCGATCGGGAAACAGCCCACGACGCCGTCGCTGACCTGCACGCCCGGCCCCGCCGTGACGATGTCCTCGGCCGCCGTGGCGTGCTCGTCCGCGCAGCGCGCGTCATAGCTGGTGTGAGCTCCGCCCCCGGTGGCCGTGACGTGGTCGGTGAGCGCCTCGATCGAGTCGAAGTCCAGGTTCACTATCACCAGATCGGCACCGACGCCGCTGAGCGCGCTGAGCTGCTCCTCGCGCAACAGAGCAGGGTCTGTGAGCAGCACCGTGCTTCCCGTACCGGCCGCGTCCAGCACGGCCTGGGTGGTGTGCACCTCCCGGACCTGCACGCCGTGCTCGCCCAGGATCTGAGCGGCCGCGCGGGCACCCTCCGGTTCCGGGTTGGTCGAACTCAGCGGCACGGAGCTGATCGGCGGGGCCAGCAACCGCAGGATCAGCGTGCCCAGCAACAGCATCAGCACGCAGCCGATCGCGATCAGCACGCCCTTGCGGTTCGACGTTCGCTCAGCTGCGCTGCTGCGCGGACTGTCCGCGAGGTCGCCACGGGCGAGGAACGTACTCACGAGGTGCCCACCACCGTCGTGCGCTGGCGCTCCGGGCGGGTGCTGCCCACCTGCCGGTCCACCGCACACAGACGCTCGTAGTCTGCTCGTGCCGGTGTCGTGTCACCGTAGTAGACCTCGTCGAACAGGCGTGATGCGGCAAGCAGATCCTCGGCGCAGGACGGGAGCCGCGCGCCGCCGTCGACGGCTGCTTCATGCGCCGTGCGGCCCGGACGGTCCTCGAGGATGGCGCGCTCATCCAGGGCGCGCACCACGGCACGGAACCGTTCCAGCACGGCGAGTGAGAGGTCGCCGGCTCGAGCCGCCGCCTCGGCCGCCGCGCGCAGATCAGCCGCCGAACGGTCGTCATCGGCGCTCAGCACTTCGCTGCTGGCGGTGCGAGCCGCACGCCGACGCCGCACCGGCCCGCCGAGGATGAGTGCCACCACGACGATCACCCCGAGGGCGGCCAGCACGAGCAGTGGCACCAGCACCGGTCCGAGTGAGGTGTTCATCTCGGTGATACGTGCCCAGAGGCCCTGCAGCCACTCGATCAGCTGCTCCAGGAGAGTCGGGTCGTCGTTGTAGATGCCCTTGCTCAGCTCTGCCTCCGCCCACGCTCGCGCCTCGTCTGCGGACGGCGTGAGCGGGACGTCCCGCGGGTGCGAGCCAGCCATCGGCTCAGGCGGCCTCGGCGGCCCGGGCGAGCTCGACGTCCAACGCCTCGGTGCGAATCCGTACGTCGATGTAGAGCAGCGCGGTCACGGCGGCCATGAACGGCGTGGTCACTGCCAGCGCCACCACGGTGCCGATCAGGCTGGAGATCTGGATCGCCGTGAGGCTGCCCATGAAAGCGCCCACGGCGCCGAACGGATAGCTGAGCACGCTGGAGAGAATCCCGACCAGCAGCGCGGTGAGCAGGTAGATCCCCAGAATTCGCCAGAATGCCCGGCGGGTGAGCAGGAAGGAGCGGCGCAGCGCCGCGAAGATGCCCGAACGTTCCAGCACGAGGACGGGAGTGGCGAGCACGGTGAAGACGATCACCGCGATCATCGCCACCACCATCACCAGCACTGCGAACACCGAGACCAGGGCGATCACGGCCGGCTCGCCGGTGAAAGCACTGAGCGCGATCAGGCCGGCAGGGACGGCGGCCGCCACGAGAACGATCAGGCCGATCACCAGGCTCAATCCGAGCAGGCGCAGGATCTGACCGCGAACGGCGGCCCACACCTGCCCGAGGCTCATCTTCCGCCCGATCACCGACTGGCTCACCGAGTGGATCAGCAGACCCGTCAGCACCGTGGTGATCAGGAATGAGATCACCCCGGAGATACCGAAGCCGAGCAGTCCGGACTGGACGGTGGCGGTGAGGGTGTCCAGGCTCTCCATGTCGCTCATGGCGTTCGGATCCGCCACCAGCCTGTTCAGATCTTCGAGCATGCCCCAGGTGGCGATGCCCTGGACCGCCACCGCGAGCGTGACGAGCACGGCCGAGAGGGCGAACATGACCGCGGGGTTCGCCCGGATCGAGCGGATTGCGCCGTCGTAGATCTCCCCGAGAGTGAGGGGGCGCAGTGGCACCACCCCTGGCTGCGGGGCGAACTGGCCACTTGGCGGATACGGCCCCGGGCCTCCGGCGCCATACTGGCCGTAACTTGCCTGCCCGCCGGGCGGTGCGGTGGGCACGGATCCCGGCGGCGGGTATCCACCCGGCGGGGGTGATGGTTGATACCCGCCTGGTTGCTGGTACCCGCCGGGCTGCTGACCAGGACCAGGCTGCTGGGAGCCGTCGGGGTTCGGCGTGCCCCAGCCCTGACCGGGGTCGGGTGCGCCCCAGCCCTGGCCGGCGTCCGGAGCCCCCCAGCCGCTGGAACCCTGCGACTCGGGTGGTGGTTGCCCGGGATTCGACATGGTGTTCCTCTCACGTCATGCGCTACTCCCGCCATCTTCGCACGAGCAACTCCCGCCGTCCGACGAGTGGAAGTGCGACGATAGGGAGATGAATGCACGCGTCTTGGTGGTTGACGATGATGCCGCTCTCTCGGAGATGATCGGCATCGTCCTGCAGTCCGAGGGTTTCGAGACGGAGTTCTGCGCACACGGATCGACGGCGATGGAGACATTCCACTCGGTGCAGCCGGATCTGGTGCTGCTCGACCTGATGCTGCCGGGAATGGACGGCATCGAGATCTGCCGCCGGATCCGGGCTGAATCGGGTGTTCCCATCATCATGCTCACTGCCAAAGGGGACACCGCCGATGTGGTCCACGGCCTGGAGGCGGGGGCCGATGACTACATGGCCAAACCAGCCAAACCCACTGAGCTGGTGGCCCGGGTACGAGCTCGGCTGCGCCACCGCGACAACGAGGGCACAGAACGGCTACTCATCGGGGATCTGGTGATCGACGTGCCCGGGCACCGCGTGACGCGGGGCGAAGAGACAATCAACCTCACCCCGCTCGAGTTCGACCTGATGGTGGCCCTCGCCCGCAAACCGTGGCAGGTCTTCTCCCGGGAGGTGCTCCTCGAGCAGGTCTGGGGCTACCGGCACCAGGCGGACACCCGGCTCGTGAACGTACACGTGCAGCGGTTGCGCGCCAAAGTCGAACGTGACCCGGAGAATCCCGAGGTCGTGGTGACCGTGCGGGGCGTCGGGTACCGGGCGGGCACTCCGGTCCAGTGACCGAGCCGGTGATGCCCTCCGGCGCCGGCGCTCCGGGCACGAGCGACCGTGCCGGAGCCGAAGGCCCCGGCGGACCATCCCGGCCTTCCGGTGCCGCCCGGATCCGCCTGCACCGGATGCGCCGCTGGATCCGCAGCCGGGCACGTTTCGGGATGCGCGCCTGGCGGCGCTCACTGCGCCTCCGGGTGGCCCTGTCCACTGTGGTGGTGGGAACGCTGGCGCTCGCGCTGCTGGCGGCATTGCTCTCGGACCAGGTACGCGACGGGCTGTTCGAAGAGCGCCGCGACCAGGTGCTCTCCGACGCCGCCGGACGTGCCGAGCAGGTTCAGGACCAGTTCGACTCGGCCACTGTGGGCACCGCTCAAGACGCTCAGCGGCTCGCCGATTCCGCGGTGGGATTTCTCCAGCAGACCGCCGTGGACATCGAGGGCGTGCTGCTACTCCCCTCACCGGACCCGGATTCGCCGGTGCTCATCTTCGCTCCGGTCACGGACCAGTCGCTGCGCTCGGTGATCGAGGATGACCTACGCGAGCGCGTCCGCGAGGAGCAGTTCCAGCAGTGGCAGTCCGTCGCGCTGCCAGCCGTGAACGGGACGAGCGAGCCCGGGATCGTGGTCGGTGCGCCGGTGACGATCCCGGTGGCAGGCGCCTACGAGCTGTACGTGGTGTACTCCCTGGCGCCGGAACAGGCGAACCTGGAACTGCTGCAACGAGTGCTCGCCGTCGGGGCGATCACCCTCGTGGTTCTCCTCCTGGGGATGACCTGGTACCTCACCCGCCAGGTGCTGGACCCGGTGCGGCAGGCGGCACGCACGGCCGAGCGCCTCGCCGACGGCCGACTCACCGAGCGAATGGAGGTCCGTGGCCACGATGAGCTCGCGCGGCTCGGCGCCTCGTTCAACGAGATGGCCGCCAGCCTGCAGGATCAGATCGAACGCCTCGCCGCACTCTCGCGCATGCAGCAACGTTTCGTCTCCGACGTCTCCCACGAGCTACGCACCCCGTTGAGCACAGTGCGGATGGCCGCCGAGGTGCTCTATCAGGCCCGCGCGCAGTTCCCGCCCACCCAGGCTCGCTCGGCAGAACTGCTGCAGAACCAGCTCGACCGATTTGAGAACCTGCTGGTGGACCTGCTGGAGATCTCCCGGTTCGATGCCGGCGCTGCGGTCCTCGACGTGGAGCAACTGGACGTGCGGGACGTGGTGGAGCGGGTGGTCTCGATCACCGATCCTATTGCCGCTGAGCGTGGTTGCACGCTCACGCTCGATCTGCCGAGCAGGCCATGCACAGCGGATATGGACGCTCGGCGGGTGGAGCGGGTGCTGCGCAATCTGCTCGTCAATGCGATCGAACACGGTGAGGGCCGCCCGATCGAGGTGCGGGTGGGAATGCACGAAAGGGCCGTCTCGATCCTGGTGCGAGACCATGGCATCGGTATGACCGCACCCGAGGCAGAGCGCGTATTCGACCGATTCTGGCGAGCGGACCCCGCGCGAACTCGCACCCTGGGCGGCACCGGGCTCGGGTTGGCAATCGCGTTGGAGGACGCTCGCCTGCACGGCGGAGGGCTGGACGCGTGGGGCAGCCCAGGAGAGGGAGCGGCCTTCCGGCTGACCCTCCCGCGGCGTGCCGGTATGGAGATCGGACGACCACCGCTCGAACTGCAGCCGATCCGCATTGAACGAGAGCCGGTGCACACCCTCGATCCGGCGGGGCCGGCGGCGCTGCCTGAACTCGCCACCCCACCGGCTGGGCAGCCGATGGTGCCCGACGAGGAGGGCGAGCGATGACACGATGGAGCCGCACCGCATGGGCCACCGTAGTGAGCGCCGCGGTGCTCGCCGGATGCGCGAGCCTGCCTACCTCTGGGCCTGTGCAACCCGGAGTGGAGGCCGATCCGGATCAGGGTGTTGGCTACGTGGTGGGAGAGGACCCCACCCCCGGCGACCCCCCGGACTCCATCGTGCGGGGCTTTCAGTCCGCCGCGGTGGTGGGTACCACCGACGACTTCGTCCAAGCCCGGAAGTTCCTCACCGCGTCCACCGCTGGAACCTGGGCCTCCGCGGACCAGGTGATCGTCTACGACGCATCGGTCCAGCTCCGGTACGCCGAACCCACCGAAGGGGTGGTGGAGGTGACGGCCGCCGTCGCGGCCACCGTGAACGCCGTCGGGGTGTACACCCAAGCGGCGCCCGGATCGACCACCACCCTCACCTACGAACTGGAGCAAGAGGACGGTGAATGGCGAATCGAGTCGCTGCCGGAAGGGGTGCTGATCTCAGAGGTCAACTTCAGCACTCTCTATCGGCAGACGCCGCTTTACTATCTCTCCTCAGATGCATCGGCGCTGGTGCCGGATCCGCGATGGTTCCCTCAGCGCAATGCCGCGACGTACGCCATCCGCGGACTGCTCGCCGGGGTGGCGGAATGGATGAGCCCGGCAGTGGTCTCGGCGATCCCGGCCGGGACGGGCTTGACGATCGACTCGGTCACCGTCTCCGGTGGCGTCGCCTCCGTTCCCTTGACCAGGGAGGCACAATCAGCCTCCGCCGCCGATCGGGCACTCTTGCTCGCGCAGATCACCGAAACCCTGGTGCGCCTTCCCCAGGTTCAGAGCGTCTCAGTAACAGTCGACGGCGTGCCGCTGGAGCAGCCGCAGGAACGGCCTGAGCTCACGGTGGACCCGTTGGTAGGCCGCTCACCGATGATGATCAGCGCGGACGAGGAACTCGTCTCCTTCAACGGTGCTCAACTCACGCCGGTGCCCGATGTGGCACCGCTGGTGGGATTGGACGCCGCACATGTGGCGCTGCCCTATGACGACGCCCCGCCGGTGGTCCTGTCCGGGACGAATCAGCTGGTGGCGCTGCCGAGTTCCGCCGAGCCGGAGCCGCTGCATACCGGGCCGGACCTCCTCCCACCCTCGTATGGCCCGGACGGGTGGGTCTGGACCGGCGCGCAGGAGAACGACGGCGAGCTGATGGTGGTGCGCCCGAGCGAGCAGCAGACGAGGGCGACCGTGGCCGCAGAGGCCTTGGCAGGCCTGCAGGTGCGGGTGATCCGGGTGAGCCGCGACGGTACGCGCCTGGCCACGGTGGTTCAGGATGGTGACACCACGCGGGCCCTGGTGTTCTCGGTGGTGACCGGGACCGGAGGTGTGCCGACGGCACTCGGCGAGTCGCTCACGATTGCCCGGGGGATCGAAGACGTTACTGACCTGGTCTGGCTGGACGGCTCCACACTTGCCGTCCTCGGCACCACGCAGCAGACCGAGCGCGTCCATCTGGTGCCACTCGGTGGTCCGATCACGCGATTGCCGAGCGTGCCGGGCACGCGCGAGGTGGCGGCAGGCAATGGCGAGCGCGAACTGTTCCTGACCACGGATGAGGGCGTGCTGTACGGCCGATCCGGGAATGGCTGGGCCGAACTGGCCAGCGGAGTGCAGTATCCGGCCTTCGCTGGCTGACACCGGTATCCACAGATCCTCGTGCGGCCCGGCGCTGCTGCGGGCGGGCGGGCCATGCTGAGGTGATGGACCCTGATGATCGGCGCCGGAGCGGCCCTACCTGGCGGGTGGAACCGTTCACGGCCGTCACCGACCTGCTCGCACTGGTGCTCCCGCGCCGGTGCGCCGGGTGTGATCACCCGGATGTGACGCTGTGCCCGAGCTGCCGAAGAGTACTGGCCACTCCTGCGCAGCGCTGTGAGGAGGACACGGTATTCCTGGCAGCAGATGACTATCTGCCCGCGCTGGGCCTGCCCACCTGGTCGCTCGCGGCCTACACCGGTGCGGTGCGCCGGGTCGTTCTTGCCTGGAAGGCGGGGCAGCGCCCGGATCTGGATGCGGAGCTGACCGCTCTCGCGCGTGGTGGCGTCAGAGGTCTGGCCGCGGAGATCGTTCCAGCCCGCAACGACCGGACCGATTCCGCCGACCACGCCGAACCTGCCCTCGTGGTGGTCCCGGCTCCCTCCGGATGGCGGCGCCGTCTGCGGCGCCGACTCGTTGCCCTGACGCTCGCTGACGCAGTGGCCCAGGAGCTCGCGGCAGAGTCCGGGCGGGCCGTGTGGGTGGCCGATCTGCTCCGACGGCGAGGCAGGTCCGGACATGCGTTGGGGGCCCGCGCGCGACGCCAGGCGGGCCGGACCGCGATCCGGGCTCTCGGTCCGGTCCCGGCTGGCACCGTGTGCCTCCTCGTCGACGACGTGGTCACCTCGGGAGCGACTCTCGACGCCGCCCGATCAGCCCTCGAACAGGCCGGCGCACGGGTGGTGGGCGCGGTGGTGCTCGCCGCCACCCCGCCCGCGCCGGCGACCGGTTCGGCGGTTCGCCTGTCGTAACGGCCGACAGTGGACTAGCGTCATGTCATGGAACTTCACCCCGGCCAGCGCCACCGAGAGAATCGGTGCCGAGCCGGGTTCAGGGGAGGTGATACTGCCTCGTAGCATGCCGCGCCGAGCAGGCGTGGCCATCCCGTCCCTCGGAGCCGTTGTGGCCTCGGGGAACACCTGAATGACCTGTGGAGGTCCCCATGGAGATTGTCGTGGTCAGCCGTCACACCGAGGTGTCGGAGCGATTCCGACGCCACGTCGAGGAGAAGCTGGGCAAGGTCCCGCAGTTCTCTCCCTACGCTCAGCGCGTCGACGTCGAGGTGTCCCACGAGAACAACCCGCGTCTGGCAGAGAAGTCAGAGCGAGTCGAACTCACGGTGCGGGCCAAGGGCCCGGTGGTGCGAGCGGAGGCAGCTGCCTCGGACCGGTACGGTGCGCTCGACCTGGCCACAGCCAAGCTCCTTGAACGCCTACGCCGCGCGCGCGATCGGCGAAAAGACCACCACCACAGTCGTAAGGCTGCCCCACCCCCGGTCGTGCCCGATCTCGAACCGGTGGAGAGCGAGGTCGACACCCAGGACGACGGTTTCACACCTCAGGCCCCGAGTGAGCCCGGGGTGGCGGTCGAGGCTCAACTGGGCGATTCACCTGTGGTGATCCGCCAGAAGGTGCACGAGACGGCGCCCATGACGGTGGACCAGGCGCTCGCGGAGATGGAACTCGTGGGCCACCCGTTCTTCCTGTTCATCGATTCGGAGACGATGCAGCCGTGTGCCGTCTATAACCGGCGAGGCTGGACCTACGGTGTGATCCGGTTGAACTATGAGGCCACCGAAGTGGCCCACGCGGAGGCGACGGCCTGACGCTCCACCCCTGACGCGTTTCAGCGGCGCCGGTCGATCGTGAGGGTCGACCGGCGCCGTTGTCTGCCGGAGCGCGTTGCGCGCGTAGTCGGCCGACAGGCTGATCGTCCTCGTCACCGCCGGGGGGAGATGGATGTCGGTGCAATCTCCTACTGTGAGGCGCATGCCCCGCACCTTCACCCTCGGCCAGGCGCGCCGTATTGCCGTGGCCGCGCAGCTGCTCGACCGATCCACGCCCCGGCCGCAACGGCCGACCATGGCGCATCTGCAGCGCACCATCGACCGGTTGGGAGTGGTGCAGATCGACTCGGTGAACGTGCTCGCGCGTGCCCATCTGTTGCCGCTGCAGGCGCGCCTGGGCAGCTATGACCCCGCCCTGCTGGACCGGGCGACGCGGGGGACGCCGGCTCGCCCCCGGCGGTTGGTGGAGTACTGGGCACATGAGGCCTCCTACATCTCGCCCGAGACCTACCAGGCGCTGCGGTGGCGGATGGACTCGCCACGGATGAGACGCCTGGACGAGCGCCTGTGGCGAGAGCACCCGGAGACGATGGACGCGGTCTTGGAGATCATCGCCTCCCACGGCCCGCTCACTGCCGCGCAGGTGCACGAGCGGCTCGGCCACCGCAGCGGCCCGCGGGTGGCGTGGGGGTGGAACTGGACTATCGCGAAGGAATCGCTTGAATCGCATTTCGCTCGCGGCCGGGTGATGAGTGCCCACCGCACTGCGCAGTTCGAACGCGCCTATGATCTGCCCGAACGGGTGTTACCACGATCGGTGCTTAGCGAAGTACCCGACCGAACGACGGCGATCCGCCAGCTGGTCTCGCTGGCTGCCCGGGCGCACGGGATCGGAACGGCACGATGCCTCGCCGACTATTTCCGCGTACCGGTGGCGCAGGCGCAGGAAGCGATCGCCCATTTGACGGCCGCCGGGGAGTTGGAGGAGGTCACGGTGCGCGGCTGGGATCGTGCGCTGGTGCTGCACACCGGTGCACGCCGCCCCCGGTCCACCCGGGCGCGGGCGCTGCTTGCCCCGTTCGACCCGCTGGTGTTCGAGCGTCGACGTCTCCTCGAACTCTTCGGAATGCATTACCGCATCGGCATCTACACCCCGGCTGCGCAACGTACCTACGGCTACTACGTGCTCCCGTTTCTCCTCGGTCAGGATCTCGTGGCCCGCACGGATGTGAAAGCAGACCGTCGCGCGAGCGCATTGGTCGTGCGGACGGCGTTCTCCGAACCCGACGCCCCTGCCGAGACCGCGCGCGAGCTGGCCGCCGAGCTGCGCGAGCTGGCCGAGTGGCTCGATCTGACCGATGTGCGCCCTGCCAACGACATCCGGGGCGACCTTGCCGGCGCGCTCACGCGGGAACTCGCCGCTGACTGACGCACCCGCTCAAGCCTCGCCAGGCCGCAGTACGTGAGAACGTGGTCGGCCTGTGCGAGACCCTCAGCTGCGAGATCTTTGACAGTCCTGCGCCCAGTCAGCTAATTTCGGTCCCGACCGGAAAAGGTGCTTAGGGCCCGCTGCGGTCGCACGACACCCAGTCGATGATGACGAAGGAGTGCACGATGAGAACACGACGATCCGCTGCGATCGCATGGGCGGCAGGAGCTGCCTTGGTACTGGGGGCCGCCGTCGGTGCACCGGCTTCGGCGAGCACGAGCCCGCCCTTGCCGGCCACCACTGAGGTGGCATCCTCGGCCACGGACCCCGTCACCGACCTCGGCGAGGCGGTGCGCAAGTCCCAGGTCCTCGCCTCGGCTACCGGCACTGCGCCTGACGGTGTTCCCTACGGCTACTACGTGGTCTCCGGCAACCAGAACGTCACGGCCGAATTCGCCGTCGTCGACCTGCGCACGGAGGAGACGGTGTTGCGCACGCGGATCCCTTACGGTGCCAGTAGTCAGCGCGCCCTGGCGATCTCGCCAGTGGACGGCACCGTGTATTTCGGAACCTCCGATGTGGGTCACATCTACCGCTATGTGCCGGGCGCGGACGATGTGGAGCATCTGGCTGAACTGCCCGATGGAGTGCGAGCGTGGGGCATGGCGGTCGACGCGGAGGGGACGCCGTGGTTCGGTGCCTATCCGACCGGGGCGCTGTACTCCCTCGACCCAGCCTCCGGTGTGGTCACCGATCACGGCCAGGCGATCGCGGGGGAGCAGTACGTCGTCGCCATCGCCCCAGTTGCGGACACGGTCTACGTCGGTACCGGAGCGAATGCCAAGCTCGCCGCGTTCGACCGGGCCTCGGGGGACTTCACCGAGATCGCGATGCCCGCCGGGCACAGCGGAACGAACATCACTGCACTCGATGTGCGCGATGACCTGATGTTCGTCAGCACCACCAGCATGCATGTGCGCGACCTCGTGACCGGTGAGTGGGTCGACGAGATCAGTGGAGCGAATGCCCGCGTCTCACCCATCTCTCCCACCGATCCGGACGCGGTCTACCTGCGCCAGGGGAGCGAGGTGAAGCGGTACGACCTCCGCACCGGTGCGATCACCGGAACGGGCAAGGCACCGAACGCCACTCCCGAATCATGGAGCTGGATCGAGCGTGACGATTCTGGTTACTTCCTCACCCTGACCTACTGGAATCAGGGGCGTACCTATGGCTGGAACCTGGATGCCGGCGGGAGCTTCTACCTCGTTCCGGACGTGCAGGGCGCAGGGGCGCCGCTGATCAGCCTCGGCACCGGCCCCCTCGGCAACATCTACGCCGGTGCGTTCCTCAGCCCACCCGGATCGGGCAGGTACGACCCTGATGGAGAGGGCATTGAACTGTTGAACGGCACCAGCCAGGTGGAAGGGTGGGGCACCTTCGACGGCAACGTCGTCTTCGGCCGCTACCCGCAGGGTTCGGTCTACCTCTACGATCCGGAACAGCCCTGGAACTACGGGAGCAATCCCGACACGCCGCCGCTGGAGCTCGGCAACGGGGTGAGCCGACCGCAGTCGTTGATCGAGCTGACCGCCGTACCCGACACCGTGGCTGTCGCCTCCGTTCCGAAGCCAGGTGAGCACGGTGGGGCGATCACCCTGTGGCAGCCGTACGCCGGAACACACACGGTCTACCGCAATGTGGTGCCAGATCAGACGCCGGTTGGCTTCGTCCAGAATGACGGCCTGCTGCTCGGTGGCACGTCCATCGACGGTGGTTACGGAATCGACCCGATCACCGACGAGGCGGTCCTGTTCGCATGGGATCCGGTGACCACCGAGACACTGTGGACCACGGCTCCCATTCCGGGGGCGCGCACGCTCGCGGGGCTCGCCGTCGACGACGACGGGCACCTGTGGGGAGTCGCGGACAGTCGTACCGTGTTCGAGTTCGACCTCGAGACCAAGCAGGTGCTGCGCACGGTCACGATCGACGCGAACGCCTCCATCGACAGGTTCGGTGACAACGACCGGCTGCTGTTCGACCACGGCCGACTGTTTGGATCCGTGGCGGGCCGGCTCTTCGTGCTGGATCAGGTCACCGATGAGGTGACGAGCCTTTACGGTGCAGGCAGCGGTCGCGAGGACTCCACCACCCACGTGCACGAACTCGCCCGCGACCGCTACGGCGATCTGTACGTCATCGGGGCGAGCACCCGTCTTGTCCGGTATGCCCTGCCCGAGGATGTGACGGCCCCCGAGGTCACGGCACGCCACCGCGGTGCAGCCGTGTGGCTGGAGGCCTCGGACGGGCACGACGACGCACCACGGATCGATTACCGGATCGACGGAGGCGAGTGGATGAGCGACGACGGCGGCCGTCCGATCGTGGTGCGACCCGGTGCGCAGTTGGAGTACCGCGCGATCGACGAGGCGTGGAACTCCTCGTCGGTGGAGCATTTCACCGGTGGATGAGATCACCTCAGCGCAGACTCTGAACAGAGACTAAAAGCGCGCGCGCAGGTCCCGGCAGGGCGGCGGACATCCGTCGCCCTGCCGTGTGCCGCCAGGCACGGGATGGCGCGTGGCGTGGGGTACCCCGCTCTCGCCGGGAGGCGTATGGCACGATGAAGCCGACCTGGTCAGGCGAGGAACGGGGGGTAGATGACACCGGTCATCGGCGTGGTCGGCCCGGCAGACATCGTCCCCGGTGTCGCCCAGACATGCAGCACCATGTCCGGATACGACGTGATCCGCCTGCCCTACGTTCACGAGACCGAGACGCACGACATCGTGCGCGCGAATGTCGATTCGGTGGACGCGTGGCTGTTCACCGGAATCGTTCCTTACGTCCACGCCAAGGGGGCATCCACCCGGCCCGCGGCGTTCGTGGACTACACGCGCGAGACCGTCCTGCGCTCATGGGTGCAGTTGGCCCGGGCAGGGCGGGATATCGCGCGTACCTCGATCGACACCGTCGGAGCACCGGAACTACGGGAGATCGCTGACGCTGTCGGCCTTCCCTCCGATCGCCCCAGATCTCTGCCCCATCGCGTCGACCAGCGGGTGGAGCAGCTGATCGATTTCCACCGGAAGAACCCTGACGCGTCGTGGACGGCGATCACCTGCGTGTCGAGCGTCTATGACGCGCTCCGCGACGACATCTCGATTATCCGACTGGTGCCGTCGGAGAATGCGATCCGGACGGCCGTCACCAGGTTGTCGTTCGCCGTGAACACCCATGTGAACGAGGACTCTCAGGTCGCCGTCGGTCTGCTGGTTGCCGACGACATGGCCGGTGCCGCGCCGTTGGTCCGACAACAGGCGAGGGCGCTGGCAGGAACCGTTGCCACTGCCGATACCGGTGAACTGCTGCTGGTGACCACGCGCGGCGCGCTGGCGATCGCGTCCTACCAGTTCACCCAGCCGCCGTTGCTGCGGCGGTTGGATGAGGTCGGTATCACGGCCTCGGCGGGATTCGGAGTCGGACGCACCGCCTTGGAGGCCGAACGCCTGGCGCGCCGGGCGCTGAACCGCGCCGAGACCTACCCCGGTTCGACCGCGGTCGCCTCATTCCGGAACGACGTCGACCTCGTTCTCGGCGCCGCCGGCGGCCATACCGCGATTGCCCAGGATTCACCTGCACTGAGCACGATCGCCACCCGCGTCGGAGTAGCCCTGCAGACGCTGACGCGCCTGCGCGAGCTGGCTCAGGCACATCCGGATGAGCCGGTGACCTCCCGCCTGGTTGCCGAGGAGCTCAACGTTCAGCAGCGCACGGCTCGCCGCATGCTGGCACGCCTGGAGCACGGGGGATACGCCGAACGCACGGGACGTGAGGCGCTCGGATCAAGCGGGCGTCCGCTCACCCGGTACACGCTGCACCTGTGACTCGCGTGCGAGTGGGCTGCGATGGATTGACGGCCGCCGCCTCGGATCGATGTCCGTGGTGAACATCACCCCTTGATCCCGCTCGCTGCGACGCTGTTGACGATGTAGCGCTGCAACACAGCGAAGACGAGCAGGCATGGGATCACCGTGATCGCGGCGGCCGCCATCAGCCTCGCCTGCGAGACGGCCTCCTGGTTCAGGCTGGCCAGGCCGACCGTGAGGGTGCGCATCTCGTCGGTCTGGGCGATGATCAGCGGCCACAGGAAGTCGTTCCAATGCCAGAGGAAGACGAAGATGCCGAGGGTGGCCAGAATCGGCGTGGTCAGTGGCAGGACGATGCGCCAGAAGATCGTCCACTCGCGCGCACCGTCGATCTTCGCTGCCTCGAACAACTCATCGGGCAGCCCCATGATGAACTGCCGCATCAAGAACACCGCCTGTGAGTTCGCCAGGGTGGGAACGATGAGCCCCCAGAAGGTGTCGATACCCTCGAGCTTGGCGACCAGAACGAACAGCGGGATGATCGTCGCCTGCGTCGGAACCATGAGCGTGGCGAGGAAGGACCAGAAGACGATCTCGCGACCAGGGAATCGCTTCTTCGCGAACGCGTAGCCGGCCATCGCTGCTGTGATGAGCACGAGCACGACCGAGACGATCGAGTAGATCGCGGTGTTCGCCGTCCAACGCAGGAAGTTCCGTGCCGAGAGCACCGCGATGAGGTTGTCCAGTGTCCACTCCTGGGGCAGCTGGAACGGGATGGTCCGGGCGCCCTCCGGGCTGAGCGCGAGGATGAAGACAGCGAGGAAGGGCACCACCGTGCCGAAAGCGAGCACGGCGGCGACCAGGATCGTCCCTGGTCGGATGCTGCTGCGGCGCCGGCGCAGCGTCGGCTCCGAGGCCCTTCGCCCCTCAGTTCCCGGTCGGGTGAGCATGGCGGTCATGAGTTGCTCCGATCGAGGAAGCCGCGCTGGATCAAGGAGATGAGGAACACGATCAGGAAGATCGCCACGCCGATCGCCGCGGCATAGCCGAAGTCGAAGAACTTGAAGCCTTGGTCATACAGCGCGTAGACGAGCGAATAGGACGCACGAGAGGGTCCCCCTCCGGTCATCACATAGATGGTGTCGAACACCTGGAATGCCGCGATCGTCTCGATCACGAGCACGAAGAAGACCACGGGTCGCAGCAGTGGCAACGTGACGCGGACGAACCGCTGCGTCGCGTTGGCGCCGTCGAGAGTGGCCGCCTCGAGCAGATCCTCCGGAATGTTCTTCAGCCCGGCGAGCAGGATCAGCATCGAATAGCCGAACCCACGCCATGCCGAGACGACCGCGAGAGAGGTGAGGACCTGAAGCTGATTCCCGGTCAGGAAGGGGTACGGATCGATACCGGCATCGGCGATCAGACCGTTGATCAAGCCGTCGGTGGCAAAGATCCACAGCCAGATCACACCGGCGAGTACGAACGAGGTCACATAGGGCAGGAAGAGCGCACCGCGGAAGAAGCCGGTTCCCCAGACGAGGCGGTTCAGCACCAGGGCCGTCGCCATCGAGACGACAACGACGAGCGGCACGTAGATCGCGGCGTAGACCAGCGTCGTGATCAGCGCGCCATGGAAGACCTCGTCGCCGGCCATCCGCGCGTAGTTGTCGAACCACACCACGGAGAAGTCCCCGCTGAGCTGATAGTCGGTCAGGCTCATCCCGACTGCGCCGAGGCTTGGCACGAATCGGAAGATGATGAATAGCACCAGCATGGGCAGGACGAACAGGATGCCAGCCCACATTCCGCTACGGGTGGCGGCGCTCGGCCGTCGGCCCGCGCGGCGCGTCGGCCGCGGTGGAGCAGTGGTCGCGGTCATGGTCTCCCTCTCAAGTCGTGGCTGCGGGGCGCATCACTGTGCGCCCCGCAGCGTGGTGCGTCACAGGCGAGAGATCGCGTCCCGAGCCTCGGCCGCGGCGTCATCCATGGCCTGCTGAGCATCTTTCTGCCCTTGCAGCGCGGACTGGATGTGCGTGGCCAGGATCGACATCACCTGACGTGCCCCCGGTACGGCTTCGCCCGGGTTGGAGACGTCCAGCGAATCGAACAGCGCCTGAGTCGGCTCGTCCTCGATCGCGATCTCAACGTCAGTACGTGAGGGGAACCACCCGGATGCCTCGTACAACTCCGACTGCGCCTGCGGTGCCGCGAGCGCCCGTGCCACCTCGAGCGCTGCATCCTCGTCCTCGTTGATCGTGGTCCGCGAGATCAGGCCCGGCGTGCCGAATGAGGCTTGGACGGTACCGGTGAGCGGGGCGCCCACGGCGACGTTCTCCTCGCCGATCGCGGCCTGCATCTGCTCGATCGAGGCTCCCGCCATCGCGTACGACATGGCCGCCGTGCCGAGTGCGAGGGGGCCGCCCTCGATCGTGTTGTTCTTCGTGGCCGCATCAGCCGGGAGGCCGCCGGCCTCCTGCAGGTCGAGCAGGAACTGCAGAGCGGCGACTCCCTCGGGACCATCGAAGGCGACATCGCTGCCGTCCTCGGTGAACACAGTCCCGCCCGCCTGCCACAGCAGCGGATAGAAGCTCATGTTCAGCGTGGTTTCGGCGGAACCGGCGTAGTCCATCACGGCCACGCCGTTGTCGGCGAGCGCAGGTGCCGCAGCGAGCACGTCCTCCCAGGTCTGGGGCAGTTCGTCGATGCCTGCTTCGTCGAACAATGCCTCGTTGTAGGCCGTGGTGTTGGCGGTCTGGTAGATCGGCACCCCGTAGATCTCACCGTCGAACGTTCCCCCGGCGAGGGCGCCCTCGTAGTACGAGGCGGGATCGTCGATGGCGTCGCCGATAGGCAAGAGGCCGCCGGTGGAGTAGAAATTCATGGCGAGGTCGGGCACGAGAAGTACGAGATCTGGCCCCGTTCCGGCTGCGATCGCCGTGCCGATCTTCTCTTCGCGATCACTCCAAGGCTGCAACTCGATCGTGAGGTCGATATCGGTGTGCTCGGCCTCGAAGTCGGCCTCGAAGCCCTCCCAGTAGGTGCGGTTGGCGTCCTCGTCGCCAATGACGGGATACATCCACAGGGTGATCTCGGACGTGCCGGTGCCGGCATCGCCGCCGGAACTACACGCTGTCAGTGCAAGCGCAGCGGCGGTACCGAGCGCGAACGCGGTGGTGGTATGGGTTTTCATCAGAACCTCCTGGGTGTGGGCGATGCGTCCTCGCATCGGGGGAGTCGAGGCGGTCATCTCAGCGAGCCGCTGAGATCGTTGGTGACACGTGGCCAAACGGATGGACAGTCGCTGCTCCAGCTCTGCTTCGCCGAGCGGCACTCAGGTGCTGTCGTCATCGTCATGCCCTCCTGGTGTGGCTCCGTCGGCAGTGGCTTCATATTTACGGTCGGGACCGTTATTGTCAAACGGCGACGATGACGATCGAGTAACGGAAAGGACACGTATGCGCATCCTGTTGATCGGTGGAGGGGGTGTGGTCGGAACCGCACTGGCGTTGCGGATGCGAGACCATCACCGCATCACCGTGCTGGATCGCCGAAAGGTGAGCATCGCGGGCGTGCACAGCCTGATGGCCGATGCCACCGACCATGACGTGCTCGCAGCGCACATCCGTGGCTCGCAGGCGGTGGTGCACCTCGCGGCGATCGTGCCGCGCGGTGACACCGAGGCGCGATCGAAGCAGCTCGACGCAGCAATGCGCGTGAACGTCGGTAGCGTTGCCCAGGCGCTGGCGATCAGTGTGCGCGAGGCGGTGCCCTCCTTCGTGCACATCAGTTCGCTCTCGGTGTTCCGCGAGTTCGGCACCCGACGCATTCCGGCCAGTGCCCCGCCGGACGCCATCGCGCCTTATGGGCTCACCAAACGCCTCGCCGAGAATGTGTGCGCCGCGCTGGCCGACGAGCCGACGACGGTCACCTCACTCCGGCTCGCATTCCCCAGCAGGGCCGGAGATTGGCCACAGTGGCGCTCGCCGTCAGCTGATGACGATGCTCCGGCCCGCTCCCTCCAACTTGCCGATGGCACGACGTACCCGGCGCTGCACCCGGACGACCTCGCCGATGCAGTCAACCGTGCCCTGCATCGGCGAGGTCCGTACGCGGCGATCGCACTGGCCCACCCGGCGACCATCGAGGACGAGTCGGCGCATCGTCTGCTCGGCTGGTCACCTCGGTACTTCACGCCGCAGGGGTCCTCGCGAGCTCAGCGTCCTCATTCCGTCCCGCCGCCCGCGGGTGAAGTCGTCGCGCCACTGAGATCCGCCGCGACTGCGCGCGACGGCGGCTGATCGGCCGCTCCTGCGCACACCACGCCGTCGGCGCTGCCCTGGTGAGGTGCCAGGACCACGGTGACCTGACATCCCGGCGCACCGGCCGCCGTCGGGCATGCCCGCCTTTCCGCTCGCAGCGATCCTGTGGCGCACCCGCCACCGGGCGCGGATGCTCTCGCTTACGATGGGAGCTGGCGGTGTCGTTCGGCGCCCCACGACGACTGACCCGACCGGGAGTGTGCGTGCCTGCAATCCTCGACAAGATCCTGCGGATGGGCGAGGGCAAGATCCTCAAGAAGCTGCAGGGCCTCACCGCCCAGGTCAACGCGCTCGAAGACTCGGTGACTGATCTCACCGACGAGGAGTTGCGCGCAGAGACCGAGGCCTTCAAGGAGCGCGTGGCTGACGGCGAGTCCCTCGACTCGTTGCTCCCTGAGGCGTTCGCCGTGGTGCGTGAAGCCGCGGTCCGCACGCTCGGCCAGCGGCACTTCGATGTCCAGATCATGGGCGGCGCCGCCCTGCACCTGGGCAACATCGCCGAGATGAAGACCGGTGAAGGCAAGACGTTGGTGGCCACGCTGCCCGCGTACCTGAACGCGCTCAGCGGCAAGGGCGTGCACATCGTCACCGTGAACGATTACCTCGCCAAGTACCAGAGTGAGCTGATGGGGCGCGTGTTCCGGTTCCTCGGGCTGACCACGGGGGTGATCCTGTCCGGGCAGAAGCCTGATGAACGGCGCGAGATGTACGCCGCGGACATCACCTACGGCACGAACAACGAGTTCGGCTTCGACTTCCTCCGCGACAATATGGCCTGGTCCACGAGCGAACTGGTCCAGCGCGGGCACAACATGGCGATTGTGGACGAGGTGGACTCGATCCTCATCGACGAGGCCCGCACTCCGCTGATCATCTCCGGCCCGTCCTCGGGCGATGTGAACAAGTGGTACGTGGAGTTCGCACGGATTGTGCGCACGATGTCCGCCGAGACCGACTACGAAGTCGACGAGAAGAAGCGCACCATCGGCATCCTCGAACCGGGTATCGAGAAGGTCGAGGATCACCTCGGCATCGACAACCTCTACGAGTCGCTGAACACGCCGCTGATCGGCTTCCTGAACAACGCCGTCAAGGCCAAGGAACTGTTCTCCCGGGACAAGGACTACGTGGTGATGAACGGTGAGCTACTCATCGTCGATCAGCACACCGGCCGTATCTTGCCGGGCCGCCGATTCAACGAGGGAATGCACCAGGCACTCGAGGCGAAGGAAGGGGTGACGATCAAGGCGGAGAACCAGACGCTGGCCACGATCACCCTGCAGAACTACTTCCGCCGCTACGCCACCCTTTCCGGGATGACCGGGACGGCCATGACCGAGGCCGCGGAGTTCCAGGGCACCTATGAGGTGGGCGTGGTGCCGATCCCGCCGAACCGGCCGATGGCCCGGATCGACCAGTCGGACTTCGTGTACAAGTCCGAGCTGGCCAAGTTCGAGGCGGTCGTCGAGGACATCGTCGAGCGGCACGCGGCGGGGCAGCCGGTGCTCGTGGGAACCACGAGTGTGGAGAAGTCTGAGCTGCTCTCGAAGATGCTGAAGAAGAAGCGGGTCCCGCACGAGGTGCTGAACGCGAAGCAGCACGACCGTGAGGCATCCATCGTGGCGATGGCTGGGCGCAAGGGAGCTGTCACGGTCGCCACGAACATGGCCGGTCGCGGTACCGACATCATGCTCGGCGGTAACGCTGAGCACCTCGCCATCGAGGCGCTCGCGAAGCAGGGCCTGGACGCCCGCGATTCGCCTGAGGAGTACGAGGACGCGTGGCCGGCGGCCCTGGAGAAGGCGCAGGCCTCGGTGGCGGCAGAGCACGATGAGGTCACCGAACTCGGCGGGCTCTACGTCCTCGGTACCGAACGGCACGAATCGCGCCGGATCGACAACCAGCTGCGCGGCCGGTCGGGGCGGCAGGGTGACCCGGGGGAGTCCCGGTTCTACCTCTCCCTCGAGGACGACCTGATGCGCATGTTCAACTCCGCGATGGCGGAGCGGTTCATGGGTTCATCCTTTCCTGATGATGTGCCACTCGAGTCGAAGCTGGTCAGCCGCGGCATCGAAAGCGCCCAAGGTCAGGTGGAGCGGCGCAACCAGGAGATTCGCAAGAACGTCCTCAAGTACGACGATGTCCTCTCCCGCCAGCGTGAGGTGGTCTACAGCACGCGGCACGAGCTCCTCAAGGGCGGTGACCTACACGAACAGGTCTCTGGGTTCGTCGAGGATGTCATCACCGGTGTGGTGACCGAGGCCACCTCGAACCCCCACCCGGAGCAGTGGGACCTGGAGCAGCTCTGGACGGATCTGCGCACCATCTACCCGGTCTCGATCACTCCCGAAGAGGTCATCGAGGAGGCCGGGCACGTCACGCGGTTGAGCACCGAGGGGCTCGTCGCTGAACTCGTCTCGGACGCGAAGGTTGCCTATGCGGCCCGGGAACAGGAGCTCACCAGTGAGGTGATGCGCCAGGTGGAGCGCCGCGTGGTGCTCTCCGTGCTGGACCGCAAGTGGCGCGAGCACCTCTACGAGATGGACTACCTCAAGGAGGGTATCGGCCTGCGGGCGATGGCCCAGCGTGATCCGCTGGTGGAGTACCAGCGCGAGGGTTACCAGCTCTTCCAGGCGATGAACGAGTCGATCAAGGAAGAAGTGGTCGGGTACCTGTTCAACCTTGAGGTGAAGAAGAAGGCGGATCCGGACGAGACTGACGGCGCGGCTGCCGAGGCGGGCCCGCTCCCTGCGGTGGCTGCTGACGGCGGAGCCTCACCCCAGGGTGGTTCTGCCGCACCGGGTGGTGGGTCCGGTATGGCCGCCGCACAGTCGCGTCAGGGCCAGGGTGGTCGCCGGGCGGGGCGCAAGTCTGCGCCGCAGCGGCCCAGTGCCCCCGCCGCTGAGGCGGAAGACCCGCTCGGTCTCGGTGCCCCGCAACGGGCAACCGCATTGCAGTACTCGGCTCCGAGTGCGGATGGTGACGGGGGAACCACCGTGCGTGGTAGCGGCCCTGCCCCTCGTGGATCCGGCGAGGATTCAGGATCTGCAGGGGCCTCGGGTGCGAACCGTGAGGCTCGCCGGCGTGCGGCGAAGGCGGCCAAGAAGCGGCGCTGAGTTCCGCCGTCAGCCGATCCGTACGGCGGTGGTACGCCACCTGCCGCGATGTGCCTCCAGGCGCACGGCAGCGGCGCGTACTCGCGCACCGTCGTGCAGGACCACCGAGCACTCCCAGATGCCATCGGTGACCTCGCATGAATGCACTCGTTTGATGGCGACGGCACGCGGCCGCCGGGGACGCCCAGCGATCTGGATCCCTAGGGCAGCGCGTCGGTTCAACGCCGTCCAGACGGTGGGGTCGAGCCACCGGCTCAGTTGAGCGACCGGGCGCATACCCAGGAGCGCCTCCGCACTTGCCCGCACGATCACGCCGGCCCATTCGGCCGCATCGGGCCGTTCCGAGGTCCGCCCGTTTGACCACACCAGCCGCGGAGCGGGCGCCTCGTTCTCAGGTCCTGGTGGATGCTCGGCGGCGGTGGCGTCGAAACGGAGCCGGTCCCAGCGATCCTCCGGAACGGCAGGAGCAGCATGGGGGTGGGCTCGGGCGGTGGTGTAGTCCAGTGCGGGCGTGCTCATCATTGCTCCTTTGTCTGCGACTGTGCGGTCTCTGGCCGCGTCTCGTTCGGTGGCGTCCCGGTGGGTGGGTGCTGTGCGCTGAGGGGAGCACCGCCGCGTGTCATTGGCGGACCTGATCAGTGGCGGGGGCTCGCAGCTGCATGCCAGGCAGGATCAGATCTGGATCGGCACCGACCATGTCCTCGTTTGCCGCGTACCACCGCGGCCAGGCTGCGGCGATCTGCGCCGACGACGGATCCGGCGGCAGATGGTCAGCGGCGATCGACCACAGGGAGTCCCCGGGCAGGACTTCATACGTCATCTCGGTGTTGTCCTGCTCCGCCGGCGTTTCGGTCTCGTCCTCGTCTTCGGCGTCGGCTTCGGCGTCGGCTTCGGCGTCGGCCGGATGATCGGTGGTGCGTCCCGGGACCTCCCGGCCTGCGGGTGATCGCTGTTCGGGTGACGTGGATGCCTCCGGGCGCTCCTGAGCACCGTGCTCGTCAACAGGTTCGGGATCGGTGACCCAGCCGAGATCGTCTGGTGCCTCCGCCCGATCCTGGCTCGCCGCGGCGATCTCCATCGATCCCGCACCGGCGGGGGTGGTGACGGCGTGCGCAGGAGCGGCGAAGAATCCGGCGGCGAGTGCGGCACTGGTGCCGATACCCACGAGCCGCGCGATTCCTGGAGCTCCTCGGCGCCGGATCATGCGCTCTGCGGTCGTCCAGGCCCCGCCCACCGCCCGCACGGCCAGGCAGAGCACACCGAGGGAGGCGCTGAGGGCGTACCACGCGGCCACAAGCGTGCCCACGGCCGCGGCGGCCGCGGTCGTCACCTCGTCGATCGAGGCGCCGCCGGTGCGGTGCGCGTTCTCCATGCTGCGGACGGCTTCGAGTCCGAGCTGTCCGATCAGCACAGCGAGAGCGCTCGTACCCACTGTTGTCAGGAGGCCGAGGCCAAGCCGCGAGCCGGTGCCCGGCCGGGTTCCTGGCGTCGTGGTGCTCCGCGTGTGATGCCGAACTTGTATGTCGATGAGCGTCATATGATTTCAGTTCGTGTCGGTTCGTGACATTGGATGTGTATAGATGTACATGGATTGTTGGCGGTTGTCGAGCGTGTGGCCGACCTGTGGACAGCCGTACGCTGGTTCGATGCGATGGGACGATGTCTTCGCCGACCTGCAGGCAGAGTTCGACGCGGCATTGCGCAGTGAGGACGAGGCGGAGATCGCCGAACTGGCGCGCGCCGAGATGGCGAGTACGGTGCTGGCGGATCGTTGTCGCGCACGCCGCGGGCACGAGCTCACCGTGCGCGTGCGTGACGGGAGCGACCGCACCGGCATCATCCTCGAGTCGAACCGCGCGTGGTTGCTGATCGGTGCCGGCGAACGGCGGGTGCTGGTCCCGATGAGTGCGGTCGTCCTCGCCTGGCCGCTGGGTGGTGAAGTCGCACCAGAGCCGGGAGCCGTGGAGCTGCGGATGGGACTGGGCCGCGCCTTGCGGGCCTTGGCGCAGACTGGCTCAGAGGTGGCGGTGCGTACTCTCGCGGGCGACCATCGTGGCCGCCTGGCGCGCGTGGGCGCCGATCATTGCGACCTGGTCACGCCGCAGGCGCTGATCACCGTGGCCTGGGCGGGACTCATGAGCGTGGAATCTCACTGACGCAACAGTCGGCGGCGGTTGCGGCACCTGACGTCCAGCGGTGACCTGGATTGCCTAGTCCTCGCCGTGGTCGCCGGTCTGCAGCCGCTCGGCGGTACGCGTGTACATCCGCTCGATGTAGGCCTCGAGTTCGGTGTTCTCCACCCGCCAGACACCCTTGCCGCCGATCTGGATACCGCGAAGCTCGCCGGTGCGCACCAGGGCGCGCGCCTGCGACATGGTGATCTGCAGGATCTCCGTGACATCTGCGAGTGAGAGGAACCGCTGCTCCATGCCCCCAGTTTGGCACTGAATTCGGCAGCGGACGGCGCACCGAGTCCACTCCTGTGGACAACTGCCATTCGGCACACACGGAATCGGGCGGTTTGGCAGCATGGGGTCAGTTCGTCGACCAGAGGGGGAGCACTATGACCGCACCAGTGGCACCACGCATTCGCCGCCCGAGCTGGCGTGATCCGCGCCTGGGAGTCGGTGTGCTGCTGGTCGCTGGGTCCGTTGCGCTCGGATCCTGGGTGGTGAATCAGGCGAACCAGACGGTCGAGGTCTACGCGGCACCGGATGTGCTCACGCCGGGGGAGACGATCGTGGTGGAGGATCTGGAGCTCGTCTCGGTCAGCGTGCCGGAGGTGGACGCCACCTATGTGACTCCGCGCAACCCGCCGGAGCCGGGCGCAGTGATAGTGCGGACGGTCCACGAGGGGGAGATCATTCCGCTCGCCTCGGTGGGTGCGGCCGCTGACGTCGACGTGCGGACCGTGGCCGTGCCGATCGGCACCGCACTGGCCGACAGCATCGGCGTCGGTTCACAGGTTGATGTCTGGGTGGCGGCCGGCGCGGACTCGCTGGGGTCGGCTGCAGGCGAGGACGAGGTCACCGAGCCGGAGCTGCTGGTCAGCGGCGTGGAGGTGGCGGCCGTGCACGAGGACTCGTCGTTGTTCGCCGGTCCCGGCACCATGCAGGCCCACCTGCTGGTGCCATCCGGCGAGTTGCCCGCCGTCCTGGCGGCGATGAGTGCGGACTCCGCCATCACGGTGGTTCCGGTACCGGGGAGCGGGGCGCCATGACGACGGGAGTCCTCCTCGCGCTGTCCGGCTCTGTGGAGGAGGATCTCGTCGCCCGGATCGGTCGCCATCGCGACCTCCGGGTGGTCCGGCGCTGCGCCGATGCCGCCGAACTGGTGGCCGCGGCAGTCGCTGGGCTGGGCACCGTTGCCGTGCTCGACGACGAGGAAGTCGTGGACCGGCGCCTGGTCGCGCGATTGCGATCGGTAGGAGCCGCCACAGTCGTGCTGTGTGACGGCGCTGACTGCGAGCGATACGCCGATCTCGGGGCCATCGCGGTTCCGCGAGGCGTTGACCCGATGCCTGCCGTGGTGGCGGTGGCCGAGGGTGCGGCGATCACGTCGGTAGCGGAGGAGTTCCCCGGGGAGTCAGACGAACCGGGTTCGATCGATGGCACCGCAGCGCCCCTGCCGGCGGCCACCCGCCGATCGCCGGTTGAACCACGAGTGATCACGGTGACCGGTGCACCAGGAGCCCCCGGCCGCACCACGCTCGCCATTGCCCTGGCCGACGAGCTGGCCGCCACCGGTGCGCCGACGATGCTCATCGACGCCGACCTGTGGGGCGGATCCATCGCACAGACGCTGGGCCTGGTGGCCGAGTCGGCGGGACTGTCCGCCGCCATCCGCGCCGCCGACCGTGGGAGCCTCGACGATGCCGCACTGGATCGGTTGCTGGTGACCATGCCGGATGGCCTTCGCGTACTCACCGGTCTCGCGCGTGCGGCACGATGGCGCGAAGTCGGCCCGGACAGCGTGGATGCCCTGCTCGATCGTGCCCGACGACAGGCCGCGTGGGTGGTGGTTGAGGCGCCCGTCTTGGTACCCGAGGATGAGGGCTTCGACGTGGGGCCGGGCCGCAACGCCGTCGCACACACCCTCCTCGCCGCCGCGCAGGAGGTGCTCGTGGTGGGCGCCGCGGAACCCATCGCGATTCAACGCCTGGTGCAGACCCTGCTGGATCTGCAGGACGTTCCCGGTATCGCATCACGACGAACCATCGTGAACCGGTTGCGGCTCTCGGCGGCGGGCCCGCATCCGGATCTGTCCGTGCGTGAAGCCCTGGGCAGATTCGCGGGTGTCTCCGATCCCCTCCTGGTGCCGGACGATCGCGCACTCGCCGACCGCGCTGTGCTCACGGGAATGACCTGGCGAGCGGCTGGAGCGCTCTCCCCTGCGCGCCTGGCCGTCAGAGATCTGGCACGCACGTTGCTTGCCGAGGCGGGCCAGCAGGCGGAGGCGACCGGACGCCGTCGGGCCCGGCGGTGGCGCGCCCGGCCCCGCGGCCGGCGCCGGAGCGGTTGAGGGCGACCGGTCCTGCCAACGGCGACTCCTGCCCGGCGGCGCCTCTGGCAGACTGAGTGGATGCGCGTCTATCTCCCCGCCACGGTGGCTGAACTGGCCGAGCCCAGCGGCCTGCCCGCCCGCACCGGCCGTGCGGTGACGGCGGCGCTACGGACGGCCCTCGGTGCCGACGCCGACGAGGAGATGGCCGAGTACGCGGCCCTGATACTTGCTGCGGAGGATTCACTGGCGAACCTCACCGAGAGCGATGCGATGCGGCGGCTTGTGGTGGCGGCCGATGTGCCGGATTCTGCCGTACGTGATGCTGCAGGCCGCGAGGCAGGCGCGGAGCTGGCCCGTGTGCACGTACCCGAGGTGCCGTTCGCCGATGTGGTGAGTTTCCATGTTGATGCCGCAGACGCCCACACACTCGCCCTGGTGGCCCGTGCGCTCAGCGGTGATGAACAGGCCGTGGCCGAGATCGGTGCGGAAGATCTGCTCTGGTACGACGTCAGTGAGCGTGAGGTGCTGCTCGCTGAGGTCTGACGGCGCCACGCGGGCGTCACGGGCGGGGGTGTGCCCCGGCCGACGGTGTCAGTGTCGGCTGAGCTGGGTCAGGACAGTCTCATGCAGGTGCCCGTTGGTGGCCACGGCGCTCCCGCCGAACGGGCCGTCGGCACCCTCCAGCGAGGTGAACCGCCCGCCGGCTTCAGTGACGATCGGCACCAGCGCGGCCATATCGTAGAGCTCGAGTTCGGGCTCGCAGGCCACGTCCACGGCGCCCTCGGCCACGAGCATGTAGCTCCAGAAATCGCCGTAGGCGCGGCTACGCCACACACTCGCCTCGAGCATCAGGAATTCGTCGCGCAGGTCGCGCTCCTCCCAGCCGGCCAAGCTGGAGTACGACAAGGACGCGTCGGTGATGTCGCGCACTCCGGACACCTGGATTCGGCTGGCTGCTGAGAGGGAGCGACCTGTCCAGGCGCCTGAACCGATGGCGGCCCACCACCGGCGGCTCAGCGCCGGAGCGCTCACCACGCCCAGCACCGGGTGACCATCGGCGATCAGCGAAATCAACGACGCCCATACAGGCACGCCCCGGACGAAGTTCTTGGTGCCATCGATCGGATCGATCACCCATTGACGCGGGCCGTGCCCCGTGGTGCCGAACTCCTCGCCGAGAACGGCATCCCGTGGGCGTGTGCGTGCGAGCTGCGAGCGGACGATCTCCTCGGCCGTGCGGTCGGCGTCGGTGACCGGAGTGGTGTCTGGCTTGGTCTCCACGGTGAGGTCGAGCGCCTTGAAACGAGACATCGTCTGCGCGTCCACCTGATCGGCGATCACATGCGCCAGCCTCAGGTCGTCGTCGTAGCGCGGCGAGTCAGCGGAGGAGGCCATGGCCGCAACGTATCGCGCCGGGCCGTCGAGAGGCTGCAGACACGGCCGAGAGGAGGACCCGCGGACCGAGGCACGTTCCGGCGCCGGAGGGACCTGCCAGGTGACTCCGACGCTCGAACCTTCCTCCGAGGCAACGGCGGGCTGGTCGCCGGGGAAGCGAGGGGCGGTGTGCGGGGGTTGTGCATCCACTCATCAAGTGATGTGATGACTTGATCATTCATCTCGGAACCTCTCCGACTGGCGAAGGAGCCACAATGAGACCCTCCCGCGTCCTTGCAAGCGCGACCGCCGGCGCAACTGCGCTGGTTCTGCTCAGCGCCGCCCCGTCCATGGCGGGCAACGACCGGCCCTCATCCCGGTGTGATCTGCTCGATGCAGAGATCTCCACAACTGCACAGGAGCACGAGGACCTGACCGCACAATTCGGTGCCTACGGCGATAGCGGTCAAGGCTGGACCGGTGGAGATTCCACCTTCTCGATACCGCTGCAGGACGGCCGCAATGTGTGGGTCTTCTCGGACACCTTCTTGGGTCCAGTGAACTCTGACGGCACTCGCCCGTTGGAGACGCCCTTCCTCAACAACAGCTTCGTTGTGCAGGACACGGATGGCCTGAATACGGTCACCGGTGGCACGCCCGCCGAGCCCGCCTCGCTGATCGAACCTCCCGAAGACGGTGGCTGGTACTGGGTGGGCGATGGGGTCCAGGCCTCGGACGGAACCGTCCAACTCACGGCGCTGCAGTTCTGGTACGGCGGCGGAGGAGCATTCGACTTCGGGTGGGAGAGTAACCACCTGGCCCGGTTCGATGCCGACACTCTCGAGTTGCTCGCGCTGACCGACCTTCCCTCAGAGTCCGGAGTTCAATGGGCGAGCTGGATCGAACCGGCCGGAAAGTACACCTACATCTACGGCGTCGAAGACGGCGGTGCAGAGAAGTTCATGCACGTCGCCCGGGTGCGGGGTACCGATCTCACGGCGCGCTGGCAGTTCTGGACCGGGAACAGGTGGAGCTGGGATGAGACGCGCACTACCCGGCTGATGGATGGAGTGGCGAACGAGTACAGCGTCTCCGCACTCGCCGACGGCTACCTGTTGATCACCCAGGACACTCACGAGATCTTCAGTCGCAACATCGAGGCGTACGTGGCGTGCTCCCCGACCGGTCCATTCCATCCGGTCGGCACCGTCTATGAGATGCCCGAGGTTGGCGCCGGTGGGAGTTACGGGAACCCGAACATCTTCGCGTACAACGCGCATGAGCATCCTGAGTTGCGGGAGGTGACTGAGAGCGGGATGACGACGGTGCTGACCTACAACGTGAACAGCTTCGATTCCGCCGACTTGTACGACGACGTCACCATCTACCGGCCTCGCTTCGTCGAGCTCGAGATCGACATCGGCTGAGTCCCATTCCGCCGCCGTGGCGCGACTCGCGGACGTGATCCGGCAGCGCTTCGCCTGTCGCGACAAGTCGGCGGTGGGAGTGGTGGCTCGACACGGGCTTGCACCCGATGAGATCAAGTGATTAGATCACTCTATGTCTTCCGTTCCGTCGTTGCGACGCAACCTCTCCGGTGACCTCGCTCAGGCCGTGGTCGCACTGCTCGAACAGGAGGGACTGCGCACCGGCGATGCACTGGAGTCACTGAAGGCGCTCGCCGCTCGCTTCGACGTCGCCGTCCCGACGATGCGCGAGGCGTTGCGCCGCCTCGAAGGCCTCGGGGTGGTGGACTTCCGGCACGGGTCGGGTATCTATGTGGGCGCCAATGCCGGACGGCGGGTACTCGCCAATCCGGTGCAGTCCCGTCCGGATGCTGACCAGCTTGTTGAACTCCTCGAGGCACGTCGGCAGATCGAGCCTTCGCTGGCCATGTTGGCCGCGCAGGTGCGCGACCCTGCCGGGATCGCCGTGATGGATCAGACCCTGAGCCGCGCGAAGGATCAGATCGTCTCCGGCGATGAGGAACTCTGGCTGACCAACATTGACTTCCACCGCGCCGTGGCGGCGGCCGGCGGAAATGGCGTGCTGGTGGAGATCCTCGATTCGATCGTGCTCATCCACGCCGAGGATCAACGAGAGATTCTCCGTCTGCACGGTGACGCTGACGACGACTATGCCGAGCACGCACACATCGCCGAGTGCGTGCGCCGCGGCGACCCCCTGGCGGCGCGAGACGCCGCATTTGCCCACCTCGACCACGTGGTCGAAGTGATCCGGGCCCGGCGCCGCTGAGCCCCAGCAGCTGTACTCACCCGACCGGCGGACTCCCGCCGGGCCGGAACTGTTCCTTCAACACGAAGAGGTGTCCCGATGAGAACCAAGCTTGCCCTCGCCACTGCGGCGTTGACCGGAGCTGCCCTCGCTCTCACTGCCTGCTCCGGCGACGGCGGCAGTGCAGGTGGAGACAGTGAGAGCACCACGATCGGCTTCTTCACCAACAAGGCCGCGTGGGAACCGTCATTCGACGATATGAACACGGCCTCCGAGGACGACGGGTTCACGTTGGACTTCACCGGGTACTCCGATCAGGCGGCGTATGACGCCTTCGTCAAGCAGGCCTTCCGCACGAACGAGAAGCCCGATCTATTCACCTGGCAGACCGGGCCCTCTCTCGGCGAGATCGTGGAGGCCGGCATGGTCGCCCCGACGACCGAGATCTGGGAACAGGCGATCGCGGACGGCGACGTCGAGGAAGGCCTCGCCGCCGACTACACCTTCGACGGTGAGCAGTACTGCGTGCCCCTGAACCACGTCTACTGGGTGATGTACTACAACAAGGACATCTACGCCGAGTACGACCTCGAGGTGCCGACCACCTGGGACCAGCTGATGGGCAACGCTCAGGTCCTGGTGGATAACGGTGTGGTCCCGTTCCACCAGATGAACATCATCTTCGAGTTCGTGTGGTTCCAGGCGATCCTGCTCGGCCTCGACCCCCAGGCCTATGACGGCCTCGCGGACGGTTCCACGAGCTACACGGACCCGAGCGTGGTGGAGGCCATGACCATCTGGCACGACATGCAATCGGACGGGTACTTCGTGGATCCGGGCGTGACGACCGATCCGCAGACCCAGCTGCAGACCGGTGAGGTGGCGATGATGTACTTCGGGACCTTCTTGACCGGCCAGCTCGGCGACATCGACATGGTCTCCAACGAGGACTACGGGATCTTCCCGATGCCGAACGTCAACCCAGAGCTCGAGGAGCGCCAGGTCGTCGTCGAGACGGGACCACTGTGTGTGGGAGCGGGCAGCGCCAACGAGGACGCTGCTCTGGAGTACAGCGCCTGGTGGATGGGGGACGAGGCCCAGTCCGCCTGGGCCGAGTCCCGCGGTGACCTCTCCTTCAACCCCGACGCGACGGTCGCCGATCCGGCACTCGCGGAGATCACTGCCGAGGTCTCCGGCGAGGGCAACTCGATCCACACCCGGTACCTCGAGGCCACGCCCGTCCCCATCTACACGGTCGCAGCCGAGGAGTTCGGTGCCTTTGTCACCAACAATGACGACCCGATGGGGCACTTGGAGGCGATCCAGGCCGAGGCAGATGCCTACTGGGACGAGCAGTGACACTCCCCACTCCCCGGCAGGCCGATCTGCTCCCGGCGGCACGGCCGACCCGGAACCAGTACTGGCTTTCCAGTGCCGGCTTCGTGGCACCGGCCGTGCTGCTGGTGGCCGTGGTCCTCTACCTGCCGTTCATCTGGACCACCTGGATCAGCTTCACCGAGTACAACGGTCTCGGTGACCCGGTCTGGGTGGGTCTGGAGAACTACCGGGAGATGTTCGCCGATCCCGAGTTCCTCACCTCGATCAGGAACACCCTCTTCTGGGTGGTCGGCACGATCGCGCTTCCCGTGGGCCTGGGCCTGCTCATCGCCACGCTCAGCCACGGGATGCCGAACGCCACCGTGTTCCGGCTTCCGTTCCTCATTCCGTACGCGGTCTCCGGAGTCGCGGTCGGAGTCATCTGGTCGTTCGTCCTGCAGACCAACGGAGCCCTCAGTCAGGCACTGGCATTCCTCGGGCTGCCGGGTTCGGAACTGCGTTGGTTGCTCGATGATCCGCTGAACACCTTCGTGATGATCGGAGCCGCCACCTGGCAGGGGGCCGGTGTGAACGCGCTGCTGTTCGGGATCGGATTGCAGTCCATCCCGAAGGAGCCGATCGAGGCGGCCCGCGTGGACGGTGCGAGCGGATTCACGCTGTTCCGCACGATGACCTGGCCGATGCTCGCGCCGTTGACCACGGTGGTGGTGGGCCTGGCGATCGTCGGCAGCTTGAAGACCTTCGACGTCATTTGGGGCATGACGAAAGGTGGTCCGGGCAGGGTCTCGGAGACCCTCGCGCTGACCATGTTCAAGGAGACCTTCGTGAACAACGCCTACGGTCTCGGCGCCGCCGTCGCCCTATTCCTCACCGTGGTGACCGTGCTGGCCTCGATCATCTACCTGCGCCGTCAGCTCGCTGACTCGCGGTCGATCTGAGGAGGTGGACATGCTCATCCGACGCATCGTGCTTGGCGCACTAGGCCTGCTCTGGCTGGTGCCGGTGTACCTGCTGCTCGCGAACGCTTCCAAACTGCCTGCCGAGTTCGGCGACTACGGTCTCTGGGAACCCGGCACGGTGACCGGCCTCTGGGCCAACCTGGGCGAGGCATGGGATCGCGGGAAGCTCTCCGGTGGTCTGCTCTCCACCGCGGTCTACGCACTCGTCTCGCCGTTGATCGCGGTGGTGGTTGGCGCAGCGGCCGGGTTCTCCATCGTCGCGCTGCGGCTGCGGCATGGGTTCGCCTGGTTCGTGGTGATCTTCGCCAGTTCGATCTTCCCGCTGCAGATGATCCTGATGCCGCTGTTCGTGGGATATGCCGAGACGGGGTTGTTCAACACCAGGCTCGGGATGATCCTGGTGTACACCGTGATCGCGGTGCCGTTCTCGGCGTTCGTGCTGCGCAACTTCTTCACCGGGATCGCTCACCAGGTGTTCGAGGCGGCTGTGGTGGACGGAGCATCCACGCGGCGCATCTTCGCCCAGATCTACATCCCGATGGCGATGCCGGCGCTCATCGCGGTCTTCATCCTGCAGGCGACCTTCATCTGGAACGATCTGCTGCTCGGCCTCACCCTCACCCAGTCCGCTGAGGTGCGCCCGATCGTCACGGCACTGTCGGCGTTGCAGAGCACCTACGGCGGTTCGGCCATGTCCACGGTGCTCGCGGGTGGTCTGCTGGTCTCACTGCCCACAGTGGTGCTGTTCCTCGCCACCCAACGGGTGTTCACCCGTGGCCTTTCGCTCGGCCAGTTCTAGGAGGTATTCGTGTCCGAATCAACGTCCGACGGCGGACCGCACCAGGCCGTGGTGGTCACCGGAGCCGCAGCCGGTATCGGTGCCGGTGCCGTGCGCCAGCAGGTGGCGCAGGACCGGCGCGTGTACGCCATCGACGTGGACGCTGACGGTCTGCGCGCGTTGGTCAACGAGGCACCTGAGCAGGTGGTGGCGGTCCCTGCGGACGTGGCGGACGAATCCGCCGTGGAGGCTGCGTTCGCCATGATCGCCGACGACGCAGCGCGGGCCGGGGTCGGTCTCGGGTCGCTGGTCTGTGCCGCGGGAGTCCAGACGTACGGCACAGTCGACGGCACCGATATGGCCACCTACGACAAAGTGATGGGCGTCAACGTGCGCGGTGCGTTCCTGGCCGCTCATTTCACGATTCCGCTGATCCGCGCGACCGGCCGGGGCGGCAGCATCGTGCTCGTTTCCTCAGTGCAGGCCTATGTGGCCCAGCGAGGAGTCGCCGCCTATGCCGCCACCAAGGGCGCGCTTCTCTCCCTGACCCGTGCGATGGCGGTGGACCACGCGGGCGAGAGGATCCGGGTGAACGCCGTCTGCCCCGGCTCCGTGGACACCCCGATGCTGCGCTGGGCGGCCGGCCTGCACATCGGCGGCGACGGACCACCAGATCCCGCAGCTGTGGACACCGTCGTGGCCGAATGGGGACGTTCCCATCCGTTGGGCCGGGTGGCCAGCACCGACGAGGTCGCCGATGTGATCGGCTACCTGTTGAGTGAGCGTGCCTCCTTTGTGACGGGAGCAGACCTGAAGGTGGACGGCGGACTCACGGCGGGCAACGCCGTCGCGCTGCCGAACGAGGGGAGTGGGCAGTGAGCACCAGCGGACTGAGTATTGCGGCGATCCGGGCCACCACGGTGACCGTGCCGCTGGAGGCGCCGCTGCGGCACTCCAACGGCGCCCACTGGGGCCGCTTCGTGCGCACCATCGTGGAGGTGGAGGCCAGTAACGGCCTGATCGGGCTCGGAGAGCTCGGCGGGGGAGGTCAGGGCGCCGAGGCGGCTGTGCACGCACTCACCCCCTACCTAGTGGGGCACGACCCGGCGAACACCGAGGCGCTGCGGTTCATGATCGCCAACCCCACCGCGAGCCTGTACAACAACCGCACGCAACTGCTCGCCGCGGTCGAGTTCGCCTGTCTGGACCTGGTCGGTCAGCACGTCGGCCTACCGGTGCATGCGCTGCTCGGCGGGAAGGTGCGCGATGAGGTGGAGTTCGCCTCCTACCTGTTCTACCGCTACGCGGGCCCGGACGGGACCGGTGAGATCCGTACCGCTGATGACCTCGTTGCCGAGGCGCGCCACCTGAAGGACGCGTACGGATTCCGCGTGCACAAACTCAAGGGCGGGGTCTTCGCCACCGACCACGAGCTGGAGTGCTACGAGGCGCTCGCCGAGGCGATGGGGCCGACCGACCGGTTGCGCTACGACCCGAACGGTGCGCTCAGCGTGGAGGAATCGATCCGGTTCGCCCGCGCCATCGAGGATCTCCCGAACGACTACCTGGAGGATCCGGTCTACTCGATGACCGGGATGCGCCGGGTACGGGAGAACACCCCGATCCCGCTGGCCACGAACACGGTGGTGGTCAATGCCGAGCAGCTCGCAGCGAACGTGCTGCACCCGGCCGCCGACGTGATCTTGCTCGACACCACCTTCTGGGGCGGGATCCGGCAGTGCCTGAAGGCCGGTGCCATCTGCGAAGCCTTCTCGCTCGGGGTGGCGGTGCATTCCTCCGGTGAGCTGGGCATCCAGTTGGCCACGATGTTGCATCTGGGTGCTGCCCTTCCGAATCTGACCTTCGCTGCCGACGCGCACTACCACCACCTCACCGATGACGTTGTCGAAGGCGGCCTGCGCCCCTATGTGGACGGGAAGATGGCCGTGCCCACCGAACCCGGCCTCGGAGTGCGGCTGGACCGCGACAAGGTGGCCGAGTACGCCGAGCTGTACCGCGAGCTGGGCGGCTACCCCTATGACCGCGATCCCGGCCGGCCGGACTGGTACCCGCTGCTTCCGAATACGTCGTTCGCGGACCACACCGACGGCAGGTTGCCGGAGCCGCTCGCGGCCGAATACGCCCGACGGCGGCGCTGATGCCCCGGTTCGACCTCCCGCTGGAGGAGCTACGCACCTATCGCAACCCCCGCCCCGTGCCATCGGGACTGGCCGCGTACTGGGAGCGCACCCTCGACGAGGCCCGCGGCGCCGCGACATCTGGGGTGCGTTGCGTCCCGGCCGAGACCGGGCTCGTCACCGTGGACGCCTACGACGTGACCTTCCCAGGTTTTGGCGGAGATGAGATCAAGGCGTGGTGGCTCCTGCCGCGCGGCGCCACGTCCGAGCTGCCCGTGGTGATCGAACTGCTCGGCTATGGCGGTGGCAGGGGCCGCGTGCATGAACGCCTGCATTGGGCCTCGCACGGCTTCGCCCAGCTTGTGGTGGACAGTCGCGGGCAGGGAAGCATCTGGAACGCCGGTGCCACACCTGATCCCCATGGCTCCGGTCCGGCCGGACCCGGGATGCTCACCCGGGGTGTGGACCACCCCGACCACCTGTACTACCGGCGGCTGATCACCGACGTCGTCCGTGCCGTGGACGCCGTCGGGCACCTGCCGGGTGCGGATCCTCGGCGAGTGGCCACCGTCGGGCACAGCCAGGGTGGCGCGCTCGCCCTGGCGGCCGCGGCGCTGCACTCAGGCGTGGCCGCGACGGCGGCCCGCGCACCGTTCCTGTGCGGGATCGCCCGGGCCGTCGAGCTGACCGATGCCCCGCCGTACGGCGAGCTGGCCGGATACCTCGCGGTGCACCGGACCCAGGCCGAGAACGTCCTCGCCGTGCTCGATCACGTGGACGTCTCGCACCTGGCACCCCAGATCGCCTGCCCCACCTGGATCTCGGTGGGACTGACCGACGTGACCTGTCCGCCGTCGGGAATCTTCGGTGCCATCAACGCCATGCCGCGACGCCCTGAACAGGTGCGGGTGTGGCCGTGGAACGGCCACGAGGCCGGCGGGCCCGACGACGATGCGCACCTGGCCGACTGGCTCACCGACACCCTGACCTGAGAGATGCGAGAACCGATGAACCCCCTCATCCCGACCTGCGCCGACCTCGCCTCGGACGAGGTGACCGATGCCTTCGACGACATGGTCAACCCGCCCGGTCTGACGAACCACTGGGCGACAGCTCAGGTCGATCACGACGTGCTCGCCGTCCGGAGCCTGAACGTGCCACCGGTCTCCCAGGGCGATTCGATCTCCGGCCAGCTCTACCTCGGAGGGCGGCTGGCCCGCTCCTACGGCCAGCCCGTGCACACCCGGTGGCGGCCGGACCGGGTGGACCGGCGCACCACCATCGACGGGTGGGACCTGCGCACGGAGACGGTGTGCCCGCCCGGAGAACCCGGCGTCCTGGTACGCCTGAGCGTCACCAACACCGAAGGGCCGCGCACCCTGCGCCTCGGCGTGTGGTTGACGTCCACGGTGACCCGGTCGCCGCAGGCGTGGCTGGCCGCCGAGCCCCCGCAGGCAGAGAACACCCTGACCCGCGAGGGGATCCGGGTGACCGGGACCGACCAGCGCGCCTGGTCCGTCCAGGACCTGCACCCACCGGCCGGGGCTACAGCGCTGCCCGGTTCTGCGCGCGTGGTCGAGGCCGAGGTCGAGGTCGGTGCGGGGGAGACCTGCACATGGACGTATCTGCACGCCGTGGCCGGCTCGGCCGAGGAAGCGACGGCAGCAGCGGACCGGATCGGCGGTGTGGCCCCGACCGCAGTGGCCGCCAGTGAGGAGACGTGGAACCGCTCGTTGGCCGCCCTGTTCGACCCCGACGACCCAGAGTTCGCCGGCAGCCTGCCGGTGCTGGACACCAGCGACACGAACCTGCGCACGCTCTACTGGTGGGGCGCCGTCGGGGTGCTCTGGTTCCGCCGGGACAACCCGGCCTCGGTGCACGGGCGCACCTACGACACCCTGATGCCGCGGTACTGGCAGACCACCACCTTCATCTGGGATTACGCCCTCTCTTCGCACGTGCATGCCCAACTCGAACCGGCGGTGATGCGCCGGCAGATCGCTCACTGGGTGGGCCTGGACATCACCCAGCACTTCGGCACGGAATGGCTCACCGGCGGGCCGGTCGGCTACTGGTACTCGGTGAATCACTACGCGATGACCCGCCTGGTGCGCGACTACATCGCCTTCACCGGCGACTGGGCGTTCCTCGCCGAGGAGCTCACCACCCCCGACGGCGTCACGCGTCCGCTGCGCGAGCACCTGCGTGCCTGGGCGCGGCACTGGCACAGCCTGCGGTCGGAAAGCGGGCTGGCCGACTATGGCGAGATCGACAATCTGCTCGAGTGTGTCTCCTCCTACGTGCACGAAGTGGCGAGTCTGAACGCGGCGAACGTGTGGTGCCTGCGCATCGCGGCCCGGTTCGCCGAGCTGGACGGTGAGGCGAGTGAGGCCGCGGACCTGCGCGCCGAGGCCGAGGAGCTGGTGAGGCTCGTCCGGGAGCTCTACATCCCGGGGGCGGGCCACTTCTATGCCCGCCAGCCCGACGGCACCCTGGTCCCCACCAAGCACTGCTACGACTTCGCCACCGTCGGCACCACCATCGCCGAGGACCTCCCGGTCGAGGTGCGCGAGGAGATGGTGCGCTTCTTCGACTCCGAACTACGGACGCCGTCGTGGATGCGGGCGCTCTCCGCCCATGATCCCGATGCCGGGTACTCGCTGCGTGCCGACCACCAGTGGAATGGGGCCTACCCGGCCTGGCCGCCGGACTCGGCGCGGGCCGCGATCGCGCTCGGGCACCCCGAGGTGGTCGCGGAGTGGCTGCCCGGTCTGGCGCGGACGGCCAACCAGGGACCGCCCGGGCAGGCGCACTTCGTGGAGGAGGCCGCGCAGCCGGTGAACGGGGGAGCGCGCAAGACCCCGCCACAGTTCCCGTACCTGATCGACTGGTCCTGCTCCTCGGCAGGGTCGTTCGTGGAGCTGGTGATCAGCGGGATCTTCGGCGTGGACGTGGGCCTCGACGGTACCGTCACCGCCGACGGGTGGGTCGGCCGGCTCGACCCGGATGCGACGTTGCGCGGTCTGCGGGTGGGCGGCCAGTGTTATGACATCACAGGCGGCCAGGTGGTCCGCTCTACCGACGACCAGAAGGACGACACACCCTCATGACGCAGGCACAGGTGAGCGAGGTGGATCTCGGCAAGGGCTGGACGGGGCTCCGGCTGAGCAGTGCGGAGCTGGAAGTGACGTTGATCCCGCAGCAGGGCTGCGACGTGCATGCCCTGGTGGATCGGCGGACCGGGGTGGACGTGTTGTGGAAGACCCCATGGGCGATGCCCCCGGCCGGGACGGGCCGCTGGAACGCCGAGGACGAGGCGGAGTGGCTCGAGCGATTCAGCGGCGGCTGGCAGCTGCTGTGCCCCAATGGGGGTGACGCAAGCGAGGCGCCTGGTGGCCTGACCTGGGGTTGGCATGGCGAGGCGTCCCGGATTCCGTGGCAGCTCTTCGATTCTGGAGTCGAGGCGGACGGGGCCGTCCACGCGAGGCTGCGCACCCGCCTGACCAGGGCGCCTTTGCAGATCGAACGACGGGTCGCCGTCAGGGGAGCGGTGCTCAGTATCGAGGAGTCGGTCACGAACACCAGCCCGGACCCGATCGAGATCATGTGGTCCCATCACCCGGCATTCGGTGCGCCGCTGATCGGACCCGCCACCCGGATCTACACCAGCGCGGCCACCATCACCGCCGACGCCAAGGATGCCGGTACCGATCTGGAACCTTCCGCTACGGCGGAATGGCCGCACCCCGCGCCTCGCGCGGGCCAGGAACCGGCCGACTTCTCCCGCATCCCGGAGCGCCCGCGCGCGACCCTCGCCTACCTCGGCGACTTTGCCAGCGACGGGTGGTACGCGATGGTGAACCCGGAAATCGACCTCGGGGTCGGGCTGCGGTGGGATGCGGACCTGTTCCCGCACGCGTGGTACTGGCAGGAGCTGCGTGCCAGCGCCGGTGCGCCCTGGTGGGGCGAGGTGTACGTCACCGCGATCGAGCCGGCGTCCACGATTCCCGGGCACGGGATCGCCCATGCCAAGGCTCGCGGCGCGAACCTGGTGCGCCTGGCCGGTGGTGCCACCCGCAGCACCACGATTGAGGCCACGACGTTCGCACCCGACGGTGAGGTGCGCCGGATCGGCCCTGCCGGCGCGGTCGAGCACGGCTGAGCGAGGAACGTCGATGGCTACCGTTCGCGTCTTCCACGACGGCACACTGACCGAGCCGCGCTTGGACCACCCCGAGGGGGTGGCCGTGCACCCGGACGGCAGTCTGTGGTGCGGCGGAGAGCGGGGCCAGCTGTACCGGGTGGCACCTGACGGCGGCTCTCGTGAAGTGGTGGCGTCCACCGGTGGGTTCGTACTCGGCGTGGACATCGACGCGAACGACCTTGAGCACCCGGTGTACCTGTGTGATCTTGGCCACCGAGCGGTGTATCGGTACGCACCCTCGACCGGATTGGAGCAGGTCACCCGTGGGGGAGCGCGTCCATTCGTCACGCCGAATATGGTGCGGGCGGCGCCGTCGGGGGCGCTGTACGTGACCGACTCGAATGTGCAGGGTGAGCCGGGAGGTGGGGTGTACCGGTTTGTCCAGGCTGCACCGGGGGAGCCGTGGGCCGGTGGGCTGTGGTTCGACGAGCCGCTGAACTTCGCCAACGGCCTGGCGGTGTCGGAGGATGAGACGTGCGTCTACGTCGTCGAGACGTTCGCTGCCCGTGTGGTGCGGATTCCGATTCTGCCCGACGGCGGCCCTGGCCCCGTGGAGGTGGTCGCCAAGATGCCGGGGGTACTGCCCGACGGCGTCACGCTCGGCCCGGACGGGCTGTTGTACGTGGGTTGCTACGAGCCGTCCCAGGTGCTCCGGGTGGACCCGGCAACCGGTGCGGTGAGCGTGCTGGTCGCCGATCCCACCGCACATCTGCTCTGCCATCCCACGAACGTCGCCTTTCGCGGGTGGGAGCTGTTCACCGCCAACTTGGGTCGCTGGCACTTGGCAGTGGTCGACCTCACCTGAGTAGCCCGCTCGTAGTTTTCGTGACGGTAATCGTTCGTATCTCGGTGTTGTCACGGCGCCTCCTGCGTGCGCGGAGAACCCTCCAGAGGCGTTAAGTTAGGGCTCGTGGCAATGCGAACGGTGACCTCGTCCCCCCGAACCCCGGTGTGGCGCTCGACCGTCGTCCTGAAGGTCGCGATGGCGATCAGTGGTCTCGTGCTGGTGGGCTTCTTGCTGGCCCACATGTACGGGAACCTGAAGGTCTTCGCCGGCCAGGAGGCGTTCGACGAATACGCCCACCATCTGCGCGAACTCGGTGAGCCCATGCTGCCCTACGCGGGTGCGCTGTGGCTCATTCGCATCGGGCTCCTGGCGGCGATCGGCGTCCACATCTTCTCGGCGGTGACGCTCTGGCGTCGCGCACGAGCCGCGACCGGCGGTAAGGGCGGAAGCCGGTATGCCAGCACACAGGCCAAGCGCGGCAGCCAACGGGGCTACGCCTCGTTCACCATGCGCTGGGGCGGTGTCGTGATCATCCTGTTCACGGTCTACCACCTCATGCACTTCACGTGGAACAACGTCGCGCCCGGTGGTGCCTCGGACAGCCCGTACGAGCGAGTCGTGAACGGCTTTGAGATCTGGTGGGTGGTGCTGAGCTACACGGTCGCGCTGCTCGCCGTCGGCTTCCATCTGCGCCACGGAATCTGGGCCGGCCTGGCCAGTCTCGGAGCGAACACGAGCCAGCGGCGGCGCCGTCAGCTCAATCTTCTGGCGACGGTTGTCGCTGTAGTCATCACGGTGGGTTTCCTCCTCCCGCCGTTCGGAATCTTCTTCGGATTGGTCGGCTAAGTGAGCGTCACGTCCCAGCCCTTCTATGTTGACGGCGCACCGATCGCCGATACCAAGGCACCTGATGTGCCGATGAGTCAGAAGTGGGACCAGCGCCGCTTCGAGGCGAAGCTGGTCAACCCCGCGAACCGCCGCAAGCGGTCCGTGATCATCGTGGGCACCGGTCTTGCCGGTGGCGCCGCCGCCGCCACCCTCGGTGAGGCCGGCTACCACGTGAAGAACTTCTGCTATCAGGACTCCCCGCGCCGGGCGCACTCGATCGCCGCGCAGGGTGGGATCAATGCGGCGAAGAACTACCGCAACGACGGTGACAGCATCCACCGCCTGTTCTACGACACGGTCAAGGGCGGCGACTACCGATCCCGCGAGTCGAACGTCTATCGCCTCGCGCAGACGAGCGTGGAGATCATCGACCAGTGCGTGGCCCAGGGGGTGCCGTTCGCCCGCGAGTACGGCGGCCTGCTGGACAACCGCTCTTTTGGTGGTGTGCAGGTCTCCCGCACCTTCTACGCCCGCGGGCAGACCGGTCAGCAGTTGCTCCTCGGTGCCTATCAAGCACTGGAGCGCCAGATCGGGCTGGGCACCGTGGAGATGTACACCCGCCACGAGATGCTCGACGTGGTGATCGTGGACGGCCGGGCCCGGGGCATCATCGTCCGGGACATGGTTTCCGGTGAGATCGAGACCCACACGGCCGACGCCGTCGTGCTCGGCACCGGTGGGTACGGGAACGTGTTCTTCCTGTCCACCAATGCGATGGGCTGCAATGTCACCGCCGCGTGGCGCGCGCACCGTAAGGGCGCCTACTTCGGGAACCCCTGCTACACGCAGATTCACCCCACCTGCATCCCCGTCTCCGGCGACCACCAGTCCAAACTGACCCTGATGAGCGAGTCGCTGCGCAACGACGGTCGGATCTGGGTGCCCAAGGACGGCACGGACAAGCGAGACCCGCGTGAGATTCCCGAATCTGAACGCGACTACTACCTGGAGCGCCGCTACCCAGCCTTCGGGAACTTGGTTCCTCGTGACGTCGCCTCGCGCGCCGCCAAGCAGGTGTGCGACGAGGGGCGCGGAGTCGGACCCGGCGGGCGCGGGGTGTACCTGGACTTCGCCGACGCGATCGAGCGAATGGGTCGCAAGACCGTGGAAGCCAAGTACGGCAACCTCTTCGACATGTACGCCCAGATCACCGGCGAGAACCCGTATGAGGTCCCGATGCGGATCTACCCGGCGGTGCACTACACGATGGGCGGCCTCTGGGTCGACTACGACCTGCAGAGCTCCATCCCGGGCCTCTTTGTGATCGGGGAGGCGAACTTCTCCGATCACGGCGCGAACCGGCTCGGTGCGAGCGCGCTGATGCAGGGCCTCGCGGACGGATACTTCGTCTTGCCCCCGATGCTGAGCAACTACCTCGCCGACGGGCCCTCGGGCGACGTGGGCGACGACCACCCGGAGGTCGTGGCCACCGCCGACGCCGTGCGCCAGCGAATCGAGACATTCCTCTCGATCGACGGGTCCCGCACCGTCGACTCCTTCCACCGCGAGCTCGGCCACATCATGTGGGAGTACTGCGGGATGGAGCGCAGCAAGGAAGGGCTGACTAAGGCGATCGGGCTGATCCGCGAGCTCCGTGAGGAGTTCTGGCGGGATGTGAAGGTCACCGGCGTCAACGAGGAACTCAATCAGACGCTCGAGCGGGCCGGCCGGGTCGCCGACTTCATCGAACTCGGCGAACTGATGTGCATCGACGCCCTGCACCGCGAGGAATCCTGCGGCGGACATTTCCGGGCCGAGCACCAGACCGACGAAGGTGAGGCGTTGCGAGACGATGAGAATTTCGCCTACGTCGCGGCCTGGGAGTTCGGTGGGGACGGCGGTGCGCCGGTTCTGCACAAGGAGGACCTGGTCTACACCGAGATCGAGATGAAGCAGCGGAGCTACAAGTGAACATCACCCTTCGCATCTGGCGACAGAAGAACTCCGAGACGTCTGGCGCGATGCAGACCTATCAGGTGGCCGACGTCTCCCCGGACATGTCGTTCCTGGAGATGCTGGACGTCCTCAACGAACAGCTCACCGTGGCCGGGGACGACCCGATCGCGTTCGACAGCGACTGCCGCGAGGGCATCTGCGGGATGTGCGGACTCGTCATCAATGGGCTCGCGCACGGTCCGAACGACATGGTCACCACCTGTCAGCTGCACATGCGCAGCTTCTCCGACGGAGACGTGATCGACGTCGAACCGTGGCGCGCGCAGCCGTTCACGGTAATTAAGGACCTGATCGTGGACCGGTCCTCGTTCGACCGGATCATCCAGGCGGGCGGCTACATCAGCGCCCCCACCGGCACCGCTCCGGACGCACACGCGGCCCCGGTGGCCAAGGCTGACGCAGACGCCGCATTCGACGCCGCCACGTGCATCGGCTGTGGTGCCTGTGTGGCCGCGTGCCCGAATGGGTCGGCCTCGTTGTTCATGGCCGCGAAGGTCGCCCACCTCGGCCTGCTTCCGCAGGGGCAGCCGGAGCGGGATTCCCGTGCGCTGGACATGCTGGCTCAGCACGACCACGAGGGTTTCGGTGGTTGCACGCAGATCGGCGAGTGCACGGCGGCATGTCCGAAGGGCATCCAGATCGACCTGATCTCCCGCATGCAGCGCGACGTGCTCGGCGCACTGTCACACCGCCGCTGACCTGTCTGGCCCTGCGCCTCTGCGTACGGCCCCCTCGGGTCCCCAGGCGCCTCGTCCCACGGGTCCCTCCGTTTCTGCACCCATCAGTTCCCGCCCCGTCCCACCCGCACCCCCTCAACCTCCTGGGCCCAACTTTCGGCCCATTCTCGGGTCTCACCGTGATTTTCGGGCCCTTCTAGCTCGCCTAGCTCGCCGCGAGGGTCAGCGTTGCCGCCATGACGCGTCGGCATCGACTGGTTGGTCAAGTGATCGAGCCAGTTTCGCGAGGAAGTCGAATCGCCGAGCGGGCTTGTAGTAGTCGTCGGCGACGATCTCGATGTATGTCCACCGGTTGGCTTCTGCCCATTCCCGTCGAGCGATGTCCATCGGGCCGCGCGACGGAGTGAAGTGCTCCTTGCCCTGATACTCGACGACGACGCGCTTGCTCTTCCAGACCAGGTCCCCGTCGCCGATCCAGCCGCCCACGTCGTCGTCGAGGGCCACATTCAACTCCGGTTCGGGAAGGCCGGACCACACGATCGCCAAACGTACGCGGGACTCCATGTGCGACCGTGACCCAACCCGGATCCAGCGCGCCGCCCGGTGCAATCTATCCGCGTACCGGATGCGTGGACGTCTCAGGCCCTCGAGGAGCGGTTCGACCGAGCCGAACCGGTTGGCGACCGAGTCGCCGACGACCACGAGGTCCTCGATGCTCATCCGAGCGGCCAGATCGCACCACGTGTCGACCAAGTCGGTGACCCGGAGTCCGTTGACGACGGTCACACGTCGATGTTCGAGGCCTTTGTGATGGACGCAACCCGCGCGGCGGATCCGTGCCTTCGTCGTGTCCCGCATCACCTCAAGGTTGTCGTCCACCGACGGGCTGCGGGGGAGTCGCAGCCTGTGGATCGTCGCAGCGGTCAGTCCTGAGAAGGTGACGTCATCAGGAAGGCCAACGGCGGTAGCGCGGGCCAGATCGGGGACCGTGGCGGGCGCTTCCGCCGCACGAACGCCATGAGTGGGGCGGCTCATCGTCGTGTCGTAGAGACGGCTCTGCCCCATCCCGAGCCCGCGCGCCTCGCGGACCCGGAAGGCGCGACCTGCGAGAACAGGAGGCAATGGTTGACGTCTCATGACGCCAGAGTCCCTGGTCTCGGTACATCGGCGCGCTCGCTATCCACAGGTGCAGCTCGGCGGGTCCGAAATTCGGGGTGAAACCCGAGAAAGGGTCGAATATTGGGCCCATGACGGGTGGGAGCGGCCCAGGACGGGTGGGAGCGGGCCAGGACGGGTGGGTGCAGGCCCAGGACGGGTGGGTGCAGGCCCAGGACGGGTGGGTGCGGGCCAGGGCGGGAGGGGAGCGCGTGCGGAGGGTCAGTCGGTGGCCTGGCGGCTGGTGAGTAGCCGGCGAAACGAGTCCAGGCGGGCGCGGTCGGTATCGGAGCCGTGTTCCGCCCACGGATCGAGGGCACAGTCCGGGGCGTCGCCGGTGTGCGTACAGCCCCGCGGACACTCCGCTGCCACCGCGGCGAGGTCGGCGAATGCTGCCACGAACTGGTCGGGATCGACATGGGCGAGCCCGAAGGACCGAACGCCCGGGGTGTCGATGATCCACCCACCGGCTGGCAACGGCAGAGCGACCGCGGATGAACTGGTGTGGCGTCCCCGGCCGGTCACCACGTTCACATCGCCGGTCGCCCGATCCGCATCCGGCACCAGGGCATTCACCAGCGTAGATTTCCCGACGCCGGAGTGCCCCACCAGGACCGAGACCCGCCCTGTCAGGTGTTCGGCCACCGCCTCGACCCAAGCGGCGCTGTCCCGCTCGTGGCGGGTCGCCACCGACCGCACGTCCAAGGCTGCGTAACGGCGCGCGAAGTCATCCGCATAGGACTCGGTCACCAGATCAGCCTTGGTGAGTACCAGCAGCACCCCCATCCCGGCATCGAATGCGGCCACGAGGAACCGGTCGACCATCCGAGGGCGCGGCTCTGGATCTGCCAGTGCCGTGACGATCACGAGCTGGTCGGCGTTGGCGACGATTCCACGCTCAGTGGGGTCGGTATCATCGGCTGATCGTCGCAGCAACGTCTGCCGATCCTGCACCCGTACCACGCGCGCGAGCGTCCCTTCGGAGCCGGAGACATCCCCCACGAGATCCACCCGGTCTCCCACCACCACGGCCCCGCGCCCCAGTTCACGGGCCTTGATTGCCACGATCGAGGTGCCGGTGTCGGTGAGCACCTGGTAGCGCCCACGGTCGACCGCGGTGACGAACCCTGGTTTCGCGTCGGCGTGTTCGGGCCGCTGTTTCGTCCGTGGCCGCGACCCACGCCGATTCGGGCGAATCCGGACATCGGCCTCGGAGTACGCCTCGCGCCGGGCCATCAGCGCGCGCCGCCGCCGAGCATCGAGTGCCACATGCCGGTGAAGTTGGGCAGCGTCTTGGCCGTGGTGCCCACGTCCACCACGCCCACACCTGGCACCGCCAAGCCGATCATGGCGGCGAAGGTAGCCATTCGATGGTCGTGGTAGGTCTGCACCTGCGCCCCGTGCAGATCGCCGCCGCGGATCAGCAGCCCATCGTCGAGTTCCTCGGCGTATCCGCCGAGCCTGGTGATCTCGCTGACCAGCGCTGCGAGTCGATCGGTCTCATGCCCGCGCAGGTGCGCGATCCCGCGCAGCCGGGACTCACCAGGAGCCAGGGCCAGGAGGGCAGCGATCGTCGGGGCGAGCTCGCCGGCTGCGGTCAGGTCGAGGTCCACCGGCGTCACGGTGCCGGTCCCGCGGACGGTCAGGACGCCGTCGGACAGCTCCACTGCGGCCCCCAGCCGAGTGAGGATATCCGGGAGCAGCCCGCCGGGCTGGGTGGTCAGGGTGGGCCAGAAGGGCACCCGCACAGTGCCGCCCACAGCCAGTGCCGCGCCGAGGAACGGTGCGGCGTTGGACAGGTCCGGCTCGATCACCACATCGCCACCGGCGATCTCGCCTGGCTCCACCCGCCACTTCCCGGGTGCCACATCGTCCACGTCCACCCCACGCTCGCGCAGCACCGCGATCGTCATGTCGATGTGCGGCTGGCTGGGCAGCACCTCACCGATGTGATGCAACGTCAGCCCGAGTTCGAACCGCGGCGCTGCGAGCAGCAGACCGGACACGAACTGGGACGAGGTGGAGGCGTCCACGTCGACTTCGCCGCCGCGGACTCCGCCCGTGCCGTGCACCGTGACGGGCAGGTACTGCGGTGTATCGCTCGGGTCAGCCTGTGCGAGGTCATCACCGGCACTCACCCGCACACCGAGCGCGGCGATCCCACGCAACACCGGGCCCATCGGCCGCACGCGGGCGCCCGGGTCGCCGTCGAGGCGTACGGGCCCGTCGGCCAGCGCAGCCAACGGCGGGAGGAAACGCATCACCGTCCCCGCGAGCCCGCAGTCGATGTCGACACCCCCGCGCAGCGGCCCAGGGAACACCTCCAGCGTTGCGCCGTCGTCAGTGCTGGCGATCTGTGTGCCGAGGCTACGCAACGCACCGATCATCAGGTCAGCGTCCCTGGAGCGGAGCGCGCCGCGGATCGTAGTGGGTTCGGCGGCGAGGGCTGCCAGCGGCAGCGCGCGGTTCGTCAGAGATTTCGATCCGGGAACGACGACCGTCGCGTCGAGCGGGCGGTCGGGCGTCGGCGCGGACCAGACGTCCACGGAGTCACTGAGTGCAGGAGGAGTCGCCACGGGCTCCAGCCTACGGCGTCGCTCCGCGCCGCTCATCCCGTGCCGGCCCACCAGCTGTCGGCCCACCAGCGGTGGGGTCCAGTATCTGCCGGGCGAACAACTGGCGACGCTGGCTCGCTTACAGTGTTCCGCGGCGAAAGGACAGCGTGTGGCCAAGCTTTACTTCCGATACGGGGCGATGAACTCCGGCAAGTCCACCAGCCTCCTGCAGGCGGCGTTCAACTATGAGGAGCGTGGCCAGCGGGTGCTGCTGGCGAAGCCTGCGGTGGACACCAAGGGCGACGGGCAGATCATCTCCCGGCTCGGCCTCACCCGGCAGGTGGACTTCCTAGTTCCCCCGGATGCTTCGGTGCGTGAGTTGTTCGCTGCGCACGCCGCGGGCCGCGAACCGGGCACCCTGGATATCGATGTGCCGCCAGTGGCGTGCCTGCTGGTGGACGAGGCGCAGTTCTTCACAGGCCACCAGGTCGAAGACCTGTTCCGCATCGCTGTGGTCGATGGGGTCCCCGTGCTCGCCTACGGTATCCGTACCGATTTCCGTACCCGAGCGTTCGTCGGATCAGCGCGTCTCCTGGAGCTCGCGCACTCGCTGGAAGAGCTGAAGACCATCTGCCGGTGCGGACGCAAGGCGGTCCTGACCACCCGAACGGTCGGCGGCCAGGTGGTGCTGGACGGCGACCAGGTGGCTATCGACGATCAACGGCTCGCCTACGAGGCGCGGTGCGGCACCTGCTACCTGGAGGTCTCCGCAGACCGCCTCGGGTGAGCGGCTCGTGCGAGCGGGCGCCGTCAGGAAATTTTCGCCTGCACGGCGCGAATCCCCGACTTCAGCTCCGCCTTACCGGCCTTGATCTCGGCCTTGGCGATCCGCAGTTGGTCCTCGAGATCGGACTTGACGTCGGAGAGATCGGTGCGGTGCTCGCGCCAGTTCTGCACCTGCCACGCCATCGACGGCTTGCCCTGGCGATCCTGTGCGGCGAAGATCAGCCCGGCCATGACGGCACCACTGCGCATGAAGCCATTGAGCTTCTCGCGACGGTCCTCACCCTTGGCGCTCCAGAATGGGTAGCGGATGATTGTCCGCTTGAAGGCCACCACGGCCAATGTGCCCGCGGCCAGGCGCGGCGCCTTCCCTGTGGCGAGCAGCACACCGGCGCCCACGCTCACCCCGCCCATCAAGCGCACCATCGTGGCGCGCTTCTTCGGCAGCCAGGGCACCTTCTCGGAGACCTTGTCCAGGAGCGGTTCCCACGGTTCGAGGAGGGCGACGTGTTCATCCGCGTGCCGGATGGCGTCGATACCGTCCACCACGAAGACGGACGCGAGCAGAGGTCGGGCTAGAGCACGCACAGGATCCATGCCTCATTGCTACCGCAGATTGCGCGTTGGTGCGAGCCGATCGTCCGGATGTCGGTTCACGACCACCGCTGGATGGGCGTCAATGAGCAACCGGACAGGAATGTCCGAGGCGCCGACGGCGTTGGGCCAGTCGTGAGTGCAACGACCTTTCCCGCGGGCTCCCTGTCGCGACGACCGTCCTCTCGAGCGGACGGCCGTGCCCTCGCGCCGTCCTCGGGCGGCCCGGGTCGGTCCGGTCGCGATCGCGCGGTGATGCGCCGCAGCGCGCGCCCACTAGGCTCACAGGTGATGACTGACTTCAGCGAGCGCGCACCGCAGGCCGAGACCGCGGCCGAGCGGGAACGGCGATTCGAGGACGACGCGATGCCGTACCTCGACCAGCTCTATGGTGCGGCGCTGCGGATGACCCGCAATCCGGCCGACGCCGAGGATCTCGTGCAGGAAACCTTCGCGAAGGCGTTCGCCGCGTTCGCGCAGTACAAGCCGGGCACGAATCTGAAGGCATGGCTGTATCGGATCCTCACCAACACGTTCATCAACACGTACCGGAAGAAGCAGCGCACGCCGCTGCAGTCCGATGCGGATCAGGTGGAGGACTGGCAGATCCACCGGGCCGCATCGCACACCTCGACGGGCCTGCGTTCGGCGGAGACCGAGGCTCTGGACGCGTTGGGTAGCTCGGAGGTCAAGGACGCCCTCGCCCAGCTCGGCGAGGACTTCCGCCTCGCCGTCTACCTGGCCGATGTGGAGGGCTTCGCCTACAAGGAGATCGCCGAGATCATGGACACTCCGATTGGCACGGTGATGTCCCGGTTGCATCGCGGTCGCGCCCAGTTGCGCGAGCTGCTTGCCGAGCACGCCCGCTCGCTCGGGATGAAGGTCGGCGCTGACAAGGAAGTGCGTACATGAACACCGAACCCGGGCACGAATGTCATTGTGAAGAGGCGCTCGAGCACCTGTACGAGTACATCGATGCGGAGATGACCGAGCTGGAGCTCGATCGGCTGCGCGCCCATATCTCCGAATGCACCACGTGCCTGGAGGCCGTCAGCCGTGAGCAGGAAGTACGAGTGATCCTGCGCAAGTCCTGCGTGGAGGTGGCTCCCGACGAATTGCGGATGCGGGTGCGTACTCAGCTCACGCTGCTGCGGGAGAGTCGCCGCGGCTGAGCGACCCCGCGCGCGAGGGCGAACGACAGCGCCGGGACCACCTCATGGTGGGCCCGGCGCTGTCTGCGTCAGAGTTCCTGAGGATTCAGGAGTTAGGGCGCTTGCCGTGGTTGGCGGCGCCGTGACGGCGTGCCTTGCGCTTGCGTCCGCGCTTGCTCATCGCAGCTCCTTCGTGCTGGGTGGTCAGGGCCGTCGCCTATGATCCCACATCTGCAGCAGCGCTCGGAGCGCGGCGCCGGTCAATGCCTCGTAGTCTGGCCGGATGCGCGCCGTCTACGCCGCCAGCCAGGACGCTGCTGACCCGCTGAGCGGACTTGAGGTGGGCGAACTGCCCGAAACCTCGCAGCCGCCGGGGTGGATCCCGGTCCAGGTGCAGGCTGCCGCGTTGAACCACCACGACCTGTGGAGCCTCCGCGGGGTGGGGTTACGCAGCGAGCAACTGCCGATGATCCTCGGCACTGATGCTGTCGGTGTAGACCCCGACGGCCGGCGGGTACTCGTGCACGCCGTCATCAACGCGCCGGACTGGCTGGGGGAGGAGACCCTGGACCCTCGCCGCACGCTGCTCTCGGAGCTGCATCCGGGTACGCTCGCCGACCGGGTCTGGGTCCCGGCTCGCAATGTCCTGCCGGTGCCGCGCTCGCTTTCCATGGCTGAGGCCGCGTGCCTGCCGACGGCGTACCTCACCGCCTTCCGGATGGTGGTGCACGAGGCGCAGGTGCGCCCCGGGCAGCGGGTACTTGTGCAGGGAGCCGGAGGAGGGGTGGCGACGGCGGCCGCCCAGCTGGCGCGCGCGGCCGGCGCCCACGTCGTGGTCACCTCCCGCAGCGAGTCCAAGCTGGAGCGTGCCCGCGCACTCGGTGCGCAGGAGGTGGTGCCGACCGGGACCCGGATCGCACCGGTGGATGTGGTCATCGAGACCGTGGGGGAGGCCACCTGGCAGCACTCGCTGCGCTCACTACGGCCCGGCGGTGTGGTCGTGGTCGCAGGAGCCACGAGCGGTCCGGCGCCGTCGGCCGACCTGAACCGGGTCTTCTTTCGCAGCCTGCGGATCGTGGGCAGCACCATGGGTACTGCCGCCCAGCTCGCTGAGCTGGTGGCGATGGTCGAGGCGACCGGAGTGCGGCCGGTGATCGACTCTGAGTACCAGTTCGCTGACGACACCGGCGTACGGGCCGCGTTCGATCGCCTCGCATCCGGGAAGGGCTTCGGAAAAGTCGTGGTGACAAACTGAGCGGATTCGCGTGCCTTCAGGGCGCGTTGTCGGTACGGTGTGGGGCACATCACACCAGCGACGACCCGGGTGAGAGACGCCGGATGAGGGGCTGAGCATGAGCGAGAGACAACAGTTCAAAGGGCGGCGAGCCTTCATCTTCGCCGCCATCGGGTCCGCAGTGGGACTCGGGAACATCTGGCGGTTCCCCTACGTGGCCTACGACGGCGGTGGCGGTGCGTTCATCCTCCCGTACCTGGTGGCGCTGCTCACGGCGGGTGTGCCGTTGCTGTTCATGTACTACGCGATCGGGCACAAATACCGTGGCTCGGCGCCGCTGAGCTGGCGAAGGCTCGGTGGCGGCGCTGAGGCGATCGGCTGGTGGCAGGTCGGCATCTCGTTCGTGATCGCCGTCTACTACGCGGTGATCATTGCCTGGGCGGTTCGATACGTGGGGTTCTCCGCGACTCAGGCCTGGGGCGATGACGCCGCTGGGTTCCTGGTGGGGGACTTCCTGCAGCAGGCTGAGGGCGACGCCGCGTTCGAGGTCGGGGTCAATATGGTGCCGGGCGTCGCGATCCCGCTGGTGCTGGTCTGGGTGTTCGCCCTCCTGGTGCACTGGCGAGGCATCCAGGGTGGTATCGCACGGATCTCGATGATCTTCATCCCGGTGCTGGTCGGCATCTTCCTGCTCCTGATGATCTGGTCGCTGACGTTGCCCGGTGCGTTCGACGGACTGAACGCCCTCTTCACTCCGGATTGGTCGGCGCTGACCGATTCCAACGTGTGGGTGGCGGCGTATGGCCAGATCTTCTTCTCCCTCTCCATCGGGTTCGGCATCATGATCACCTACGCCGCCCACCTGAAGAGGAAGACGAACCTCACCGGATCCGGCCTGACGGTTGCCTTCTCCAACTCCGGATTCGAGTTGCTGGCCGGCGTCGCCGTGTTCGCCACGCTCGGATTCATGGCGCAGGCAGCCGGTGTGGGAGTGAGCGAGGTGGCCGGTGCTGGCATCGGGCTGGCTTTCATCGCCTTCCCCACCATGCTGTCCACGATGCCCGGTGGTGCCATCTTCGGGATGCTGTTCTTCCTGGCTCTGGTACTCGCCGGTATCACCTCATTGGTCAGCATCGTCGAGGTGGTGCTGACCGCCGTCGAGGACAAGTTCGGAGTCAGCCGGAACGCTGCGGTCTTCGGCTTCGGAGGCCTGATGGCGATCATCTCGATCGTGCTGTTCCCCACCACCACCGGCTTGAATCTGCTCGACGTGGTCGATGCGTTCGCGAACAACTTCGGCATTGTGGGCGCCGGGTTGGTCTCTGTGCTCACTCTCGCCTGGGGGCTGCGCAAACTGCGTACTCTCGGCGACCACCTCAACGAGGTGTCCTCGTTCAAGGTCGGCATGATCTGGAAAGTGATGGTCGGTCTGGTGACACCGATCATCCTCGGCTTCATGTTCGTCTCCGAGATCGTCAGCCGGATTCAGGATGGGTACGGTGACCCGCCGATGCCGTCCGGGTACGTCGCCATCTTCGGTTGGGGTTCTGCGATTGCGCTCATCGTCATCGCCGTCATCCTGACGCTAATCCCCTGGCGTCCGGGTGTCGTCGACGCACCGTTGGATCACGAGGAGAGCGCTGAGCTCCCCGGGAAGGAGGCGTGATGGACCCGAGTGCCGTAATCATGATGATCATCGCCCTGGGACTCGTCTGGGGGGCGCTAGCAGCGTCGCTGGTTCACCTGCGAAAGCACCCTGAGGAGCCCGACACCTACGACGTTGATGGCGACGGCAAGCCCGACACACCGCCGTCGACCTGACGCCGCAGCACCTCGCGGTTCGCTCATCCGGCCGGGGTTCCCGGCCTCTCGCGAGCGAACCGCGAGGGTGCGCATTGAGCGCTTCGCCAGGACACATCGACCAAGCGATCGCGGTCCCTGAGGCCGGTCGTGCCACTTGGGCACGCGGGGTTCTACGCGGGCGTCAGTCGTCCTGGGGGATGTCCAGCCAGTCGTGCCAGCCGTTGTGCAGGATCAGCCAGGTGAGCAGGCCGTAGCCCGCCTGCTCCGGGTGAGTCCCACCCGTCGAGGCGAGATCGGCGAGCCACTGCTCGTGGTTGGCCAGCGGGGAGTATGTCTCCACGTACGGCACCCGGCGTCTACTGCACACATCCGAGAATGCCGTGGAGAGTTCCGCCAGCGCCGCACCGTCGGTGTCCGTACGCGGCGGGGGGCCGAGCACGAAAGCCGGAATCTGCCGCGCTGCAGCGTCATCCAGCACGTTCGCAAGGTTGAGCCGACTGCGCGCCAAGGAGAGGCCATGGCGCAGGTCGGCCGAGCCGGGCGCCACCACGAGACGATTCTCGCCCGCTCCGAACCGCCGATTGCACTCGCTCTCCCACCGGGCAGAGAGTGCGGTGGTGGTCTCATCCGGGACGGCGAGCGGGTAGTACTCGAGCACATCCTCACTCCGAGTCCGAGCGGCCACCCGCCCGGTCCACCCCAGACCGCGCGCGTCCCCGATTCCGGCGACGAGCTCGTCGCCGACCACGCAGATCCGCCGCCGGCCGGTGCGCTCCGCGGCGTGGGCGCTCACCGTGCGAACGCCTCCTCCAGGAGCGCAGCCTGCTCGGCCTGGTGGACCTTCGCCGTCCCCGCGGACGGAGCGGCCGAGGCAGGCCGGGAGATCACCCGCATCCCGCGCTTGGCCACCACCGGAACATACGCCGGTAGTCGCGTGATCAGGTAGGTCCACGCACCCTGATTGCGTGGCTCATCCTGCACCCAGACGAACTCGGCGTTCTCATACCGGCCCAGCTCTGCGGCGATGGCGTCAGCATCGAGCGGATAGAGCTGCTCGATCCGAACCAGTGCCGTCGAGGTGTCCTCTCGCTTTGTGCGTTCGGCCAGCAGGTCGTAGTAGACGCGGCCGCTGCACAGCAGCACGCGGTCGACTCCGGCCGGGTCCACAGTCGAATCCCCGATCACCGGCTGGAACGTGCCCGAAGCGAAGTCCTCGATCGTGCTGGTGGCCGCCTTGAGCCGGAGGAGCTGCTTGGGTGTGAAGACCACCAAGGGCCGGCGCGGGCGCTGGTAGGCCTGGCGCCGGAGCAAGTGGAAGTAGTTCGCAGGCGTGGAAGGTTCGGCAACGATCATGTTGTCCTCGGCGGAGAGCTGCAGGAAGCGCTCCTTACGTGCCGAGGAGTGGTCCGGCCCCTGACCCTCATAGCCGTGCGGCAACAGCAGCACCACCGACGAACTCTGGCCCCACTTCTGCTCGGCCGCAGAGATGAACTCATCGATCACGATCTGGGCGCCGTTGACGAAATCGCCGAACTGAGCCTCCCAGAGCACCAGGGCGTCCGGTCGCTCCACCGAGTAGCCGTACTCGAACGCGAGGCAGGCGTACTCACTGAGCGAGGAGTCGTACACCCAGAACTTCGCCTGATCGGGCGTGAGGTACATCAGCGGCGTCCACTCGGCGCCGTTCAAGCGGTCGTGCATCACCGCATGGCGCTGCACGAAGGTGCCGCGCCGGGAGTCCTGACCGGTCAGTCGTACCGGGGTGCCCTCCATCAGCAGGCTGCCGAAGGCGAGTATCTCCCCGAAGGCCCAGTCCACGGCGCCGTCGGTGGACATCTGGGCGCGCTTTTCCAGCAGTTGATTGAGTTTCGGGTGCACGTTGAAACCCTCGGGCGGGCGGGTGTGCGCAGACCCGATGTGCTCGAGCACCTTGCCGGGGACGGCCGTCTGCCACCCGATGATGACTCCGGCGTCCTCCATCTGGGACTCCGGGCGTTCGAGGCCGGCCACCTGAGTCTCGGAGGACTGCGCACCGTTGCTGCTCCGGGCTTCGGTGAAGACGCGCTCCAGCTCGGACTTGTAGTGCTGCAGTGCTTCCTCGGCCTCGTCCTCGGTGAGATCGCCGCGACCCACCAGGGCCTCGGTGTAGAGCTTGCGTACGCTGCGCTTCTTCTCGATGAGGGAGTACATCACCGGCTGGGTCATCGACGGATCGTCACCCTCGTTGTGCCCGCGTCGGCGATAGCACACCATGTCGATGATGACGTCCTTGTTGAACTCCTGCCGATAGTCGAAAGCCAGTTCGGCCACGCGGGCCACTGCCTCCGGATCGTCCCCGTTCACGTGGAAGATCGGCACCTGAAGGCCCTTGGCCACATCGGTGGAGTAGAGCGTGGACCGCGAGGCCGAGGCTCCGGTGGTGAAGCCCACCTGGTTGTTGATGAGCACGTGCACCGTCCCGCCGGTGCGGTAGCCACGAAGCTGGGAGAGTTGCAAGGTCTCGGTCACCACACCCTGGCCCGCGAAGGCGGCGTCGCCGTGGATCAGCAACGGGAGCACGGAGAACCCGGCCCCGCCCAGGTCGATGCGGTCCTGCTTGGCTCGCGCCACCCCCTCAAGCACACCGTTCACGGCTTCCAGGTGCGAGGGGTTCGCAGCGAGGTACACCTTCGTGGTGGACCCGGTGGAGGCGGTGAAGGTGCCTTCGGTGCCCAGGTGGTACTTCACATCACCGGAGCCCTGGACGGTGCGTGGATCCTGGTTGCCTTCGAACTCGGCGAAGATCTGCGCGTAGGACTTCCCGGCGATGTTCGCGAGGACGTTCAGGCGGCCGCGGTGCGGCATCCCGATGCTCACCTCGTCCAAGGACTCTTCGGCTGCGCGTTCAAGCACCCGGTCCAACAACGGGATCAGTGATTCGCCACCTTCCAGGCTGAACCGCTTCTGCCCCACGAACTTCGTCTGCAGGAACGTCTCGAACGCTTCGGCGGCGTTCAGGGTGCGAAGGATCCGCTTCTGCTCCTCCACATCCGGCTTTGCCCAGCCGGACTCCAGCCGCTGCTGGAACCAGCGTCGCTGTGCACCATCATGCAGGTGCATGTATTCGGCGCCGATGGTGCGGCAATAGGAGTTGCGCAGCAATCCGAGGATGTCGCGCAGCAACATCTTGGACTTGCCACCGAAGCCGCCGGTAGGGAAGGTACGGTCCAGGTCCCACAACGTGAGCTGATGGTTCTGCACGTCCAGGTCGGGGTGCTTGCGTTGCCGGTATGCGAGCGGGTCGGTATCGGCCAGCAGGTGGCCGCGCGAGCGGTAGGCGTGAATCAACTCGGCAATCCGTGCCGGCTTGCCGAGGTCGTCCTCGCTGTCGGAGTAGACATCGGTGGTCCACCGGACCGGCTCATACGGCACCCGCAGGGCTGCGAACACCCGATCGTAGAAGCCGTCCTCACCGATCAACTTGCTGTGCACGATCCGGAGGAAGTCACCCGACTGGGCGCCCTGGATGATCCGGTGATCGTAGGTGGAGGTCAGCGTGAGGATCTTCGAGATTCCCAGCTTGGAGAGAGTCTCGGCAGCGGCGCCCTGATACTCGGCCGGGTAGTTCATCGCCCCGACACCGATGATGGTGCCCTGGCCCTCCATCAGGCGAGGTACCGAGTGGACCGTGCCGATCGTGCCCGGGTTGGTCAACGTGATCGTGGTCCCGGTGAAGTCGTCCACGGTGAGCTTGTTGTTGCGCGCCTTGCCCACCACCTCCTCGTACCCTCGCCAGAATTCCGCGAAGTCCATCGACTCCGCACCCTTGATCGAGGGCACCAGCAGTTGCCGGGTGCCATCCGGCTTGGCCAGGTCGATCGCGAGACCAAAGTTCACATGGGCGGGTCGCACCTGCCCGGGCTTGCCGTCAACCTCGCGGTAGCCGGCATTCATCTCGGGCATGTCGCCAAGGGCTTCCACCACGGCGAAGCCGATCAGGTGGGTGAAGGACACTTTGCCCCCGCGGCTACGGCGCAGGTGGTTGTTCAGCACGATCCGGTTGTCGACCATGAGCTTCGCGGGCACTGTACGCACGCTGGTCGCCGTCGGAACACCGAGGCTGGCCTCCATGTTGGTGACGACGCGAGCGGCTGGTCCGCGCAACTTCACCACTTCGTCATCGCCCCCGGCGTCACGGGGGCCACCCCCGGTGATCGAGCGCGTGTACGCGGCCGTCGGAGCCTCTGCTGTGGCCATCGGGGGCTCAGGCGGCACATCGCCCTGCACGTTCAGCGACGGCGGCGTGGTGTCATTCGCCTGCGCGGTGGTCGCCGGGGCAGGCTCGACGGGCTTGGCCGGCACAACGGCCGGTCGGCTCGGCGGCGTCGCCTTCGGTGCGGTCGGGGCCTCGATCGCTGGAGTCCGGGGCGCCTGGCTGCCGCTCGGTGCGGCTCGCTTCGCCTGTTCTGCCTGTGCCTCGGGCGTGACGGGCGTCGACTCGACCGGCTGCGACGGTGGCGCAGGTGATGCAGTCGAATCGGTGCTCTCACCGTAGGAGTCAGGACTCACCTCGCGCGGTGAGTACGACTCGAAGAAGTCCCACCAGGCAGGATCCACCTGCGATTTGTCCTCGCGGTACTGGGCGTACATCTCCTCGATGAGCCACTCGTTCCCGCCGAAGGTCGCCGATGCTGACGTGTCGTCGTGGGGTGCCTGCTGGGACACTCGGGGATCGCCCTCTTTCACCATGGTGCGCGTATGGATGTGTGAGGTCCAGCCTAGGTGACACACGCGGTGCTTGGCGCATCTTGGCGGCCGTGATTCCGCGATTCGGTCGGGGTTGGGTCCTCGCAGGGGGGCGGATCAAAGAGGGGGTCAACACCCGGTCAGGGCGACCCTCACGCATCCCCTTGGGACGGTCTGGCCGCATCGCGCACAGAGCCGGCGCCAGGAAGCGTCACTCGGATCATCGCGCCCGAGCCGTGGGGCGGGTCGGCCACCGCGATCGTGCCGCCGTGCAGAGTCACCGCCCACCGGGCAATTGCGAGCCCCAGTCCGGTGCCGCCGGTACTTTGCCCGCCGCGCTGACCTGGGGCGTTCCCCCGTTCGAAACGTTCGAACACCTTCTGACGATCCGCCACCGGAATACCGGGTCCCTCGTCGAGTACCTCGATCACCACGGTCGATCGGCTCGGTTCGGCTCGGCCGGTGAGCCAGATCGTGCCGCCGCGCGGGGAATGCCGGGAAGCGTTCTGCAGGAGATTGGAGATCACCTGGCGCAACCGTTCCTCGTCAGCACGAAGATGCAGACCCTCCGGAGTGGTGCTGACCTCCCAGTTCAAGTCACGGCCAGTCTCGTCGGCGGCGTGCCGCGCTTGGGTGACGACGTCCCTGAGGAATGGTCCGACGGCGACATCGGCGAGGTCGAGGTCCGCGGCGCCGGCCTCGAGCCGGGAGAGGTCGAGAAGGTAGCTGATCAGCCGGGACAAGCGCTCCACCTGAGTCAGCGCCGCCTCCAGCTCCTTCGGATCGGGATCGACCACGCCGTCTGCCAGGTTCTCCAGTTGCGCGCGCAGGGCGGCCACCGGTGTGCGCAACTCGTGCGAGACGTTGGCCACCATCTCCCGTCGTTGGGTGTCCAGTGTGTCCAGGTCCTGCGCCATGGAGTTGAAGGCTGCCGCCAGCTGCCCCACCTCGTCCTGACTGTCCGTATGCACCTGCTGGCTGTAGTCCCCGCGCGCCATCGCACCCGCGGCGGCGGTCATCTCCCGCAGTGGCCGAGTCATCCCCCGAGCGAGGATCTGGGTGAGGACGAGCGAGCACACGAGCGCCACCGGGAACGTGCGGAGCACGCCGAAGTCGAATCTGTCACCGATCCAGGTCACCAGGGTGAACAGGGCCACCGTGGCTCCGATGATCACGATGAGCTTCATCTTGATCGAGCGCACCGGGTCCAGCGGCCGGAAATCGCCGTAGAGCCCGTCGATCCGATCGCGCCAGTTGACGGCGGTGCGTGCGTGACGCAGGTGGCGCCGGCTCCTCATCGGATCACCTCGATGACGCTCACGATCGGGGATCGGCGCTCAGTGCGCACCGGGTTCAGGATTGGGCTCAAGTGCGTAGCCCACGCCGTGCACCGTGCGGATCAGGTCAGAGCCGAGCTTGCGTCGAAGCGCCTTCACGTGCGAATCGACCGTCCGGGTCCCCGAGGCGTCGGCCCAGTCCCACACCTCGGCGAGCAAGCGCTCACGCGAGAGCACGGTCTTCGGGCTCTGGGCGAGGCAGACCAGGAGGTCGAACTCGGTGGGCGTCAGGTGGGCCTCGTCGTCGGCCCGGCTCACACGGCGAGCCGCCCGATCGATCACGAGGTCACCGAGGGTCAGCGGTGTGCTTCCCGATTCTGTCACCGGTGCCTGCCGGGCGCGCTCCACGCGGCGCAGCAGCACCTTCAGTCGAGCGAGAAGTTCGCGCATGGAGAACGGCTTGGTCATGTAGTCGTCCGCGCCCACGCCGAGTCCGATGATCATGTCGGTCTCGTCGTCGCGCGCGGTCAACATCAGGATCGGCGGTGCCGCTGTACCTGCTCCGGCATGGGCTGCCTGAATCCGCCGGCACACTTCCAAACCATCGATCCCGGGCAACATCACATCGAGCACGATGAGGTCCGGATGCAGTGCCTCGGCGGCTCGCACCCCGTCGAGGCCGTCTGAAGCGGTGTGCGGCACCCAGCCCTCGGCCTCGAGTCGGCGGGCGATCTGCGTGGCGATCTCCGGTTCGTCCTCCACGACGAGGACGACGGTCGATGCAGATCCTGGTGCTGCGGCAGGCATGACGACACTGTCCCACATCCCGGCCGGGAGGGCGGGTTCCGATCGGCGCGCAACACGCCGAGGTGGGGCTGCTCACGTTGGTGGACTGTGCGCACCAGTTCCGTTACGCTTTTGTGATCCGGTGAGTTGTGCCATTCAGCAGCAACGGTCGAACTACACTGGAGCGAATCATCCCACCACGTCACAGCATCGGTGTGTCGCGTCCTCTCCGCGATGCGCCGACCGTCATGTCCGTCCCCTGCCCGGAGGTTGTGTGAGTTCGCAGCGTATGTCGACCGCTGACGCACTCCCGACCCGGCGCCAACTGCGGGAGGCCGCTCGCCGCGGTGACGTCACTGGCGGTGGACCGCCGGCCTCCGGACGGGTCGAAGCAGCGCCAGCGAAGACGCCCCGCCCGCTCACCCGCCGGGAGTTGCGGGCACGCGAGCGGGCTCGGATGACGGCAGAGGCTGATGGCAGCCCGGTCGCCGGCGTTCGGCCGGCGAAGGTTGCCGAGGAGTCCAACGACGCGCCTGGCCGATTGATCGCCGCCCTGGCGTTGCCGGCCTCGGACGGACCGGCAGCGGATATGCGTGCCGAGTTGCCCGCAGCCCCGCCCGCCACTGCGGAGCTGACCGCTGCACCGGAACACGACGCCGGACCAGCGGCCATCGCCGCTGCCTCCACAGAGCCGGTCGTTGACGCCACTGCCACTGCCACTGCCACTGCCACGCCGTCGGCGGTTGCGGACGTGCCGGCAACTCCGGCCCCGTCCACGGCGAAGGCGCGTGTCGCGGCGTTGCCCACGAGAGCTGTGCGGTCGGCGCGGTCGAACCATCGCTGGCTCCCGCGACTTGCCGTGCTGGGCGCGCTCGGCGCGCTGACCACGGTGATTCCGCTGACCGGAGCCGCGCAGCCGACGTCCTCCACTGACCTGGCGACTGGCCATCCGGTGGCCGAGTCGAGCGCGTTCGACGTGCTCGCGTCCGGCGGTAGCCCTGTGTCAACCGACGCCTCCGCCGCGCTGGCCGCCGACCCGCTCGCGTCGCTGCGTTCGCTCGCCTCGGCGAGCCGGAGTACTGCTGATCGCGCACCCACCTCCTGTGGATCGAGCCCGGTCGAGGCCAACGGTGTGCTGGCCTCGGAGGTCGAAGCCACCGCTCCGGACATCGTGCAGCCGTTGGCTGAAGGCGCGTACAACCTCACCTCTCGCTACGGCTACCGCGTGCACCCCATCTTCGGCTCCCGCAGCATGCACACCGGACTGGACATGTCCGCTGCTGCGGGCACGCCGATCCACGCCGTCGCCGAGGGCACGGTCACCTACGCGGGCACGGGCAAGGACGGGCGCAGCAGCATGCTCGTCATCGTCGAGCACGAGGTGAATGGTGAACGTTTCTGGACCTGGTATGTACACATGTATCCGAACGGGGTCTACGTGCAGGCCGGCCAGAAGGTGACGGCGGGTGAGGTGATCGGCGCCGTCGGTTCTTACGGCAACTCCACCGGTCCGCATCTGCACCTCGAAGTGCACGTGGATGAAGCGCTCACCACGGTGGATCCGCAGACGTGGCTCGCTGAGCATGCTGCTGTGCCGCTGACGTCGGAAACCCTTCAGTGCACCCAGGGCTGACCACCCGAGGCTAGCGCTGACCATCCGCGGCTAGCCCGATGGCCGTGCTACTGGCCGGATCCGGGTCCTCGCCATTCCCGGCGCGACAACACTCAGGTGAGTGCCAGGCCCCAGGTGACTGTGTGGCTCGCTCCAGGAGCGAGGCGGATCAGGTCAGTGCCGGTACGGAATGCGTCCGCCACGCAGCTCATCGGTTCGGCCGCCAAGCCGGTCCGCCGCGCGGCCACCGCCGCCACCTGGTCGCCGGTGCACAGCTGCCAGCAGGTCATCGACCGGTCCATCCACACCGCCGCCGTTCGACCGTCCGAGCCACGCAGTCGTAGCCAGGAGATCCCGTCCTCGTCATAGGTGGCACCGACGAATGCGTCATCCAAGGCGGTGCTGCCCAGGACGCGTGGTTCGCGGAAGTCGAACTCAGCGGGCAGGTCTGCCACGCCGGTGGGCAGGAGGCGCTCATCGGTGGGGACCCATCGGGTGGCATCGAGCTGTAATACCGCCTCGTCCAGGGACCCGGGGCCGGGGGAGAGCCAGGGATGGAAGCCCACTCCATAGGGGGCGTCGACAGCAGAGGTGTTGGTCGCCGTCGTGGTGATTCGCAAACCCTCGGCAGTGAGCGCGTAACGCACGCTCACGATGAGCGCGAACGGGTAGCCCGGCGTCGGCGGCAGATCGATGCCGAGTTCGACGGTATCGGTGGTGTGCTCACGGATTCCCCATCGTTGCCAGGAGGCGAGACCATGCAGCGCGGTGCCACGCGCCGGTTCGGTCAGTGGCAGCTGGTACTCCACACCGTCCCAGGAGTACTGTCCGTCGCGGATCCGGTTCGGCCACGGGACGAGAACGGCCCCGTTCGAGGCAGGGGGGAGCTCATCCGGGGCGAACGGGACGACCACGTCTCGCGTGCCCACACGGAACTCGCGCAGATGTGCGCCCACCTCCGTGATGGTGGCGACGGCGCCCGCGTGGGCGATCTGGAACTGTTGACCTGTCGCATGAGTGAGTGGCACGCCTGACACCTTAGCGCCGTGTGCGAGCCGATCATGCGCGAGCTCGGCACGCACGGCATCCGTCGAGACGGCATACTGTACGCACGACCAACAGGTGCGACCATCGGGGGAACGATGAGCAGGACCAGATCGGGCGACGCAGCCGCGCCCTCGCCCGGCCCCGAGGCCCGCGCGCACGCGGCCCTGGACAATCTCGGGCGCCAGTCCCGCACGATCGTCACTCACATGTGTGTGCAGGGGAGATCGGTCGAGGAAGTGGCCGATGAGCTCGATCTGGATCCCACGCGGGTTGCTGCCCGAGCCGTGCACGCCGACCGGCAATTCCGGCGCGCGTACCTGACGGCGCTGATCCCGCCCGCTGGTGATCTGGTCTGTGACCGGTACCGTAAGCGGCTCCTCGCAGCGGCACTGGGCGGGCAGGACGTCGCTGGTGCCCGGCATGCCCGCAAGTGCGACACGTGCCGCGCTCAGGGTGCCGCAGTGGCCGCCGGGGCAGCCGAGGCTGATCGATTTCTGGCACCGCTGGCCAGCACACTGTTCCTCTCGCCGGAGGCCGGCGACACGGTGAACGCCGCACCGGATGAGCGCGCGGACCGCCGTCGCAAGCCGGTGCCTTGGCGCGTTCCGGTGGGAATCGCGTTCCTCCTCGCCGGTCTGCTGTTTCTCGTCGTTCCCTCGGTCACGGCACCGCTGGGCAGTACGACGCGCGATGCTGCGGGACTCGGGGTGCAGGACCAGATGCTGGACTCGGAGCCGGTGACTGGCGATTCAGCGACCCGGTGGACCGGTGAGGTGGACGAGACGCCTGAGCCCGACGACACCGAAGACTCGGCTGAGACTGACGACGAGGACACCGGGGCCGAGCCCGAGAGTCCCACAGGTGCAGGTGACCCAGGCTCGGCTGGTGCTGGTGCTGGTGCTGGTGCTGGTGCTGGTGCTGGTGCTGGTGGTGCGACTGGTGGTGAAAGTGCTGCAGACTCGCCGAGCACCTCATCGCCGTCCACCTCTGCGCCCTCCACGTCATCGCCCTCGACGTCCCCCGAGCCGTCGCCGAACGATGAGGCGCCAGCCCCGTCCCCGTCACAGCCTGGGCCGAGCCCGACGACGCCCCCGGCTCCGTCTCCCACACAACCCGCGCCGAGTCCGACGCCCGCTCCGCAACCTTCTCCGACCCGGCCGGCGCCGAGCCCCACCCCGGCTCCGAGTCCCACGCCCGCACCGGAGGAACCGGATGAGGACGAGGATTCCTCCGGCCTCGTCGGCGATCTGGTCGGGATCGTCGATGACCTACTCGAGGGTCTCCTCGGCGGCGGTCGATGAGCCGCCTGAACTGAATCGAGCCGTCAGGTCCGCTGAAGTCCAGAGTATGGCTCTCACATGCGAAAGGCCGTGCTCTGTCTTTGCGGTGCACGGCCTGAGAAAATGGTGCCCCCGGCGGGATTCGAACCCACGACCTTCTGCTCCGGAGGCAGACGCTCTATCCACTGAGCTACAGGGGCTTTCGCCGCGTCGGAGCCTATCAGGGTGCAGCGGTCGGGTTGAAATCGTGGAGCCGTGGCTCCACCGTGGGGGCCCGATTCAAGGGAGAGGCGCCTCCTGGTGCGTGCCTCCGGTCGGCCACCGGCGACTGGGCCGTCCTACGATGATTGGGGGGCGCGCCGTGTCCCACCATCGAGAGGAGTGCAGCGGTGACTCAGAACCCCGGGATGAGCGAACCCACCCCGCCCGTGGGACCCGCACCGACCCCGCCGCCTGAGCGGCGCAGCGCCCTCGTGATCGCCGGGGCCGTCGTCGGTGGCCTGATCGTGCTCGGCGCCCTCGTGTTCGGGGCCATCGCACTGGTCGACTCCCGCGACGATCCCATCGACACCGCGACGCCGGCCCCGACCAGCGCGAGCCCCGAGTTCGAGGGCGAGTTGTATGCCCTTCTCCTTGCTGACGCCGAGGTGGTCACTGACGCCGATGGTGCGACGTGGCTTCTTGAGGACTCCGGATGGACCGAGGCGAGGGATCTGAGCCCGGAGGCGCTCGAGGCATACACCGGCACGTTCACCTCCGACGGTGATGCCCTCATCCTGACCGCGCTCTCCTTCTCCGATGAGGAGGCCGCCGAGGAATACCTGGATCAGGTGCGAACCGACCAGGGGGAGCCGGTCTACGAGGGAGCGGTCCGTGAGGATGGCTCCGGAACCCGGTTCGACCACGAGTCCGGTGAGGACACCACGATCCACTGGCGAGATGACGGTTCCGCCTTTGTCTTCGCCATCACCGGGCCCAGCGGGGCCGAGGCGTTCTATGCAGGGCTGTCGTTCTGAGCTCCGGCTCGCACGGTGCCACGCCGCCTTGGCCACCGATCCTCTGGCCGGATGACCTGACCTCGGCGATCGCATGCATTCTCGCGCTCCCCGCCGGAACGTCGATCCCGCTGCGCGCAGGCACCGGTGACGGCGCCGACTGGCATACCGATGTGGCGTACGCGGTGCCGACCGGCGCGCCGGCCCAGTCTGAACCGGGAGCCGCGGCCCGGCCGCCCGAGACCGATCAGAGACGGTCAGCGATCGCTCGCCGACTCGCGGACCACCTGGGCCTGCACCCGGATGTGACCAGGTGCCGTGCGGATGGAGCCGCCGTGCGGATCTGGCTGAGTTCGGCGTGTCTGCTCCGAGTGATCCCGCCCATCCTCACGGGCGCTCTCGCCGACTTGCGGCCCTCAGCCCGCACCTCGCGCGGAGGGACCGCTTCCGAGGCGTTCGAGCGGGTCCAGTTCGCGCATGCACGCGCGCGCAATGTCTCCCGGATCGCCCGTGCGCACGGAGTCAGACCGGCCGATCTGGCGATCGAAGCACCGGCTGCCGTCGATCTGCAACTCCCTGACCGGCGGCTTCTGGTGGCCCTCGCTGGTGCTCGATCTGCCCTCGATGCGGGCACCGAACGGTCGGTTCAGGCGCACGCCAGAGTGCTCGCAGCGATCTACCAGACCTGGTTCACACGCACTCGAACAGCCCCCCGCGGCGCGGAGGCGATAGCCTCGGGGCACCGCACCCGACTCGCCCTCAACGATGCAGTCGCCGTGGCACTCGCCACTGAGCTGACCGCCCTCGGCCTCGACGCCCCGGAGCACCTGTGACCCACCCGAACGCCCCCCACCTATGGCCGGCCGCGACCGCCGTCATCGACGGTGTGCTGCACCTGGGCGGCACACCGGTGACCGCACTCGCGGAGACCTTCGGTACGCCCTCCTACCTCCTGGACGTCCCGGGCCTGCGGGCCCGGGCGGCCCACTACCGCGCGGCCTTCGAGAACGCGTTCGCGCCTGCGGACGTCCAGGTCTACTACGCGGGCAAGGCGTTCCTGTCGACCGCCCTCGCTCGTTGGGTGCATGCCGAGGGCCTGCGGATCGATACGGCATCGGCCGGCGAACTCGCCACGGCGCTCGCGGCGGGGATCGACGGTAGCGATATCGGCTTGCATGGGAACAACAAGTCGCCAGGCGAGATCGACCAGGCATTGGCGTACGGCGTCGGTCGCATCGTGATCGACTCCCTGCCGGAGATCGAGTTGGTGGCGCAACGTGCGGCGGCGCACGGGGTGCGCGCGCCGGTGATGGTGCGCGTGACCACCGGTGTGCACGCCGGCGGTCACGACTTCATCGCGACTGCGCATGAGGACCAGAAGTTCGGCCTCTCCCTGGCGGGCGGCGCTGCCATGACTGCGTTGGAGCGCATTCTGGCCCTCCCGGAGCTCGAGCTGCTCGGCCTGCATTCCCACATCGGCTCTCAGATCCTCGATGCGGACGGGTTCGCTGCCGCCGCGACTGCTCTGCTCGGGCTGCGTGCCGACCTCGCCGAGCGCACCGGCCACCTGGTCGGCGAACTCGATCTCGGCGGCGGGTACGGGATCGCCTACACCCCGCACGAGAGTGCCGTGGACGTCGTGGCCGTGGCGCGCGCCCTCGCGCAGGCCTGCCGCGCCGAGTGCGAACGGCTCGGCACGGCGATGCCGGCCTTCTCCTTCGAGCCCGGTCGCGCCATCGTGGGACCGAGCATGATGACGGTCTACCGGGTGGGCACCGTCAAGCCCGTCCAGCTTCCTGACGGCGCCTCGCGCCTGTACGTGTCCGTGGACGGTGGGATGAGCGACAACATCCGCCCCGCCTTGTACGGCGCCAACTACCACGCCGAGCTCGCATCCCGGACGTCCGCAGCACCGCTGGTCACGGCCCGGGTGGTGGGCAAGCACTGTGAAAGCGGCGACATCGTCGTGCGGGACGTGGCGCTGCCCGGGGACATCCGCGCCGGCGATCTGGTCGCTGTGCCCGCCACCGGCGCCTACGGCCGCTCGATGGCGAGCCAGTACAACCTCATCCCACGCCCTGGTGTGGTTGCCGTGGGAGACGGGCCTGCACGTGAGATCGTCCGCCGCGAGACCCTGCAGGATCTGCTCGCCCTCGATCTCGGCTGATCCTCGAGGCTCCGGCACGACGTCCCCGCCCGCGACGTGGGACGGACGCGAGCGCAGGCGAGAAGCCCTCTATTGTTAAGGACGTTGTGCGTCGGAGGATTCTGGACGCCGCCGGCCCGAACGATTCCACGAAGGAGACCATGAACGACGGCGCCCCCGCCACCCTTCGGGTGGCTGTACTCGGCTGCGGAGTAGTCGGCACCGAGGTGGTCCGCGGACTCCTCGGCAACGCCGCCGAGCTGCGCTCGCGGACTGGCACTCAGCTCGATCTCGTCGGGATCGGGGTGCGCTCGCTCAGTACGACCCGTGACCCGGTGGTCCCGGTGGACCTGCTGACCGACGATCTGACTGGCCTGGTCCGGCGCGCTGATCTGGTGATCGAGCTGATGGGCGGTATCGAACCGGCTCGCGGCCTGATCCTGGACTCCCTGGCTGCCGGCGCCAGCGTGATCACCGCGAACAAGGCACTCCTGGCCCAGCACGGCCCTGCCCTGCACGAGGCCGCCGATTCTGCTCGAGTGGATCTCTTCTACGAGGCCGCGGTGGCCGGGGCGGTGCCCATCGTGCGCGGTGTGCGGGAGTCGCTCGCGGGCGACACGATCACCCGGGTGCTCGGCATCGTCAACGGCACCACGAACTACATCCTTGACGAGATGACGACGAACGGTCTGGACTTCGGCACCGCCCTGGCCCAGGCGCAGGAGCTGGGTTACGCCGAGGCGGACCCCACCGCCGACGTCGAGGGTTTCGACGCCGCGGCGAAGGCGACGATTCTCGCTTCGCTTGCCTTCCACTCCCGGACCTCGATGGATGACGTTCCCGTTCAGGGGATCACCTCCATCACCTCGGATGACATCGCCTCCGCCGCGCAGACCGGGCATGTGATCAAGATGCTGGTGATCGCCGAGCAGGGCGAGCACGAGGGCGTGGCCGGCCTGGCTGTGCGCGTGCACCCGGCGCTGGTGCCCACTACCCACCCGTTGGCGAGTGTGCGTGGGCCGTACAACGCCGTCTTCGTGGAGGCCGAGGCGGCCGGCACCTTGATGTTCTACGGTGCGGGCGCCGGGGGAGCGGCAACCTCGAGTGCGGTCCTTGGGGACGTCGTTGCCGCGGCGCGCGATCGAGTGAACGGGGGCAAGGCGCCCTCGGAATCGGCACACGCGGCGCTACCCGCGATGCCGGCTCAGGCTGTGCACACCCGGTACCAGATGCGCCTGGACGTGCTCGACGTGCCAGGGGTACTCGCCGAGATCGCTGCCGCCGTGGCCGCCCACGGCGTCTCCATCGAGACGGTCCGTCAGGGGGTGCGTGACCCCGAGGACGGGGCCGCCCTCGTGATCGTCACCCACTCCGCCAGCGAGTCCGCACTCGCGGCAACTGTGGCAGATCTCGATACGCTCGACGTCGTCGAGCGAATCACCTCCATCCTGCGTGTGGAAGGAAACTGATGGCCAAGCCGTGGCGCGGCGTGATCGCCGAATATGCTGACCGACTCCCGATCGAGGACGGCGACCCTGTCGTCACCCTGGGCGAGGGGGGCACGCCGTTGGTGCCTGCCCCGACTCTTTCGACGACCACGGGTGCCCAGGTGTACCTCAAGGTCGAGGGGGCCAATCCCACGGGCTCGTTCAAGGACCGTGGTATGACGATGGCGATGAGCAAGGTCGCCGGCACCGGGACCGAGGTGGTGGTGTGTGCCTCCACGGGAAACACCTCCGCCTCGGCCGCTGCGTACGCCGTCCGGGCAGGGCTGGGCTGCGCGGTGGTGCTCCCGTACGGCAAGATCGCGGCCGGAAAGTTGGCCCAGGCGATCGTGCACGGTGCCACCTTGCTCGCCGTGGACGGCAACTTCGATGACTGCCTGCGGATCGTGCGCGAACTCGCCGACTCCTACCCCGTGGCGATGGTGAACTCGGTGAACCCGTATCGCCTGCAGGGGCAGAAGACGGCGGCCTTCGAGGTGGTGGACGCACTCGGGGATGCCCCGACCATCCACGTGCTTCCGGTGGGCAACGCGGGGAATATCTCCGCGTACTGGATGGGCTACCGCGAGTACGCCGCGGACGGTCTCGCCTCCCGTACGCCGGCGATGTGGGGCGTCCAGGCCGACGGCGCAGCGCCCCTGGTCAAGGGTGTGCCGGTGGAGTTCCCGGAGACGGTGGCCACTGCGATTCGGATCGGCAACCCGGCGTCCTGGTCGTTGGCGGTCGGGGCGCGCGACGATTCGGGCGGCCGTATCGATTCGGTGACCGATGCGCAGATTCTCGACGCCCAGGCGATGATCGCCCGCGAGGTCGGCGTGTTCGTGGAGCCGGCTTCGGCCGCAAGCGTTGCGGGTCTCCTGGTACGGGCTGCGGCCGGTGAGGTGCCTGAGGGTGCCACGATCGTGTGCACGGTGACCGGAAACGGTCTCAAGGACACGGCCACCGCCCTCGGCGGGCGAGACGTGGATCCGCAGGTGATCGGCACCGACGTCTCCGATGCGGCTCGCGCCCTCGGCCTGTCCTGATATGCGGCTCGTTCGCGACGAGGTGCGGGTCCGGGTGCCCGCCACCAGTGCCAACCTTGGGCCGGGCTTCGATGCCTTTGGTCTGGCCCACACGATCCATGATCACGTGCGCGTGCGGGCGACCACCGGTGAGACCGAGGTGCGGGTGATCGGCGAAGGCGCCGGAGAAGTCTCCGGCGGCGATGACCATCTCGTGGTGCGCGCCCTGCGAGCTGGACTCGACCACGTGGGCGCGCCTCAGGCAGGGTTCTCGCTCGACTGCGAGAATGCCATCCCGCACGGCCGTGGCCTGGGCTCGAGTGCCGCGGCCGTGGTGGCCGGGTTGGTTGCGGCACGCGGGCTGATCAGCGAGCCGGAGGCGTTGAACGACCGGGTGCTGCTGGAACTCGCGACCGATTTCGAGGGCCACCCGGACAATGCCGCGCCGGCGCTGCTCGGTGGTGCGACCGTGGCGTGGATGCAGGGTCGCAATGCTCACGCGGCCCGCATTGAGGTCGACTCCCGGATCGCACTCACGGTGCTCGTGCCGACCGAGCGACTGCCCACTAAGCGGGCGCGCGCGGCACTGCCCGCTACCGTCTCGCATGCCGACGCCGCCTTCAATGCTGGGCGTGCGGGTCTGCTCACCCTCGCGTTGACCTCGCGCCCGGACTTGCTCATGGCCGCCACCGAGGATCGGTTGCATCAAACCCAGAGGGCTGACGCCATGATGGCGAGTATCGCGCTGGTGGGCCGGCTGCGAGAGGCCGGCCACCCGGCCGTGGTCTCCGGGGCCGGGCCGACCGTGCTCGTCTTCGACGATCTCAGTCATCGAGCTCTGGAGCTGGCAGGTCTGGGTAGCGCAGTGCAGGAGTGGTCCGTACGGCGTCCCAGCATCGACCTCGTGGGGGCGCAGATCCTGTGAGCCGGAGGTGCGGACGAGTGACCCCACACCATCCGAGGACCGCACCATCTGAACCCGTTTCTCGCGTGTGAACCCTCCGCCGCGGCGGTTCACACGCGAAAAGTGGGTTCGAACGCGGCGATGAGGACGTGGTTCGCGTCGTTGTCCGTGGGGCCGCCCGCTCGGCCGCTCGCCGAACTTCCGATGCACCGGTGCTAGGCTGACCGAGCACACTGCTTCGGGGGCGATGTTCCCTGCGGTGATGCCCCAGCCCACGTGCGGCAATGCCGAGTACGTGGCCCTATTCCACTCCGGCCGGTCATGGCCGAAGCAATCCCCGCCCTGACAGCTCTGCTCAGGTGCGTGTCGAGGGAAGGAACCTCGTGTCAGAACCCAGTACGTCATCCGCAGCGCCCCGCAGCGCTGCTCTGTCCTCACTCCGTCTTGCCGAGCTGCAGTCGCTCGCCGGCGAGTTGGGGCTCAAAGGTACCGCCAAGATGCGCAAGAGCGACTTGGTGGAAGCCATCCGGGCCGCACGTAGCGGCGGGTCCGCGGCGTCCGCTCCGCGCGCCGACGCCCAAGAAGACCAGCGTGCGCCGGCGAAGCAGGACCGTCCGCCTCGGCGATCCACCGCGAAGTCTGGCTCTGCGAAGACCGACGCCGTGACGTCCGACGCTGCGCAGACCGACACCGAGCGTTCCGACTCCGGAGAGCCCGCCACAGCGCCCGCGCAGGACGGCGGCTCCGCTCGTGAGAAGGTGAGCTCCGCCGAGAAGGCCCCGGCCGGCCGCTCTCGACGTTCGCGCAGCCAGGGCACCGGTGCCGCTCAGGCTGAGACTGCCCCCCGGGCCGACGCCGCCCCCCAGGCCGACGCTGCCCCCCAGAGCGACGCTGCCCCCCAGAGCGACGCTGCCGCCCGGACCGGGGCTGCCGCAGAACGCGAAGCAGGTGGTCAGGTAGCCAGCAGCGACCGGCCCGCGCGTGGTTCCCGGACCAGCAACAGAGGTTCCGGTGAGGGCCAGGTGAACGGCCAGAACTCCCGCGACGCTCAGTCGAACCGGTCCTCCCGCGACGAGGCGCCCCGCGAGGATCAGCCCGCACGCGAGAATCAGGCCACGCGTCGCGACCGGGCCGCCGAGGCCGATACGGCCGGTGGCCGCCGCAACCGTCGTGTGCGTTCCGACGGCGGGCAGCCGCAGCTCGACCTGCCGTCGATGGGGCAGGACGGTGGCAGTTCCCGTACCCCCTCTCTGGACGACATCCAGTTGCCCGAAGGTCGCCGGCCCGATGATGCGGGTAGCGGGAGATCTGACTCGTCTGGCCGAAACGATGCCGGCGGTCGCAACTCCCGAGGCGGGCAAGATACCTCCGGTCGCAACCCCAGGAACAGCGGCAACGACTCGGGCGGCCGGGACGGCCGCCAGGACTCGGCCGCCGCTCGAGAGAGTGACCTGGACGACGAACGCTCGGGCCGTCGTCGGCGGGGCCGGGACAGGTACCGGGACCGTAAGCGGCGCGGTCGTTCCCCCGAGCCGATCGAGGAGGAGGTGGAGATCTCCGAGGACGACGTGCTGCTGCCAGTCGGCGGGATCCTCGACATCCTGGACAACTATGCCTTCGTCCGGACCAGCGGCTACCTGCCCGGGCCCAACGATGTGTACGTCTCGCTCGGCCAGGTGAAGAAGCACGCCCTGCGCCGTGGAGACGCAGTGGTGGGTGCGGTGCGCCAGCCGCGCGAAGGGGAGAACAACCAGCGCCAGAAGTACAACGCGCTGGTGCGCCTGGACCAGGTCAATGGTGTGCCCGTCGACGAGGTCGGGCATCGTCCGCACTTCTCCTCGCTCACTCCGCTCTACCCCCAGGACCGGCTCCAGCTGGAGACCTCTGCGAAGGAGCTCACCTCGCGGATCGTGGACATCGTGGCCCCGATCGGCAAGGGCCAGCGCGGTCTGATCGTGGCGCCGCCGAAGGCGGGCAAGACGATCATCATGCAGCAGATCGCCAATGCGATCACGGCGAACAACCCGGAGGCACACCTGATGGTGGTGCTCGTGGACGAGCGGCCCGAAGAGGTCACGGACATGGAGCGCACGGTCTCTGGTGAGGTGATCGCCTCGACCTTCGACCGGCCCGCCTCCGATCACACGATCGTGGCTGAACTCGCCATCGAACGGGCGAAGCGCCTGGTGGAGCTGGGGCAGGACGTGGTGGTGCTGCTGGACTCGCTCACCCGCCTTTCACGCGCCTACAACCTGGCCGCGCCCGCCTCCGGGCGGATCCTCTCCGGTGGTGTGGACGCCTCCGCGTTGTACCCACCGAAGAAGTTCTTCGGGGCCGCCCGCAACATCGAGCACGGCGGCTCCCTCACCATTCTCGCCTCGGCGCTGGTGGAGACCGGTTCGAAGATGGACGAGGTGATCTTCGAGGAGTTCAAGGGCACCGGGAACATGGAGTTGCGGTTGTCCCGTCACCTCGCCGATAAGCGGATCTTCCCGGCCGTGGACGTGAATGTCTCCGGTACCCGGCGCGAGGAACTGCTGGTCTCTGAGGACGAGCTGGCGATCATCTGGAAGTTGCGTCGGCTGCTCGGGTCGCTGGACCAGCAGCAGGCGATCGAATTGCTGCAGTCCAAGCTACGCAACACCTCCTCCAACACCGAGTTCCTGCTCACGGTGAACAAGACCACGCCCACGTCTGGTCACCGCGACTAGCCCCCTTCACCGCGAGTGCGGCCGATTTCGCCCACGTGGTGAGATTTACCCGAGATCAGCCGCACTCGCGCGGGAGCGGGTGCGCACGTGTGTCGACGAACGAGGGAGGGATGGGCATGGACCAGGAGTTCGCCACGGTCGAACCGCTGCTTGCCGAGTATGCGGAGATCGAGTCCGCGCTGGCAGATCCAGACGTTCATGCCGATCAGGCACGGGCGCGCATGTTGGGCCGGCGCTACGCCGAGCTCGGCCGTGTGGTGGCGGCGTATCGCACCTGGCGCAGCGCCGTCGATGATGCGGGAGCCGCGGCAGAGCTCGCCGCGGACGACCCGGCGTTCGCCGTCGAAGTCGAACCGCTGCGTGCCGCGGCGAGAGACGCCGCCGATGCGCTGCGCAACGTCCTGATCCCGCGTGACCCGGACGACGGCCGAGACGCGATCGTGCAGGTCAAGGCGGGTGAGGGCGGTGAGGAGTCCGCGCTGTTCGCCGCCGACCTGTTGCGGATGTATCAACGCTATGCCGAACGGCAGGGGTGGAGTACCCAGCTGCTCGATGAGACCCACTCCGATCTCGGCGGGTACAAGGATGTCTCGATGGCGGTGAAATCACGATCCACGGATCCGGCCGAGGGTGTCTGGGCGCACCTGAAGTACGAGGGCGGTGTGCACCGGGTGCAGCGGGTGCCGGTGACCGAATCGCAGGGGCGCATCCATACCTCCGCCGCCGGTGTGCTCGTGTTCCCCGAGGTGGATGATCCCGGCGAGGTGGAGATCGATCAGAATGATCTACGCATCGACGTATTCCGGTCCTCCGGCCCGGGCGGGCAGAGCGTGAACACCACTGACTCCGCCGTCCGGATCACGCACCTTCCGACCGGGATCACCGTCTCCATGCAGAACGAGAAGTCTCAACTGCAGAACCGCGAACAGGCGATGCGGGTGCTGCGTGCCCGGCTACTGGCGGCTCAGCAGGAGGAGGCCGATGCCGAAGCGGCGCAACTACGCCGCTCCCAGGTGCGGACTGTGGACCGGAGCGAGCGGATCCGTACCTACAACTTCCCGGAGAACCGGATTGCCGACCACCGCACCGGATACAAGGCCTATAACCTCGACGCCGTGCTCTCCGGCGATCTGGGACCGGTGATCGCCTCCGCGATCGAACTGGACGAGGCCGAACGCCTCGCTGCCTCCGGTGACTGATCCCCGCGGTCCGGCCGGTTCTGGCACCCCGGCCGATCGGTCGCGCGGCACCGCCGATGCCGAACATGCGGCATGGGCCCGTTTGGGACTGGCGGCCGATGGACAGACGCATGAGCCGCCGTCGTTGAATGCCATCGTCCGGGCCGGATCAGCTCTCCTCGAGGAGGCTGGAGTGCCCTCTCCGGACGTGGACGCCCTCCGCATCGCCGAGCACCTGCTCAGCGCCCAGCGCCTTACGCTGGTGGTGCCGCCGCGCATGCCCGCCGACTTCCCGCGCCGGTTCGCCGAGGCGATCGATCGCCGACGGCGCAGGGAGCCGTTGCAGCACATCACCGGTACCGCTGCGTTTCGCTATCTCGAACTCGAGGTGGGGCCCGGAGTATTCGTGCCGCGGCCGGAGACCGAAGTCGTGGCTGGGGTGGCGATCGACGCAGTGCAGGCTGCGATCGCCGGGGGAGTGGCCCGGCCGGTGGTGGTGGACCTGTGCAGCGGGAGCGGGGCGATCGCCTGTTCTGTTGCACACGAGGTGCCAGCCGCCGAGGTGTATGCCGTGGAGCTCGGCCAGCAGGCGGCGTCGGCGACGGAGGAGAACGCCGGCCGCCTGGGCTTGACCATCGACGTGCAATGGTCGGATGCGACCTCTCCGGACGTGCTGGATTACCTCGACGGCACGGTGAACGTGGTCGTGTCCAACCCGCCCTACATCCCTCCTGATGCGGTGCCGGTGGATCCCGAGGTACGTGATCATGACCCGGACCTGGCCCTCTACGGCGGCGGTGCGGACGGTCTCGACGTGCCCCGTGGCGTGCTCGCACGCGCGGTGACACTGCTCCGATCCGGTGGCACGCTCGTGATGGAGCATGCCGAGGTCCAGGCGCAGGCGTTGCGGGAGCTCGCTGAAGGGACCGGTACCTTGGAGCAGGTACGTACCGGTCAGGACCTCGCCGGCCGTGATCGGATGCTGATCGCCCGGAAGCGGTAGCACGCCTGCTCGGCTCGTTCCGCCGTCGTCGATCGTGCTCGCTGCCCTGCCTCGCTTGGCGACCGGCGTCAACGGCGAAGCCGGTGCCGGGTGATCATTGACGCCACGTACCAGCCGAGGCCGGTTCCCGCGATGTTCGCGAGTATGTCGAGTAGGTCGCCTGCGCGCGCCGGGAGCAGGGTGTGTTGGACGAGCTCACTGAGACCTGCGTGCACGAGAAGTCCGAGGACCAACGGACGGGTGCGGATGCCGGCCAGTCTGCCGGTGAGCATGACGAGCGCGAAGATCAGCAGGTGCACGGCCTTGTCAGAGCCAGGAGTGCTGGGCGTTCCGTCCGGCGTCTGAGGAAGGTAGAGCACCACGAACTGGAGGAGAACTGCCGCGCCGAACGCTGCCCGCAGCAACCAGGAGGCCCGATCTGGAGAGCGGGGAGAAGCAGGTCCAGGTGAAGGCGGCGCGGAGTTCGGCACGGGCTCACTGTGCCACGGTCGAGCAGCACCCGGCGCCGCCCCCCGTGCAGAGAGGCACACCGAGGGTGAATCGTGACAGACTCACCTCTCGTGAGTAACGAGCAGATTCGGGACTGCACCGACGCCGGGACCCGACCGGGCCACCTGGATGAGGCGGTCAAGACGCTGGCTTCCGGGGGACTCGTGGTGTTCCCCACCGACACCGTCTACGGCATTGCTGCGGACGCCTTCACCCCGAAGGCGGTCACGGCGCTGCTGAACGCGAAGGGTCGTGGCCGGCAGATGCCGCCTCCGGTGCTGATCGGTGATGTGCGCACGCTGGACGGCCTCGCCACGGAGATCCCACAGCCGGTACGTGATCTGGTGGCCGAGTTCTGGCCCGGCCCGCTCACGGTGATCCTGACGGCGCAGCCGAGTCTGCACTGGGATCTTGGCGACACGCACGGCACAGTGGCACTGCGAATGCCAGACAACGAGATCGCCCTCGAATTGCTGCGCCGCACGGGTCCGCTGGCGGTCTCCAGTGCAAACAAGACCGGCGAGGACGCTGCCGTGGCTTGCGCCGACGCCGCCGCTCAGCTCGGGCGCGCGGTGCGCGTCTATCTCGACGGCGGAGCGACCGCTGGCGCCGTGCCCTCCACCATCGTCGACGCCACCGGTCCGCGCCTGCGGATCGTGCGCGAGGGAGTGCTCACGGCGGAGGAACTCGGATCCATCGCGCCGGAGTTGCTGCCGGAGAACCAGGTCGATGACGAGGCCGAGGCCGGCGACTCCGGGGGTGAGGACATCATCGAGACAGCGGACGGTGAGTCGGCGGGCGCTGAGGCAGCAGACAGTGAGCTGACGGACGAAGGCGCCCGCGAGACCACGCCGGACGAAACCCATCCGGACGAGACCACGCCGGACGAGACCGAGCCGGAGGGGACTGACACCGAGGACGCCACTACGCCGTGAGCGTCTATCTGCTGATACTCGCGATCGCGGCGGCGGTCACCTACCTGACCACGCCGCTGGCCAGGCGATTGGCACAACGCACCGGAGCCGTGACGGCGGTGCGTGCGCGGGATGTGCACACCGTGCCCACCCCGCGGCTGGGCGGGGTGGCGATGGTCGCAGGCCTGGCTGCCGCACTCGTCTTCGCCTCGCAGACGCGGTTCCTGCAACCGGTGTTCTCCGATTCGTTGCCGTGGGCGATCCTCGCCTGCACAGTGGGAATCTGCCTGCTCGGCGTGGCGGACGACATCTGGGACCTGGACTGGATCACCAAGCTGATCGGTCAGATCGTGGTGGCGGGGGCCCTCGCCTGGCAGGGCGTGCAACTGGCCAGCCTGCCGATCTTCGGGCTGACGATCGGTTCCTTCCGGCTCTCCCTCATGATCACGGTGATCGTGGTGGTGGTGGCGATCAATGCCGTCAACTGGGTGGACGGCCTGGACGGGCTGGCCGCCGGGGTGATCGCGATCGGGGGCTCGGCCTTCTTCGTCTACACCTATGTGCTCACCCAGAACAACAACCCCACCGACTACTCCAACCTGGCCACGGTGCTGATCGCGGCCGTGGTAGGCGGGTGCCTGGGCTTTCTCCCGCACAACTTCCACCCCGCGCGGATCTTCATGGGCGATTCCGGTGCCATGGCGCTCGGCCTCACCGTGGCCGCCGCCGCCATCATGGTCACCGGTCAGATCAACCCGGGGGTGCTCGAAGCCCGGCAGGCCATTCCGGCGTTCGTGCCGATCATCCTGCCGGTGGCGGTGCTGACATTGCCGCTTCTGGATGTGGCCGTGACCAGCGGGCGGCGGCTACTTGCCGGCAAGTCGCCATGGCATGCCGACCGGACCCACCTGCACCACAAGTTGCTCGACCGCGGACACTCCCACCGCCGAGCGGTGGCGATCATGTATGTGTGGACCACCGTGGTGTCTTTCAGCGCGGCAGCGCTGGTGTGGTTCCCGGTGGAGCAGGTGCTCATCGGTGGCGGGATTGGTGCCGTCCTCGCCACGATCGTTACGGTGGTGCCGTTGCCCACGCCCACGTTCCTCAAGCAACGCACGGCCAGCCATCATCCGAACTGAAGGACACCCGCACGTGCCCGAGCCCACGTTCCTCAACGATCGGTACATCCGTACCGAAGCTGTCCTCGCCCTGATCGCGCGCGTGCTGCGCCGGCTACTGGTGGTCGCGGGCGTCGTCGGCGTGCTCGCCGCGGGTCTCGGCCTACTGGTCGCGGGAGTCGCCGGACTCTGGGCGGCGTTGCTCGCCGCGGGGATCAGCCTGGTGTTCACGGGCGCCACCGTCCTGGCCATGCACCTTGTGGCAGGCCGCGGGCCCGAACTCCTGCAGATCGTGCTGATCGGTGGTTGGCTCGTCAAGATGGCGCTGCTCGCTGTGGCGTTGCTCTGGCTGCGCGAACAGGACTTCTATCACCGCGAGATCTTCATCGGTGCGCTCTTCATCGCCGTGGCTGCCTCGGCTGTCGTCGAGGTCGTCACGATCGCCACCGCGCGCCTGCCCTACGTATCGCCGACGGCGGAGGTCGCCGAGACCTCGCAGCCGGACGAGGCAGAGGCGACCTCGCCGTCAGAGGCCTCGAGGGCCCCGGAGAGCACGGGAACGGCGCCCCCTGCGGGAGCCGCCGACGCAGGTTCTGCGGAGCCCTCACCTTCACATGAACGTCACAATCCACCTGCCTGATCAGGTAGGCTGACTGCAGTCACTTCCAGCCCACCTGAGTTCGGTTCCTGCGATGCTGCCCGGAGCGCAGCTGTGGGTCCACGAGCCCGATGTTCCTGGGGAGAGCACCCTGTCCACCGCAGCCATTGCCGCGCCAATCCTTGCCGAAGGCGAGGACAGCAGCGGCTTCCACGCCCCCGGAATCGAAGAGTTCTTCCCGGCCGCGTTGTTCGGCAGCACCGACCTCGGCTCCTTCTGGGGATTCGATCGGATCATGCTGGTCCGGTTCATCGTCGTGGCCATCCTCCTGTTGCTGCTCTGGTTGGCCACGCGCAAGTCCTCGCTGGTGCCCAGCCGCGGACAGAGCATCGTCGAACTCGGCGTTCAGTTCGTCCGGGTGCAGATCGGCGAGCAGATCCTCGGCAAGGAGCGTGCGCGCCCCTATCTCGGCATGCTGACCGTGATCTTCTTCACGGTGCTCGCGATGAACCTGGCCGGTGTGGTGCCGTTCCTCAACATCGCCGGTACCTCACGCGTGGGGTTGCCGCTCGTCCTCGCCTTGTGGGTGTTCTTCGTCTACCTGGCTGCCGGTGTGCGCAAGCACGGCATCGGCAAGTACCTGAAGTCACAGCTCTTCCCCCCGGGGATCCCGTGGCCCGCGTACATCCTGATCACTCCGATCGAGGCACTGCAGGTGTTCGTGCTCCGGCCGGCCACCCTGACGATCCGGCTCCTGGCGAACATGATGGCCGGGCACCTGATGCTGGTGCTGTGCTTCGCCGCCACGAACTTCCTGCTGCTCGAGGGCGGTGGGCTGATCAAGATCACCGGCCTGCTGGCCTTCGCCGGCGGCATCTTCATCACCCTGTTCGAGGTCTTCGTGGCCTTGCTGCAGGCGTACATCTTCACCCTGCTCTCCGCGATCTACGTGAACTTCGCACTCGAAGAGGAACACTGATCCTCATCGAGTACGAGGCCACGGGCCGCGTAGTCACCCCGTAGTACCTCACACACCCCGACGCTCGTCAGAGCGCCACAGGAAGGAAATGCAGTGGAAGGCAATCTCGCAACTGTCGGTTACGGTCTCGCCACGATCGGCCCCGGTGTCGGTCTCGGCATCATGATCGGTCAGACCCAGGTGGCCACGGCCCGCCAGCCCGAAGTGGCCGGTCGGCTCTTCACCAACATGATGATCGGTGCAGCGCTCATCGAGGTGCTCGGTCTGCTCGGCCTCGTCGCCGGGCTGATGTTCTGATCGATCCCTCACCACAGGCTTTGGGAGCCCCCATGATCACCGCACACGAGACGCCGAACCCGCTGCTGCCGGCCGGCTACGACATCGTCTGGTCGCTCGTCGTCACGGTCGTCATCGCGATCTTCTTCTTCAAGTACCTCTTGCCGAAGTTGAACGCGATTCTCGACGAACGTGCCGCCAAGATCGAAGGTGGCCTGCAGCTCGCTGAGAAGGCGCAGGCTGAGGCCGCCGAGGCCAAGACGCAGGTCGAACGTGAGCTGGTCGCCGCCCGGAAGGAAGCAGCCGGGATCCGTGAGGAAGCCGTCAATGACGGTTCACAGATCCTTGCCGAGTCGAAGGCGAAGGCCCAGGCCGAGGCCACCCGGATCGCGGAGAACGCGCAGCGTCAGATTGAAGCTGAGCGGCAGTCCGCGATTGTCTCGCTGCGCAGCGAGGTGGGCACGCTGGCCACTGAGCTCGCCTCCCGGATCGTGGGCGAGTCCCTCGCTGACGACGCACGCCAGTCCCGGGTGGTGGACCGCTTCCTGAGCGAACTCGACGGCACGATGAATGCTCCGGCAGGGGCATCGGCATCGAGTTCGACGGGTGCCTCCGCCGAGGCGTCGGTACCGAGTTCGACGAGCACCTCCGCCGAGGCCTCGGCACAGCCGGAGGCGTGATGCGCGCGAACAGCCAGTCCTCCACCGACGCGGCCCGGGAGCGATTCGACTCCGTGCTGCGCGCGGCTGGAGAGTCCGCCGATGCCCTCGGCACGGAGCTGTTCGCCGTCGTGGACGTCCTGGACTCCTCGGCCACCCTGCGGCGCGCGCTGACCGATCCCTCGCGGGAGGGTGCGGACAAGGCGCAGGTGGTCGCCGATGTGTTCGGCGGCAAAGTCAGTTCTGACGTCGAGGACCTGCTGGCCGGGCTCGCACGTGCGCGCTGGTCGGCCGATCAGGACATCGCGGACGCGGTCGAGATCCTCGGGACTGACGCGCTGCTAGCCAGCGCCGAATCTGCGGGGACGCTGCTGGATGTGGAGACGCAGATCTTCTCGGTGATCCGGCTCCTCGCGGCGAACCGCGAGTTGCGCCTGGCCCTGTCGGACACCTCGCGTGCAGTGCAGGATCGAACCCGGCTGCTCGACAACGTCACGGACGGTCGCGTTGCTCCGCAGACATCCACGCTGATCGAGCGCGCGCTCGGCAACCGCCGCGCCCCGACTCTGACAGCCGGTCTGGTACGCCTGAACGAGGCTGCCGCGGCCCGCCGCCAGCAGTTGGTGGCGACCGTGACGGCAGCCGTCCCGCTCAACGAGGGTCAACTCGACCGGTTGAGTGACATCCTGCACCGCGCCTACGGGCGTGGCGTGCAGCTCAACGTGGCTGTGGAGCCGAGCGTCGTGGGTGGCGTGCGGATCCAGATCGGTGACGAGGTCGTAGACGCGACCATGCTCAGCCGCCTCGACGAGGCTCGCCGGCGCCTGGCCGGTTGACCCGCCCCCATCGCTGAAGAACGAACCGATCGCCGCAGCTGGCGGTCTAAGGAGAAGGACACACAAGATGGCTGAACTGACGATCAAGCCCGAGGAGATCCGGGCTGCGCTGGACAGCTTCGTGGACTCCTACGAGCCGTCCACGAGCGCGGCCGAGGAGGTCGGCACAGTCACCCTCGCGGCCGACGGTATCGCGGAGGTCGAGGGGCTGCCCGGTGTGATGGCGAACGAGCTGCTCACCTTCGAGGACGGTACGCTCGGCCTGGCGCTCAACCTGAACGTGCGGACCATCGGTGTGGTGGTACTCGGTGAGTTCAGCGGCATCGAACAGGGGCAGAGCGTGCGCCGGACCGGCGAGGTGCTCTCAGTGCCGGTCGGCGATGGGTACCTCGGACGCGTGGTGGACCCGCTCGGCAACGCGATCGACGGGCTCGGTGAGATCGCCACCGACGGGCGCCGCGCCCTCGAGCTGCAGGCTGCTGGCGTGATGGAGCGCAAGAGTGTGCACGAACCGCTGCAGACCGGGCTGAAGTCGATCGATGCGATGATCCCGATCGGTCGCGGTCAGCGCCAGCTGATCATCGGCGACCGGCAGACCGGGAAGACGGCGATCGCGCTCGACACGATTATCAACCAGAAGGCCAACTGGGACAGCGGCGATCCCGAGAAGCAGGTGCGCTGCATCTACGTCGCGATCGGGCAGAAGGGCTCCACCATCGCCTCCGTGCGCGGTGCGCTCGACGAGGCAGGGGCACTGGAATACACCACGATCGTGGCGGCGCCGGCCTCCGACGCGGCCGGCTTCAAGTACATCGCCCCGTACACCGGATCGGCCATCGGCCAGCACTGGATGTACCAGGGCAAGCACGTACTGATCATCTTCGACGACCTGTCCAAGCAGGCCGAGGCCTACCGCGCCGTCTCGCTGTTGCTGCGCCGCCCGCCGGGCCGTGAGGCCTACCCGGGTGACGTGTTCTACCTGCACTCCCGGCTGCTCGAGCGTTGTGCGAAGCTCTCCGACGAGCTCGGCGCCGGTTCGATGACCGGCCTGCCGATCATCGAGACCAAGGCGAACGACGTCTCGGCCTACATCCCGACGAACGTCATCTCCATCACCGATGGTCAGATCTTCCTCCAGTCGGACCTGTTCAACGCCAACCAGCGCCCCGCCGTCGACGTGGGTGTCTCGGTCTCCCGAGTCGGTGGTGACGCGCAGATCAAGGCGATGAAGAAGGTCTCCGGAACGCTGAAGATCGACTTGGCGCAGTACCGCTCGCTGGAGGCGTTCGCAATGTTCGCCTCTGACCTCGACCCGACGTCACGCCGTCAGCTCACCCGGGGCGCACGCCTCATGGAGTTGCTCAAGCAGCCGCAGTACAGCCCGTACAACGCCGAAGACCAGGTCGTCTCGATCTGGGCCGGCACCAAGGGATACTTCGACGATGTCGAGCTCTCCGACGTGCGCCGCTTCGAGTCTGAGCTACTCGACCACGTCCGCCGCCACACCGGCGTGATGGACGCGATCGTCAGCACGGGCAAGTTCGAGGAGGACACCGAGACCGAGCTCACCGCCGCGGTGGAGAAGTTCCGCTCGTCCTTCCTCGGCTCCGAGTCCTCCCCGGTCGGCGAGGAAGTCTCCGACGGAGACGACGTCGACGTCGACCAGGAGCAGATCGTCCGGCAGAAGCGGGGCTGAGGAATGGGCGCCCAGCAGCGGATCTATAAGCAGAGGATCAGGTCGACTCAGACCCTGAAGAAGATGTTCCGCGCCATGGAGCTCATTGCCGCCTCTCGGATCGGCAAGGCACGGGACCGCGCAGTCAAGGCAAGCCCGTACGCACGCGCGATCACTCGGGCGGTCTCGGCCGTGTCCACCCACGCCGATATCGAGCATCCGCTCACCTCCGAGCGGACCGACACCAACCGGGCCTCCGTCCTTGTCATCACAGCGGACCGTGGTCAGGCGGGAGCGTACTCCGCAAGCGTGCTACGCGAGGCCGAGCGCCTGCGCCTGCAGCTCGAGGAAGAGGGCAAGGAAGTCGCCCTTTACGTGACGGGTCGGCGCGGCGTGAACTACTACCAGTTCCGCCGCCGCGAGATCGTGCGGAGCTGGACCGGGGACTCCGACAACCCGGCGCTGGAGACCGCCGAGGAGATCGGCAACGTCTTGCTGGAGGCCTTCCAGGCACCGGTGGACGACGGGGGCGTGGCCGAGCTGCACGTGGTCTTCACGCAGTTCAAGTCGATGGTCGCCCAGGAACCACAGGTCATCCGACTGCTCCCCCTGGAGGTCGTCGATGGCGTCGCTCCGGCCGGGGAGAAGGCACTCCCGCTCTATGAGTTCGAACCCTCCGCCGAGGGGGTCCTGGACGCGTTGTTGCCGCGGTACATCCGCAGCCGACTGTTCAACGCGTTGCTGCAGGCGGCGGCCTCGGAGCTCGCTGCCCGTCAGCGCGCGATGAACACGGCCACCAAGAACGCCGAGGACATCATCCGGAAGTACACCCGGCTTGCCAACCAGGCCCGGCAGGCCGAGATCACCCAGGAGATCAGCGAGATCGTCTCGGGTGCCGACGCCCTGGCCGCGAGCTGAGCATCAACCCACACGAAGGAACGCAACCATGACTGCTACCGCAACCGAGGCACAGGCCAGCGGCGCCGGCGAGCCCGGCGTGGGTCGGATCGCCCGCGTGATCGGCCCCGTGATCGATATCGAGTTCCCGCCGGACGCCATTCCGGAGATGTACAACGCCCTGAAGACCTCGGTGGAACTGCCGGGGCAGGACGCCTACGAGATGACGCTCGAGGTCGCCCAGCACCTGGGTGACAACCTGGTGCGTGCCATCGCCCTCAAGCCCACCGACGGCCTCGTGCGTGGCTCGGAGGTCCGAGACACGGGTGAACCCATCACGGTCCCGGTCGGTGACATCACCAAGGGCAAGGTCTTCAATGTCATCGGTGAAGCACTGAACCTGCCCGAGGGTGAGACCCTCGAGGTGAGCGAGCGCTGGCCGATCCACCGCCAGCCGCCGGCGTTCGACCAGCTCGAGTCGAAGACTCAGATGTTCGAGACCGGCATCAAGTCGATCGACCTGCTCACCCCATACGTGCAGGGTGGAAAGATCGGTCTGTTCGGTGGAGCCGGCGTCGGCAAGACGGTGCTCATCCAGGAGATGATCTACCGTGTGGCCGCCGATCACGGCGGTGTGTCCGTATTTGCTGGGGTTGGGGAGCGCACCCGTGAGGGTGGCGACCTCATTGCCGAGATGGACGAGGCCGGGGTCTTCGAGAAGACCGCCTTGGTCTTCGGTCAGATGGACGAGCCGCCAGGCACGCGTCTGCGCGTTGCGCTGTCCGCCCTGACCATGGCGGAGTACTTCCGCGATGTGCAGAAGCAGGACGTGCTGTTGTTCATCGACAACATCTTCCGGTTCACCCAGGCCGGTTCCGAGGTCTCCACGCTGCTTGGCCGGATGCCGTCCGCCGTGGGTTACCAGCCGAACCTTGCCGATGAGATGGGTCTGCTGCAGGAGCGCATCACCTCCACGCGTGGGCACTCCATCACCTCCCTGCAGGCCATTTACGTGCCAGCGGACGACTACACCGACCCCGCCCCGGCGACGACCTTCGCCCACTTGGACGCGACCACGGAACTCTCTCGCGAGATCGCATCTCGCGGTCTGTACCCCGCGATCGACCCGCTGGCCTCGACCTCGCGGATCCTCGACCCGCAGTACGTGGGTGAGGAGCACTACCGCGTGGCGAACCAGGTCAAGGCGATCCTGCAGAAGAACAAGGAACTGCAGGACATCATCGCCATCCTCGGTATCGACGAGCTGTCCGAAGAGGACAAGGTCACCGTGAACCGCGCTCGCCGCATCGAGCAGTTCCTCTCCCAGAACACCTACATGGCGGAGAAGTTCACCGGTGTGGCCGGCTCGACGGTGCCGCTCTCGGAGACCATCGAGGCCTTCAGCAAGATCGCCGGTGGCGAGTTCGATCACGTGCCCGAGCAGGCCTTCTTCAACATCGGTGGCCTCGAGGACCTCGAGAAGAACGCGGCCCGGTTGCGCGCTGAGGACTGAGTCAGCCCGACCGATCGAGACGACGAACGAAGGAGGGCGGCGTGCCGCTCACGGTGGAGATGGTCTCCGCGGACCGCACGTGGTGGTCCGGGGAGGCGACGAGCGTCGGTGCGCCGGCGGCGGACGGTGACATGGGGATCCGCCCAGGCCACCAGCCGGTACTAGCCGTGCTGCGCCCCGGCATGGTCCGGGTACATCCGGCTGATGGTGAGCCAGTGACCATGGAGGTCAGCGGAGGCTTCCTCTCGGTGGACCACGACGACGTGACGATCGTGGTGGACCCCACCACGTCGGCGGACGCCACGGGCGCTGGGGAGAACTGAGCCACCTATGCGAATGGTGATGGTCGCCGTCGTTGTGGTGATCATCGCTGCCCTGCTGCTCGGTCTGCTCTTCTTCTGGCGCCTGCGCGCTCTGGGGCGCCGAGTCGGATCCTTCGAGTGCGCAGTGCACGTGCACACGCGCGCTCACTGGAAGGCCGGCATTGCGGCCTACACACGAGACCACCTCGATTGGTACGAGGTGGTCTCGTTGTCTTTACGGCCCACCTACCGGTGGGGTCGGCGGGAGTTGGACATCCTCGACCGTCATCGCCGGACGCTCGCCGGTCAGGCCGAGCCGGTGAGTGAGGTGCGCTGCCAGTACCGGGGTGAGGAGTTCCGGGTGGTTGCCGAGGACGGCGCACTGGACGGGCTGAGATCCTGGCTGGAGGCGGCGCCACCCGATACGAGCACTTCTCGTATCGTGTGAGCGCGCACTCGTCGAGGGCGCTGAACGACGAAAGGGCAAGATACGCGTGAGGATCGTCATAGCGGCATGCTCGGTGGACTACACCGGGCGGCTGACTGCGCATCTGCCGTTGGCCACGCGGGTGCTCATGGTGAAGGCCGATGGATCCGTACTGGTGCACTCCGACGGCGGATCATACAAACCGCTGAACTGGATGTCCCCGCCGTGCACGCTCACCGAGTCCGAGCCGACTCCGGAGCAGCGTGAGGTCGGCGTCCAGGCCGTGTGGACGGTGCAGAACACCAAGTCCGATGATCGGCTCATCGTCTCCGTGCACGAGCTGCACGCTGAGCACTCCTACGAGCTGGGTGTGGACCCCGGGCTCGTCAAGGACGGGGTGGAGGCACACTTGCAGAAGCTGCTTGCCGAGCAGATCGGCCTGCTCGGCCAAGGCCACTCGCTGATCCGCCGCGAGTATCCGACGGCGATCGGCCCGGTGGACATCCTGGCCCGGGGGGCTGCCGGTCACGTGGCGGTGGAGATCAAGCGGCGCGGGGACATCGACGGAGTCGAACAGCTCACCCGCTATCTGGACTTGCTGAACCGCGATCCGCTGCTGGCGCCGGTCGAAGGGGTGTTCGCCGCCCAGGAGATCAAGCCACAGGCGCGGGTGCTGGCGACGGACCGGGGGATCCGGTGCGTGGTCCTCGACTATGACGCAATGCGTGGGATCGACGACGTCGATTCGCGCCTGTTCTGAGAGGTTGGCGATGCAGGCAGGTCAGGAACGGGTCGTCCGCGGCCGGGTGGTCACGCCGGAGGGCGAGATCGCCGACGGCGTGGTGATTGCCGACGGCGACCGGCTCGCCTGGGTCGGTGCTGCCGACGAGGCGCCGGGCGAGTACCGCGAGGCGATCGCCGCTGTGCCGGCCGCACCGCAGGCGTACGTGCTCCCCGGGCTGGTGGACATCCACAACCACGGTGGTGGGGGTGCCAGCATCCCCGCAGTTCAGGACATCGCCGAAGGACTGCGCGCGGTGAACGAGCATCGTCGGTACGGCACCACCCGGATGCTCGCTTCGCTCGTGACGGCAGCGCCGGAGGTGCTGCTTGCCCGGGTGGCGGTACTCGCTGACCTGGCCGATGCCGGTGAGATCGAGGGGATCCACTCCGAAGGGCCCTTCCTGGCGAGCGCCCGCTGTGGTGCCCAGGATCCGGCGTTCCTCATCGACGGCGATCCCGCTCTGGTCGCTGCCATGGCGGAGGCCGCACGTGGTCATCTGGCCACGATGACTGTTGCTCCGGAGGTGCCGGGGGCCGGGCAGGTTCTCGATGCACTGTGTGACGTCGGCGCGCTGCCCTCCATCGGCCACACGGACGCCTCGGCACCCGACACCCGGGCCGCCGTCGAACGCCTCGTGGCTCGGTTCGGGACTGACGGCCGGCGACCCACAGTGACCCACCTGTTCAACGGGATGCGGCCGTTGCATCACCGCGAACCTGGACCCATCCCGGTGGTTCTTGCGGCCGCCCGCCGCGGCGAGGTCGTGCTGGAGCTCATCGGAGATGGTGTGCACCTGGATCCGGAGTTGGTGCGGGACGTGGTCGAGATCGTGGGGCCGCAGAACGTGGCGTTGGTGACCGATGCGATGGCCGCGGCGGGGATGGCCGACGGCGACTACCGGCTCGGCAGCCTCGACGTCCAGGTGGCCGACGGCGTGGCTCGCCTCGTCGAAGGCGGCTCCATTGCCGGCGGTACGGCTCACCTGATCGATGTGGTGCGGATCAGTGTGGCCGGGGGAGTGCCGCTTGCCGACGCCGTCCGCAGTGCCTCCCTCACTCCGGCCGAGGTGCTGCGATCACGCTTGGGTGCGGACAACTCTGGAGCGTTGTTCGGCGCCCTCCGGCCCGGCTATCAGGCCGATGTGGTCGTCACGGACCCCGATCTGCAGGTGCAGCGTGTGGTCCGCAACGGGGTCGACGTGCCGCGAGAGCGGTAGCACCCCCTTTCGCCGATAGGCTCCCTCGCGCGAGGAAACGTCCCGTCCCAGCGGCGGAGTTCTCCTGACTGCGTGGATGGGTGATCGACGCTGGCGCACAGGAGGGTGATCACACGGCCGTGACGTGCCACGTGGCGCCGGGACGTTCACGGATCACGGCGACCTCACCAGGGGTGAGGAGGAGACCGCGGTCGGTGGTGCGGCCAGTGAGAAGGTCCTCGCCGGTACCGGCGATGCGGACGGCCTCGTTGCCGTGGTGCAGGCAGAACAGATAGTCCCCCCGGGCCGCACGGCGGCGCACCACCTCCAGACCCGTTCCGACGGCGTCCGGGAGGGTCGGCGTGACGCCGTGGGCTTGGCACAGGGTCGTCCAGAAAGCGTCCCGGGACTTCTGGACCAGCCGTGCCGACAGGTATGTCGCCGTGCCGCCACCGACCCTACGACGAGCGATCGCTGGCAGACCTGCGAGGTCGCCGTCGGCGTAGGCGGCCACCTCGTCGGCAGTCTCCAGGTGCATCCGCTCGGTCCACTGTTCGATCTCGGCGCCGTCGGTGAGGGTATGTGTGCGACCGGCGGCGAGCGGGCGAATCTCCTCGACGCGCACGCCGAGCAGGTCCCGCAGCCGGCCGGGGTAACCGCCAAGGACCACGCGCTGGTTCTCGTCAGCCACACCGGTGAAGTGCCCGACCACCAGGTGACCGCCGGCCTCGACATACGCGGTCAGCCAGGAGACGGTCGCGTCGTCCAGCGCAAACATGCTCGGAACTGCCAGGATCCGGTAGCCGGTGGCGTCGGCGCGTGGGCGGACGAAGTCGCAGGCGATCCCGGCGCGCCACAGGGAACGGTGGGTGGCGCGTACCTCCGCGGCATAGCTGAGCTCCTCGTTCGGCAGGTGCGGGGTGTCCAGCGACCACCAACCGTTCGCATCCCAGACGATGCCGATCTGCGCTTCGATCAAGGGGCCCTCGGCCGGCAGCTCAGCCACCTCGGCGATCTGCGCCAGCATGGCGCCGAGACGGACCACAGCGTCGAACGAGCGGCTCTGCGGGCCGGTGTGCGGAACGAGGGCGCCGTGCCAGGACTCGGCCCCTGCCGCGCCGGCGCGCCATTGGAAGAACAGGGAGCTCTGCGAACCGCGCGCGATGTACCCCAGCGAGTTGCGGATCATCCGGTCCGAATCCTTGACGAAGGTGCGGTCCGTTTCGCGGATCCCGGTGGCGTTCTGCTCCATCAGCAACCACGCACCGCCGGCCCACGAGCGGGTCAGGTCCGAGGCGTATGCCACATGTGCCTCACCGTCCGGCCCGCTGGTGTCCAGGTAGTGATCGATCGAGACCACGTCCTGGTGCTCAGCCCAATCCCACTGATCCAGGTGGTTCCAGGTGGGCAGCATGAAGTTGGTGGTCACCTGTGCTGTGGAGCCGGCGGCGCGGATCTCGGCGACCTGTTCGTCATAGGCCGCGAGCATCTCATCGGAGCAGAACCGCTTGAAGTCCACCACCTGCGCGGGGTTGGCCAGGTACTGGGTCTGCCGCGGCGGAAGGATGTCCTCCCAGTCGCTGTAGTGCTGGGACCAGAAGGCGGTGTACCAGGCATCGTTGAGCGTGCTCAGGTCGCCGTACTTGGCCTGCAGCCAGCGGCGGAACGCAGCCGCCGCATGCGGGCCGTGATCGATCGTGCCGTACTCGTTGTGGACGTGCCAGCCACGCAGCCGGGGGTGCTGACCGTACCGTTCGGCGAGGAACCGGGCCACCCGTCGGCAGGCCGCGCGGTACGCGGGTGCGCTGATTGCGTAGGTGTCCCGGGAGCCGTGCACCACCCGGGTGCCGTCCGGCCGCACCGGCATGGCGTCGGGATACACGCGGGTGAACCAGGGCGGTGGAGAGGCGGTCGGGGTGGCCAGGAAGAAGGAGATGCCGGCCTCGTCCAGGGTGGCGATGACCTCGTCAAGCCACGCGGCGTCGAACTCACCTTCGCGCGGCTCGAGGACCGCCCAGGAGAAGACACCGATCGTGGTGGTATTCACTCCCGCCCGGCGCATGAGTTCCATGTCCTCGGTCCACACCTCCCGCGGCCACTGTTCAGGGTTGTAGTCGCCGCCGAACAGGAACCCGGCGGTACCGGATGCGATCTCAGACAAGTCGTTCTCCTGTGCTTCACTCGCGATGTGGTGGGGGTGGGGTGTCGCGTGGGGTGTGGGAGGTGGGGGCAGCGGTGGGGTGGTCAGCCCTTGATACCGCCGCTGATCAGATCGAGGCGCCAATAGCGTTGCAGCACCAACATCATCACCACCAGCGGGATGATCGCCACCGCAGCACCGATGATGGCCAGGCTGTACAACGACGGAGTGCCTGAGCCCTTGGAGAGCAGCGTGTACAGGCCCACGGTGAGGGGGTACATCCGCTCGTCGGAGAGCATGATGAACGGCAGCAGGAAGTTGTTCCAGATGCCCACGAACTGCAGCAGGAAGATCGTGACCATACCGGGAACCATCATGGGCAGTGCCACGGCAGTGAAGATCCGTGCATCGTGCGCGCCGTCGATCCGAGCCGCCTCCATCGTGTCATTCGGAATCGCTGAGGCGGCATAGACGCGGGCCAGATAGATCCCGAACGGTGAGATCAGGGACGGCAACAGCACCGACCAGTAGCTTCCGGCCAGCCCGATCTCCGACATCAGCAGGTACTGCGGGATGGCCAACGTGATCCCCGGCAGCAGCACGCCGCCGAGGATCGCGTAGAAGACCGCCTGCCGGCCCGGGAAGGCGTACTTGGCCAGCGCGAAACCGGCCATCGTCGAGATCAGGGTGCACGCCAATGAGCCGAAGCCCGCGAAGATCAGACTGTTCAGTGCCCACTGGCCGAACTGGCCGCCACCGTAGCTGAACAGATCACGCAGGTTGTCGAGCAGACCAGATCCGGGTGCGAACGTGAACGTGGTGAACAACTCGGAGTTGGACTTCGTCGAGGCGATCACCACCCATGCCACGGGTACCAGGCAGTAGAGCGCCCCGAGGAGAAGGACGAGGGTCGGCAGCACGCGGTGTGGTCTGCGCGATCGTGCCGGTGCTGGGCCAGTGAGAGGAATCACTGTCGGCCGAGGCGCGTTGGCGGTGCTCATCAGGACTCTCCGAAGGTGCGCCGCTGAGCCAGGCGCAATAGCAGAACGGACACGATCAGGGTGCCCAGCGCGAGGACCACCGACGATGCGGCCGCCAGGGACAGATCATCCCGGACGAACGCGTCACGGTAGATCTTCATCAACGGGACCCAGGTCTGGGAGATCGAGTTGGTCATCGGTCGTAGCGTCGTCGGCTCGCCGTACACCTGCAGGGTGCCGATCAGGGCGAACAGACCCGTCAGCACCAGCGCCGGACCCACCAGCGGGATCTTGATCCGGTAGGCGATATGCCACTCGTTCGCACCATCGAGGCGCGCCGCCTCGTACAGCTCACCCGGAATGCCGCGCAGCGAGGTGTACAGGATGATCATGTTGAACCCCACGCCGGTCCAGATCGCGATGTTGGCGACCGAGGGAAACAGCATCGAACCGTCCAGCACGTTGATCGGATCCAGGCCGAGGCGGCGCAGCACGAAGTTGAGTGGGCTGGTCGAGGGCAGGTACAGGAAGCCCCACAGCAGCGAGGCGATGACGCCGGGCACGGCGTACGGGATGAAGATCGCCGTCCGAGCAAATCGAGCGCCGGCCACCCGGGGCAGATCGAGCAGGAGCGCGAACGTCAGTGCCAAGCCCAGGGTCAGTGGAACGGCAATGAAACCGTAGACCGCCAGGCGGCCGAAGCCGGCCAGGAACTCCGGGTCGGCGAACGTGGCCGCGTAGTTGCTCAAGCCCACCCACGTCTCCTCCTGCACGCCGAACGGGCCGGTGCCGCTCACCCGCAGCCCCCGGAAGCTGAGGAAGATGGCGTAGCCGATCGGGACGGCGAGGAACCCGAGGTAGAGCAGTCCCGCCGGCAAAAGGAAGGTGTAGGGGGCGACCCACCGGCGCCGCGTGCGGCGGGCGGTCCTCGGATCGGTCACGGTGCTCATCGCACGCGCTCTCCTTCGTCGGGCCGGCGCCGGCGGCCGCGTGGCAGCGGCCGCCGGCGTCCGTGGTTGGATCAGTCTGAGGTGACCGTGAAGCCGGTGGTCTCCATGTCATCGACCACCACGTCCTGGGTGGTCGCCAGCGCCTCGCGTAACGGCGTGCCGTTCTCGATGGCGGACGCCATGGCGTCCTGGAAGGCACTCGAGGCGACGTTGACGTTCGGGCCCCAGCTGATGTCAGGCATGGTGTTCGCGGCGATATCGGCGGCCACCTGCCAGTAGTCCTCCTGCTGCGGCATCAGCAGCGGTGGTTCCGAGTCGAGGGTGAGTTGCTGTCCGCTCAGTGAGGCCGGGTACTGGCCCTGCTCGATCTGGATCGCGGCGGCCTCGTCGCTGGCACCCATCCAGGCCGCGAACTCCGCTGCGGCCTCCGGGTATTCGGCCGAGGTGGTGACCACCACGGCGGAACCGCCCTGGAAGGCCACCGAGGAGTCGCCCTCGGTCCACTGCGGTAACGGGGCCATCGCCCAGTCTCCGGCCATTGGCTCGCCAACGCCGTAAAGGACTCCGGCCGCCCACAAACCTGCCGGCCAGGAGAGGATTTCCCCCTCATTCAAGGCTGCGTTCCACTCGGGGGTGAGCAGCGGTTCGGCGAGGACGAGGTCACGGTCGACCAAGTCCTGCCAGTAGTCGGCCACCTCGAGAGACGCCTCGTCATCGATACCGACGGTCCATGCGTCGCCGTCAACGGTCCACCACTGGCCTCCCGCCTGCTGTGCGAACCCGGCGAACCCGCCGAACTCGCCGGGGGCGAAGGTGGTGATGTAGGTGTCCGGGTCCGCAGCGCGGACCGCCTCGGCGGCCTCGGCGAACTCTTCCCATGTGGTCGGCACCTCGATGCCGAGTTCATCGAAGCGGGCCTGGTTGTAGGTCAGGGCCATCGGCCCGGCGTCCTGTGGGACTCCGTAGCTTGCACCGTCAAACGTGGCCTGGCCCCAGACCCCTGGAGCGAAGTCACTCTCGAGGTCTGCGGTGTAGGCGCTGATGTCCGCGGCCACACCTGCCACGATCATCGCCGGAAGCGTGTTGTACTCGACGATCGCCACGTCGGGGGCGTTCTCCGCGCGGGTAGCGGTGACCAGCTTCGCGGAGGAGTCCGACCCGCCGCCGGCGTCAGTGTGCACCACCTGGATGTCCGGATGAGACTCGTTCCATGCGTCAACCATGGGCTGCTGGGCAGTACCCCAGGCCCAGTAGTCGATCGTGACCGGGCCGTCCGCGCTCGTCTCGGCCGCACCCCCCGAATCGCCTGACGAACATGCGGCCAGGGCAATGCCGGCCACGGATGCGGCGGCGACCGCCAGGAACTTCTTACGCATGGGTCACATCTCCTTCGACGTGCTGGGTGAAGCGGGTGACGCTGAGGATCACCTGTTGAAGCGCTTCGACGACGGTGTCGATGATGACCGTCCAATCCGTTCGTGTCAATGCCATGTCCGCGGTGCCGACGGCGGCCCGTGGTCTGGGTGCGGTGGCGCACCCGGGGCGGTGCGCGATGTCAGGCAGGTGGCGCGCCAGTGCTCCCGCGCTCAGTCAGTTCGGCCCGGACCAAGCGGGTCTCCGAGGTGGCGCCGCCACGCAGCGCAGCGACCGCCATGTCCACAGCGGCAGCGCCGATCGCCTGGGCCGGTACGTCGATCGAACTGAGCGGCGCGGCCTGCTGCTCGGCGATACTCGGCGGGCACACCGCGATCACGGAGATGTCCTGCGGGACCGTCCAGTGCCGGTCGCGCAGGACGTCCAGCACGCTGGGCAGCGCCGCCTCGTGATGCACCACGAGCGCCGTAGCCCGATCCGGCCCTTCCAAGACGGGCGCCAAGGCGGCGGCCACGGAATCTCGCCGGGCGGCGGTGGGGGCGATGCTGAACTGCACCCCGGCAAGGCCGGACTGTTCGCGCAAGCCACGGACCATGCGTTCGGTGAAGGACATCCGCCGTTCGAAGGTGGTGGTGGGCGGACCCACCATCGCGATCCGGCGGTGCCCCCGGGCCGCCAGGTGCCGGATCGCGAGCCTCCCGGCATTCTCGAAGTCGAAGTCAACGCAACTCAGGCCATGTGGATCATCCGGCAGACCGATCAGGATGGCCGGCATCTGGGCCCGGGACAGTGCCTCGACGCGCGGGTCCTCGGCCTGGATGCTCATCGTGATGATCGCGTCCGCCGTAGAGCCGGCCCAGACCCGTTCTGCCGCGCCCGGGTCATCGTCGGTGAGCAGGAGGACGTCGTAGCCCAGGGCGCGCGCCCTGGGCGCGATCCCGGCCACGAACTGCATGAGGACGTTGACGTCGATGTCCGGGCGCAACGTCTGTGTGCCGGGCAACAGGGGGAGCGGCACCATCAGGGCGAGCACATTCGTGCGAGCTGACGCCAGGGCACGGGCGCCAGCGTGTGGATGGTAGCCGAGTTCGGCGATGGCGGTCTGCACCTTCGTGCGGGTGGCAGCCGAAATGCTGCGCTTGCCGGAGAGGACGTAGGAGACGGTGGACGCGGCCACACCGGCGCGTTTGGCGACGTCTTCGATCGTGGCCATCGGTCTTCGTCCTCCTCGGTCCACCAGGGCGCCGCTTTGCGATCAGCGGGACGCCGCCCGTACAGTGCAGACCGTACAGTGTTGAAACGCTTCGACGATTGGTGTCGAAAGCGATCCGCTGTCCTCAGTTGGGGATGAGCACGGGAAGGCGACGATGAAGTTCACCGATGGCTATTGGCAGACGATGCCGGGCGTGGAGATTCTTCGCCCGAGGGCAATCGAGTCGGTGGTGAATAGTGGTGATCACCTGCTGGTGCATGCCTCCACCGCGCCCCTTCGCCACCGAGGGGACACGCTGAACCGCCCGATGATCACCATCCGGGTGGATGCACCGGCCGAGGGCGTGATCGGGGTTCGGATCGAGCACTTCACCGGTAGGCGCGAGCATGGCCCACGCTTCGCACTCGCCGGCACGGACGCGGGCCCGCAGGTGGATGTGCCGGCGAGCGGACCCGCCACGCTCACCTCGGGCGGCCTGACCGCTCGGGTCGCCACCGAAGGGCCTTGGTCGCTGGAACTGGTGCGCACGGACGGCACTGTGCTGACCACGGCGACCGATCGCGGCACCGCCTTCATCGCCACCCCGGAGGGGCCGTTCGTGCGCGAACAGCACGCACTGGGCATCGGTGAGCACCTGTACGGTCTCGGCGAGCGGTTCGGGCCGCTGGTCAAGAATGGTCAGAGCGTCGATATCTGGAACGCCGACGGCGGTACCGCGTCCGAGCAGGCCTACAAGAACGTTCCGTTCCACCTGTCCGATCGTGGCTACGGGGTTTTCGTCGACCACCCCGAGCGGGTCTCATACGAGATCGGCACCGAGGTGGCCTCACGCACCCAGTTCTCGGTGCCGGGGCAACGCCTGCAGTACTACGTGATCGATGGCCCGGATCCGAAGGATGTGTTGCGCCGCTACACCGCGCTCACCGGCCGGCCCGCACGGGTACCGACGTGGTCCTACGGCCTGTGGCTGTCGACCTCATTCACCACCGACTATGACGAGGCCACGGTGACCTCGTTCATCGACGGGATGGCCGAACGTGACCTGCCGCTGTCGGTGTTCCACTTCGACTGCTTCTGGATGCGCCAGTTCCACTGGAGTGACTTCGTCTGGGATCCGGCGACCTTCCCCGATCCGGAGGGCATGCTGGCCCGTCTGCACGAACGGGGCCTGAAGGTCTGTGTGTGGGTGAATCCGTACATCGCCCAGCGCTCCCACCTGTTCGCTGAAGCTGCCGAGCAGGGGTTCCTGGTCACCACGCCTGAGGGTGACGTGTGGCAGTGGGACATGTGGCAGGCAGGGATGGGGCTGGTGGACTTCACCAATCCGCAGGCATGGGAGTGGTTCCAGGACAAGTTGCGGGTGCTGCTGGGCCAGGGCGTGGATGCCTTCAAGACCGACTTCGGCGAGCGGATCCCGACCGACGTGGTCTGGCATGACGGCTCCGATCCGCAGCGGATGCACAACTACTACGCCCAGCTCTACAACCAGTGTGTGTTCGAGCTGCTCGAGGCCGAGCGCGGTGAGGGTGATGCGGTGCTGTTCGCCCGGTCAGCGACGGCCGGTGGGCAGCAGTTCCCCGTGCACTGGGGTGGTGACTGTGAGTCCACATTCACGGCCATGGCCGAGTCGCTGCGGGGCGGACTGTCGCTGGCAGCTTCCGGGTTTGGGTTCTGGAGTCACGACATCGGCGGTTTCGAAGGGACGCCCGAGGCGGCGGTGTTCAAACGGTGGGTAGCATTCGGGCTGCTTTCCTCGCACAGCCGGTTGCACGGGTCGAGTTCGTATCGCGTGCCGTGGGCGTTCGATGAGGAGGCGGTGGCGGTGACCCGTCACTTCACCCACCTCAAGCACCGGCTGATGCCCTACCTCGCGCGTGCCGGTCAGATCGCCTCCACCGAGGGGATACCGGTGATGCGGCCGATGGTGGTGGACTTCCCGGACGATCGATCCGTCACGGCAGCCGACACCCAGTACATGCTCGGTGGCGACTTGCTGGTAGCGCCGGTGTTCGACGAACGGCAGGTGGAGTACTACCTCCCGGAGGGCACCTGGACGCAAGTACCTTCCGGTGAGCGGGTGACCGGTGGCCGATGGGTGCGCGAGACGCACGGTTTCGACTCGGTGCCGTTACTGGCCCGCCCGGGCAGTGTGATCGCGTTCGGGGCTCGTACGGACCGGCCTGACTACCCCTATGCCGACGGTGTGGAGCTGCATGCGTTCGATCTCACCGAGGGCGCCGAGGTGGTGGTGCAGGTCCCCACGCCCGACGGCGGAGCGTGCGCTGCCGAGTTCACCGTGCGCCGCCTGGCCGGTCACCTCGAGGCCACCCTGGTGCGGGGCGCCGCGCACGACTGGGCACTGGTGCACCGGGGCGAGCGGCACCGAGCCGACGGGCCCGTCCTGACCGTGCCGATCGCCGACTGATTCGGCCAACCGCTGACTCACTGTCCGGATCACGGACTGACCCGCCGATGCGAAGGAAGCTCACGATGACTGCCTTTCCACCCGACTTCGTCTGGGGCTCGGCCACCGCCGCCTACCAGGTCGAAGGTGCCGCCACCGAAGGTGGCCGCGGCCCGTCCATCTGGGATGTCTTCTCCCACACTGCCGGGACCACGTTGAACGGCCACACCGGGGATGTGGCGATCGATCACTACCACCGCATGCGAGACGACGTGGCGCTGATGACGCAGCTCGGTCTGCAGGCGTATCGCTTCTCGATCTCCTGGCCCCGGGTCCAGCCCGGCGGGCGCGGAGAGCCGAATGCCGAGGGCCTGGCCTTCTACTCCGGCCTCGTCGATGCCCTGCTCGAGGCGGGTATCACTCCGGTGGTCACGCTCTACCACTGGGACCTACCCGCCGAACTACAGGAAGACGGTGGCTGGACGAACCGGGAGACGGCCTCCGCCTTTGCCGACTACGCCCGCATTGTCGCGCGAGCGCTCGGTGATCGGGTGGCGGTCTGGACCACGCTGAACGAGCCCTGGTGTAGCGCCTTCCTCGGCTACGCCTCAGGTGTGCACGCCCCCGGGGTGACCGATCCGGTCTCCGCACTACGCGCCGCGCACCACCTGAACCTGGCACACGGCATGGCGGCGGCAGCGATCCGCGCCGAACTCGGGCCGGACACCACGATCGCGGTGTCCCTGAACACGCACGTCACCCGCCCGGCGGACGCGGCCCGCCCTGGCGACGTGGACGCTGTGCGGCGACTGGACGCCGTCGGCAATCGGATCTTCCTTGACCCGATGCTGCGCGGACATTACCCGGCCGACCTCCTCGACGATCTCGCGCACCTCACCGACTTCTCGTTCGTGCAGGAGGGCGATACGGCGCTGATCCATCAGCCGATCGACCTGCTCGGCGTGAACTATTACTGCACCGGCGAGGCGCGAGAGTTCCGCGGCGGTGCGCGGGCCACCTCCACCGCCCATGGCGACTCGGCGCACAGTCCGTGGGTGGGCGCCGATGACGTGGAGTTCCTCCCGATGTCCGGACCACAGACGGCGATGGGCTGGAACATCGACCCAGATGGCCTGGTGGAGCTGCTGCACCGGCTGCACGAGGACTATGGGGTGCCGCTCGTCGTCACCGAGAACGGTGCTGCCTTCGAGGATGTGGTGAGTCCGGGCGGGACCGTGCACGATGCGGACCGGATCGCGTATCTCCATGGCCACATCGAGGCCGTCGGGAAGGCTCGGGAGGCCGGGGTCGATGTCCGTGGCTACTTCGTCTGGTCACTCTTCGACAATTTCGAGTGGGCCTATGGGTACGAGCGCCGATTCGGGATCGTGCGGGTCGACTACGAGACGCAGCGGCGCACGCTGAAGGACTCGGCGCACTGGTATGCCCGACTCGTCGCGAGCGGGGAACTGCCGGTGCCGATGCGTCCGACGGTGTGAGCCAGGGTCCCCGCGGGTGATACTGGGACGATGGTTCGCCCGTCCCGGAAGCGTCGTTACGCCGAGCCCCACCCCGAACTCGACGTCGAGGCCGTGCTGCGCGGCCGCCCACGCGTGGAGTCCGGGCCCGGTGGTGGGCAGTGGAATGTGCGTGAGGTGGCCGGCTCGCCGGACAAGACCTACCGATGCCCGGGGTGTGAACAAGAGATCCCTCCGGGTGTGGGGCACGTGGTTGCGTGGGGTGAGGAGCACATCTTCGGCGCCGACGCTGCGCTGGCAGAGCGACGGCATTGGCATCGGAGCTGCTGGCGCGCCAGGCACCGGCGTGGGCCCCGCTGACCGAATATGCTGGGTGCGGGTCGTCGGGTGCGCTAGGCAGGGACGTCCCAGGTGTGCACGGGCTCGTTGGAGTGCATCCCGGCCAGGTAGTGCTGCAGCATCTGGGTGAGCGCGTCGGTGCGGCTGGCGCCGCGTTGCTCGAGGGCAGCAACGGTCTGGGTCTGCCACCACGCTCCGTTCCGGCGAAGTTTGCAGCGCGCCTCGATGATCGGCAAGTAGCGGTCGATCACGTGCTGGGAGACACCCCGCCGCGCCAGACCTTCGGCTGCCAGCGGTAGCAGGTGCCGCAACACCAACTCGTCCCAGGGCACCTCACCGTATCCGGGCCAGTACATCTGGGCCTCGACGCCATCGCGGGCGCCTGCGGTGAAGTTGTCATGAGCGGCTGCGAACGAGATGCGTGTCCAGGGTGGTCGCTCTTCGCGGGCGAGCATCTCCAGCGCGCCGTAGTAGAAGGCGGCGTTGGCGAGGACGTCCACCACAGTGGGGCCGGCGGGGAGCACGCGATTCTCCACCCGGAGATGGGCCTCGCCGTCCACCACGTCGTAGACCGGGCGGTTCCACCGGTAGACGGTGCCGTTGTGCAACCGCAGCTCCTGCAGGCGCGGCGTCCGCCCCGCCGCCAGCTCTGCCTCGGGATCCTCGTCGGTGCACTCGGGCAACAGCGCAGGGAAGTAGCGGACGTTCTCTTCGAACAAATCGAAGATGGAGGTGATCCATCCCTCGCCGAAGAAGACCGGAGGGCGAACACCCTGATTGCGCAGCTCGGGCGAACGCGTATCGGTAGCCTGCAGGAACAGCTCCGTGCGCGTCTCCGCCCAGAGCTGCTTGCCGAACAGGAACGGTGAATTGGCGCCGAGGGCGAGCTGCGGTCCGGCGAGCAGTTGGGCGGCGTTCCAGTGCGCGGCGAAGTCGCCGGGGGAGACCTGCAGGTGCAGTTGCACCGAGGTGCAGGCCGACTCCGGTGCGATCGTGCCGGTGGCCATCCGCAGCGGTTCCGGGCCCGAGATGTCCAGGTCGAGATTCTCGCGGCGAGCGGCGAAGACCGCTTCCTCCAGCGCTTGATAGCGGGGGTTGGCGCTCATCCAGTTGCCGGTCAGATGCTCTGGGCGCAGTGTCGGCAGAATCCCGATCATTGCGATCGAGGCGCCACGGCGTTGGGCGCGTTCGTCGGCGACGTCCAGATGCTGGCGCAACCGCCGCTCCAGATCGAGCATGGCGTCTCCCGGAAGCTCTGCGGGCGGGACGTTCAACTCGATGTTGTAGCGGGCCAGTTCAGTCTGGAACGCGGGGTCGGCGATCTCGGCGAGGACCTGCGCGTTCCGCATCGCCGGCTGATACTCGGCGTCGACCAGATTAAGTTCGATCTCCAACCCGCTGCGGGAGGGTGCATCGGCGAAGTGGTGCGTGCTGAGCATCCCTTCGAAGACGTCGAGGCAGCGCCGCACCTTCTCGCGATACCGCTGGCGTTCCTCGCGGGAGAACGTGTGCGTGGTGATCTCATCGCCCATCGCGAGCTCCTCTAGATCGGTGACCGCCATCCGGCGTCCTCACATCCCACCATCGAGGCGCCATACCCGCCACACGCTCTGACTCACCCACTGGAATCCACATCCACGAATCGAATCCACCTGCACCCCCGTGTGTGGTGGATTCGACTCGCGGAAGTGGATTCGATCCGTAGGCTGCGTAGGCACCGCACACCTCATCCGATGGAGGGATCGCTCATGCTGGCGGCAACCTGGTACGGACCGGAAGTGACCGAGCCGCTCGTGCTCCTGCACGGGTTCCCGTTCGACTCGCGCATGTGGGAGACCACCGTGGCCGCGATGCCCACGGCAGGGGTACTCACCATCGACGCACCAGGGTTCGGCGCTTCCCCAGCGATCGACGGCGGCCTGGAAGACTACGCGGATGCGGTCGCGCAGACGCTCGCCCATCGCGGCGTGCGCCGTGCCATCGTGGCCGGGCTATCGATGGGTGGCTACACAGCACTGGCGTTCGCCGAGCGGCACCCCGGCCGGCTGGCGGGTATCGGCCTGTTGGACACCAAAGCAGGCGCCGATCCGGAGCCGGCACGTGAGAACCGGCTCCGCGTGGCCGAGGCGGCCCTAGGGCCGGAAGGCCCGGCGGCGGTGGCGCCGATGATCGACGCCCTGATCGCCCCAGATGCCGCCGGCGAGGTGCGTGCCACTGTGACCCGATGGCTCGAGGAGGCACCGCCGTCGGGAATCGCGTGGGCGCAGCGCGCGATGGCGGCCCGGCCCGACCGGCTCTCCGCACTCGAGAATCTCCGGGTGCCCGCGCTCGTCCTGCGGGGAAGCGAGGACGCCCTGGCAAGTCGCGTCGACCACGAGACGATGGCCCGTGCGCTGGGAACGGACGTGGTGGAAGTCACTGGCGCGGGGCACATGAGCGCCATCGAGACACCCTCTTCGGTGGCCGATGCCTTGTCAGACCTCACGAATCGGTCCCGGAGCGCCGCCTGAGGTTGTCACCTGTGTCCGAGTTGTGACCGGACTATGTCAGGACAAACCTTGCGTTCATCCCGACATGTCGCCTACTCTCCGAGGTAAACGCTTCCCGTGCCAACGGCGTCGACCCCCGGTGGCTCCCGGCACACTCAACGATGAGAGGTACACCTCATGAATCCCATTCTTGGTCGTCGACAGGTCCTCGCCGGTGGGCTCGCCTCCGGTGCCGCTGTGGTCGGGCTTTCTGCCTGCAACTCCGGCGGAGGAGACGGTGGAGGCGGTAACGGCACCGACGTCGGAACGCTGCAGTTCTACCTCTCCGGAGATGCGAACCAGGGCGGCGGGTACGCCCACATGGCAGAGAAGTACACCGAGGAGACTGGTGTGCAGATCGAGATCGTCGACGTCGCCAACGACGACCTGCAGACGCGGTTGAGCAATGCTGCCCTCGCCAATGACCTCCCGGCGCTTGCCCGGATCGGTGCGGTGGACCCGCAGTGGAAGGACGCCACCCGCGACCTTGCCGAGATCGCCGAGGCCTCCGGCGCCCTGACCGACCTCTCCGTGGTGGACGAGAGCGGCAAGGTGCTATCCCTACCCAGCGACGTGACCGCCGTCGGGCTGTTCCTGAACAAGTCCCTCTTCGATGAGGCCGGGGAGAGCTACCCGACCTCCGAGGACGAGATCTGGACCTGGGATGAGTTCGTGGCCACGGTCAAGCGAGTTCAGGAAGCCACCGGCGCCAGCTTCGGCATGGTGATGGACCGGACTTCGCACCGGCTCAAGTCCTTCCTATACGAGTTCGGCTCGAACGCCTTCATCGCCGACGAGAACGACCAGTACCAGACGAACGAGAACACCAAGCCCGCGCTCGAGTACTTCTACGGGCTCAACGACGACTCCTTCATGCCCCGGTCCGTATGGCTCTCCGACGGTGACCCGAACGCGCTGTTCAAGAGTGGTGACGTGGTCTCCTACTACTCGGGCTCGTGGCAGATCGCGGACTTTGAGGAGAACATCGCCGACTTCGAGTGGGTCTCGGTCTACCTTCCGGTCCAGCCGGTGCGTGCGACGAACTACGGCAACGCAGCGTCGATCGTGGTGTTCGAGGGCGAGCAGTCCGATGCTGCCTACGACTTCATCAACTGGCTGTACCAGAGCGAGAACTACACCGAGCTCAGCGAGACCTCCGGTTTCCTGCCTGCCGTGGAAGGCGTCGAGATCTCCTACGAGAACAACCAGGAGTTCTTCGACCTCTACAACGCCGAGATCGCCGCAAGCGACCCGATCGTCGGCGAGGTGAAGGCTCAGGAGCTGCTGTTCCAGGCAGAGGGCATCTTCATCGAGGGTGATCCGGTGCGTGACGAGGTCGTGAAGTACCTCAACGATGAGCAGGACGTGGACGCGACCATCGCGAACATCAACGAGCAGCTGACCGCGGCGCTCGCCGCCATCCGCTGATCTTCCGGCGTGCCCCGCCCCGCGGGGCACGCCGTCCGGTTTGTTCTCACCATCGAAGGAGGCGCGCGGATGACCGCGTCCACTGCCGAGAAGGCTCCGCCCGCTGGGGTGCCCACCCCGCGCCACCGCCGTTCCAGGATTCGCCGCGGGCAGGTCATCGCCCCGCTCATCTTCATCGCCGCTGCCGTGGTGCTGTTTGCCCTGTTCTTCGTGTGGCCGGGCGTATTCGGCTTCATCTATTCGCTGTCGAACTACCGCGGCTTCGGTGTTCCCGAGATCATCGGCTTCGACAACTACACCCGGTTGTTCGGCGACCCAGAGTTCTACAGCGCACTCGGGCGCACCTTCATTTTCGCGGGTCTGTCCGTACCGCTGCATTACGTGATCCCGCTCGGTCTCGCCGTGCTGCTCACCACCAAGTTCGCCCGTGGGCAGACGGTGGCGCGCGCAGTCTTCTTCTTCCCCTGGCTCATCTCCCCGATCGTCAACGGTGTGATCTGGCGGTGGCTGTTCGGCGAGAACTTCGGTTTCTTCAACTACTTCCTTTCCATCTTCGGGATCGGGCCGTTGCAGTGGCAGACCAACGGCGAACTGGCCCTGGTCGTGGTGCTGATCGCTGGCACCTGGGGCGGCACGGCGTTCACGATGTTGCTGTTCATCGCGGCGCTGCGGAACATTCCGAAGTCCTACCTGGAAGCGGCGGCGATCGACGGCGCCACCGGGTGGCAGCGCTTCCGGCGGATCACGCTCCCGCTGCTTGCACCGACCACGTTCTTGGTGGTCCTGCTCACCACGATCGGGGCGATGAAGGAGTTCGCGATGATCCAGGCGCTCAACGGTGGTGGCCCGGGCACGGAGAACGTGTTGATGGTGCAGTACATCTATCGCACCGGCTTTGAGCGCGGAGACATCGGCTACGCCAGTGCCGCCTCGATGGTGCTCATGGTGATCCTCATTCTGATCGCCCTGATCCAGATGCGCTTCGACCGGAAGGACGTCCAGTGAGTAGGGCAGGCACCAAGACGGGCACAGCGACCATCACCGAGCCCGTACGGGGCAAGAAGAAGTCCGTTGCCCCCGGGACGATCCTGCTCTGGGTGCTGGTGGCTGTGTACGCGTTCCCGCTGCTCTGGTTCGTGCTCAGCTCGTTCAAGCCCGGTAGCGAGCTGTTCAGCCTGCCGCTGTCGATCCTGCCGGAGAACTGGACGTTCTCGGGGTACGAGGCAGCGTGGAGCCGGTTCAACTTCGCCCGGTATTTCATGAACACAGGGATCGTCGCCGTGGTGACCACCGCGCTGACCGTGCTCGTCTCGTCGATGACTGGGTACGCGCTGGCCAAGTACAAGGCGTGGTGGCTGAACGTCTTCTTCATGTGCGTTCTGGCCACCACCATGCTGCCGACCGAGGTCATCATGCCCTCGACGTTCGTGGTGATCCGCGATCTCGGTCTGTACGACTCCCTCCCCGGCATCATCATCCCCTCGATCGTCACCGCGACCGGTGTGTTCATGTTCCGGCAGTACTTCAAGACGGTTCCGGACGAACTGCTCGAGGCGGCCCGGATCGACGGGGTCGGAGAGATCCGCACCTTCTTCTCCATCATGTTGCCGCTGGCCAAGCCAATGGCTGTGACGCTGGCGATCTTCTCCTTCCAGTGGCGCTGGAACGACTACATCTGGCCGTTGCTCGTGCTCAATGATCCGAACCAGTACACGCTGCAGATCGCGCTGCGTTCGATCGTGGGGGCGGACAACATCGACTGGTCGGTGCTGCTCTCGGCCTCGGTGATCTCGTTGCTGCCGATGATCATCCTGTTCCTGATCTTCCAGCGCCAGATCATGAGTGCCGATATGAACTCCGGGCTGAAGGACTGATCGCAGGTGAGTGCCGGCGACATGACTGCATTCTCCGCCCATGCCACGGCGGGCTCCGACGAAAGGCTCGCCTCCTTGATTGCCGGCGGCGCCGCCGTAGCAGCGGAGCGTGCTCGCGGTCATCGTGGGCTGATGGCGATGATCAAGGCGGCTGTGGTCTGCTCGCTCAACCCAGCGTCCCGGTGGGCGGGGCGATCCGAACCACATCAGGCGGCGCTCGGATGGCTCGGCGAGCTCACCGCTGCGCAAGGACTGGGTGGCTTGTTCACGTCCGGTGACAATGTGGATTCCCCGCCCGATTCGAGCTTCACCCTGAATGACCTCGCCGGGGTCCACGCGCAGCTGATGGGCCGGCCTGAGTGGTCCGGGGTGCGTACCGGGCTGGCTGAGATCGCTGCGAGGGCTGTCGACGCCATCGTGACCGGAGGGGTGCACACCCCGAACCACCGGTGGGAAATTGCCGCCGCGCTGGCCGGGCTGGCTCGCGTGACTGGGGACGACCGGTGCACCGGCCGCGCCCGACAGTGGCTCGCAGAAGGTGTGGATGCAGACGAGGATGGGATCTACTCCGAGCGTTCGGCGAACTATGCTGCGCACGTCTCCAACCCGTCCCTGCTCACACTCGCCGATGCCCTCGACGAGGAGCCGTTGCGTGAGGTGGTGCACCGGAACCTGCACGCGATGATCGACCTGACCGATCAGGGTGAGGTGGAAACCGTGCACTCGCGCCGGCAGGATCAGCGGCACCGGTTCAGTGTGGGCCCGTTCACGATGCAGTGGCGCCGGTTCGCGGTGGCCGGATGCCGGCCGTGTGCTCGTGCCTGCCTCGAGGCGCAGACTGCCCCGGGCTTCGATCCGGTGGATGCAGTGGCGCAGCTGCTCCGGGAGCCGGAGTTGGGTGCCGATCTGGAGACTGGTGATGAGCCCACAGTGGCGCGGACTTTCGCACTGGGGCTGCGCCGTCGGCGGGACGAGCGGCAGATGAGTACGGTGTACGCCGGTTCGGATGTGCCCCGGGCCGGACGAGTGGCGTCGGGGCTGGCCTGCAATCCCACCGTGGTGCGATTCCGGCATGGTGCGGCGCTGTTGGACTCCGTGCGGCTCTCCAGGGACTTCTTTGGTATGGGTCCGTTCCGGCCCGGTACCTGGCGGGAGGTCGGCGGCGGAATGCTGCTGATCGAAGAGCTCAGCACCGGCTACTACCAACCGCTCGACCCTGCCCAGAGGCGGGCAGACGGCGCGTATGAGCTCGAGTTCGAAGGCCGTTTCGCGGCGGCAATGAATTTCTCCCGGCGCCAGAGCGATCCAGTGCTATTGACCACCGAGATGCTGGTGAACGACGTCGCCGGCGGGATCGGTCTCGATCTGTCCTTCTCCGGGGCGGACGTGCCGTTCGCCGTCGAGCTCGCCTTCCGTCCCGGTGGCACGCTCACCGGCGGTCGCGAACTCGGCGACGGGTCGGTCGAACTGGTCGAAGGCGATGCGGTCTACCGCGTGGGTGACGATGAGATCACCGTCGGCCCAGGACGGGGGAGCGGACTCGATCGGCCGCCGGTGTACCACCCCGGCGAGGCGTACACGTTCCTGGGCGGCACGGACGCCTTGACCGGACCACGGGTGTACCTGACGGGGCGCACGAGCACGCCCGTGTCGGTGACGATTCGTGGCAGGTCGGACGCGTCAGCGCGGTAGCGCCAGGTGCGGGCATCTCACCTGTCAGCCCCGCCACCCCGGCATGATCCGTTCGAGAGCGTCCAGCAGGTCGATCGACTCGCCATCCTTGCCGCCGGCCCCGAGCACCAGCGGGGGGTCCTTGGGCTCTGGCCGTATCCCGCGTAGCCGGTCCCAGGCCGAGAGGGGTGCGGTGAGCAGGTAGAACGCACCGTCCGTCCCGACGGCGGAGGTCCGGTCGACGCGCAGGTACCAGCCCCGTAGGGGAGTTCGTGCGCGACCGCGCCCGCCGTAGCCCTTGACCTCGAGAGCCTGAGGTGCAAGGCCGGCGGCTGCGGCAGCCGCTGCGAACTGATCGAGGAGGGTCTGCGCGCGACTGCTCTCGGAGGCCTTGCGCTCGGCGAGGCGTCGTTCGTGCTCAGCCGCCGCTTCACGGCGCTGGCGCGCCCAGTCCTGCTCCGTACTCACCCCACCAGCGTACGGCGAACTGACTGTGCCACCCGCTCATCCCCCACCGGCTGAGGACTCAGCGAGGATGGCCGGCTGGTGGTCATCCCTCCGACGGGTCTGGTGGTGCCTGGCTGGTGGTTACCATGCGGCCATGACATCTGCCTTGATCCGGCCGGCGCACATCGGGGACGCTACCGCGCTCCACCAGCTTCACTGCGCGACCTGGCGAGAGGCCTACCGTGATCTCGTCCCGGAGCTGGTGCTCGAGCGCTGGGAAAGGGACGGTCTCGTGACGTGGCAAGACCGGCTGTCGAACCCGGCCGGTCCGACCGTGTGGGTGGCTCACCGCGGGGGAGAGGCCGTCGGCCTTGCCTGGGCGGAGGCGGCCGGCCCAGGCCGGGTGCGTCCGCTCGAACTGGCTGCCCTGTACGTGCTCGCACGTGAGTACGGTCAGGGCACTGCCGCGAACCTGCTCGAGATCGCCACCGGCGACGCCCCGTGCATGCTCTGGGTTGCCCGTGAGAACCCGCGTGCTGCGGCGTTCTACCGCAAGCACGGGTTCGTCGCGGACGGCGCGGAACAGGTGGTTGAACGGTGGGGTGATCTGCCCATCGTCCGGATGGTGCGCTGAGCCGCGAGTGTCAGCCTCGTGCCGTTTCGCGTACCGAGGTCTCGCTGTCGGCGTCCGACTCGTCCGCCGCGTCCGGGTTCTCGGTCTCTTCAGACGTCTTGCTGGTCTCGGCGTCGACCTCAGCAGCACTGTCCGGGGACGGGTCACCTGCGGCCGCGCCGTTCACCTCAGGGGCTGACCCCTCCGCGTCAGGTTCGTCGGCGTCGGACGCTTCGCTGTCTGCCGGGAGTGCCTGCTCCTCCTCGACCTGATCGGTGTCGTCCTCCTCGGGAACGGCCAGATCGGCGGCCTCGGCCACCTGCCCCGATCCGAGCAGTGTGCGTAGCTCGTCGAGGTAGCCGGTGATCGACTCTCGCTGACGGTTCAGGTCCTCGACCTGTCGTTGCGCCGTTCGCCGCTCCCGATCGGCTTGCGCTGCGGTGTCGCTCCTGAGCCGATCGGCCCCTTCCCGGGCCTCACGGGTGATCCGCTCGGCACTGGAACGGGCATCCTCGAGAATCTCCTGGGCCTGCGACTCTGCGGACGAGCGCACTTCCTCAGCCTTGGCGAGCGCCTCTGCCACCCGCGCCTCGGCGTCCTGAGCGTGCGCCTGTGCATCGGCGATCATGGCGTCCGTGTCAGCCTTGGCCTGTGCGTGCATCTGCGCGTCGGCCTCTTCGGATGCGGACCGTCGGGCGGCGATCTCCAACTCGGCCTGGTCGCGCATATCGGCCACCGACCCTCGGATCTGTTCTGCCTCGGAGTTGGCCGCACGCAGGATCTCGGCGGCTTGTTCTTCAGCCTCGGACACAGTGGCCTTGGCAGTGCGCTGGGCATCCTCGCGCAGGGAATCCGCATCGGCCCGGGCGCGCGAGCGAAGCTCCTGGGCCTCGGTCTCGCTAGCGGACTTCAGCTCTCGAGCGGCGCGTTCGGAACTGACCCTGAGCTCGGCCACCTCCTGTTCGGCCGTTGCCCGGAGCGTGCCGAGCTCGCGTTCCAGACTTGCGTGCCGCTCGCTCTGTTCAGTGGCAGAAACACTTGCGATCCGGGCGGCCTCGCGCTCGGCTGATCCGACCAGTTCTTCGGCCTTGCGCTGGGCGGCCAGCAGGATCCCCTCGGCCTTGCTGGTGGCCCGTTGCACGGCGCTGTCTGCGTCCCGGCGCGCGTTCGCGAGCCGTTCGGCAGCCTCGTTCTCCGCCTGGGAGGACAACTCAGCCGCGCCGGCCTCGGCGCGTTCGAGAAGGTCCTTCGCCTGGAGATTCGCCTGGCTCACCACATCGCTGGACTGTTCTTCTGCCGAACGCAGGAGCTGCTCGATCCGGGCTCCCAGCCCGGCGTAGCTCGGCTTCTCGGCCTCCCGCAATTGAGCCTGGGCGTCTGCGAGTTCACCCGATACCTGCATCACGGAGGAATCCAAGGACTCCACCTGTGTGCGGGCCTCGCCCAACTTCTGCTCGCCTTCGGCGACCTTGCGCTCGAGGGAATGGATGTACTGATCGACCTGGGCGCGGTCATAGCCGCGCATCACCACCGGAAAGGTCGACGCGTCGTCAGCCACACCAGTCTCCTGCCTGTTGGGTACTCGAAGAGTCGATGTCAGCGTATCCGCTGTGGTTGGACCCGCGAATGTGTCTCACGTCACGATCACGTCCTGGATCACAGAATGGTCACGTACCCTGGGGGGCTGTCGACGACACGCTCGGCTCCACGTTCGACCATGGACCAGAAGGGTTGGCACGCTCGTGCTAGGACGGATCTTCGCGATCCTGCTCATCGTGCTGGGACTCGGCACGGCAGGTGCAGGTATCGCCTCGGGCACCCTCTGGCGCCCGGACGAGGTGGTCACAGCCACCGTGCCACAGGCCCCCGAGACACCGGTGGTGCTCGCCGGTGGCCACGTACTGGCCACGGTGAACTCCGATGTGACTGTCACGGTGACAGCCGCTGACGACGAGACGCCGGTGATGCTGGCGATGGGCCGCGCGGCAGATGTACGCGCCTGGGTGGACGATGCGTCCGCACTGGAGATCACTGGGCTCGAGGACTGGGAGACGCTCTCAGTCGAGCAGGTCTCCGGTGCGGAGTCGAGCGAAACTCCCAGTGAGGATGCCTCGGGCGAGGGGTCCGAGACGCCGTCAGAGGATGCAGAGAGCACAGAGAGCACAGAGAGCACAGAGAGCGAGAGCGCCGAAGGTACGGAGGGCGAAGACACCGAGACCGCGGACGGTGAGGGTTCGGACGCCGCGGGTGAGATGACCACCGTGCCTGATCCCCGAGGCTCAGACCTGTGGATCGAAGAGCTGAGCGAGACAGGTGAGTTGACCTACGAGTGGTCGCAGGTCGAGGGCGACTGGCTGATGCTGGTTGCCTCGGACGGTTCGACGCCCGCCCCGTCCGTCTCGCTCACCTGGACACGGGAGGTCACCACGCCATTGATGGTGCCCGGAATCGTGGTCGGCGGGGTGCTGTTCCTGGTCGGCCTCGTCTGGCTCGCGATTCAGCTGTTGATGTCGCGCGAAGAGAAGCGGGCCCGCGAGCGGGCAGCCCGGGCCCCCGACGAGGACGATTCCGACGCGACGACAGTGCTGCCGACGGTGGCCGAAGATGGGACGCCGTTGACCCGCCGTCAGTTGCGCGAAGCCGAACGGGCCAAGGCGGACCCGCAACGGCGTACTCCCGCACCCGTGCCCGATGGAGCACCGGCCGCGCAGGAGAGCGCGCCTGCCGAGCACGCCGACAGCGGCGACGTCGAGTCTTCGCCTGGGGACGGTGGTGCCGACCTGGCTGCATGGGTGCACGCTGGCCGGAAGGATCAGGCGGACGAGGAGTCAGGATCGAGCCCGGGCGACGAACCGGATCGCGCGGATGCTGATGGTGACGCTGATCAGGCGAATGCCGGCGAGAAGGACACCGAGCCCCGTGGCGGGACTGGGGTCGATGAGGCGAATGCCGGCGACGATGACACCGCGGCCCGCGCCGGTACGGAGGCGGCCCCGCGGCGCCGGTGGTGGCAACGACGGTCCGCGCGCGCGAGCGAGGCGAGCACCACGCCCGACGCGACGACGCACGATTCGACCAGCGGAGATACTGAGGGCGCCCGCCTCGGTGACTTTTCCACCTGGGGCGCCCCGACGATCGGGGCAGGAGACTCGTCCGCACCGGAATCGGCAGACTGGCCGGCACAGCCGAGACCAACCGACGTCGGTCCCGGTGCAGCCGACGAGGCGTCGGATGGGGACCACAACGCCCAGGCCTCGGGCGCCTCGTGGCGCCAGACCTGGGGACTGCACCGGCCGCCGTCGGCGGATACACCCGATGATGGCGACGAGGAGGACAAGCGATGAGTCGTCGATTCCGGATCGCCGCCATCCCGGCACTGCTCGCCGCAGCGGGGATGCTCGGCGCCTGCGCGATCGAGGTTCCCGAAACGCCGGAACCGCCGGAGCAGACCGAGACGTTACCGGCGCTGGACGGCCCACGTCTTGAGCGTGTACTAGCCGATCTCGGCGACCTCATTGCGGCAGCCGACGAAGAACAGGACGCTGACCTGCTGGCGGATCGCGTCCAAGATCCCGCGCTTTCGATCCGCGCAGCCGAGTACGCCCTCGCGGCTGCCACGGCCGACAGCGACGAGCCCTATACGCCGCAGCCGCTGACGGCGCAGACGCAGGTCGAGATCGTGGCGGTCACCGACACGTGGCCGCGCACGGTCATGGTGGTCACCGAGATCCCCGATGAATCGAATGTGCCATTGCTGGTGACCCTGGAGCAGGAGACGCCCCGTAGTCAGTACCAGATGCACAGCTGGGTACGGCTCCTCCCGGGCGTGCAGATGCCCGAGACTGCCGTCCCCTCCGTGGGGAGTGCGCCGGTGCCATTGGACGCCGAGGGATACCTGTACACGCCACCGGACGCGCTGGATGCCTACGCCCGTCTGCTCGGTGACCGCGACGACGAGGGCACGATCGAGGACACCTTCGCCGAGGACCCGTTCCGCACACTGGTGACCGAACAACTGGCGACCTTCGATTTCGATGAGGCCGGCGAGTTCGACCACAACACCACGGCGGCCGAGGAGGACATCCTGACCCTCGCCACCGCTGACGGTGGATACATCGCGGTGGGGGCGATGAACACCAGGTACACGTTCACCAAGACCGTCGATGGCGCTGAGTTGAGCCTGGGCGGGCAGATCGCCGCATTGGACGAGGAGGACGGCGAGGTTTCCGAGGACGGTGAGTCGCTGAACGCTCGCTACGAACTGATGGTGGCGGTGTACGTTCCGGTCGAGTCCGACGATGCGCAGGCGATGGTGATCGGCGCCGAACGGGTGCTCTCCGGAGTCAGCCACGACAGTCCCGACGAGTGATGATCAGCACGTAGTACGAACTAGGATTGCACCATGAGTCAGCCTTCCAACCCGGTCAATCTGCACGGCGCCGTGGATCTCTCGGCGATCGCCGCCCCGAAACCTCCTGCCCCGTCGGAGAGCACGCCGGCCGGGCTCGTTGTGGACGTCAGCGAGGCCACGTTCAATGACGTGATCCAGCAGTCCATGACGGTGCCGGTCGTCGTCATGCTCTGGCAGGTGGGCGAAGGGCAGAGCATCGCGCTCAACCCCACGATGGAGGCGCTCGCCACCGAGTACGGCGGGAAGTTCGTCCTCGCCCGGGTGGACGTGGCCGCGAACCCGCGGATCGCGCAGGTCTTCCAAGCGCAGACGGTGCCCTCGGTGCTGGCCGTGCTCAAGGGGCAGCCGCTGCCGCTGTTCCAGGGGAACTATCCGGCCGAGCAGTTGCGGCCCGTGCTTGATCAGGTACTCCAGGCCGCCCAGGAGAATGGCGTGACCGGCACGATGGAGGTCGACGAGAACGGCGCAGGGGAACAGCAAGGAGCTGAACCGGTAGAGCCTCCGCTGCCGCCGCACATCCAGGCCGCCTATGACGCGATCGAGGCCGATGACCTCGATGGTGCTGCCGCGGCTTTCCAGAGCGCGCTGGAGGAGAACCCTCGTGATGAGGAGGCGGCGGCCGGGCTCGCTCAGGTCGAGTTGCTCCGCCGGATCGCCGGCCTGGATCCTGCCGCCGTATTGGCCGCGGCGGATGAGGCTGGCGCAGGGGACCTCGCCGCCCAGTTGCCGGCGGCCGACGTCGAGGTGGCCTCGGGCAAGCTTGCCGACGGTTACGCCCGCCTGCTCGGGGTGATCCGCGTGAGCGCCGGCGATGATCGCGATGCTGCCCGTACGCGACTGCTGGAGCTGTTCCAGCTGGCCCCGCATGATGCACCCGAGGTGGTCAAGGCGCGGCGCGACTTGGCCGTCGCGCTCTACTGAACCAATCCTCGCGACCACACCCACCCTCGCGACTGAGCCACCCGACCCCCGCACTCGCGGGGTGGTCGGTGCGGGGAAGTGGTGGTGAGCTGCAGGACGGCCAGCTGGGAGCTGCAGGACGGTCAGGTGGTGGGGCGCAGGAAGGTGACGCCGAGCGGCGGCACCCGCAGCGCGATCGAGTGGGACCGTCCATGCCAGGGCACCTCGTCGGCCACGAGCGCTTGGGTATTGACCACCCCGCTGCCGCCGAACTCTGTGTGATCGGTGTTCAACACTTCCTCCCAGGCGCCGGCCTGCGGCACGGCCACGCGGTAACCCTCATGCGCCGTCCCAGCGAAGTTGGCCACGACGAGGAGTTGCTCACCACCGCCTCGGCGTAGATAGGCGAGCACATTGTGGTCACCGTCATTGGCCTCGATCCACTCGAACCCGCTCGGATTGAAATCATCCGCCCAGAGGGCAGGGGAGGCGACGTAGAGCGCGTTCAGCTCGCGCACCATCAGGCGGACACCGGCATGGGACGGGGTGTCGCTCAAGCCCCAGTCGAGCGACCGGGACTCCGCCCACTCGGTGTTCTGGGCGAACTCACCTCCCATGAACAGCAGGTTCTTGCCCGGGTGGGACCACTGGTAGGCAAGGAGCAGTCGCACCCCCGCCAGTTTGGCCCAGAGATCGCCAGGCATCCGTTCCCACAACGATCCCTTGCCGTGCACCACCTCGTCATGGCTGAGCGGGAGCACGAACTGCTCCGAGAAGGCGTACACCAGGGAGAACGTGAGCTCACCATGGTGATAGCGGCGGTTGATCGGCTCCTCCGCCATGTACTGCAATGTGTCGTTCATCCACCCCATGTTCCACTTCAGCCCGAAACCCAGGCCGCCGTGCTCGGTGGCGGTGGTCACCCCCGGCCAGGCGGTGGACTCCTCGGCGATCATCATGATCCCTGGTGCCACCCGGTAGGCGGTGGCATTGGTCTCCTGGAGGAACTGGATCGCCTCAAGATTCTCACGGCCACCACGCACGTTCGGACGCCACTGGCCAGGTTCGCGGGAGTAGTCGAGGTAGAGCATGGAGGCCACCGCATCCACACGGAGGCCATCGATGTGGAACTCGGTGAACCAGTACAGGGCGTTGGCCACGAGGAAGTTGCGCACCTCGTTCCGCCCGAAGTTGAACACGTACGTACCCCAGTCCAACTGCTCGCCGCGCAACGGGTCCGGGTCCTCGTACAGGGGGGTGCCATCGAACCGGGCGAGCGCCCAGGAGTCTTTCGGGAAGTGTGCCGGCACCCAGTCCACGATCACGCCGATTCCCGCCTGGTGCAGGGCATCCACCAGGTGCCGGAACTCATCCGGGCTGCCGAACCGGGAGGTCGGAGCGTAGTAGGAGGTGACCTGGTACCCCCAGGAGCCGCCAAAGGGGTGCTCGGCAACCGGCAGCAACTCCACATGGGTGAAGCCCATCCAACTGACGTACTCGACCAGTTGCTGAGCGAGCTCGACATATGTGAGCCCTTGACGCCAGGAGCCCAGATGCACCTCGTACGTACTCATCGGGCCCGAGTGCGGTTCGCCGGACGCACGAGCGCTCATCCACGCCTGGTCCGACCAGGTGTACGTGGATTCATCCACCACCGACGCCGTCGCAGGAGGCACCTCCGTGGCGCGTGCCATCGGATCGGCCTTGGTGTGCCAGGAACCGTCGGCATGGCAGATCTCGTACTTGTACCGCTGGCCCGCGCGCACCTCGGGCAGGAAGATCTCCCACACGCCGCTGGAGCCGAGCGAACGCATCGCGCTTGCGCGCCCATCCCAATGATTGAAATCGCCCACCACACGGACCGCGCGCGCGTTGGGTGCCCACACGGCGAATGAGGTTCCGACGACGTCCCCCAATGCGGAGGGATAGCGCCGGACTCGGGCACCGAGCACCGCCCACAGCTCCTCGTGCCGCCCTTCGGAGATGAGGTGCTGATCCATCTCGCCCACGGTGGGCAGGAAGCGGTACGGGTCGTCGGAGACGACCGCCCCATCGGCGTAGACCGTGAGCACGCGGTAGTCCGGAACGTCCTCGGCCGGAAACGTCACGGTCCATATTCCGCCCCGCTCGTGAATGGCCGGGTACTCGCCGTCGGCTGTCCGGATGCTCACCGCTCGCGCCAGGTGCCGCACCGTCCTGATCGTGACCACACCATCGCCCAGGTGCGGTCCGAGAACATCGTGCGGGGCGAAGTGCACGCCGTCGGAGAGGTCCTGCAGCACATGGTCAGGTACCGGAGTTGCCGACGCCTGCGGCGGGTGTGCGGGCGCGCCGGTCGGTGTTGCAGGCTCGGGTGTGGGCGCATCGTTCTCTCTCATGGCCTGCTCCTCGATAATTCGACGGATGCCGCCCAGTGGGATCGACAACCAATCCGGGCGGTTCTGTTGTTCGTAGACGGCCTCATAGAGTGCCTTGTCGAGCTCGAGGGCACGCAGGATCGCCGGTTCAACGATCTGGGCTCCATACCGGTATCCCTCGATCAAGGCGGTCCGGGCCTCCTCGGCCCATTGCGGGTTGGTTGCCCCGCCCACGGCAGCTGCATAGTCGATCGAGCGGAGCATGCCGGCGAGATCACGCAGTGGCTGGTCCGGTGCGGTGCGTTCGGAGAGCGGTCGCAGCGGTTCCCCCTCGAAGTCGAGCAGGAACCAGTCCTCGACTCCCCGCAGCGCCTGGCCGAGATGCAGATCGCCGTGAATGCGCTGATTCGCAGGGAGAGCATGTGAGGCGACGTCGGAAATCACCTGTTCGACGCCCTCGGACCATTGCTGGAGGGCAGGGACGGATCCGATCGCCCAGCGCGCGCGAGCGCGCAGCGCACCGGCCAGGTCACCGGACTGTTCGCTCACCGGCAGTGCGGTACGCAGCACCGCGTGCATCGATTGAATGCACCGGCCAAGTTCGCGGGCGGGCTCAGCGAACGAGCGATCCTCGCGTGCTTGAGTACAAGCCAGTTCGAATCCGTCCTCCGTGCCCGTGAGGAACGCCGTCAGCACGCCCAGATCGCCAGCCACCCCGGTAGCTGGTCCGGTGCCCGCCTCGGGGGCTGGCCATCGACCGGAGAGCCAGCCCAGCGGTTCAGGCACATGCCGCCACCCAGCCTCGTGCAGGGAGCGGGTGATCTCGATCTCCGGATTCGCACCTGGAGCCAGCACCCGGAAGATCTTCAGGATGGCCGAACGGTCTCCGGTCACTGCGGGGATGCGCACCGAGGTGTTCGACTGCTCGCCCGTGTGTACGCGGGCACGGGTCGGATCCAGGTCGGCGAGCCGGATCGACGGCTCCGCCGGTGTGGTCGATGCCGCCAACCAAGCCCGGAGAAAAGCGGGGTGGTGCGGGCCGTCCACCAGGACCGAGCCCGTGCCGAGCAGCGCGATCTGTCCGGGTAACTCCACATCCTCCGGATCGGTCACCACGATCGGTACCTGCACCACTGTGGTGGCTCCGCCCCGGTCCAACGCCAGCAGCACCAATGTGCAGGCGGCTTCCTCGAGCGGGTCGGGCAGCTCGATCGTGGTCAGGATTCGCAGGGGAGCATCGGCCGCATCCTTGGCCGGGAACCAGCGCGTGGTCCGCACCCAGGGGTCGAGCAGCTCGAGCAGCAGGGAACCGTCATTCGCGTCACTCATCGCGCCACCACCTGAAGCCAGAAGAAGTCCCGTGAGCCCATCGTGAGCACGGCCTGACCGTCCGCGCCTTCCGGTGGGGCGCCCCTGTCATGGACCTGCGGGGCGTCCGCCTGCTGCGCCGCCGGCTCGGGAGGGTGCGGACTGGGCCGAGGTTGTACCGAAGGAAACTCCTCACCACCGAACACATCGATCAGGCGAGCGCCAGCGAAACCGGGCAAGAGGACCGTGGCCGAGCGCGGAGTGGCGGCCAGGTTGGCCACGCAGAGGATCGTCTCACCACCACCGTCCGCGTCGGCACGTAAGAACGCCAGCACCGCCTCGTTATCGGTGGTGAGCGGAACGTAGGAACCGGTGCCGAACACCGGGTGCGCCCGGCGAACCTCGAGGATGCCGCGCACCCAGTGCAGCAGCGAGGTGGGGATCGCCAGCTGTGCCTCCACGTTCAGCTGGTGGTAGCTATTCGTGAGATTTTGCACCACAGGCAGATACAGACGCCCCGGATCGGTGGCCGCGGAGAAACCGGCGTTGCGGTCCGGGTCCCACTGCATGGGCGTGCGGACCGCGTCTCGGTCGGGTAGCCAGATGTTGTCGCCCATCCCGATCTCGTCGCCGTAGTACAGGCACGGACTGCCCGGGAGCGAGAGCAAGAGGGCGTGCGCCAGTTCGATCTCTGCGCGGGAGTTGTCCAGCAGCGAAGCGAGTCGACGGCGGATGCCCACATTCGCGCGCATGCGTGGTTCCGGGGCGTACCAGTTGTACATGGCGGCTCGCTCTTCCGTGGAGACCATCTCCAGAGTGAGCTCGTCGTGATTACGCAGGAATGTGCCCCACTGGGCACCGTCCGGGATCGGTGGGGTGTCGTCGAGAATCTGAACGATGCTGCGCGCGGACTGCTCACGCAAGGAGTAGAAGATCCGCGGCATCACCGGGAAGTGGAAGCACATGTGACACTCCGGGGCGTCCTCGGTGCCGAAGTACTCGACTACCTCGTGCGGCCATTGGTTGGCCTCGGCGAGCATGAGCCGTCCGGGGAACTCCTCGTCCACCATCGCACGCACCCTGGCCAAGAACTCGTGAGTGGCCGGCAGATTCTCCGAGTTGGTGCCTTCTTCCTCGAACAAGTACGGCACAGCGTCCAGGCGGAAGCCGTCCACGCCGGTGCGCAACCAGAACCTGACGACGTCGAACATCGCTTCGTGCACGCGAGGGTTCTCGAAGTTCAGGTCGGGCTGGTGGGAGAAGAACCGGTGCCAGTAGTACTGCCGCCGCACCGGGTCGAATGTCCAGTTGGAGACCTCGGTGTCGACGAAGATGATGCGCGCATCGCCGTACCTCTCGGGATCGTCACCCCAGACGTAGAAGTCCCCGTAGGGGCCCTTGGGGTTGGATCGGGAGGACTGGAACCACGGGTGTTGATCGCTGGTGTGGTTCATCACCAAGTCGATGATCACCCGGATCCCGCGGGCGTGCGCCTGTTCCATCAGTTCGGCGAAGTCGTCGATGGTGCCGTACTCGTCCGCCACGGCGGTGTAGTCAGAGACGTCGTAGCCACCGTCGCGTAGCGGGGAGGGGTAGAAGGGTGGCAGCCACAGGCAGTCGATACCGAGCCATTGCAGATAGTCGAGTCGGTCGATCAGCCCACGCAGATCGCCGGTACCGCCGCCGTCAGAATCCGAGAAGGCACGAAGAAGCACTTCGTAGAACACAGCAGTCTTGTACCAGTGCGGATCATCGCTCAGCCCGGAACGGGGACCGCCTGTCAGCGCGAGCTGCCCACGCCGGCTTCGCATACTCATCGGTACTCCTTCTGCATTGAGCGTTGTGGTGCCTCCTGCATTGAGCGTTGTGGTGCCTCGCTGCGGTGGCACTCGTTCCTCGTACCACCTGCGCGGGGGCTCCTCACGCTCATCGGTGCGTGCTGGTCTGAGCGTTGTGGTGCCTCGCTGCGGTGGCACTCGTTCCTCGTACCACCTGCGCGGGGGCTCCTCACGCTCATCCGTGGCTCCGGACGTGGATCACGTGCGCACATCGACCGAACGGGTCGAGTCGCACGAACGGTGTATCGGACCACCTGTAGGTCTCCCCGCTGAGCTGGTCGTGCGCGGTGAACTCGGCGGTCCCTTCGAGCCCCAGGGCGGGGAGGTCCAGATGAATCAAGGACTCACGGGTGGTGAACGGGTCCAATGTGACCACCACGATGATCGTGTCCGCTCGCCCGGTCGGGGAGAGCGGCGCCGGGAGGTGGCGCGAGAAGCAGAAGATCGCATCGTCAGTGGTGGAATGAACGGTGAGATTGCGCAGCCGTTGCAGGGCGGGATGCTCGCGACGCACGGTGTTCAGCAGGCTCAACAGGTCCGTGAGACCGTGCTGGCGGGCGGCGGCATCCCAGTCGCGCGGCTTGTACTCGTATTTCTCGTTGTCGATCTGCTCCTGCGCACCCGGTCGCGCCACATGCTCGGCGAGTTCGTATCCGGCGTAGATGCCCCAGGTCGGTGAGCCGGTGGCAGCCAGGACCGCGCGGATCGCGAACGCCGATGCGCCACCGGTCTGCATGTACGGAGTCAGAATGTCGTGGGTGGTCGGCCAGAAACTGGGACGCATCACCGCTGCCGCATCCCCGCTCACCTCCGTGAAGTACTCGGTGAGTTCCTCCTTCGAGTGCCGCCACGTGAAGTACGTGTACGACTGATGAAATCCCACTGTGGCCAGCGTGCGCATCATCGCCGGCCGGGTGAAGGCCTCCGAGAGGAAGATCACCTCGGGGTGCGCTGCCGCGATCTCGGCGAGTAGCCGCTCCCAGAATGGCAGCGGCTTGGTGTGCGGGTTGTCCACCCGGAACGCGGTGACTCCATGGTTGATCCACACCTGGAGCATGTCCCGGATGGCGACGTAGATGCCTTCCGGGTCGTTGTCGAAGTTCAGCGGGTAGATGTCCTGGTACTTCTTCGGCGGGTTCTCCGCATACGCGATCGACCCATCCGCTCGTGTGGTGAACCACTCCGGGTGCTCGCGCACCCACGGGTGGTCCGGAGAGGCCTGCAGAGCGACATCGAGGGCCACCTCGAGTCCCAGCTCACGAGCCCGGGCCACGAACGCGTCGAAGTCGCCGAAGTCACCCAAGTCCGGGTGGATCGCATCATGCCCCCCCTCGGCTGCACCGATGCCGTACGGGGAGCCCGGATCGCCCGGGAGCGCCTCGAGCGTGTTGTTCCGACCCTTGCGGTTCGTGCTCCCGATCGGATGGATCGGAGTGAGATAGACGATGTCGAATCCCATCTTCGCGATCGCCGGGAGCCGCTGCGCGGCCGTGCGCAAGGTCCCGGAGACCCACTCACCGGTGCTGGGATCCTGATACGCACCTTCGGACCGCGGGAACAGCTCGTACCAGGAGCCGTACAGTGCCCGCTCGCGGTGCACCACCAGCGGGTACGTGGCCGAGGGGGAGACGTACTCCCGCAGCGGGGCCGCGGCCAGCACCGCCCGCACCTCCGGGGAAGTGCCGGCCGCCAAGCGCGCCAAAGGTGGCCGGGACACGTCTCGCAACGTGAGGATCGCCTCGCGAAGGGTGCGGACGCCGTCGGGAACTGCCGACAGGTCCACCTCGGTCAGCGCACGTTCGAGGACCAGCGCACCCTCGGCGAGCATCAGTTCACTGTCGACGTCGGCGTGGACCTTCACGCTGGCATCGTGGGCCCACGTGCCGTACGGGTCCGACCAGCCCTCCACCCGGAAGCCCCACGTGCCCTCAGCGTCGGGTACCAGCCACGCCTCGTATCGGTCATTGCCAGGGGAGACGTCCTGCATCGGGGCCGAGGAATGGTCTCGGCCGTCCGGTCCGACAAGCACCGCTGTGGCGGCCACGGCATCGTGACCCTCGCGGAACACAGTGGCTCGGACGGGGACGCCTTCGCCGACCACCGCCTTCGTGGGCCAGCGGCCGTTCTCGATGGTGGGGCCGACTTCGATCACGGGGATCCGGCCGATGGGGATGGACGGTGTGGGGACTGGAGTGCTCACATACTCGAACCTACCCAGATGGGAGGCAGCACACATCTGGGATCGCCACCCGATTCACCACGGGTTTCCCGGCTGTGCCCCGAGCGGTTGCAACGCATTCAGCAAAATACAGAAACCCGGTCGGGTGGCCTATGCTGCCTCGCGTGAGAGCTATCCGACGATTCACCGTCCGTACCGTGCTGCCCGACTCGCTCGTGGCGCTGGACGACCTCGCCTCGAACCTGCGCTGGTCCTGGCATGCACCGACCCGCGAACTCTTCGCCTCGATCGACCCCGGGCGGTGGGACGAGGTCCATGGTGACCCGGTCCGGTTCCTCGGCGGACTCTCCTCCGATCGATTGGCCGAACTGGCAGCGGACGCCGACTTCGTGGCTCGGCTGAACCGCCTCGCCGATGATTTGACCCGGTACCGCACCGAAGACCGGTGGTACCAGAGCGAGGCGCAGCGACGAGCTGCCGCGGGCGAGCCCGCCCTCCCCGCGTCGATCGCCTACTTCTCCGCTGAATTCGGGATCGCCGCGGCCCTGCCCCAATACTCTGGTGGCCTGGGAATCTTGGCAGGCGACCACCTGAAGAGCGCCTCCGATCTCGGCGCCCCGATCGTCGGCATCGGGCTGCTCTACGGCGCCGGGTACTTCCGCCAGTCCCTCACCCGGGACGGGTGGCAACACGAGACCTACCCGCTGCTCGACCCGGACAATCTCCCACTGACGCTGCTGCGTGAAGGTGACCAGACGCCGTCGCGAATCAGCCTCCCCCTGCCTGGCGGCCGGGTGCTGCATGCACAGATCTGGCGGGCCGACGTCGGGCGAGTGCCATTGCTTTTGCTCGACTCGAATGTGCCCGAGAACGACGACATCGCACGCCGGGTCACCGACCGCCTCTACGGCGGCACCAGCGAGCACCGGTTGCACCAGGAACTGCTGCTGGGTATGGGCGGAGTCAAGGCACTCCGGGTGCACTCCCGGCTCACTGGCGCGCCGGCGCCGGAGATCTACCACTGCAACGAGGGGCATGCCGGATTCCACGGGATCGAACGGATCCGGGAGCTGATCTCCACCGCCGGGCTGTCGTTCGCGGCCGCTGCCGAGGCCGTGCGAGCCGCCACGGTGTTCACCACACACACGCCGGTGCCCGCGGGAATTGACCGGTTCGGTGCCGAACTGATCGCCGAGCACTTCGGCGGCGGGAACGAACTTCCCGGAATCAGTGTGGAGGACGTGCTCGCCCTGGGTCGCGAATCGTACGACGGCGGCGACCCTGCCGTCTTCAACATGGCCGTGATGGGGCTGCGCCAGGCCAAGAAGGCCAATGGGGTCGCGAAGTTGCACGGGCGGGTCTCCCGCGGGATGTTCGCCCACCTGTGGCCGGGATTCGACACCAGCGAGGTACCGATCACGTCGATCACCAATGGCGTACACGGCGACACCTGGACCGATCCGGCGTTCGCGCAGGCGCAGGCCGAGTACTTCGCCGAGGACGAGCTCGCCACGGGTGCGGGCTGGTACCGGGCCGAAGGCGGGATCGATAACGCCACCCTCTGGGAGCTGCGGCGCCGGATGCGCCAGCGACTGGTGGAGGACGCAAGGGCACGGGTGCGCAAGTCGTGGCTGAAGCGCGGCGCCTCACCCGCGGAACTCGGCTGGGTGGACGGTGTGCTCGATCCGGACGTGCTCACCATCGGGTTCGCCCGCCGGGTACCCACCTATAAGCGACTCACCCTGATGCTGCGAGACACCGGACGGCTCCGCGCGCTGTTGACTGATCCTGAGCGGCCGGTGCAAATCGTGGTGGCCGGAAAGTCCCACCCCGCCGACGAGCAGGGGATCCGCCTCATCCAGAAGCTCGTGCAATTCGCCGACAGCGAGGACGTGCGCGAGCGCATCGTCTTCCTGCCGAACTACGACATCGAGATGGCGCAGACCCTCTACCCGGGCTGTGACGTGTGGTTGAACAACCCGCTGCGGCCGTTGGAGGCGTGCGGAACGTCCGGGATGAAGGCCGCACTGAACGGCTCCCTCAACCTGTCCATCCTGGACGGGTGGTGGGACGAGATGTACGACGGCGAGAACGGCTGGGCCATTCCCACCGCCGACGGTGTGGATGACCCGGACCGCCGCGACGACCTCGAGTCCGCCGCCTTGTACGACCTGCTGGAGAACACCGTGGCACCGCGGTTCTACGACCGCACCGACGGGTTGCCGGTGCACTGGCTGGAGAACGTGCGGCACACTCTCGCCACACTCGGGCCCAAGGTTCAGGCCACCCGGATGGTGCGCGACTACATCACCGAGTTGTACACCCCCACTGCCGAGTTCTCCCGGGCACTGGGCGGTGGCGATGGCGGCGATGGTGCGGACCGATCCGCGGCCGTGGCGCTCGCGGACTGGAAGGCACAGGTGCATCAGGCGTGGCCGGGCGTGCGGGTGGAGCATGTGGAGTCTGAGGACGTCCACGACGTGGTCAAGGTGGGCGACCACGTGACCATCAAGGCATTCGTGGCTCTCGGTTCGCTGCAACCGGAGGACGTCGAGGTGCAGGTGAACTACGGCCGGGTCGGTGAGGACGATGAGCTGGACGAGTTCGGCACTGCCGAGCTGGCCCTGACCGACACCTACGAGGGTGGGCGCCACCAGTTCGCTCGTTCGTTCACGCTCGCCCAGGCCGGCCCCTTCGGCTACGCGGTGCGGATCGTGCCGCGCCATCCTGGGCTCGCCGGGCCGACGGAGCTCGGGCTGGTGGCCGCCGCTTCCTGAGATACATCGTCAACTAATCGGCTCCGCGCTCCTTGGGTGCCGGGTCCGTCTCACCCCTCTCTCTGGCCGCCCGGGGCGGAGATTTGGCCTGACAGTTCTCTGCCCCGGGCGGGATCTGGTACGGATCGGATGATCTGGGCAGGGTTTTGGTCGCTTTCGGAGGCAAATTCGACCAGAACCCCGCCCAGGTTCGGTGCGCTTTAGGTGTCGGCGTGGATTCACGCGCCGAGGCGCGCCGTCTCACGTACTCCCAGGTCTCGGAACGTTGGACCGAGCACAGCGGCGGCGACGGTGTTCACCAAGGTGCCGGATCGCAAATCCTCGTTGGTGAACCGCAGCATCGTGTGCCCTCCGAGCAGAACCCTGTTCTGACGCGACCGATCTTGGTACAGCGCAGCCGGTTGGGAATGGACACCGCGGCCATCGATCTCTGCGATCACCCAGGTGCCGTCGGAACGCTGCCACCCGAGATCGCCACGCGCGATCATGATTCCGTCCTCGTCGTAGAGCTCGACCTGGAGATCGGTCACTGGAATGCCTGCGTCCATGCAACTCAGACGTGCCCATGTCTCCAGAGGAGATTCTGCTCGACCATCGACGAGGTCGATCCAGGGCCGGACGCGGCGACACCCCGGGCGTTTGCGGAGCAGCTCGGGCAGGCGAGCGAAGTCTTCCGGTGAGATCTTCTTCAGGAAGAGCGCCGAGTCCAGCACGGCGACCGCATTCTCCCTGTTGAGGCCCACCAACGCCTGTGCGAGTGCATCCGGGACGGCCGCTACAGCGTGATTCTCGATCCAGATCACCCCGAATGTCTTACGGTATCGCCGAACCCGGATGCCATCGACACCTTGGGTGTCTCGTCCCTCTGGAAGGACCACCTCGGCCCCGATGGTCCGAGGTAGACCTGCAATGCCGTGGAGGGCCAGTGCGCTGCATCCGACAACGATCGCGTCCGGCCCTGATGCTATTGCTGCGAACCAACCGACTTGAGCGCGCGCGTGCTCTAACGGGTCGCCGTGAACGGGCCGTCGAGCGTCAATGACACCCCGCGATCGTCGCAGCCAGGTGCGACGTGCGAGCAGCGTTCGCACTTGTCGGCGGGTCATCCCCTCGGCGAGGCATTGCGACCGTGAGGAGACCGGCCTGGCGGTCTGCGAGAACACGGAGAGAGAGCGGCACCTGTGACTTCATGGACTCATCGGACCGCATTCACCCTGTCAGCCTCAGCCTGACTACCTGAACCTGTGGATAACGGCGTGAATACACAGGAGACGACCAGCGTCGATGGCGGACTTCTGGTCGCTTCTGAGCGCGAGAGCGACCAGAAGTCCGCCCAACACGAACTACCTGACGACAAGTCCGCCCCGGGCAGAGTTCGGTCAGGCCACAAGTCCGCCCCGGGCGATCAAGCGGGGGTGAACGAGCGGGGGTCAGGTGGGACGAACGAGCCGGCCACAGGTCGGAGCGGGAGACGACCAGCGTCGATGGCGGACAGATGCGTGGGTGCGGGGTATCGCGTCAGTAGACCATCTGCATGGCTTGGCGCACCTCATCGAGGGTGGCGCCGGCGATCTCATTGGCACGTTCGTTGCCGCGGCGCAGTACTTCGTCCACGGCGCTCGGGTCGGCCTCAAGTTCGCGGCGGCGTTCCCGTACTGGCCGCAGGTGCTCGTTCACGGCTTCGGTCACCAGCTTCTTCAGGCCGCCGCCCCCGCCGTCGCCGATCTCAGCGGCGAGTTCCACCGGGTCCCGCCCGGTCATCTCGCCGGCGATGAGCAACAGGTTCGACACTTCCGGGCGCCCATCGGGATCGTAGGTGATAGTGCGGTCCGAGTCAGTGACTGCTCGTTTGAACTGCTTGGCGGTTTCGTCCTCGGTCATCGCGAGCTCGATCGTGTTGCGCCGCGACTTCGACATCTTCTGCCCGTCCACGCCGAGCACGTTCGTGGCTTGAGTGAGCAGCGCATCGGGTGATCCGAACACTGAGGCCCCACCGGCATACCGCTCGTTGAACCGCCGGGCGATCACCCGGGTCAGTTCCAGGTGTGGCAACTGGTCCTTGCCCACTGGCACCAGGTTCCCCTTGCAGAACAGGATGTCCGCCGCCTGGTGCACCGGGTACGTCAGCAGCAGCCCGCTCATCGGGCGCCCGCCGCTGGCCTCGAACTCGGCCTTCACCGTCGGGTTGCGACGCAACTCCGAGTCCGTCACCAGGGAGAGGAACGGCAGCATCAGCTGGTTCAGCGCGGGTACGGCCGAATGCGCGAAGATCGTGGTCTTGGCCGGGTCGATGCCGATGGCCAAATAGTCGGTGACCAGGTCGCGCACCCGCTCGGCGATCGGGCCGGCGTCGTCACGATCGGTGATCACCTGATAGTCGGCCACCAGGAGCATCGTCTCCACGCCGAGATTCTGCAGCCGCACCCTGTTCAGCAATGTGCCCAGGTAGTGGCCCAAGTGCAGCCGCCCGGTGGGCCGGTCCCCGGTGAGTACCCGGAACCCGCTCGGGTCGGTGGCCAGCTGGGCCTCGATCTCGGCGCTACGCGCCACGGCCGTAGCGAGCGAGCGGTCGACGGTTGCCTCCGTGCTCAACTCTTCGGCATCGGTGGACACGGGCGATTCGGCGGGGGAGACGTCAGAACTCACCGGGCCATCCTATGAGCAGATCCCGGCGACGTCGGGTCCGCGCCTCAGATCGCTTCCCCGGCCACCTTCCCGCTGAACATGCATCCACTCAGGAACGTGCCTTCGAGTGCACGGTGCCCGTGCACGCCCCCACCGCCGAAACCGGCAGCCTCCCCGACGGCGTACAGTCCCGGCAGCACGCTGCCGTCACCACGCAGGACTCTCGCCTGAGTGTCCGTATGCACCCCGCCGAGCGTCTTGCGGGTGAGTACCCGCAGCCGGACGGCGAGCAACGGCCCGTCTTTTGGATGTGTCAGCGGCCGCGGGGTCGCTACCCGCATCCGCTTGTCGACGACGTAGCGCCGGGCATGGTGGATCGCCGTCACCTGGGGGTCCTTGCCCAGCCCCGTCACGATCTCGGAGTCGCGCGCTGCGATCAGCCGGGCGAGCGCGTCGCCGTCGATCTGCTCGCTTCCCACCAGTGCGTTCATCCCATTGGCCAGCTCTGCCGGGGTCTGCGCCCAGATGAAGTCCGGGGAGTGTTCGGCGAACCGTGCCACGGGACCTACTGCGCCGGGGAGCACCCGCTGGGCGAGCAGGCGCAGGTTCTTCCCGGTCAGATCGGGGTTCTGGTCGGAGCCGGAGAGCGCGAATTCGGTCTCCATGATCGCCTTGTTCAGGACGAACCACGAGTGCTGGTGGTGATGCACCGTCAGGTGACGGAGCGCACCGAGGGCGTCGAAGCCGGGGAACAGCGGCGGGGGGAGGCGTTCGCCGTCGGCGTCCAGCCACAGCGAACTCGGGCCGGGCAGGATCCGGATGCCGTGGCGGCTCCAGATCGGGGTGTGCATCTCGATGCCCTCGGGGTAGTGCCACATCCGGCCGGCGTGTACGCATGCCGCACCCGCCGACTCGGCCAACGCCAGCCCGCTCCCGTCGGTGCCGTCCGGCACGCCGGAGAGCATCTGGTCCGGCAAGGTCCCGGCCTCGGCGGGCCACGCCTCCCGGACGGCGTTGTGATCGGCACCGATGCCACCAGTGGCCAGCACCACGGCGCCGGCAGAGAACTCGGCGGTGCCGACCACCTCGCGGCTGGACGGCTCCCCGCGTCCCGCGGCTGAGGCTGCCAATTGGTCGGACCGCACCCCGGTCACGGCGCCGTCGGTGGTGACCAGTGAGGTGACCCGGTGCCGGAACCGGATATCCAGCAGCCCTTCCTCGCGTGCCTCTTGCGCTGCGGCGAGGAACGGGGCAAGCACGCCTGGTCCGGTGCCCCAGGTGACGTGGAAGCGCGGCACGGTGTTGCCGTGCCCGCCGGCGGGATAGCCGCCACGTTCGGCCCACTGCACCAACGGGAACCAGCGAACGCCCAGGCTGTGCAGCCACGGGCGCATGGGACCGGCCGCGAACTCCACGAATCGCTGCGCCCAGGCGTATCCCTGCGCATCGGGCCCTTCCCCTCGGTCGGCACCGGCAGTGAAGTTCGCTGCGCCGAGCCAATCGCTGAAGGCGAGTTCGGCGCTGTCTCGGACACCGAGACGGCGCTGTTCAGCCGAGTTCACCAGGAACAGGCCACCGAAGCTCCAGTGCGCCTGCCCGCCGAGCGAGGCGGCCGGCTCAGCGTCCAGGACGAGCACCCGTTGCCCACGTCGGGTCAGTTCGGTGGCGGCCACGAGCCCGGCGAGGCCGGCGCCGACGACGATGACGTCAGTGTCAGTCATGCAGGCAGCCTATCGGGCGTCCCTCTCGCCGCTCAGGTGTCCAGGAGATCAGGTACTCAGATACAGCCGCATGCTGAGCTCAGGAACCTCCACCGTGCGGCCGGCGTCAGTGGCGCTCTCCCCACGAGGATCGCCTGGCTGTTCCTGCGCCGAGTCCCACACCAGGGTGAACTGCTCGGCTGCGGCACTGGTCAGGGTCACTCGCACCGGGTTCGCTGCGCCATTGATCACCAGCAGCGCATCCGGCCCCCATGACCCGGATTGTGGATCGTGCCCGGACCGGTACATCTGCAGCACCCGGCGGTGCGGATCGTGCCACCGTTGCGCCGTCATAGTGGCTCCGTGCTCGTCGTACCAGGCGAGCACCGGGTGTGGGTCGCGGGGGTCGGGGGTGTGGAATCGGCCGGGTCGCAGTGCTGCGTGCTCGCGGCGCAGCGCGAGCAGGTGGGAGGTGGTGGCGAGCAGTTCGTCCTGCCAGGGCTCGAGCTCCCAGTCCACCCAGACGCCGGCATCGTTGCGGCAATAGGCGTTGTTGTTGCCGTGCTGGGTGCGGCCGAACTCATCGCCCGCGGTCAGCATCGGAGTCCCGGACGCCAGCACCAGGGTGCCCAGAATGTTGCGCATCGTGCGGCGCCGGTGGGCCAGCACCTCGGGGTCGTCCGTACTCCCTTCGACGCCGTGGTTCCAGGAGAGGTTGTGATCGCTGCCGTCGTGGTTGCCCTCGCCGTTCGCCTCATTGTGCTTGACGTCGTAGCTCACCAGATCGGCCAGGGTGAACCCGTCGTGGGCGGTCACGTAGTTGATCGACGCTCCAGGGCCGCGCCCGTCAGGGGCAGGCAGGTGGGCGAACAGGTCGGCTGAGCCGGACAGCCGCGTGGCGAGGTCGCGCAGGTCGTGACCGGTCCCGCCGTGCACGGCGGCAGCAGCGTCGGCGATCCAGAACGTGCGCACCGTGTCACGGAACTTGTCGTTCCACTCTGCCAGCGGCGAGGGGAACTGTCCGGTGCGCCAACCGTGCGGTCCGATGTCCCACGGTTCGGCGATCAGCTTGAGCCCGGCCAGGTCCGGATCGCAGGCCAGCGCCACGAGGAACGGATGGTCGGGGTCGAAGTGGCGGCCATCACGCCCGAGGGTGACGGCGAGATCGAACCGGAACCCGTCCACGCCGATGGTCTGGCTCCAGTACCGCAACGAGTCCAGTGCCATCCGCACCACGGCCCGGCTGCGGAAGTCGAGGGAGTTCCCGCAGCCGGTCACGTCCAGGTAGCGAGCGTGGGTCGGCCCGTCGTGGAGGTAATACCCGGCGTTGTCCAGGCCGCGCCAGGAGAGCATCGGCCCGTCCGTACCGCCTTCGCAGGTGTGGTTGTAGACCACATCGAGGATGACCTCGAGGCCGGCCTCGTGCAGGAGCTGGACCATGCCCTTGACCTCGGCGAGGACGGCGTGCGGCCCTTCGGCACGCGCCGCCTCGGTGGCGTAGGACGGCTCCGGTGCGAAGTACGAGAGAGTGTTGTACCCCCAGTAGTTGGTGGCCCCGCGCCGCGTGAGCGCCGGCTCATCCGCCTTGGCGTGGATCGGGAGGAGTTCGACGGCGGTCACGCCCAGGCCCAGCAGGTGCGCCACAGTGGCCGGGTGCGCCAGGCCCGCGTAGGTGCCGCGCAGGTGTTCAGGCACGCCGGGCAACTGCATGGTCAGACCCCGCAGGTGCGCCTCGTAGACGACCGTGCGAGACCAGGGGGTTCTGGGGTGCTCGACCTTGACACCGGCGGAGAGATCGTCGGTGACCACTGCCAGCGGGACGTGCCGGGCGCTGTCCCGGTGGTCCGGGCGATCGAGGCCCTCGATCGGGCGCAGCGAGGAGTCCACCGGATGCGCGAACACCTCCGGCGCCAACTCGAGGGCCCGAGTGGTGGCGCGTGCGTAGGGATCGAGCAGCACCTTGTTCGCGTTGTGCAGCAGGCCGCGGCCCGGCTCCCACGGTCCGTGCACCCGCAGGCCATAGGCCTGACCGGGGCGAACGCCGGGGACGTGTCCGGCCCATCGCCCGAGCCGGCTGCGGTGCAGCCGGACGCGGCGCTCGTTCAGTTCCGGCTGGCCGTCTCCCTCGAGTCCATCGAACAGGCACAACTCGACGGCGTCCGCGTGCGGGGCGTGCACCAGCACGTCCACACCGTCACCGGCAGGCCGCACGCCGAAGGCGTCCGGTTCGGGGTCCAGCCTGACGGCGTCGCTCACCTCGGCTGGCGCCGTGGTGGAAGTCAGGACTGCTGAGGGAGGGGTCACATTGTGGTCCACGATCGGGGGATGGTGCCGTCAGCCCCGCAAGCAGTGGCAGGCTGGGCGTATGCGAATCGTAGTGTGCGTGAAGCATGTGCCCGAGCTCGAGTCCGCGCGTGGCTTCTCCCCGGAGGGCCGGACGGTGCGGACCACCGAGGACGGAACACTGAACGAGGTGGACGAGAACGCCGTCGAGGCGGCTTTGGCGCTGCGGGAGATGTCGCCGGAGTCGAGCGATGCTGAGGTGGTTGCGGTGACGCTCGGGCCGGCCACGGCCGTGGACGCCGTGCGGCGCGCCCTGCAGATGGGCGCCGACCGCGGCGTGCATATCAGTGACGACGCTCTCACCGGTGCCGACTACGCCACCACGGCCCGCGTGCTGGCCGCCGCCGTACGGCAGCTCGGCGCCGCCGATGCCGTGATCACCGGGATGGCCGCCCTGGACGGGCTGGGCGCTGTGGTGCCCTCGTTGCTCGCGGCTGAGCTTGGCCTGCCGCAGCTCACCGTGGCCCACGAGGTGACCTACACCGGGCCCCCTGATCACATGGTCACCATCACGCGCGATGTGGCTGGTGCCACGGAGACCTGGCGTGCCCCGCTGCCTGCGGTGATCTCGGTGACGGATGTGGCGAACAGCCCGCGGTTGCCGAAGATGAAGGAGATCCTCGCCGCCCGCACGAAGGAGGTCGCGACGCTCACGCTGGCCGACCTCGACCTTCCAGCCGACGAGGTCGTGCCCCGCACCGAGGTACTCAGCGTGAACCAGCGCCCTCCGCGAGAAGGACCTGAGTTGGTCACCGACGACGACGGCAACGGTGGGCGCAAGTTGGCCGAGTACCTCATTTCCGAAGGACTGATCTGATGACCTCCCCTGTGATCGTGTACCTCGATGGTGACCCACTGCGATCCGGTGTGCTCGAGGTGCTGACCCTCGCTCGCGGGCTGGGGGACGTCATCGCCCTCAGCCCAGCACCCGTGGGAGAGCAGACCGTGCAGACCCTCGGGCACTACGGCGTCTCGCGGGTGCTGCACGTGACTGCCGACGATGCGGACCTGACCGCTCCGGCCGCCGTCGGGCAGGGAGTGGCGGACGCCGCCGAGGAGCTCCGCGCCACGGCGGTGCTGCTCACCTCGTCCTTCCCGACGAAGGAGATCGCTGCCCACGTTGCGCATCGGCTGGCCGCGGGCTTGCTGGTGGATGTGGGTGACCTGCACTGGCACGAGGAGCGCCTGGCCGGGACGAAGCGTGCCTTCGGCGGCACCTGGGACACCAGTTGTGCGGTGACCACCGCTCGCGGTGTGGCGACCGTGCGTCCACACGCGGTGGCGGCTGAGCCGGCACGTGAGCCGATCACTGCGGAGGTCGGGGCGATCACCGTGGGAGCGAGCACGCCCACGGGCCTGGAGCTGGTGGACCGGCAGGCGCACGAGAGCAGCACAGATGAACGACCCGCACTGGCCGAGGCTGCGGTGGTCGTGGCCGGCGGGCGCGGAACGTTCGGTGACTTCGACCCGGTCCACGAACTGGCCGATGCGCTCGGGGCTGCGGTGGGGACCACGCGTGACTGTGTGGACGAAGGCTGGCTTCCGCATGATGCGCAGGTGGGTCAAACCGGCGTGACCGTGGCGCCGCGCCTGTACATCGGAGCCGGGATTTCCGGCGCCCCGCACCACATCGGCGGGATGTCCGCCGCGAGAACCATTGTTGCGGTCAACATCGACGCCGAGGCACCGCTGGTGGAGATGGCTGACTTTGCCGTGGTGGGGGATCTGGCCACGGTGCTCACTGATGCGGCTGAGGCGATCCGTGAACACCGAGGGCTCTGAGGGTCCTGAGGTTCGCCGGAGGCTCACCTGGACCCAGCTGCCCGACGGCGTCCGGCACCTGATTACCGAACGCACCGGGGCGGTGCGCTCAGCCACAAGTCAGGAGGGCGGGTACAGCCCCGGGATGGCGTCGGTGCTGGAGACCGCGTCCGGTCGGGTCTTCGTGAAGGTCGCCTCCGCGAACCAGAATGCGCGTAGCGCAGAGCTGCACCGGAAGGAAGCCGCGGTCTCCGAGGTGCTGCGTGACGTGGGCGAGGAGCTGCCGGCGCCAGCGTTCCGGTGGTCGGTCGAGGTTGAGAGCGGTGGGGACACCTGGGTGGTGCTTGCTTTCGACGCCGCCGATGGGCCCGGTCCGCGTATCCCCTGGCAGGCGGAGGAACTCGGCGAGGCACTCGAACTGGTGGGTGCCGTCGGACGGCTCCGGGCGCCCGACCACCCGGAGATCGGACCGGTGCGGGAGCTGATCTTCGGTGAGTGGCACACGGTCGCCGCGGACGGGGAGGTGCGCCGCCGGGTGCTTGCCCTGGACGAGAGTGGGTGGCTCGGTGCCCGGCTGGACGATCTGGCGGCGCTCGCGGATCAGTGGCCGGAGGCAGTGGATGGCACGGCGCTCGTGCATCACGATCTCCGCGCGGACAATATGGTGCGTTCAGGTGGCCGGCTGCTCGCTGTGGACTGGCCGTACGCCTCGCGAGGTGCGCCGTGGTTGGACCTGTTGGGGATGATGCCGAGTATGGCCCTGGAGGGCGGCGGCGATCCGGAAGAGGTGTTCACGGCCCATCCGGTCGGGGCGGCAGCAGATCAGGACGCGGTGACTGTGGCCATCGCGGCGCTGACGGGGATGTTCCTGGAGCGGTCGGTGCAGGCCCCACCTCCCGGGATCCCGCACGTGCGATCGTTCCAGCGGGACCAGGGTCTCGTCGGAGTGCGATGGCTCCGGAGCCGGCTGGGTTAGACGTGGCGCGCACCCGAGTGGTGCCCGTCACTGCGCGCTGAGGAGCACTCACGGCGGCAGCGGGCTGTGTGGCTCGTAGACTGCAATGTTGTGACCACCTACCTCGATCATGCGGCGACGACTCCGGTTCGTCCGGTCGCTGCTGCCGCCTTCGCGGAGGCGCTCGAGCAGGTGGGGAACCCCTCGTCGCTGCATGCGGCCGGGCGGACGGCGCGTCGCCTGGTGGAGGAAGCTCGGGAGTCGATCGCGGCGGACCTTGGTGCTCATCCCACTGAGGTGATCGTGACCGCCGGTGGTACGGAGGCGGACAATCTGGCGATCCAGGGGATCTGGCGCGCGCGCGCCGGTGGTGGGCGGCGTGGCCTGGTGATCTCCGCCGTCGAGCATCCTGCTGTGCTGGAACCAGCGCAGTGGCTCGCCGCGCACGAAGGGGCTGACCTCATCGAGGTGGGTGTGGATTCGGCCGGACGACTCGATCTGGACGACCTGGAGCGTTCTGTCACGGCACGTACTGCGGTGGTCTCGGTGATGTGGGCGAACAATGAGGTCGGCACGATTCAACCGATCGAGAGGGTGGTCGAGGCTGCGGTGCGGGCCGGGGCGCCGGTGCACAGCGATGCTGTGCAGGCGGTCGGGCAGGTGCCGGTGGACTTCGCGGCCTCGGGGCTGGATGCGCTGACCGCGTCCGGGCACAAGTTGGGCGCACCCATCGGGATCGGCGTATTGCTGGTGCGCCGGGAGCTGGGTGTGACGCCGGTGCTGCACGGTGGTGGCCAGGAACGTGCGGTGCGGTCGGGCACCGTGCCAGTACCGGGGATTCGGGCGTTCGCTGCGGCGCTGCATGAGGCTGTGGCGGCGGGGGAGGCGGAGGCCGTGCGGCTGCGTCACCTACAGGAGCAAGTCATCGACGGTGTGCTCGGGCAAATCCCGGATGTGCACCTGCGTGGAACGCCGGCGGGGCCCGGACGGTTGCCCGGCAACGCCCATTTCAGCGTTCCAGGTGCCGATGCGGATGCGTTGTTGTTCGCCCTGGATGCCGCCGGCGTGTGTGCCTCGTCCGGTTCGGCGTGCCAGGCTGGGGTGCAGCAGCCTTCGCACGTACTGGCCGCGATGGGAGATGACGACGGCGCAGCACGTTCCGGTCTGCGCCTCACCCTGGGATGGACCTCGAGCGAGGAAGACGTGCAGACGGTGCTCGCGGCGCTGCCGGCGGCTGTGCAGCAGGCTCGCGCGGCGTTCCGGCCTCGGAAGGCGCGGCGGCAGCCGCAAGAAGATGTGAAGGTAGGTTCGTGATGCGGGTTCTGGCAGCACTCTCTGGTGGGGTGGATTCGGCGGTAGCAGCGGCACGAGCTGTCGATGCCGGGCATGACGTAGTGGGCGTGCACATGGCGTTGTCCCGCTCACGGGCGCAGCACCGCAACGGTTCGCGCGGCTGCTGCTCGATCGAGGATGCCTCGGATGCCCGCCGGGCCGCGGACGTGCTGGGAATCCCGTACTACGTGTGGGACCTCTCGGAGGAGTTCGAGGACACCGTGGTGGCGGACTTCCTGGACGAGTATGCGGCCGGGCGTACACCGAACCCCTGTGTGCGTTGCAACCAGCACATCAAGTTCGATGCGTTGCTGGATCGAGGGTTGGCGCTGGGCTTCGATGCGGTGGCCACGGGTCATTACGCGCGAATCGTGGACGTTCCGGATGGCGGGGGAGTGCGGCGGGAGTTGCACCGTGCCATGGACCCGGCCAAGGATCAGTCCTACGTGCTCGCCGTGATGGGTGCGGACCGCGTAGCGCGGTCGATGTTCCCGCTGGGAGATGTGGCGAGTAAGGATCAGGTGCGAGCAGAGGCAGCCGAGCGGGGGCTGAGCGTCTCGGCGAAGCCGGACTCCTACGACATCTGCTTCGTCGCCGACGGCGACACCCAGGGATTTTTGCGGGAGAGGCTGGGGGCGGCTCCCGGTGACGTGGTCGACGCGGACGGTGAGGTGGTGGGTGAGCATGACGGTGCCTACGCCTACACCGTGGGGCAGCGGCGAGGCTTGGGACTGAACCGTCCAGCCGCCGACGGCAAGCCGCGGTACGTTCTCGAGGTGGACCCGGCGGCCAATCGCGTGGTGGTGGGTCCGAGCGAACTGCTTTCAGTCACTGAGATCAGCGCCGGTCAGGTCACCTGGTTGGCGGAGGATGTGCCGGCTCAGGACTGGACGGACGTCAGCGTGCAGGTACGGGCGCATGGTGATCCCGTTGCTGCCCGAGTGCTGATTTGCGAGGGTGAACTGTTCACGGAGTTGGGGTCGCCGCTGCGGGGGATCGCGCCTGGACAGTCGCTCGTGGTCTACCAGGGCACGCGGGTGCTGGGGCAGGGGAACATCGTCAAGGCGGGGCGAGGGGCGGCGCTCAGTCGAGTGTGACGGTGCTCTGTCGTGTCTAAGCCTCTGCGTACGGGCGTGGTGCGGTGGCGGGAGATGACTAGCCCTCGACGCCGAGATGGGTCTCGGCGACGACACCTTCGGAGTAGGCGACGTCGAATGCGCGGAGCCAAGTCCGCCTCGACCTGCCTGATCTGCCTGATCTGCCAGATCTGACAACCTGGCGAAGTCGGCCTGGCCGAGCGCATCGCCGTGACAGGGCCGTCGGTTGTGATGTCTGGGCCGACAGCAGCTTGGGAGCGTGTTATGGCCCTGATTCCGTGCTTGACGCGCCGAGGGCCCCGTCGACTAGTGGGTGTCGGCGGGGTCGGGGCGGGGTGGTCAGAAGGGTGGTGGGTTGGCGTTTGGTGCAGGGTTTGCTTCTGGTGGCGGGCTGGGAGCGCTGCTCGGGTCGCCCTGATGGTGTGAGCTTGTGCGGGATCGGGGCGGTGGCGTTGCTGCGGCGGTGCGTTTCGTGGCGGTGATGGCGCGTTTGCGCACTCTGGCCACGTGCGGGTCGAGCATGCCGAATGGGCTGCCCGGGCGCTGGCCGGGCGGTCGATCTGTCTTTCCCTCAGAGGAGTCCTTCGCGCGGCCTGGTCGGGGGATCAGGTGGGTGCCGGTGGTGGTGACCAAGTACTGAACGTGGTCGGGGTCTGTCCAGAGGTAGGTGCCGGGGGTGATCATCAGGTAGGACCAGCCCGCATGGGTTTTCGCTCGATGGTGACGTCGGCATAGCGCGGTCAGGTTGGCGGTGCTGGTGGGCCCACCCTGGGCGTAGGGGATGGTGTGGTCCTGATCAGCTGCGCGGGCGGTGCGCTGGCAGTACGGGAAGCGGCAGTGACTATCGCGCAGGGTGATCTGTTCGCGTAGTCGTGGGTTGGCTTCATAGGTGCTGGCGCTGTAGTGGGCGTTCAGATCGATCACTGGTCGCACGATCACCCGCCCGGCCGTTTGGCACCAGGTGCGGACCTGCTCTGTGGTGACTGGGGATTTGGTGTTCTCACAGCGCCCGATGGTCCCGGTGCTGAACACACTGCCCGTGGAGTCATCTGGCTGACCAGTGCCGGAGTTGAGGGCATCGGCGGGCAGGTGGAGGTAGAGCATCACCGTGCGACCAATCGCACCGTGGCCTGCACCTGAGTCTGTGCCGGCTACGTCGGGGGTGAGGGTTTTGGTCCCAGCGCCAGTACCTGCCCCAGCACCGGTGTCGGTCTCGGCGTCGGCACCGGTGTCAGTGTTGGTGTCGGTCTCTGCCAGTGGGAGGGTGCCTTGCCCTCTCGCGAGGTCACCCACAGCGATGGAACGGCGCACGTCCTCACTCGTGCCGGGCAAGAGTGTTGCGAGAGCCCGGGCACGATCACGAACCGCTGCGTCCAGATCGAGAGCATCAGCAACCTCCAACCCGCCATCAACCTGCACGATCGCCCCCGAGCCCGCCACACCCGAGGTGGCGACCTCGTCGAGGTGGATATCGAACCGGCGCCCTCCAACGCTGCCTCACGATCGGCTTCTGCCTGTGCGGGGTCGAAAGACTCCATCGCAGCGGCCACGGTGCGTTCAATCTGACTGGTGCTGCAGGTGCCGATGGTCCAGGCGACCTGAGCATCGACCCACCCAGCACCGGCGGCGGGGAGCTTCTTCGTCAACCGGGCCACCGCCCGGGCGCGGTGGAGACTGATCTGCCCGGCCCGCACCCGGCCCCACAACACCGGCAACCGGTACGCCAACTCCACAATCGAGCCGACGTAATAGAGCGCTGCTTCGTTGGATTGCCCGAGCGCGGCCGCTAACCGGGTGAACCCCAGATCCGAGACCAACGGCGCCCCCGGACCGGCCAGCCGCATCGGCTGCTCGGTCCCAGGAAGCCCGGCGTCCACCTCGGGGTCGAACACTGGCGTCCCGGAAGCGAGGTTACCGGGGTCGATGGCGTGCTCACGCACCCACGCCACGACCAACTCAGCACACTCGACATCCACCGCCCGGGCCGCCGTCCGGTTCTGCCGCACAGCAGCCAACACAGTGCCCCCGGCCGAAGCCGAGAACACCGAACCGCTGGCTGTCGAAGTCATGTCTAGATCATCTCAGCGACCACCGACATTGGATGTTTGCCCAGGTCAGAGCAAGTGCGCGCCGGAGTATTGATCGCGCTCGGTGGACCGCTCGCGAGCCACCGAGAGGCAGTCAGTAGGCGGCTGGCGTCGCCTGCTTGGCAAGGGCCAGGAAGGAATCTACAACTGTCGAGGTTCTGTCGAGACTGTGTGAGGGTGGCATCGCCCGGACGTAAGACGCGGAATTGGTTGGACGGTTTCGACGAAGGCTCAGATCCGCCGTTGGCAGGCAAACCGTTCGACCCCGGGATATACCTCGCCAAGGTTGGTCACGTCGAATCCGCATCCGCGGTAGAAACCGACAGAGTCGGAATCAGTCTCAGCGAGCAGCCACGGACCGTCCACCAGAAGCGACAAGCGCTCGACCAGTTCCGTACCTAGGCCGCGCCTTCGCTGGCCCTGTACGACGGCTATCGCCCGTATGGTCCATCCCTCCTTGCTCGGGCAGCCTGCTGCCGCGGCCACGGTGCCGGTCTCGTCCACGAGCACAAAGGCCGTTGAGGTGGCGACCAGCCGCTGTACCGCCTCATGATGTGCGGCACCCTGACCGCCGAGAGCATCACCGAGGATGGCCACGATGTCCTCGTGCGGGATATCGTCGCCTGCCCTGAAGCATAGGCCGTCCGTACTCATCTTCGTCACCATAGGCCCCGAGCGAGAATGGCTCCCGCCGCTACGTCGTTGCCGCCTCCATCACCACCGGCCTCGACCGATGCCACAGCCACAGCGCCATCGCGACCACTGCGTAGGCGAGACTGGTCAGCGCCAGATGCAGCAGGGAATCCGACACCAGCGGAATGAGCAGCCCCGCGAGAGCAGCGTTGGCGAACAGGGTGCCGAAGGCGCCGAGCGATGCCGCAGCGCCGCGGTCGTCGGGAGCCTGGTCGAGGATCTCAAGATTCAGCACCGGGAAGATCGTGCCCACAGCCGTCGCGGCCAGCGGGGGAGCGAGCATCACCCACGGCAGCGCGGGCTGCCACGCCACGATTAGCACGTTCACCGCGATCGCCACCAGGGCACATGTCATGGCCACGTCGATCAGCCGGCGCCGCGGCACGCGGTCGGCCGTCCGGCCGGAGATCCACGCTCCCACCATGATGCCGCCGATGAGCGGAACGAACAGCACCCAGAAATCCCGCTCACCCAGCCCGAGCAGATCCACCACAATGATCGGCGCGGCAGCGATGTAGGTGAACTGCGCCCCGAACGTGCACGCAGTCACCAACGTTAACCGGATCACCGATCCACGGCTGCCCACCCGAAGAACCGCACGCACGACGGAAGGCGCATTCAACGGGCGACGCTCCGCCGTCGGAAGGGTTTCAGGCAGCACCACACCGACCAGCACGGCCATGACCACCCCGTACCCGGCGATGGACCAGAAGATGCTCTGCCACGGCCCGATGCTGAGCAACCAGCCACCCACGACCGGTGCGATCGCGGGTGCGATCGAGAAGATCATCATCACGTTCGACATCAGGCGTTGCGCCGCGGACCCCGAGAACATGTCCCGGATCACCACCCGGCTGACGATCGTGGCGGCTCCGGCGAATGCGCCCTGCAGCAACCGGCCGGCGAGCAGCACCGGCAGACCGGGGGCGAGGGCGCATGCGATGGAGGCCACCGTGAAGCCGAGCAGACCGGCGATCATCACCGGTTTGCGCCCTACGGCGTCCGAGATCGGACCGTGGAAGATGCTCATGACGGCGAAGGAGAGCAGGTACAGGCTGGTCACCTGCTGCATCGCAGCCGTGTCCGAGGTGAACTGCCTGCCCATCTGCTCGAAGGCCGGGAAGACCGTGTCGATCGTGAACGGCCCGATCATCGCGAGTCCGGCGAGCACGATCGTGAAGAGCAGACCCACGCGCTCGTGAGGTGGTGGTTGCCGGGAACTCTCAGGAGGTTTCCGGCGACTCATTCCTCCATCCCATCACACCGGACGGAGCGGCTGGACGGCCGCCGTCCTGGTTCAGCGGTCAGAGCGGGATGCCGTGGACGTTGACCATCCAGGCCGTTCCGCCGATGAGGAATGCCGCCGCGACCACGAACCAGGCAAAGCCGCTCACCGGGGTGAGCCGGCGCACCCGCGTCCGGCCGATACCGGCCGTGATCGCCGTGGAGAGGAAGATCGCGCCGATCACCAGCGCACTGATGGGAAAGGACGGAGCGTCGGGCGGCCGGACCCAGCCGTACTCGACCGCCAGGAATGTGACGCCGACCAGGCCGAGGAGGAGCACGGGGACCACGACGGCCAGCCAACCGAGCAGATGGCCGAGGGCGAGCAGGCTTCCGGAGATCCGGCGCGGGCCGCCGCCTCCGAACGCGAAAGAGGCGGAACCTTGGTCGCGGTAGCGACCGCCGAATGGATCGGTGGGGCTGTCGAAGGTCCAGTTCGGCTCCTCGGGGGCGCTCATGAGGCACTCACCCAGGCGCTGATACCGAGGACGACGAATCCGGCCAGGGCGAGCAGGAAGCCACGTTGCCGTCCCTGTTTCCCCTCGACCCGGGCACCTGCGGCGAGCGACCACGCGGTGATGACGGCGGCGATCGGGAGGTATACCCACCGACGTGCGTCCGTCCCGGTCAAGCACGCCACCTCGGACTCGCCGGTGCGCGCACAGCCGTCCAGGGCCTCGATGAACGGCTCAGTCCACTGGATCACGTGCCACACGAGGTAACCGAAGGATGCGAGGACGAGCAGCAGGACCACGCCGCCGACGTTGGGGTTGGCCAGGTCAGGGCCGGGTCGCCCGTGGCCCGGGGGATCGCCCGAGAGGTCCGGTGGTCCTCCGTGGACCGGTTGTCCGTACGGAGCCTGCCCCGACGGCGGAGGTGCGCTCATCTGCGTGCCCTTCCTTCCTGTGCGCTGCGGTACCTCGCCTGGCCTGCCTCGTCCCTCGGCACGCCTGCGGGCACTTCGCGCCCATCCGCCTATCTCACCACAGAGGGCGTCGAGAGGCGTTGTCAGGGGGTCAGGTCACAATAGGGATCGTGAACGATGCATCCATCTCCACCGACGACGCCACCCTCGACGCCGATGTCCGGTCTCGCTGGGATGAACTCGCCGCGCAGGTCCGCCAGGCCCGCGAGGCGTATTACGGCGGCGATGCTCAACTGCTCTCCGATGCGGCCTTCGATGAGCTGTTCCACGAGCTGGAGGCGCTCGAAGCGGATCATCCCGAGCTGCGTACTCCGGATTCGCCCACGCAGGTGGTGGGCGGCTCCCGGTCTGCGTTGTTCGATCCGGTCGATCATGCGGAGCGGATGCTCAGTTTGGACAACGTGTTCTCGCCCGAGGAACTCACCGAGTGGGCGGCGAAGACCGCCGCCGCGGCCGGTCGGGCACCCGCCTGGCTGTGCGAACTGAAGATCGACGGGCTGGCCATCTCGCTGCGCTATGAGCATGGCCGGCTCACCAGTGCTGCGACCCGGGGTGACGGCCGCACCGGTGAAGACGTGACGGTGAACGCCATACGGGTCCCGGGTATCCCGGAGCGCCTCAGCGGTACCGGTCACCCGGCACTGGTGGAGGTCCGCGGTGAGGTCTTCATCCCCACCCAGGCGTTCGCTGAGTTGAACGACCTGCAGGCCGAACTCCAGGAACGGGCGGTCGCCGCAGCGCAGCAGCGGTGGGAGTCTCGCCCGGCTACCACCCGCGGCGAGTTCGACGAGCAGCGCGAACGAGCCGCCGCAGCGCGGCGTTTCCCAGCGTTCGCCAACCCTCGTAACGCTGCCAGCGGGGGACTGCGCCAGCAGCTCGAGAAGAAGTCCGGTCTCGAGCGCGAAGCCGGGGATGCGCGCGTGGCCGCGTTGAAGCTATACGTGCACGGAATCGGTGCATGGCCGCGCCCGCCGGTGGCGGCCCAGAGCGAGATCTACGACCTGCTCTCCGATTGGGGCCTGCCGGTGAGCCCGCACTCGCGGGTGTGCACCACGATCGAGGACGTAGCGGCCTTCGTCGAACGCCACGGTGAGAACCGGCACTCCGTTGAGCACGAGATCGACGGTGTGGTGGTGAAGGTGGATGAACTTGCCCTGCACGACGAACTCGGCGCCACCAGCCGCGCACCGCGGTGGGCGATCGCGTACAAGTACCCACCGGAGGAGGTACACACCACACTCCTCGATGTCGTTGTGGGCGTGGGGCGCACCGGGCGGGCCACGCCCTACGGTGTGATGGAGCCGATCCTCGTGGCGGGTAGCGTGGTACGCCAGGCGACGCTGCACAACCAGGACGTGGTACGCGCCAAAGGAGTCCTGATCGGGGACACCGTGGTCTTGCGCAAAGCCGGCGATGTGATCCCCGAGATCCTCGGCCCGGTCATCGAACTGCGCGACGGCACCGAGCGTGAGTTCGTGATGCCCGCCGAGTGCCCCGAGTGCGGTACGCCGTTGCGGGCGATGAAGGAAGGCGATATCGACCTGCGTTGTCCGAACGCCCAGTCCTGCCCCGCGCAGGTGCGTGGCCGGGTGGAGCACATCGGTTCCCGCGGGGCGCTCGATATCGAGGCACTGGGGGAGGTCACGGCGGCGGCGCTCACTCAACCGCGAGTGCCTGCCACCCCACCGTTGGTGACCGAGGCGCGCCTGTTCGATCTCACGGTCTCCGAACTCGTTCCGATCGAGGTGGTGGTCCGGGACGCCGAGACGGGTGAACCGAGGATCGGCGACGACGGTCAACCTGTGGTGCGGCGCCCCTTCCAGAAGACGGTCCGGGAGTACCCACCGGAGGCGGAGGGCATGACCGCTGCCGAACGTCGCAAGGCCGGGATCCGCCAGGTGGAGCGCACGGTGGCATCCACGCAGGCGGAAACTCTCATCGACGAGCTGGAGAAGGCGAAGACCAAGGACCTGTGGCGCCAGCTCGTCAGCCTGAATATCCGGCACGTCGGCCCGGTCGCGGCCCGTGCGCTGGCGGACTGGTTCGGATCCCTGACGGCGATCGAGCGGGCGAGCGAGAATGAACTCGCCGAGGTGGAGGGGGTCGGCCCTACGATCGCTGCCGCGGTCACGCAGTGGTTGGCCGTGGAGTGGCATCAGGAGATCCTCACCCAATGGCGTCAGGCCGGGGTCCGGTTCGAGATCCCGAACCACCCGGGCCCGGGCGCCGCCCAGCGCGACGGTGTCCTCACCGGGCTGACCGTTGTGGTGACCGGGTCGATGGAGAACTTCACCCGCGACGGTGCCAAAGAGGCCATCCTCGCCGCCGGGGGGAAGGCGGCAGGGTCGGTCTCGAAGAAGACCGATTACGTGGTGGTCGGGCCGGGCGCCGGCTCGAAGGAGACCAAGGCACGAGACCTCGGGCTCACGATTCTGGACGAGGCGGGATTCGCGCGGTTGCTCGAAGGCGGTCCGGACGCGGTGGCCGACCGGAACAGTGATGCAGACGCCGGCGAGGGCTGAGGCGGGCGGTGAGCCGCCGTCCATTGCCCGGCGCTGTGGTCCGGGCACGCCCAGACCACTCGCCTAGAGTGGGGCGATGATCAGCGACGCCCTCGCCCGATCCCTGCGCGATGCCGGTCTGCGCTGGGACCCGGCCCCAGGTGACCAATTCCGTATCGAGGCAACGGCGCTCAGCGAGGAGGTGTTCATCCTCTCGCATATGGTGATCGAGCCACGGACCTACGAGACCGGCACGGTGCTCAATTTCAACGGCACCACCGAGTGGGCACTGGACAACATCGACCAGGATGACGCCCTGTGGCTCCCGCGTGAGGACCAACTGCGTGACCTGCTCGGCGGCACGTTCCAGCGAATGGAACGCATCGAGTCCGGCTACCGGGTGAGCACCGCCGAACCGGATGGACGGGCCCGCGACTTCACCGACGTCGTCGCCGAGGACGCCTATGCCCGCGCCCTCCTGCACCTGGTCCACGAGGCCACCGACTGAGCGAAAGTGGTTCTCCAGACAGCGTCGCTACCCTGGTGCCGTGGTCTCCTCATGGCAGCGCGTCGCCCTGATCTCCGATATCCACGGCAATCTCACCGCACTCGAGGCCGTGCTTGCCGACGTCGACAGTCGCGGAATCTCGACGATCTTCAACCTCGGAGATGTGGCCGGTAAGGGGCCGCGCGGATCGGCAGTGGTGCAGATCAGCCGGGAGCGTTGTGCGGTCACCGTGCGCGGCAACTGGGACGACTTCCTTCCTGCATCCGAGAGCCCGGACACTCCGGAGGACACCGCGTGGTGGCACGCTGAACTCACCGAGGCCGACCGGGCCTGGTTGCGCGCCCTGCCCCTAGCGCACCACCTTCGGCTCAGCGGCCGGACGATCCGCCTCGTCCACGCCTCCGCCACGAGCGTCTACACGCGGGTGCACGCCCGGCACACGCGCGAACAGTTCGATGCGATGTTCGCCACGACCGCACTCACCGGGCCCGGCCCGACACCGGACGTAGTGGCCTACGGGGACATTCACGACGCCTATCTCACGGTCAACGAGAGGCGCACTCTGCTGAATGTGGGCAGCGTCGGCAACTCGCTCGATGAACCCACGGCGAGCTATGTGATCCTCGAAGGAGTGCCCGACGGCGGCCCTTCCGATCCGTTCGGCGTCCAGTTCGTGCGTGTTCCCTATGACGTCGAGATGGAGATCGCCGCTGCCGAGCGGCTCGGGATGCCGCAGTTGGAGGCGTACGCGATCGAGTTGCGCACGGCGATCTACCGGGGCCTGCATGAGGCACACGGACTGCGCTGATCCTGACCTCTGAAGGCTCGCATCGCCGTCAGCTCCGTTCGAGTGCCTCCGGCAGCTCGAGCCGCCACTCCTCGGGCGCTTCGGCGGCAGGCGCTGCAGGGAGCACACCGCGACCGTCCGGATGGGGAATCGCGGCGAGGAGCGCCCGCGTGTATGGGTGCACCGGGTCTGACCACACCGTGGCAGTCGGGCCGGATTCGACGATTCTCCCGCGGTACATCACCGCCACCCTGTCAGCCATGATCCGCACGACCGAGAGGTCGTGGGAGATGAACAGCATCCCCGCCTCTGCCTCCAGACACAGGCGCCGCATCATCGCTGCCACGGACGCCTGGCTCGAGGCATCGAGAGCGGAGATCGGCTCATCTGCAACCAGGAGATTCGGTTGTGCCGCCAGCGCCCGCGCGATCGCGATCCGCTGACGTTGTCCGCCGGAGAGCTGGTGTGGGTAGCGCGAGACCATGGCCGGATTGAGCCCCACCGCGGCGATCCAGGCAGCTGGGGTGTCGGAGGCCAGCCCCCGCGCCTGCGCCGCGGCCACGCCGTCGGCGATCTGTGCCCCCACACGCTTTCGTGGATTGAGCGAGGAGTTCGGATCTTGGAACACCATCTGGATCGCGGTGAGCTCCACGGGGCGGCGGCGCAAGCCGAGCGGTGGCATCGCGCGACCTCGGAAGGCGATCTCGCCGTCGTGCGGGCGTTCCATTCCCACCACGGCGCGTGCGGTCGATGACTTTCCGCACCCACTCTCACCCACGAGAGCAAGCACCTCGCCGGCTTTGATGGTCAAAGAGAGACCATCCACTGCCCGCACCGTGGTGTGGCCGCGGTACTCGACGACGAGGTTCTGTACATCGAGGACGTTACTCATGATCTGGCTCACGGGGCCTCCTCGATCAGGCTCTCATGCGCTTCGGGCATCGAGGCGAGCAGTTCGCGCGTGTAGGGGTGGGTCGGTGCCGTGAACACCTGACTTCGCGCGCCTGCCTCCACGATGCGCCCGTGCCGCATCACCGCCACATCGTCGGCGATGGCGCTCATCACGCCCAGATCGTGAGTCACCAGCAGTACCGCCAGGTCGCGTTCGGCGGCCAGGTCACGCAGCAGGTGCAGGATGCCGGCTTGGACGGTCACGTCCAGTGCAGTGGTGGGCTCGTCGGCGAGGAGGACCTGCGGATCGCAGGCAAGGGCCAGGGCGATGGCGATGCGCTGGCGCTGCCCACCGGAGAACTGGTGGGGGTATCGGCGCAGGGCACCCTCGGGCTCAGGAACCTGCACGCGGTCCAGTAGCTCCACCGCGCGCTCGCGTGCCTGCCGCTTGGTCACCTGCATGTGGGTGCGCATGTGATCAGTGAGCTGACTGCCCACGGTGAGCTGGGGGTGCAGGCTCGCCGAGGGATCCTGGAACACCATTGCCACCTGTGCGCCCCGTACTCGATTGAGCTCTCGCTCGCTCATCCCTACGAGCTCAGTACCGTTGAGCTGAATCGAGCCGGAGATGTGCGCAGTGTCCGGCAACAGGCCCAGCACGGCGAGTCCACTGACAGTCTTGCCCGAACCGGACTCCCCGGCGAGTCCCTGGACCCGGCCGGGCTCGAGATTCAGGGAGATCCCGGAGACCACCTCGGTGGTGCGGCCACGGCGGCCGAAGGCAATGCGCAGGTCCCGGATCCGGAGTGCGCTCATGGCTTACCTCCTTCGACCTGCGGCGTCTCGACGGCATCGTCTGCGGTGTCCTCGTGCCGCTCCGGTGCGGGTCCTGCTCCCAGTCGTTCAGCGGAGGCGAGCGGATCGAAGATATCGCGCAACGAATCGCCGATGAAGTTGAACGCCATCACCACCGTGAGAATCGCGAACCCGGGAAAGACGCCCAGCCACCATGCATCGATGTGCTGCATCGCGCTGGAGATCATCGCACCCCACTCCGCCATCGGTGGCTGCGCGCCGAGGCCGAGGAAGGAGAGTCCGGTGAGCAGCAGAATCGCGGTGCCGATGTCGAGGGAGGCGAGCACCAGGACTGGGCCGGCCACATTGGGCAGAATGTCCGAGGTGAGCGTGCGCCACGGGGAGTGGCCGAGCAGTCGGCCGGCCACCACGTAGTTCTGCGTCCGCAGGCTGAGCACCAGTGAACGCACGACGCGGGCGTACTGCGGCCATGAGACCACGATCCCCGCCAGTACGGCATTGAATAGTGATGCCCCGAGCGAGGCAGCGATCACCATGGCGAGAATCACCGTGGGGAACGCCATCACGAGGTCGGTCAGACGCATCAGCACCTCATCCACCCAACGGCCGACATACCCGGCGATGGCGCCGATGACGGTGCCGATGATCATCGCGCTCACCACGAGCAACAGCGCCAGTGGCATGGTGACCCGGGCGCCGCTGAGGAGGCGCGAGAAGGTGTCCCTGCCGAGCTGGTCGGTGCCCAGGAGTGTCCCTTCCGCGCCCGGTGGGAGGAGTCGGGGGAGATCCTGCGCGAGCGGATCATGAGGTGAGATCCATGGGGCGAGAAGCGCGGCGACGATCCAGCCGAGCGCGATGACGGCGCCGACCACGGCAAGCGGGGTGCGCCAGGCGACCGGGATGCGCCGCAGCAGAGGGATGCGAGCGCGGGGGCTCCTCGCGTTCATGCCAACCTCACTCTCGGGTCCAGCACGCCGTAGAGAAGGTCCACCACGAAGTTGATCACCAGGTAGATCACGCCGACGACAAGCCCCACACCCATCACACCCGGCAGGTCCAGGGCGATCGCCGAGTTGTAGGCATAGGTGCCCAATCCCGGCCATGCAAAGACCGCTTCGACCAGGACAGTTCCCGAGAGCAGGATCCCGAAGGCCACACCGGCCACCGTCAGGATCGGCAGCGCCGCACCCCGCAGGACGTAGGCTCCGATCACCCGCCGGCGGGGAAGGCCTTTGGCTCGCGCTGCTCGCACGTAGTCGCTGCCGAGGACTTCAAGCACACTGGTGCGGACAAACCGGGTGAGCAATCCGATCGTGAACAGCGAGAGCACCAGGACGGGAAGCGCCAGGTGCGCGACGGCGTCGAAGAAGCCCACCGGATCACCGTTGAGTACGAAATCGATCGTGTAGAGCCCGGTGATCCGCGGTGGCGGATTGAGATGTGGCGACAGTCGACCAGATCCGGGTGCGATGCCCAGGCGCAGGAAGAACAGGTGGTAGGCCATGATTGCCAACCAGAACATCGGCACGCTCAGCCCGATGAGGGAGACCACCCGGATCACCTGATCACTCACCCGGCCGCGGCGGTGTGCTGCCAGCGTTCCGAGCGCCAGTGCGACGGCCAGGCTCAGCACGATCGCGCAGAGCGCTACCTCCACGCTCGCCGGGATCGCCACGGACAGATCCTCGAGCACGGGCCTACCGGTCTGGATGGAGGTACCGAGATCACCTTGGGTGAGGTTGCCGAGATAGATCAGGTACCGCTCCGGCAAAGACCGGTCCAGCCCGTACCGCTCCACGTAGGCGGCCACCGTCGCCGGATTCGACGCCGCGCCCTCGCCGAGGGCGGCGGCGATCGGATCCCCGGGCACCAATGTGGTGAGAGTGAACGTCACGAGGGTGACCCCGATGAGCAACAGCACTGATGTTCCGAGCCGGCGCAGCAGATACCCAGTCAGCGGAGAACGTGTGCGAGCGCGGCGAGGTGTCGTCGAGGTCATGGGCACTCTCGTGCTCAGTTCGCCGGCGCGAGCAACCGGATGTCGAGCGTCCAGGTGGAGTTGTACTCGACGTTGGCGACCGAGCCGTCGCCGGCCAGGTTCACCCCGGGCACCACCAACGGCACGAACGGTCCGTCCTCCTGCATCGCGGCGGCATAGGCGCTCATCGCCTGCTCCCGCTCTGCGGTGTCTGTGGCGGTGGCCGCTGCGGTGACCAGTTCGGCGATCTGGGGTGCATCCTCGGCCGTCCAGCCGGCTCGCAGCCCCACCTTCTCTCCCGGACCGAACGGCAGGAACGAGGAGGAGTCAGCGAAGTCCGGGCCCCAGAACCACATGGAGAAGGCTTCCTCACCGTTGACGTACGGGTCGATCTCGGTGGCGAACGGAGCAGGAGCGAGCTCGACGGTGATGCCAGCGGCCTCCAACTGCGACTGCAACCGCTCGGCAACCGGAGTGAACTCCACCCCACCGACGGGGAAGTCGTTCGGGAACTGCAGTCGGAGCGTCTCGCCGTCGTATCCAGATGCAGTGAGCGCCTGCTCGGCCCGATCCAGGTCCGGGGCGATTGGCTCGGCCAGCGAACCCGGGAACATCGGCGGGATCACGCCGGTGGCGGAGACTGCACCCGCGCCTGCCAATTCGAGAAGTTCGGACGTGTCCACGGAGTACCGCACCGCCTCGGCGAACTCGGGATTCGCCGTGGCACCACCGACCTCCTCGTCCTGGTTGATCAGCAGGAAGATGGTCTGGGCCGAGGGGACCGAGGTGACTGTGAACTCGTCAGCGAGGCCCGCGACCTGGTCTCCGTTGAGATCGACTGCCAGCTGGGAGTCGCCGCCCTGGAGGTTGATCAGCTGAGTCGCTGATTCACTCACGTTGCGGATGACGATGCGTTCGTAGGCCGGGGGCGTGTCGCCGTCGTAATCGGGATTGGCCACCAGCACGACCTGACTGGTGAGGTCCAGTGAGTCCAGCAGGTAGGGCCCGGAACCGACGGACTGTCCGTTCAGGAAGTCCTCGGCGGCATCATCTGCACCGTTCGTGCCGCCATTGGCCTGTACTGCCTCGGAGTTGAGAATGGACAGCGCTGGGTTGGTCATGATCGCCGGAACTTGCAGAGATGGGGTCTCGGTGACCAGACGCACGGTGAGATCGTCGACCTTCTCCACCGTGATGCCGTTCATCAGGAAGTTTGCCTTGGAGTCGGTCATGCCCTGCACTCGGGTGAGGGAGAACACGACATCGTCGGCATCAACGGGGGTGCCATCGGAGAACGTGCGCTCGCCGTCGAGGGTGAAGGTGAACTCGGTCGCCTCGTCGTTCTGCTCCATCGTGGCAAGCGCCGGGAGCGGTTCGTCCTCGTCGGACCCTTCGAATGTGAGCAACGTGTCGTAGACGGCGTGCAGCACCATGTTCCCAGTAGGGACGTAGTTGCGGCCGGGATCACCGGTTTCCAAGGAAAACGCGGTGTCGATCACGAGAGTGTCCGAGACGGCAGGCTCGCCGTCGTCTCCGGAGCCTTGGTTCGCGGTGTTGCCACCGCTGCAGCCGACCAGAGCGAGACTTCCTGCGATGCCGACGGCGATCGCGGTGCGGCGGGACGAACGGAACACAGAATCCTCCGACAGGAAGCACCCTGGACGGGTGGAGCGACTTCGGGCGTACGGCTGCACTATATGTCCACCAGAACCGGCGACAGTGACGAGAGTGACGCATGGCACACCATGGACTGGCAAAATGTCCAGAATGAGTTCACAGAAGCGCGCAACGACTGGACGTTCGGCCGCTCAGATCGACGAGATCGGCTATCGCATCCTCGAGGTCTTGCGAGATAACGGTCGCATCTCGATTGCTGCACTGGCCCAGGAGGTCGGCATCTCGCGTGCCAACGCCTATGCCCGCGTCGAGGCACTCACGCGCGCGGGAGTGATCACCGGGTACACGGCCCAGGTCGATCCCGCACGCGCGGGTCTGGGCATTTGCGCGCTCGTCTTCGTCACGGTGCATCCGCAGACCTGGCCGGACTTCCTCGAGGTCATCTCACAGATGCGGGACATCGAGTCCGCCAAGATCACCACCGGAGAACATGACGTGATGCTCCTCATCAGGGGTGGCGACGTGAATGTCATCCACGGGTTCGTCGTCGGAGTCATCGCTGCTCTCCCGCAGGTCAAGAGCGTGGAGACGGTCCTGGTCCTGGACGAGGTGTTCGACCGTGGCTACCTGCTTCCGAGCGACCTGTCGGCCCGTGCGGAAGCCGTGGCTGAACGCGGACTGATGCGCTACACCCGGACCAACCCGGACCGTCCCAGCCGGATCGGGTGACGACCCGCCGTCGCGTCGTGCCCAGTGCCTCCTCAGGACTGGACGCACACGCTCTCGTGCGCGACGCCGTCGACGTCAAAGGACTCCACCAGGTACAGCAGGCCGTCCCGGCGTCGCTCGACCAGGCTCGTCGCCCGGCCGTGCACCACCGAACCATCGGTGCGCAGGGCATGCGCGAACGAAATGTCGAGATCCTGCGCCCGCAGCGCGCCGACGAACCGGCCCTCGGTCACGGTGTCGCCGATGTACTCACCCCACACCAGCGAGCCGTGCTGGTGGTAGGTGAACTCGGTGGGTGAATCGGGGTCAACCCGGGAGGCAGTCGAGGAGAGCATCCGGAAGCGTAGGCCGTCCAGATCGAACGCGGTGTCAGTGTGGTCGATCATCCGGTGAGTATCTCCTAGACCTCGGGCATCGCTTCAACGGCCACCGGGGCGAGGACATGATCAGCCACAGCGCGGGCAGCGCCCAGCAGGCCCGCGCGCCCCTCGGTCCGGCTGGGCACCACACGTAACCGGGCGGTGGCGAGTGGCAGTGACCGGGCCCGCACCACCTGCTCGATTCCCGTGAACAATGGACTCCCGGCAGCGGCGAACGGTCCGCCGATCACGATCACTGACGGGTTGAGCAGATTGACACAGCCGGCGAGTACGGCGCCGAGATTCTGCCCCGCCAGGCGCATCCGTTCGGCGGCCTCCACATCACCGTCGGCCACGAGGGCGAGCACATCCTCCGCTGTGGACACCGGGCGCTGCGCGGCCCGGAGAGCGTGGATGAGCGCTGGACCACTGGCCAGGGCCTCCAGGCACCCGGTGTTCCCGCAGGTGCACGGCACCGGTGCCCCGCCGGGGACGGCGATGTGTCCAAGGTCACCGGCTGCACCATCGGCGCCCCGCACGAGCGAACCGCCGGCGATGATCCCAGCTCCGATCCCGGTGGCGATCGTCACGAACATCAGGTGCTCGATCTCCGGGTAGACCTCGGCGTGCTCACCGAGCGCCATCAGATCGACATCGTTGTCCACCAGGACCGGGACATCGAAGGTCGCCCCGAGGATGCCGGCCACATCGGCACCGTCCCAGCCCGGCATGATCGGCGGAGTTCGCGGCCTGCCCGTCGCATGCTCGACCGGACCGGGCAGACCGACACCGACTCCGGCCAACGGTGGATGTGGCGCGAGATCTGTGAGCAGCGTGGTGCCCGCTCGACGCACCCGCTCAAGCACAGCCTGCGGTCCTTCATCGATCGCGATCGGTTCTCGATGCTCGGCGAGCACCGTGCCGGAGAGGTCGGTGACCGCTATCGCCAGGTGCGCGGCACCGACGTCCACGGCTAGCACCGTCCGTGCGCTGGGTTCGAACCGAACGGCCGTCGGTGGACGCCCTCCGGTCGAAGACCCCGCTTCGGCGCGGACCAGACCGGTGCGTAGCAAGGCGTCGAGTCGCAGTGTCACCGTCGAGCGGCCCATCCCGGTCTCGTTGACCAGATCGGCACGAGTTCGTGGCCCCCCGTCGCGGAGAAGTTGCAGCAAGGCGCCCACGCCCGCGGCCCGCGAGGGCGCGGAGATGGAGGTGGGCTGCTGCACGGGAGGCTCCTCTACGGGCTCAGCAGGGATCGGGGAAGGGAGCGGCGCTGCGTCTCACCGTAGCCCCAGATCACCACTTTTGCTCGACTCCCGACAAAAGTCTGGGTACGGTCGTATCCATGGACGCGAGAGCCGCCGACGGCGCTCGGCTCGTGGGCGCTCGCAGACGATGACTGACTCCGACCGACGCCCGACCCTTCGAGGAGACCTGTCCCGATGACCACGCAGAGTCCGCCACTGAACGTGGCGATGATCGGCTACGCCTTCATGGGTGCCGCGCACTCCCAGGGGTGGCGAGTGGCCCCCCGCTTCTTCGACCTCCCGCTGACCCCGGTCCAGCATGTGATCTGCGGACGAAACCAGGACAACCTCGACGCGGCCGCCGCCAAGCTCGGCTGGGCCCACACCGAGACGGACTGGCGCACGGCCATCACACGGGACGACGTCGACCTCGTGGATGTGTGCACCCCCGGAAACACGCACGCCGAGATCGCCATCGCCGCCCTGGAGGCCGGCAAGCACGTGCTGTGCGAGAAGCCGCTGGCGAACTCGGTCGAGGAGGCCGAGCAGATGGTCGCCGCTGCCGAGAGGGCCCCGAACGGGGCGAAGGCGATGGTGGGCTTCACGTACCGGCGCGTGCCTGCGATTCAGCTGGCCCGTCAGCTGGTGGCCGAAGGGGAGCTGGGTCAGATCCGTCAGGTACGCGCCCAGTACCTGCAGGACTGGCTCGCCGACCCGCAGGCCCCGCTCTCGTGGCGGCTGCAGAAGGACGTCGCCGGGTCCGGGGCGCTGGGCGACATCGGTGCCCACATCGCCGATGCGGTCCAGTTCATCACCGGAGAGCAGATCACAGGGGTGTCCGGGCTGACCGAGACGTTCGTCGAGGAGCGCCCGATCGAGACCGAGCGGGCCGGCATCGCCGGCGTCGGGGGCAGCGAGCTCGGCCCGGTCACGGTGGACGACGCCGCGATCTGGCTGGCGCGCCTCTCCGGCGGGGCGATCGGCACGTTCGAGGCCACCCGCTTCGCCTGGGGCCGTAAGAACGCGCTGCGCATCGAGATCAACGGCACCCACGGGTCGATCGCTTTCGACCTGGATCGACTCAACGAGCTGCAGTATTTCGACGCCCGCGAAGGAGCCCGCACGAACGGGTTCCGCACGATCCAGGTCACCGAAGGTGAGCATCCCTATATCGCGGCCTGGTGGCCCCCCGGCCATGGTCTCGGCTACGAGCACGGCTTCACCCACCAGGTGGTGGATCTGGTCACCGCGCTCGCCGAGGGCTCCCAGCCCGAACCGTCGTTCGCGGACGGCCTGCGGGTACAGCGTGTACTCGCGGCCGTCGAGGAGTCCTCCACGGCGCACAGCGGGTGGATCGCCGTCCCCGCCTGACCATCCCGCCTGAGGTACCGAGACCGAAACGAAGGAGCAGACCATGGCACGACCGATCACCCTGTTCACCGGCCAGTGGGCCGATATGCCGTTCGAGGAACTGTGCCGCCGGGCGGGCGAGTGGGGCTATGACGGCCTCGAGATCGCCTGCTGGGGCGACCACCTCGACCCCAACCGGGCCGCCACCGACGATGCCTATGTCGCCGAGAAGCTCGCCATCCTGGAGAAGAACAACCTCAAGGTCTGGACCATCTCCAACCACCTCAAGGGTCAGGCCGTCTGCGATGACCCGATCGACCAGCGCCACCGCGACATCCTCCCGGACTCGGTCTGGGGCGACGGCGATCCCGAGGGTGTGCGCCAGCGCGCCGCTGAGGAGATGAAGAACACCGCGCGCGCAGCCAAGCGTCTCGGGGTCACGACCGTCACCGGGTTCACCGGTTCAGCGATCTGGAAGTACGTGGCGATGTTCCCGCCGGTGCGGGACGAACTCGTCGAGGCCGGGTACACCGACTTCGCCGACCGGTGGAACCCGATCCTGGACGTCTTCGAGGAAGAGGGCGTGCGGTTCGCGCTCGAGGTGCACCCCAGCGAGATCGCCTACGACTACTGGACCACCGTCAAGACGCTCGAAGCGATCGGGCACCGGGAGTCCTTCGGGATCAACTGGGACCCCAGCCACATGGTCTGGCAGCAGCTCGACCCGGTCGGCTTCCTGCTGGACTTCCCCGAGAAGATCTTCCACGTGCACTGCAAGGACACCAAGGTGCGCATCAACAACGGCCGCAACGGCCGGTTGTCCTCACACCTGCCGTGGGCCGACCCGCGCCGCGGGTGGGACTTCATCTCCACCGGTCACGGGGACGTGCCGTGGGAGGACGCGTTCCGCGCGCTCAACCACATCGGCTACGACGGCCCGCTCTCGGTGGAGTGGGAGGACGCCGGCATGGACCGACTGGTCGGGGCGCCTGAAGCGCTCGAGTTCGTGCGCAACCTGAGCAAGTACGAACCGTCGGAGGCTGCCTTCGACGCGGCGTTCTCCACCCGCTGAGGCCCGACGCCACCTGCAACTTCACTCCCGGTGGGATTGTGGCCGGTCAGCGGGTGGTGGGTTCGTCTGTCTCGCCCGCCGCATGCCGGGCGAGTACGAATAACAGATCCGAGAGCCGATTCAGGTAGTGCCCGACGGCGGTGCTCACCTGGCCGCCCGCCTCGCGGGCGGCCAGGGCGTGCCGTTCCGCACGCCGCGCCACCGCTCGGGCATGATCGAGGGCCGCACCAAGCGGGGTCGCACCGGGCACCACGAACACCGGGCGCAGCGGGCGCTCGGCGACCAACTCGTCGATCAGCGACTCCAAGCCGGCCACCATCTCCTCGGTGACCAACGAGACCCCCGGCTCGAGTTTGTGCCGCCGCTCTGGGTTCACGGCCAGGTCCGCACCGACCACGAACAACTCGCGCTGGAGTCGGAGGATGATCTCAGCGAGCTGATCCTGATCAGCGTGTGCTGCTCTCGTCACAGATGCGGCTGCCGGCACCGCTGCCCGCGCCACCCCCAGCAACGCGACCACTTCGTCCAGGTCCCCGCTGGTGTCCATCAGGGGGTCGGTCTTGGCAACGCGACCGCCGTAGAGCCGTCCGGTGCTTCCGTCGTCGCCGGTGCGCGTGTAGATCCTCATCGGACCAGCATGGCTCAGCACCGCCATGACGGGCGCGTTGTGGTGTGATTCGGGCCTGCCCCATACGTCACGATCTCACCGTTCGCCCGGTCGGGGCACGACCCGCCATACTGGGTCATTCAGTCCTGGACGCAGGGGAAGCCGGTGTGAATCCGGCGCTGTCCCGCAACCGTGAGCCCGCAGGCAAGTCGGAGTACCTGCCCAGGACGTCGAACCTCGACCCGTCGTGGACTGCGGGTGGCGAGCTCCCAGCGGATACTGCTGGTGTGGGCGCCCTTTCGCAGCTCCCCTGAGAAAGGCAACCACTATGGCCCGCACCCGCTCCGCCGTCGGACGGATCCGCACGATCGCCCTCCCTGCCGTTGCCGCGGCAGGCCTGCTGACGGCGTCCCTCGCCGGCGCGTTCAGCGCACCCGCCGTGGCGGAGACCATGCCCGTGACCGACGCCTGCGAGGGTGCCGAAGGCGTGACCGTGGTGGTGGACTTCACCGACCTCGGTGGCGAGATCGAGACCGGGTGCGCCGAGGGAGACCCGGCCAATGGTCGCGAGGCGCTCGAGGCCGCTGGGTTCACACCTGCAGACTCCCAGCCCGGCATGATCTGCACGATCAACTCCCTCCCGGACCCGTGCCCCGAGGAGTTCGACGGCAATTACTGGTCCTACTGGAACGCGGAGTCCGGTGGCGAGTGGACCAGCTACCAGGTAGGCGCTGACGAGTCCGACCCGGCACCAGGCACCTTCGAGGGCTGGCGCTACTTCGACGGATCTGAGGCGCCTGGGGCCACGCCGGAGGAGCTGGCGGACCAGACGGCCACCGAGGAGAACGGTGAAGGCAGCGCCGCGACCGATGACGCGCCGGAGGAGGGTGCCAATGATGACGACGGCGCCGGCCCACTCGTTCCGATCCTGATCGGGGTCGCTGCCGTGGTGCTGATCGGTGCGATCGTGCTCGTGCTGCGCCGGCGCGCCAAGGGATAATCGCCGGCGCCAGACCACCCGGCAAGGAGCACGCCGATGAACACGATCACGCACCCACTGGCATGGTGGGCGTGGGCCGCGGGCGCGGCCGTCGCCATCATGCGGATCGGTGAGCCGACGGTGACGATGCTCCTCCTGCTCGCGGTGGTCCTGGTGGCGCTCGCCTGCCGGGCGGATACTCCATGGGCGAGGGCCTTTCCCGTGGCTCTGGCCCTCGGGGTGGTGATCGTGGTGCTGCGGGTGGGCTTCTATGTGGTGGTCGGGCTCGGTGATTCCAGCCCGGTGCTCTGGGATCTGCCCGAGATCCCGTTGCCGGGATGGTTCACCAACCTCACTTTGCTCGGGCCGGTACATGCCGATGGGTTGCGCCAGGCCGCCACGGCCGGCCTGACCCTCGCCACGCTCGTCATCACCTTCGGCGCGGTGAACGCCGTCGCGAACCCGCGACTGGCGCTGCGCAGCCTGCCTGCCTCCCTGCACCACCTCGGTGCCGCGGCGGTGATCGCCGTCTCGGTCACCCCGCAGCTCCTCTCGGCCATCGTCCGGGTCCGCCGGGCCCAGCGCCTGCGGGGCGCTCCGGCTCGTGGTCTGCGGGCCTTCACGGCACGGTTGGTCCCTGTGCTGGCCGGTGCGCTCGATCAGGCGCTGGACCTGGCCGCGTCGATGGACGCGCGCGGCTATGCCCGGGCGCACCGGGGTGGGGGCACGTTCGTCACGGTGGCGCTGGTGGTGGCGCTCGCAGCCGCGGTCGGCGGAACCTACGCACTGCTGGACGTGCAAGCACCCCGGCCCCTCGCCGTCGTGCTCCTTGCCATGGGCGTGGTGCTTGCCGTGGCGGGCTCGGTCGCTGCATCCCGGGCGGTGGTGCGCACCCGCTACCGCCGGCAACCCTGGGACGGCCGAGCGTGGCTGGTGTCCGGGGCCGGCCTGGTGGCTGCGGTGCTCGCAGTGGCCGTCACCGCCGCGGCACGCACGACCTGGCCGGTCGCCCTGCCGGGTCAACTGCCACTGGTGCTCGGCGGCGTTGCCGCACTCGTCGTGGCGCTCCCCGCTGTGATCGGCCCGGCCGAGAGGGAGGCGCGATGATCCAGATCGATGGCCTAGGCGTGGCCTACGGCACCCGCGCCGTGCTCGACGACGTCAGCGCCGTCGTCGAGGAGGGCGAGTTGTGCCTGGTGGTGGGACCCACCGGATCGGGTAAGTCCACTCTGTTGGGCGCCGTGAGCGCACGAGTACCGCACCTGACCGGCGGAACGGTGACTGGCACTGTGCGAGTGGCAGGCAGGGACACCCGCACGCACCGTCCTCGCGACCTCGCGGACGTCGTCGGGGTGGTGGGGCAGGACCCGCTCGCCACCTTCGTGACCGACGTGGTCGAGGACGAGCTCGCCTTCGCGATGGAACAGCTGGGTGTGCCGCCGGTGCTGATGCGCCGCCGCGTGGAGGAGGTGCTCGACCTGCTCGGACTTGCCGATCTGCGCAGCCGGCAGTTGAGCACGCTCTCCGGTGGCGAGCAGCAACGGGTCGCGATTGGTGCGGTGCTCACCGCCCAACCGCGCGTGCTGGTGCTCGACGAACCCACCTCCGCGCTCGACCCGGGCGCGGCCGAGGATGTGCTCGCCGCCCTCGCCCGCCTCGTCCACGACGCTGGGGTGACGGTGCTGCTCGCCGAGCACCGGCTCGAACGCGTGGTCGGTTTCGCCGACCGGGTGATCGCCCTGGACGGCGGTCGTGCCCAGGTGGGAGATCCCGCCGCAGTCCTCGCTACGGCCGCCGTGGCACCGCCCGTGGTGGAGTTGGGCCGCGCGGCCGGGTGGGATCCGGTGCCGCTCACCGTCCGAGAGGCCCGACGGCGGTCCGCCGGCCTGCGCGAACGTCTCGGTTCGCCTGAGTCCGCCCAAGCGGGCCGCACTGCTGACGATGCCGACGCTGCCGTCCCCGTCGATCGTGCTGCCGCACCGTTGCGCGCCGAACGCCTGCGCGTGACATACGGCCCGATGGTGGCCCTTGCCGGGGTGGACGTGAGCGTACCCGCGGGCGTGGTGACGGCGGTGATGGGCCGCAACGGAGCAGGGAAGTCCTCGTTGCTGTGGGCGCTGGCCGGGGCCCAGAAGTCCTCCGGTGGGCGGGTGCGTGGATCGGCCACTCGTCGTGACGGCTCTGACGGCTCTGACGGTACGGTCCGTACCGGGGTAGCGCTCGTCCCGCAGTCTCCGGAAGACCTGCTCTACCTGCTCACCGTGGCTCAGGAGTGCCGCACCGCCGATGAGGCTGCCGCCCGACCCGCGGGCGCCACCCGTACCGTGCTGGATCGCCTTCTGCCCGGCGTGCCCGAGGAGGCAAACCCACGCGACCTCTCCGAGGGGCAGCGACTCGCACTCGCCGTGGCGATTCAACTGGTTCGGGAACCCGAGGTCCTGCTGCTGGACGAGCCCACCCGCGGCCTGGACTACATCTCGAAACGTCACCTGGTGATGATGCTGCGTGAGTTGGCAGCGCAGGGTCGAGGGGTACTGGTGGCCACTCATGACGTCGAGTTCGCAGCACAGGTGGCGCACCGCGTGGTCCAACTCGCCGCGGGGGAGGTCGTGGCGGAGGGGCCTGCACGTGCGGTGCTCGCCGATTCGGCACTGTTCGCACCGCAGGTGGCGAAGGTGCTCAGCCCGGCGCCGTGGCTCACCGTGGACGAAGTGCGCGCCGCGCTGCCGGGGGATCTGGGGAGTTCGAGGTGACTGTGGTCTCGGACCGGCCGTGGCTGGCGGCCCGCGCCGTGCCCGTGGGGCCGCGACTGACTGTCTCGCTCGTGCTGGTCTCTGCAGTTGGCCTGTTGGCGTTCGCCTGGCCGCTGCTCGTGGATGCGGGAGCTGTCTTGGACGGGGATGCGACGGCACCCCTGGTGCTCGGGGTGGTCCTCGGCGCGTCCCTGCTGGTGGTGGCCACAGCGGTCAGCGACGGCGGGATGGACGTGCGGGCGGTGGCAATGCTTGGGCTACTCGCCGCAGTCGGTGCCCTGATCCGGCCGTTGGCGGCCGGGACCGGGGGCGTGGAGACCGTGTTCGTGCTGCTGGTGCTCGGCGGGCGAGTCTTCGGGCCCGGTTTCGGGTTCCTCCTTGGGGGGACGACTCTGTTTGCCTCCGCGCTGCTGACCGGCGGGGTCGGCCCATGGCTGCCTTACCAGATGCTCGGCGCCGCGTGGGTGGGTCTCGGAGCGGGGTTACTTCCGCACCGGATCGGCTGGGGCCGGGCCCAGGTACGCGTGCGTGGGGTCGGTGAGCTGGTCTTGCTGGCCACCTATGGTGCACTCGCTTCAGTCCTGTTCGGCATCGCGATGAACCTGTCCTTCTGGCCTTTCCTGCTCGGGGCGGCCACCGAAATCTCCTTCATTCCCGGAGCTGCCGTGACCGAGAACCTCCACCGGTTCCTCACCTACAGCGTGGTGACGTCCCTGCCCTGGGATCTCACCCGGGCCGTGACCACGGTGCTCGGGGTCGCGGTGGCGGGCCATGCGGTACTGGTGACGCTGCGCCGGGCGGCTCGCCGTGCGGTCTTCGTGGCCTGATCGGGCTATCACAGGGTCCGGGCGCCACCTGTCAGACCCCGGCCCTCGGGCCCCCGTGGGATCATCGAGCGATGCGATCGGGAACTTTGGACCTGAACGCTGACCTCGGTGAGGGGGTCGGCGATGACGCCGCGATGCTCAGTGTCGTGACCAGCGCCAACATCGCGTGCGGCGGCCACGCGGGAGATGCCGACACGATGGCAGCGACCTGTGCGGTGGCGCTCACCCACGGGGTACGGATCGGGGCGCACCCGGCGTATCCGGACCGGGAGAACTTCGGGCGAGCGCCGGTCGTGATCAGTGAAGCGGTACTCACGAACGAGCTGCGGACTCAGGTGCGCGCCCTGATCGAGGAGGCGAGCGCCGTCGGGGCGCAGGTGACCTACCTGAAGCCGCACGGGGCGCTGTACCACGCGGCCACGCGCGATCCTGAGCATGCACGGGCCGTGGTGACGACAGCGGCCGAGGCGGGGCTCGCCGTCGTCGGTCCGCCGGGCTCCCTCCTGCTCGACCTGGCAGGCAGAGCGGGCTTGGGCGCGGTGCCGGAGGCATTTGCCGATCGTGCCTATACCTCCGACGGCGGCCTCGTCCCCCGGGAACAGCCCGGCGCCGTGCTGCACGATCCCATCGTGATCGCCGAGCGTGTGATGCAGCTGCTGCGCACCGGCACGATGATCGCTGACGACGGTACGTCCGTTTCGCTGGACATTCGCACCCTGTGTGTGCACGGGGATACGCCCGGCGCCGTCGCGATCGCTACACACGTGCGTGCCGCTCTCGATCGAGCCGGCCTGAGCCCTGTGTCGTTTACATGAGCCTGCGCGTACTGCCCAGCGGGGAACGAGCCGTGCTGTTCGAGGTGGCCGACCTGGCGGCCGTGCACGCTCTTGCCGGCGCTGTCCAGGCTGCGCAGGCGCAGGGCCGGCTGGCCCGAGTGCAGGACGTGGTGCCCGCGTCGCGGACCGTCCTGGTGACCGTGGCCGAGGAGTCGGCGCTTGCAGAGGTGGTGGCGTTCGCTGAGCAGACGGAGCAGACCACGCGAGCAGAACGTGCCCAGGCGGAGGGCGTGAACCGACTCGGCGACCACGAGGGCGATGGCGATGTGGTGGTCATTGACGTCCGCTACGACGGCCCAGACCTGGACGATGTCGCTCGCCTCACCCACATGAGCACGGCCGAGGTGATCGCCCGGCACACCGGGACGACGTACACCGTGGACTTCCTCGGCTTCGCGCCCGGTTTCGCCTACCTCTCCGGACTCGACCCGGTTCTGCATGTGTCACGCCTGGACACTCCGCGCACGTCTGTACCCGCCGGGGCTGTGGCGATCGCGGGGGACAGGGCCGCCGTCTACCCCCGCTCCTCCCCGGGCGGCTGGCGACTGCTGGGACGTACCGACGCCGTGCTGTTCGACGTCACGGCCGACCCGCCCGCGCTGCTGCAGGCTGGGGCACGGGTCCAGTTCCGGGAGGTGTGCTGATGCTGCGGGTGCTGGATGCCGGGCTCGTGCTGATCGAGGACCTCGGCCGCGCCGGCCATGCCTCCTCCGGGGTGCCGGTCTCCGGGGCGGCTGACCGGGGCGCCCTGGTGGCCGCTAATCGGAGGTTGGGCAACTCTGATGATGCCCCGGCCCTGGAGATCATGCTGGGCCGGTTACACCTGCGCGCCGAGCAGGAGGTGCTCGTGACCCTCGCCGGTGCATCGGCGCCGCTGAAGGCCGACGGCATGGTGCATCCGCCCGGAGCGGTGGTGATGCTCCCGGCCGGGGCCGAGCTGGTCTTGCGTACTCCGCCGTGGGGGCTACGTAGCTATCTGGCCGTCCGGGGCGGGCTGGACGTGCCGCTCGTGCTCGGATCGGCCAGTCACGACGTGCTCTCCGGGCTCGGGCCCCCGCCCGTGCAGGCGGGGGACATGTTGGCCGTCGGTGCGGGGACCGGCCCGGTCCCGACGATCGACGCCGGCCACGGGTCTGCGCATATGCCCTTCCTGCTCGACGTGCTGCCCGGGCCGCGACGGGAGTGGTTCACACCCGCCGCGGTGGAGACGTTCCTGTCCGAGCCGTACACGGTGACCGACACCGGCGACCGGGTGGGGGTGCGTCTGGACGGCCCGGTACTGGAACGGGCACGCCCCGGCGAGCTTGCGTCGGAGGGCGTGGTGCGCGGGAGCATCCAGGTGCCGCCGGACGGGAAGCCGTTGATCTTCGGGCCCGACCACCCGGTGACAGGCGGCTACCCGGTGATCGGGGTGCTCACCGAGGCCGCCGCCGATGCCTCCGCGCAGATTCGGCCCGGGCAGCAGGTCAGATTCCGGCACCGAGGCTGGTGAGCACGAGCAGGTCCGCATCACCCGCTGCGCGATGCGGAGCCCACAGCCCCTCGGCCGACTGCGCTGCTGTGACTGCACCGGCGTCGTGAAGCGTGCCATCCGGGCCGAGCGTGTCCACGTGCTCACCGCCCGAAAGGCCGGTCAGGTGCACCGGTGACCGGTGCGCGCCACGCGTGAAGACCATCACCACCCGCTGCCCGGACGTGCGGTACTCCACGGCGTACTGCGGATCCGCCGGGTCGCCGTGGCGATGCACCTCACCCTCGAGCACCACCTCCCGGATCTGCCGATAGGTCGCCACGAGTGAGGCCGCCAGCTCACGGTCGTCCTCCGGCCACGCGAGCAGGTCCCCGCCCACGCCCAGCACCCCGCACATGGCCACCAGGAACCGGAACGTCAGGCTGACTGGTTCACCGGCGGTATCGAGCCGATCCGGCTCATCGGTCACCCACGAACTCAGCCAGCTCGCGGCGTAGACGGAGAGGAACCCGTGCTGGATCGCCAACCGGTCCCGCGGACCCGTCTCGTCACTGGCCCACACCACATCGCTGCGGCGCAGCACCTCCAGATCGGTGCGGCCACCACCGGAGGCGCACGCCTCGAAGGTCACGTGCGGAAACTCTGCTCGCACCAGTTCCAGCAGCCGGTAGTAGGCGCGGGTGTGCTGGACCGACCACTCGCCGCCGTGCGGGTCGCCGGGCCGGCCGCCGTCGCTGACGGGGCGATTCATGTCCCACTTCAGGTAGCTGATGTCGTGCCCGCCGAGCAGGTCGCGGAGCATGCCGGCCACGAACGCCTCCACCTCGGGCCTGCCCAGGTCGAGGACGTACTGGTTCCGGGAGGTCACCAGCGGCCGGTCCCCGGCCCGGTACACCCAGTCCGGGTGCGTGCGGAACAGGTCGCTGTCGGGGTTCACGCACTCCGGTTCCACCCAGATGCCGAACCGCATCCGGAGTGCTCGCACCCCGTCGATCAGCGGGGTGAGTCCGTCCGGGAACTTCGAGGTGTCCACCTGCCAGTCGCCCAGCCCGGAGGCGTCTGAAGTCCGACCGCGGAACCAGCCGTCGTCGAGCACGAACACCTCGGCCCCGAGCGCCGCCGCTCGTTCGGCGAGCGCCAGCTGGTGATCGACCCGCACGTCGAACTCGGTGGCGTACCAGGAGTTGTAGACCACCGGGTGGTGCTGGGCCGAGCGGTCCCGGCGCAGCTCGGTGCGCTGGAACGCGTGCCAGGCCCGGGAGAGGTCGCCTGCGTCGTCGCTGCGGATCGCGTACGTACGAGGGGTGGTGAACGATTCCCCCGGCTCCAGCAGGATCACGCCGGTCTCGTCGTCGGTACCGGCGCCGACCCGCACCCGGTCGGCGAAGGGTGCGGCGTCGATCGTCATCGACCACGAGCCGCTCCACGCCAGCGCCACCGCATACGCCCCCTCGCCCTCGCGCGGAACGAGCGTGACCACCGGCGCATAGGTGTGCGAGGTGACGCCCTGCCGGCTGCCGAGCCCGAATATGCCGGCCGGCAGGTCCACGGTGACCGGCGTCAGCTCCCGGCTCCAGGCACCCACCAGGGCGCCCACCCGCGCGCCCGGCCCCACCGGCAGGTCCCACGCGCCGCCGAACGCCCGGGTGAGCCACAGCGGCTCCTGGCTCGTGCTGCGAATCTCAGCCCACTGAGCCACCGCGTCATGCCGGGTGTCGCCTTCCACGTACACCGTCACCTCGAGGCCCTCACCCCGCCAGACGGCGCACAGCCGGGTTCGCGTCCCGTCCTCGCTGATCGTGGTCTCACCCGGGACGAGGCGCACCCCGGTGCGACCGTCCGCGCGGTGGGCGAGCAGCTCGCCCCGGTGCACGTGGCGGGTCCCAGCCGCCGTCAGCACCGTCGGCAGTGCGTCGTGGCGGGTCAGGAACGACGCGTGCCCCGGTGCTGGCAGTGAGCCGCCATTGGGTCCCCAGCTGCGCAGGTACGGCCCTGCCTCGGTGACCTCGAAGACCAGGGTGCCGGACTCCGTCGGGATTCTCATTTGTTGGCTCCGACGAGCAGCCCGGAGACGAACTGCTTCTGGAAGATGAAGAACACCACGGCGGTGGGGATCGCCGCGATCACTGCACCGGCAGCCACCACGTTCCACTGGCTGACGAACCCGCCTTGCAGGTTCAGCAGCGCCGCAGTGATCGGGAAGTTGTCCTCCGTGCGCAACACGGTCATCGCCCAGATCAGGTCGTTGAAGACCCAGGTCGTCGCCAACGCCGTGAGTGCCGCCAGGGATGGCCGGGCCAACGGCAGCACGATGAGCGCGTAGATGCGCACCGGACCCGCTCCGTCGATGCGCGCCGCCTCGAACACCTCGTTTGGCAGGGCACGCATGAACCCGTGCAGCACGAAGGTGTAGAAGCCGAGACCGAAGCCCACCTGGACGATGATCAGCGCGAACAGCGTGTCGTAGATCCCCAGGGCCTCGGTGATCTTCGCGACGGGGATGAGCAGGATCTGCGGGGGCAGCAGGTTTCCGGCCAGCATCAGCAGCAGGATGACAGTGCGGCCCGGGATCCGGAACCGGCTCAACGCGTACGCGGCGAGTGAGGCCAGGAACAGCGAGAGCACCACCGCCACGACCGTCACGATCGCCGAGTTGCGCAGCGCCCCACCGATGCCGCCGGTGGTCAGCGCAGTCTCGAAACCCTCCCAGCTCAGGGTGGCGGGCAGAGCGCTCAGACCACGGGAGACGATGTCGGAGAACGGGCGCATCGCGACGATCAGCACGAACACCATCGGTGCCACCCAGAGCAGCGTGAACGGGATCATCAGCACGTGGAACCAGGGGGAACGCTGCCCGATCGCGCGGCGCTTGCTCCTCGATTCGGTCACAGCAGTCATGACTCCTCCTGCCGGATGGAACGGACGAGATAGCTGACGATGAATACGATCGCGAGGGCGAAGATCACGACGGCGATCGCCGAGCCATAGCCGAGATTCACCAGCGTGAAGCCTTGCTCGAACATGTAGGTGCTCAGCAGGTGGGTGGAGTTGTACGGGCCGCCGCGGGTCATCGCCCACACGATGTCGAAGGTGCGCAACGAGTCGATTACCGTGACCGCGAAGACCACGGCGTTGACACTGCGCAACTGCGGCATCACGATGCGGGTGAACCGCTGCCACCGGTTCGCCCCGTCCATCGCAGCGGCCTCCTCCAGCGATGGGTCCACACCCTTGAGACCGGCCAGGTAGAGCACCATGATGTAGCCGACCTGCCGCCACACCGCCGCCACCAGCACGGCGTAGAGCGCGACGTCCGGATCGGCCAGCCACTGCCGTTCCAGCACGCCGAGACCGACCGTCTCGAGCGAGAAGTTCACCAGGCCGTCGGGGGAGTACAGCACTCGCCAGAACAGTCCGGTGACGGCGAGGGAGAACACCATCGGCAGGTAGATCGCCGCCCGGTACAACCCGATACCCCGCCCGGGCCGGTTCAGCAGCACCGCCAGCGCCAGCCCGATCACTACTGAGAGACCGCCGAAGCCGATCACCCAGATGACGTTGTTGCGCAACGCCGTCTGGAACGTCGGGTCGGACATCAGATCCTGGTAGTTGCCCAGCCCCACCGGCTCGGCCGCACCGACGCCGTTCCACCGGGTGAAGGAGAGCGAGAACGAGTTCATCGCCGGCCAGAACACCCAGAAGGCCTCGACGGCCAGCGGCACGAGCAGGAACACCCACACCACCCACGGCACCCGGCGGAACACCCGTGCCCACCGTGCCATGGGTGGGCGCGGGCCGCCGGAGGTGGGGGCGGTGGTTCGTTCCGCTGCGGCTGCTGCCGTCACTGGTCCCAGACCCGCTCAGCGGCGGCCTGCCAGCCCTCCAGGATGCCCGGGATGTCGGAGGGATCGGCGAGGAACCTCGTCAACGCATCGTCCGCCGTCGCCTGCAGTGCATCGGAGGAGTCCCGGTTGAAGAACTGGGTGATCTCCTCGGTGCTGTTCAGCAGCTCGATCCCCTTCTGCACCAGCGGGGAGAATCCGGAGGTGTCCACATCCGGGTGGGTGGGCAGGTTCGAGGAGCCGGAGATCTCGATGAACGTCTGCTGCGACTGTGCCGAGGCGAGGTAGGCGAGCAACTCCTTCGTGCCCTCCGGGTTGTCCGTGCCGGAGGCAGCGAAGTAGCCGTCGGTGGGTGCTTCCTCGGCACTGGGGACGTCGGGGTTGATCGGCGGCACCGAGAAGAAGTCCAGATCGTCGCGCTGGTCCTCCGGGAAGAATTGCGTGACGAACGCCCCGATCAGGTACATGGCCGATTCGTTCTGCACCATCGGCGTGACGGCCTCCTGGTAGGAGTATGAGGCCATATCCGGGTCGAAGTAGGGAATGAGCTTCGTGTACTCCTCGAGCACGGCCTCCACCTCGGGGTCGGTGAAGGCGTGCTCACCGGCGAGGAGCTCCCGGTGGTACTGGGCGCCGTTGATGCGCAGATTCAGGTAGTCGAACCAGCCCGAGGCCATCCACGGCGTGGAGCCGATGCCGTTGGCGAGCGGGCTCACACCCCTGCCCTTGAGGTCTTCACACAGGCCGAGGAAGTCCTCCCAGGTCTCCGGTGCGCTCACGCCCCACTCCTCGAAGGCGGACTTCTTGTAGAAGATCGACCACCAGTAATAGTTCGTCGGGACGAAGATCTGGCTGCCGTCCTCGGCGGAGGACAGCTCGCGTAGTGCGTCGGAGAAGTTCGCGCACGCTCCGTCGCCCTCCCACATGTCCGAGACGTCGAGCAGCAGCCCTTCGGCTGCGTAGTCACGGGCCACCGAGCCGGCGTACCAGGTGAGGACATCCGGTGGGTTGGCGGAGGTGAGGTAGGTGGACAGCTGAGCGCGGAACTGCTCGATCGCGACCGTGTTGATCTCGGCATCGCCGGGGTAGTCGCCGATCAGGGTCTCCAGCGCCTCCCGTGGCGCCGGATCGGACTGCGAGTTCTGCAATGTGACCGGGCCGGACGGCTCGCTCGACCCGGACGTCTCGTCGGTGCCGGTGGTCTCTTCCGGTGCTCCTTCGGAACCGAGGCAACCGGCCAGCAGACCGCTGGTACCGAGGGCGCTCGCGCCGAGGAGAAATCCTCGCCGGGAGACCGGGCTGGTGCGGGTGGTGGTGTTCATCGTCGAACCTCCTGGGCTGTGCGCCGTGCCGGCGCGTGGGGGGTGGTGGGGTGGATCAGGCTCGGGTGAAGATCGCGTTTGCCTCCTGTTGCAGGCCGACATCGGCCCACATCGCGTGCTGAGGCGCGGCATTGGAGCACACGATTGAGCCCCACGCGCCGACGCGGGCGGACTCGGCCATGGCCCGGCGGCAGATCTGTGCGCCGACCGGTCCCTCCTCGAACCGGCTGTCCTTGGGTGTGTAGCCGACCCAGCCTTCGCCGAGCACGAGCGGGATCTGGCGGGCGGCCGCCTGATCGGCGGCGGTCTCCAGCCACAGCGTGAGACGGGAGTCCATCGCGAGCCGGTGCTCGCCGTAGTGGTCGTAGAGCCAGCGATCGAACGCTTGCGGGTCGCACCAGTCGTGGGTGTAGATCTCCGGCTTGCTCACGATCATGGCGTGCATCCGCCAGGCCTCGCCCGCCGTCCACTCGGTCACGTCCGGGGCCCCCGGGCGCAGCAGGTCCCGGCGGGCGGCCTCCTGCGCATAGTCCTCGAGGGGCCCCCGCAGGCCGTACGCCTCGATCAGGGCGTCCAGCACCCCGTAGGTGTAGGGGTGCACCACGAGCACGTCCGCATTGCGGGGAATCCCGCGCATGGCACCCACCGGAACGCCCGCATAGTTCACCGTGACCGGCACATGCGGCTGCAGCGTGTGGAACACGTCCAGGCCGCGCTCGAGGCGGTCGTGCAGGGCCAGCACCATGTCATCACGCTCGCCGCTGAGGCCTTCGGTCAGATGACCGACTTGGACCTCGTTGTGCAGCTCCACGAAGGCGATCCGGTCCGCCAGATCGTGCTCGGTGAGGAAGTCCACCAGGGCGGACTCTGCCCGGGCCAGCTCCACGGCCCGCTCCTCGGGTTCGACCGCATGCAGGGCCTCGTACCACTGAGGTGTGGCAGCGAATGCCGGGCTCTGCTGGTATTCCCAGGAGGAGACGATCACGAAGCAGTCATGACGCTTCGCCGCCCGGAACAGCTCCAGCAGGTGCTCACGGGCGTCGATGGTTGTCTCGGCGGCCACGTCGTACCAGCGCACCCGCTGGGCGTACTCGCCACCCATCGATCCGAGGTGCAGCGCCGAGGTATCGAGTCCGGAACCGAACAACAGATACGGCATCGCGCAGATGCGGATGGTGTTGTACCCGCGCTCGACGGCCTCGGCGAATGCCTGGTCGAGATCCTCGAACGGCTCACCCGGTCCAGTGCGGACGAACCAGGAGAAGTCCCAGAGAGTCAGTGTCAACCGGTCAGGCAGATGGTCCGGGATCGGTACGGGGGAGTAGGTCATTCTCGCTCCTCGATCGTGGCGAGCAGGTCGTGGGCCTCGGGATGGTCGGGCACGGTGGTCAGGATCTCGGTCAACAGCGCTCGCGCCGCCGGCATATCGCCGTCCAGCAGGTCCAGCTGGGCGCGCAGGAACTGCACGCGCACGTCGCGCTGTTCGCTCAGGTCAGGCGGGAAGAGCAGCATCTCCGGCAGCGAGGTGGCGAAGTAGTCGATACCGGGCGTGGAGGCGGCCAACTCGTCGGTGAACGCCCGGAGGTCCGCGGCGAGGGCACGGGCTTCGTCAGCGCGGCCGAGGCGCCGCAGGGCGAGCACGCTGTGGTAGGTCGCCTCGCTGTGGCGGCTGGCGCTCATCGTGCGGAAGTCACCCACCTGAGCGGCGGCGATCGACCAGGCCCGTTCGGCGTCCTCGGTTCTGCCCGCGGCAGCCGCCACGTCACCCGTGAGCAGTTGCAGCCCAGCGGTCGTGGCGAGCGGGTGCCGATCCTCCCCGAGCGTGGCCGGCGGCGTGAGGGCCCCGGCCACCGACTGCGCCGCCTCGTCGAGCCTGCCCGCGGTCAGGGCGGTGCGGGCGAGAGCGGTGCAGGTGCGTTCCCACACCCGCAGCACCTCACCCTCGCCGCCTTCCCACGGCTGGAACTGCCGCCCGCTGAGGATCCGGTGCGCTGCGACCGCATCCCCGGAGCAGACAAGCAGGTGCGCCAGTTCGGCGGCGAGATCGTCGCGCTCGGCCACCGCCTGCGGGGCGTCGCTGATGGCCCGCAACCGCGCGGCCACCGGCATGGCGCGTCGCCGGTCCAGCTGGTCGCTCTCCCGCAGGATCCGTGGGTGACCTGGAGCGAGGGCGAGTGCTCGGTCGTAGGCGGCTCGGGCGCCGTCCAGATCATCCGCCTCTGTCACCAGTGCGAGCCCGATGTTGCGGTGCACGACGGCGTCCCCCGCCTCCCGGGCTCCGGTCTCCCACGCCGTCAGGGCCTCCTGCTGACGTCCGGAGGCGTACAGCCAGTGGCCGAGCAGTACCTGGGCCACCGCGTCCTGGTGACGCTGGACGGCCCGCGTGAGCATGACGGCGTCCTCGAGTCGTCCCGGGAAGCACCAGGTGCGATCGGCCCCGGCAGCGTCCTGACGGGCGCGCTGGGCGGCGACCTCGTCGCCGGACCGCTCCAGCAGATCGGCACGGTGCAGGTGCGCCAGGGCGGTGACCGAGGGTTGCCCCAGGGCGCGTCCGCGATCACGGTCGACGGCCGTCTCCATCACCCGGAGCGCCTCGTCGAGGCAGCCGACGCTCGCGTATTCGCTCGCGATGTCCAGGCAGGTGAGGGCGTCGGTGTGCAGTTCCTGGCCGGCAAGGTCCCGCGACCACCAGTGAAGCGGGTCGAGGCCGGCCAGCGCAGCCAGTTCGGCCGCGGCATCCCCGGTACGCCCGGTGCGGCGCAGCAGCAGTGCCCGCAGCGTGCGCGCCTGCAGGTGTTCCGGCTCCACGCGCAGCACATCGTCCAGCCGGTGCAGCGCGGTCGTATCCCGCCGGGCGGTGGCGTCGAGCCGCGCCATCTCGTATCCGGCCGGTGCCCGCCACAGCCGGTTCCAGGAGGCGCGAGCGAACAGGCCGTACGCCTCTTGCGGGCGCTCGCCGAGGGCGAGCACCAGGCCCAGGTGATACAGCGCCGTCACATCGCTGGGGGTGGGGTGGTAGGCAGTGAGTCTGCCGACGGCGGTGCGCAGGTGTGTCTCCGCCTCACCGAGGCGCCCCTGCCGCAGGCGCGCGATCCCGACGGCGGTGCTCACCCCCGCGTGGCCCGGCTCCCGCCGTAGCGCTTCCGCCCAGTACGGCTCGGGGGAGCGGCTGGCGTGGCGGTACTGCTGCAGGTGACCGGCGATATCGAGCAGCTCTTCGACGGTGTCCACCTGCGCCGGGGGCGCAGGTTCCGTCGCTGCCAGCACCTCGACACTCTCACCCTGCTCACCCTGCTCACCCTGGCGAGCCTGCGCCGTCGGTTGACTCACCAGCACCTGCTCGCCATGGCGCACGCGTACGGTCAGCGGTGCTGCGCCGTCGGCGGCGACCTCCCACTGCACCGGCGTGGCCGGATCGAGATCGGCGACCCGGTCGGCGATCACCGTGCCGTCAGGGTCCAGCACCTCCAGCAACGCCCCCGGCCGAGTCGAGGTGGAGATCACGCCGATGGCGAGCGTGCCGCCGGCCAGCCGGACCCGCAGCGCCGCCTCCTCCGTGGCCTCGGTGACGGGCCCGATATCCCGCAGCGGATACCAGACCTGGGAGAACACCTTCGTCTCACCGGGGGCGAGGAAGGCGAAATCGGGCTGGTTGTCGGTGAACACTCCAGCCATGAGTTCGACATAGGCGGAGTCGTCATCGGCGAGGTTGCGGTTCCATGCGCGGCCGAAGCGCGACTCGCCCCACGTCCACTGCTTCTTCCCGACGGCGATGCGCCGGTCGGCCACGTGCACGAAACCCAGGCTGGTGGCGTGGTCGTAGCCTCCGAAGAAATCGTGATCAGAGTGGGTGACCATGTAGGAGGTGGGCACGGGGATGTTGTCCGGCCAGTCGATGCGGTCCCCGGACACGAGGGCGCCGTCGGCCGCGGTGAAAGTGTGGTGTGCCCGGCTCGGATAGTCGATGTCGTAGTAGGGCCGATCCGCGGCGGGGAAGGCGGTGATGGCGCGCTTGGCGTGATCGGCCACGATGTGAACGTCGCTGGGGAAGAAGGACTGGAAGTCCCGGTGGGTACGTGCGGCCACGTTCGCCCACCACAGGAAGGTCTGCGTCAGCGGCGTGCGGTTGTACAGGCGCACCCGCAGCTCGATGGTGGAACGGTCCGGGCGGAGGCGGACCCCGTGCATCCCCTTCATCCGGTCAAAGGGGTCGTGGTCGGAGCACCAGACGGTGACCGAACCGTCGTCTTCGTGGGTGATGTGGGTGTCGGTGGGCAGGTAGGTGGCGGGTCGGTGGTGCTGGGGCCAGTTGAGTTCGATGCCGCCGGCGATCCAGGGCCCGGCCAGGCCGACGAGTGCGGGTTTGATCACCGGATTGTTGTAGAAGATCTCGGCGCCCGAGTGGCGGTCGATCGCCAGGTGGATCCGGCCGCCCAGCTCGGGCAGGATCACCAGCCGGATCCACGCGTTCTCCAGGTGGATCGCGTCCCACTGGTGCGTTGTGGGTTCGGATTCGATCCGGTCGTGGAAGGGCAGCGGGTACACCCGCCCCGAGGAGCCCTGATAGACGCGGCCATCGAGATAGGCGGGCAGGTCCGAGGGCGGCGCCGGGTGGTAGGTACGCAGCGGCAGCGGTTCGCGCCAGACAGCGACGGGTGCATCGGCCTGGTCGCCGGGCCGGGCCGGGAGGGTGAGCGTCGGCTCCTCTGTGAGCATGCCTCGACGCTAGGCGCCGGTGAGGCGCATCAGGAATGTCTGATCGTGCGAACTTCCTGGACGATTCGATGATCCGAGCGCTGACCGTGGGGCAGACTGGACCGATGGTGACGTACACGAGGGACGGTTTCCCCGGGCAGCGCATGCGTGTGCTGCCGCGCCCGCTGGTGACCCGCGCAACTCAGTCCGGTCTGACGTCCCGGCTGCTCGTGACCGACGCCGGCTACTTCCCGCACGCCGCCAACCATGGCCGCTCCCGGCCACAAGGAGCCCGGGAGGCGGTGGTGCTGGTGTGCACCGATGGCCGAGGCTGGTGTGACGTGGACGGGGAGACGGTGCCGGTGCGGGTGGGCCAAGCGCTGGTCCTGCCGCCGGGAACGGGGCACCTCTACCGCGCGGATGCCGGCGATCCCTGGACGTTGTGGTGGCTTCATGCCACGGGCTCGGATCTCCCGGACCTGCTCGCGCCGATGTCGGGCAGTTCGCGACGAGTGGTCGACCTGCACGATCCCGCGCGCGTGGTTCATCTGATGGAGCAGGTGGTCCAGGCGCTCGAAAGGGACGAGACCGCTCCTTCCCTGATGGCAGCGGCGGGTGCGGCGTGGTACGTGTTCGCCCAGCTGGGTGCTGACCGGCTCGCGGGACCGCGGGATGAGGCGGGGCCGGTCCAACGGGCCCGTGAGTACCTCCTGGAACACCTGGAGGAGCCGGTCCGGGTGCCCGATGTCGCTGCGCACGTGGGACTGAGCACCTCCCACCTGGCGGCCCTGTTCCGGCAGGCGACCGGTGGCGGCGTCCTCGACTACCTCACCCGCACCCGGATGGCCCGCGCCCGGGTGATGCTGGTCACCACGTCCCGGACAGTCGCTGAGATCGCCCGGTCGGTGGGCTACACCGACGAGTTCTACTTCTCCCGCCAGTTCCGGGCCGTCAGCGGCACCAGCCCGTCCCAGTTCCGCAAGGCGTCGCGAGCCGAGCATGTGCAATGACGCAACTGACCGTCAAGGCTCGGCCACGCCGGGCTCTGCCTCAGCGTGCGGTCGCCGTGGAAGGAACGTCGCCGCGGAGCAGGCTCTGCCTTCAGAGCAGGCGCGCGGCCAGGTAGGCCAACCACGCGAGTAGGGCCGCATAGGCCATCACGGTGGTGACCTTCTGCTTCGCGTCGAGTGCCCAGCACAGCGCCGCAGCGCAGATCAGCGACCAACATCCGGGCACGCTCCATCGCACGATGTCTGCCTGGAGTCCGCTGCTGTCGGTTTGTGGAGGAACGATGAACACATACGCTGCGGCCAGCGCGAGTGCCACCACTGCCAGCGCGATCCCCAGAACCCGGCGGTGCCGATGGGCGAAGGTCTGCAAGGGAGGCGGCTCCACCGGCTCCGGTTCGCCCGCCCGTGAGCTGCCCGAACCCGGACCTGGCCGGCCGTCGGTCACGTCCCACGCGTGGTGGATCAGGTCGTGCAGCAGGTACTGCATCAGGGAGGTGACGGTGAACACCGATCCGTTGCTGCGCCGTCCGGGGCGATCGGCTGCCTCCGGGGGTACTGCCTCGATCGCGGCCGCCAGCGCCGCACCGCGGTCGGCGATCTGCTCGGCCACCTGTGCCGGATCCTCCTGCAGGTACTGACCTGCCGCGGCAGCCGCGTCCGAGTCCCAGTCTTCGAAGACCGGGTCATCCTCGTCCAGCAGGAGGGTGAGCCGCTCATCGAAGACGCCCAGGACGTCGCGCACATGGGCGGCGTACTCCAGGGTGGACCACGTCTGTGGTGCCGGACGTTCGGCCACCTCAGTGCGTTGCAGCACCACCGGCCAGACCTCCAGCTGGGTGCGCAGAGCGCCCGGGATCTGCGTCAGGTCGAGTACACCCACCTCGGCACCGCAATCCGGGCAGCGGCGATCCACCACCCAGGTCCAGTCCTTGGTGTCCGGGGTGATCTCGGGTAACGGCGATTCGGCTGACACAGCACTACCGTAGCCGTGCCGGATGTCCGCATGGTCGGTCGCGGATTTGTCCATGGATTGCGTGGAATCACCTATCGCGTGCGCTAGCGAGCTCCCTCTACTCTCACCTGATGCGCACCGGCAGCAACGCCTCATCCCTGCCCAACACCCCGCGGGTACACGCTGCTGCCGGGCCTGAACCGCGGCGCGGCGAGCTGCCGTTCGGCGACCCTGCGGGGGCGCCGGACCGGATCGAGGTGACCAGTCGATGGCTCGAGCGAGCCGGTCGGCCGTGGCTGCCCATCACGGGGGAGATCCATTACCACCGGTTGCCGCGGGAACGGTGGTCGGAAGTGCTGGGCAAGGCTCGTGCCGGGGGGCTCGACACTGTCGCCACCTACGTGATGTGGCAGGTGCACGAACCACAGCCAGGAGAATTCTGCTGGGACGGCGATCGTGACCTGCGCGCCTTCATCCAGCTGGCCGCAACTCACGAGCTCGATGTCCTCGTCCGGATGGGCCCCTGGTCGCACGGGGAGGCTCGCTACGGCGGCTTCCCGGACTGGCTCGTGGCCCTCGGCCTTCCGATGCGGACCAACGACCCGGCCTATCTCGACCTGGTGCGCACGCTCTACAGCGAGACCATCGCCCAGCTTGCCGGACTGACCCACGGTGATCGCGGCCCCGTCGTGGCCGTCCAGATCGAGAACGAGCTGTACGACCAACCGCACCATCTCGCGACGCTGCGCACGATCGCCGAAGAGCTCGGCTTGCACGTCCCGATATGGACCGCAACGGGCTGGGGCGGTGCGCAGGTCCCGCAGACGCTGCTCCCGGTCTACAGCGCGTATGCGGACGGATTCTGGGAGGACTCGGCCACCGAGTGGCCGGAGTTTGCGGCGTCTCATTTCCGCTACAGCCAGGTGCGTGACGACCTGAGTGTGGGCAAGGATCTGCGCGAGACGCTCGACGGGATCGTCCTCGAGCCAGGCGCTGTTCCACTCAGGGACGATGCCGCACTTCCGTTCGCCACCTGCGAGCTCGGTGGTGGAATGCACGTGGCATACCACCGGCGACCACTCGTGCGGCCTGATGATGTGGCCGCGCTCGCGCTCGCAAAGATCGGCAGCGGATCGACCTGGCAGGGCTACTACATGTACGCCGGCGGAACGCAGCGAAGGGGACCGAACGGCACTGAGCAGGAGTCGCACGCCACCGGCTACCCGAATGACGTGCCGACGCGCACCTACGACTTCCACGCCCCGATCGGCGAGCATGGTCAGGTTCGGGAGCACTACCACCAACTCCGGCGCCAGCACCTCTGGCTCCAGGCCGACGGCCCCGCCATCGCCACGATGCAGGCCGTCGTCGGAGGTGGCAGCGAGGATCCGGGTGAACTGCGCTGGGCGGTGCGGGCCGATGGCGAGCGCGGCTATCTCTTCCTGTCCACCTACCAGCCGGCCAGGCGCCCGCTGGCGGCGCAGGCAGGCGTGCAGCTCACCATCGACTTCGACGACGCCACCATCACGGCACCGACCCGCCCCATCGACATCCCGGCGGGGGTCAGCATGGCCTGGCCGCTGCGCTATCCGCTCACTGAGAGCCTGACCCTCCGGAGCGCGACCGCCCAGCTGGTCACCCGGATCAGCGACGACGATGGCGAGATCGTGGTGGTCAGCGCCAGCGGCGGTATCCCGGTCGAGCTTGCGTTCGACGGTGATGTGTCAGTCGCTGGGACGGGTGTGACCAGCATCGGTGGCACAGCGGCCGGCGGCACGATCGTGACCGTCGATACCCCCGGTCCTGAGGCCGTGATCGAGCTGCCCGGGGTGCGCATCCTGGTTCTCGACGAGTCGACCGCCGACCGGCTCTACCGGTTGGAGCTGGGCGGGCGAGACCGTTTGGTGCTCTCCGATGCACCGATCTACACCCGCGACCGAGAACTGGTCCTGCACACCGATTCCGCCGTCACACTCTCGTTTCTCCCGGCACCGGGCGCCCTCTCCTCAGTGGAGGCCTCCGTGTCTGGCACGGGTGACCACCTCGGCCTCTGGCGCAGGTGGCGAATCGAGCCGCAGGTGGCCGGCCGGCACCGTCTGCTCAGTGACCTCACACCTGCTGGCTGGTCGGTGCCGGAGTTGAGGCGTGGCGGCTCGATGAACCGGCTCAGCGCACCGACGGACTTCTCAGCCGCAGCCCGGGTCCGCGTCGACGTACCGGACGGACTCTTCGAGGGTGCCGACCGGGTGCTCGTGCAGGTGGCCTGGACTGGAGATATCGCCCGGGCCGTGGTCGGGGCCGATGTGGTGAGTGATCACTTCTGGCACGGTCGTGTCTGGGATATCGACGTGACTGCGCAGCGGCAGCAGATCCGCGAGCATGGCCTGGTGCTGGAGTTCCTGCCGTGGCATGCAGGGGCTGGCATCTGGGTCGACCCGGCTGTTCGCGACGTACCTGAGGGCGTCGTGATCGATGCGGTCGACCTGATCCAGGTGGCCAGAGTCGGACTCGCGCCGATGGGTTGATCCTGTTCCAGCTCGGTCAGCAGTGCACTCAGCGTCGGTAGACTCGCCGCCATGTCCACCATCAATGCAGACGAGGTCGCGCGCCTGGCCGCGCTGGCCCGGATCGACCTCACACCCGAGGAGACCGACCGCCTCGCGGGCGACCTCGACGTGATCGTCCAGGCCGTCGCGGAGGTCTCTGAGATCGCCGGCGACGACGTGCCCGCAACGAGCCACCCGATTCCGCTGACCAATGTGCTCCGAGACGATGTGGTGGGCCAGACCCTGCCGATCGAGGACATTCTCGCGCAGGCGCCGGATGCCGAGGACGGTCAGTTCGCAGTGCCGCAGATTCTGGGAGACGAGCAGTGAGCGGGGCTGGCGTGAGCGACCTGACCCGCCTGAGTGCCGCGAGTCTCGCCGACCGGCTCCGCGCCGGTGAGGTCTCCAGCGTGGAGGCCACCCAGGCGCACCTGGACCGGATCGCCGCCGTGGACGGCGACGTGCACGCCTTCCTGCACGTGAACGCCGACGAAGCCCTCGCCGCCGCCGCCGACGTGGACGCCCGACGCGCCGCGGGCGAGGACCTGCCGTACCTGGCCGGCGTGCCGATCGCCGTCAAGGACGTCGTGGTGACCAAGAACCAGGCGACCACGGCCGGCTCGAAGATCCTGGAGAACTGGATCCCGCCGTACGACGCCACGCTGGTGGAACGCCTACGGGCCACCGGCATGCCGATCCTCGGCAAGACGAACATGGACGAGTTCGCCATGGGCTCCTCCACCGAGCACTCCGCATATGGCCCCACCCGGAACCCGTGGGACCTGGACCGCATCCCCGGCGGCTCCGGCGGTGGCTCTGCCGCCGCGGTGGCCGCTTACGAGGCGCCGCTCGCGATCGGCACCGACACCGGTGGCTCCATCCGCCAGCCGGCCGCGGTCACCGGCACCGTCGGCATCAAGCCCACCTACGGATCGGTCTCCCGGTATGGGTTGATCGCGCTGGCATCGAGCCTCGACCAGGCCGGGCCCTGCTCGCGCACCGTGCTGGACTCCGCCCTGCTGCACGACGTGATCGGCGGGCACGACCCGCGCGACTCCACCTCATTGCCGGGCAAGGCGCCGTCCTACACCGCCGCGGCCCGCGAGGGCAGTGCAGGTGACCTCACCGGCCTGCGCGTGGGTGTGGTGCGTGAACTCGGTGGCGAGGGGTACCAGCCGGGAGTGCGCGCTAGCTTCGAGGCCTCCCTGGAGCAGTTGCGCGCCGCCGGCGCCGAGGTGGTGGAGGTCTCCTGCCCGAGCTTTTCGGCAGCGTTGGCCGCCTACTACCTGATCCTGCCCTCGGAGGCGTCCAGCAACCTCGCCAAGTTCGACGGGATGCGCTTCGGTCTGCGGGTGGAACCGGCCGAAGGTCCGGTCACCGCCGAGCGCGTGATGGCCGCCACGCGTGGCGCCGGGTTCGGCCCGGAGGTCAAGCGCCGCATCATTCTCGGCACCTATGCCCTCTCGGCCGGGTACTACGACGCCTACTACGGTTCCGCGCAGAAGGTGCGCACCCTCATCCAACGGGACTTCGCGGCCGCCTTCGAGGCTGCCGATGTGCTCGTCTCGCCGACCGCACCCACGACGGCGTTCCGGTTCGGGGAGAAGGTGGACGATCCGATGGCGATGTACCTCAACGACGTCGCCACCATCCCGGCGAACCTCGCCGGGATCCCCGGCATCTCCCTGCCCAGCGGGCTCTCCGACGACGGTCTGCCGGTCGGCTTCCAGATCCTCGCCCCGGCCCGTGCCGACGAGCGGCTGTACCGGGTGGGCGCCGCCCTGGAGGCACGCCTGCTCGCCGCCGACGGCGCACCCGTGCTCGCTCACGCCCCGGAGCTGACGGCCCAGCCCGCCACAACAGCAGAGGTGACCCGATGACTGCACTGGTCGACTACGACGATGCGATCGCCCGGTTCGATCCCGTGCTCGGCATCGAGGTGCACGTGGAGCTCGGCACGGCCACGAAGATGTTCGACGCCGCGCCGGCCCACTTCGGGGCCCAGCCGAACAGTGCCGTCACCCCGGTCTCGCTCGGCCTGCCGGGTGCACTGCCAGTGGTGAACGGCACGGCGGTGGAGTACGCCATCCGCATCGGCCTGGCCCTGAACTGCCAGATTGCCGAGAACTGCCGGTTCGCCCGGAAGAACTACTTCTACCCGGACGTGCCGAAGAACTTCCAGACCTCGCAGTACGACGAGCCGATCGCCTACGAGGGATACCTGGACGTCGAGCTCGAGGATGGCGAGATCGTCCGCGTGGAGATCGAGCGCGCCCATATGGAGGAGGACGCCGGCAAGAACACCCACGTGGGTGGCTCCGGGCGGATTCACGGGGCCGACCACTCCCTCGTGGATTACAACCGTGCCGGGATCCCGCTGGTGGAGATCGTCACCAAACCCATCACCGGCGTCGGCGCTCGCGCCCCCGAGGTCGCCCGGGCCTATGTCTCGGCGCTACGGGACATCTTCCGCACCCTGGGTGTATCCGAGGCGAAAATGGAGCGCGGCAACGTCCGCGCCGACGTCAACCTCTCCTTGCGCGCCACACCGGACGCCCCGCTCGGCACCCGCACCGAGACCAAGAATGTGAACTCCTTCCGCTCGATCGAGCGGGCGGTGCGGTACGAGGTCTCCCGCCAGGCGGCCGTCCTCGACGGCGGAGGTTCCGTTCTGCAGGAGACGCGTCACTTCCACGAGGACACCGGCAGTACGTCCTCGGGGCGGATCAAGTCGGATGCGGACGATTACCGGTACTTCCCGGAGCCGGATCTGGTGCCGCTGGCACCGCCGCGGGAATGGGTGGAGGAGATCAGGGCGAGCCTGCCCGAGCTGCCGGCCCTGCGCCGTCGGAGGCTGCGTGCGGAGTGGGGTTACTCCGAGGAGGAGATGCGTGACGCCGTCAACGCCGGTGCGCTCGACCTGATCGAGGCGACCGTGTCCGCCGGCGCTCCGGCTCCCGCCGCGCGGAAGTGGTGGATGGGTGAGCTGGCCCGGACCGCCAAGACGAGCGGGGTGGAACTGGCGGAACTCAGCGTGAGCCCAGAGCAGGTCGCGCAACTGCAGGCCCTGGTGGACTCCGGTCGGGTGAACGACAAGCTCGCCCGGCAGGTCCTCGAGGGGGTGCTCGCCGGAGAAGGGTCCCCGGAGGAGGTCGTCACCGCGCGCGGGCTGGAAGTCGTCTCCGATGACGGCCCGCTGCTGGAGGTCATTGATGCCACCCTTGCCGCACAGCCCGATATCGCCCAGAAAATCAAGGAGGGCAATATGGGCCCGATGGGTGTGATCATCGGGGCCGTGATGAAGGCTACCCGTGGGCAGGCGGACGCGGGCCGGGTGCGGGAACTGGTGCAGGAGCGTCTCTCCTGAGTGGGGCAGGAGGAGCCGAGATGACCGTCAGCTGGACACCACCGGTACTCGCCGGTGAGATGGTCACGCTCCGCCCGATCCGAGCCGATGATGCCACGGCGTTGTGGGAGGGCCTCAACGACCCCGAGAGCCGGCGGATGGCCGGCTTCACCAAGGAATACACCCAGGAGGCAGTCGCTCAATGGGCTGCCGAGGTGGCGCAGGTAGAGGGAAGATTCGACTGGGCCACGACGACTGACGGTGAGACGATTCTCGGCCGGATCAGCCTCAAGGCCGTGGATCTGGTGGCATCCCGGGCCGAGATCCGGGTGCTGACTCTCCCCGGGCATCGTGGGCGCGGATACGGGCGCGAGGCGATCATGCTCGTGCTCCGCTTCGCGTTCGGCCGCCCCGATGAGGGCGGACTCGGTCTGCACCGGGTAGGCCTGGAAGTGCTGAGCATCAACCCTCGCGCCGCCGCGCTCTATCAGAGCCTCGGGTTCGTCGTGGAGGGCCGGCGCCGCGAGGTGATCGGCGATGGGGACGGCGAGCGATTCGCCGACGCCATCGAGATGGGCATGCTCGACGACGAATACCCGGCAGCCCGGGACAGCTGGGCCTGACCTCCGTGAAGGTCGTTCTCGCTCCCGACTCGTTCAAGGGGTCTTTGACTGCCGCACAGGTGGCCGAGTGTCTCGCTCGGGGGGTGCGCCGTGCGGTGCCGGATGCCGTCTGCGTTGACGTTCCGGTTGCTGACGGTGGTGAGGGCACCGTGGCCGCTGCTGTCGCCGCGGGCTACACGCCGATCCAGGTGGACGTGACCGGCGCCCTCGGCGTGCCGGTCGCTGCCACCTACGCCCGCCGCGCGGGCCATGCCGTGATCGAGATGGCTGCTGCGGCAGGGCTTGATCAGGTCGGACCCGACATTCGCAGTGCCCGGACCGCCGGCACCGAGGGGGTCGGTGAGCTGATCCGGCACGCCCTGGACGCCGGGGCCACCGATGTGCTCCTCGGTCTGGGCGGCAGTGCGACCTCGGACGGCGGAGCAGGCCTGGTGAGGGCGCTGGGACTTGGTCTCACTGACGCCGAGGGCAGGCCCGTGCACTCGGGCGGCGCCGCCCTGATCGACCTGGCCGAGGTGGATGTGACCGGGCTGGACCCGCGGATCGCGGCCACCACATTCGTGCTCGCCGCCGATGTGACCTCACCGCTGCTCGGCCCAGCCGGAGCGGCCGCCGTGTTCGGTCCACAGAAGGGCGCGGACGAGGCAGCGGTGGCCGACCTGGAGGCGGGCTTGAGCCGCTGGGTGGACGCGCTCGCCGAAGCGGGAGTCCCTCGGGCGGCTGAGCTCGCCAGGGCCTCTGGCGCAGGGGCCGCCGGCGGTCTCGGGTACGCGGGCCTCGCGTTGCTCGGTGCGCAGCGACGGTCCGGCATTGAGGAGGTCCTGCGACTGGTCCGCTTCGCCGAGCAGGTGCGCGGCTCCGACCTGGTGATCACCGGGGAGGGGAGCATGGACGCGCAGTCCTTGGCAGGCAAAGCCCCGGTGGGCGTGGCAGCGGCAGCCGGTGCCGCAGGCGTTCCCGTTCTCGCGGTGGTGGGACGGTGTGCCGTGGACGAGGCGACTATTCGGGAGTATGGGATCGGTGCCGTCCACGCGCTGACGGATCTGGAACCGGATGTGCACCGGTGCCTGGCGAACGCGGCCGAACTCGTCGACCAGGCAGCAGAGCGCGCCGTCCGAGCCTGGAACCGCCGAACGTAAGCAGGACGGGCTCGTGTTCTTTACGGTGGAGTGATGAGGGGAACAACACAGGGACACAGAATCAATCGACGGCTGCGTACGGTGGTGCCGCTGGTGGCGATCGGAGGGATCGCCGTCGGGCTCGCTGGATGTACCGACCCGAGTCCTGGGTGGGACGGGGTGTGGGACTTCTCCACCGGCACAGCGGCCGAGTTGCCCCAGATCGACGGGGAGACCGTCGAAGGACCGGATGTCGATCCCGAGACCGTGCGGGAGATCGGCTCCGCGGGCAGCGCGACCGTGTTTGCGTCTCGGAGTGGGGATCTTCTGTGCCTGACCGTCTTTGCCACGGAAGCGCAGATCGCCGGCACCTCCTGCGCTGACGCTGAACCGTTCGACCGACGCGGCCTGGTCGCGGAGGTGCGAGGTTCGGGAGAGGGAGCAGATCTTGCGCTGTACGCGGTGCCCCTCGGCTTTGACCTGACCGAGATGGACGAGTGGCCCGGCGTCACGGCACTGACCGAGCAGGTCGCGGTTCAGGACCTGGCCCAGACCCGCGCGGCTGACTGGGACGCACCGGAGTCGGTGGTCCTGTCGGGGCCCCGTGCTCAGGAGATCGAACTCACGGTGGCCCGCGGCTGACCGCATGGGGACCGCCCCGATGACAGCAATAGGACAGCGCTGCGACCGCACTGCGACCGCACTGCGACCGCACTGCGCCGGCACAGTGATGGCACAGTGATGGCACAGTGACATCATTCTGCGTCATCCTTCTTGACAATGACGTCATTATGACGCCACCATGGTGTCATGGAACTGAACGGCTACCTCTCCTCGCTGCAGCAGGCGCTCGCGAATGCCACCGGCACCTCCTCGCCCGAGGTGCAGGAAGCGGCTGAACGGCTCGCCCAGACCCTCGAGCCGGCGTTGCGCCTGACCCTCATGGAACTCGCCTCCGATGTCGCGTCCGAGGTGACGCTCCGGTTGGAGGGTGCCGTGGTGGAGGTTCGTCTGCGTGGTGGCTCTCCTGAGCTGGTGGTGGAGCAGCAGGCGGCCGAGGTCGCTGAGATCCTCACACCACCCACCCCGCCTGAGCCACCCGCGCCGCCGCTGCCTGAGGACGACGGTTCCCAGACCCGGATCACGCTCCGCGTGACTGAAACGCTCAAGTCCCGTATCGACGACGCAGCCGCCAGCGACGGCGTCAGCGTCAACGCCTGGCTGGTCCGCGCTGTGCAACAGACGCTGGCCGGACCGAGCCCCACCGAGACCCGTCCCTCCACCTCCGGCCGGCGCATGACCGGCTGGGTCCGCTGAACGGAGCCCTCCATGTTCGACCACGTCGACAACGTCTTTGACGCCATCGCTGCCCGCCGCATGGGCGGGCCCCTAGAGCGACCGCACCGGCACATCGCCCGCCGTGGCGGCGACGTCACCGACGGTGACTTCACCTCCTACGACCCGCAACGGCGCTCGCGCCGGCCCGAAGGGATCTGAGCATGACCTCCGACCACAGCTTCGCCGTCGATGGGCCCGTCAGACTCCTCGTGCGGATGCGGTCCAGTGACGTCACCGTCACGGCCGCCGACACCGATACGGCATCGGTCACCTTTAGTGGGAATCCCGATCTCGCCGCCCGCATCCGGGTGGAGTTCGTCGGGGACCGCCTCGAGGTCGAAGCGCCGCCGGCCCGTACCGGCCTGTTCTCCTTCGGTGGATCGAAGATGACTGTGTCCGTGGTGGTCCCGCTCGGCTCCGACGCCGAACTGGAGACCGGCTCCGGCAACATCCGCACCACCGGGGAGCTCGCCGTGATCGGCACCCGGACAGGGTCTGGCAGTGTCCGGATCGCTCACGGCACGAGTGTGGATGCCACCTGCGGTTCAGGTGCCGTCACCATCGAGTCCGCCGTCAGTGTGCGCGTGACCACCGGTTCCGGCCGGATCGCGGTCACTGAGGCCGATGACGCGCAGCTGCGCACCGGATCGGGCACGGTCACCGCCGAGTCGGTGCGCACCATCGAGGCCTCCACCGGATCGGGTGATGTGATCATCCGCACCCTGGGTGTGTCGGCCACCTTGAAGAGTGGATCTGGCAACCATGTGGTGCGCCACGTGGCCCGCGGTGAGGTCACCGCCAAGAATGCCTCTGGCGATATCTCCGTCGGAGTTGCCCACGGCTCCGCCGCGATGCTCGACTGCTCCACCGTCTCCGGCAAGGTCCGCAGCGAGCTTGAACCCACGGGCGCGCCGGACAGTGACGCGGACGCCGTGGCGCTCCGGCTCCGGTCGGTCAGCGGCAACATCACGGTGCGTCGAGCCTGATCGCCTCTCTGCGTAGGTTCAGCCAGTCCCCGACGGCGGCCCGTAGCCCGGGCATATCGCCTTTCAGTGAGTGGTCGCCACGCAACTGCACCACGGTGCGCCCTGGTGCATCGGGCGGCATCCCGAACGGGTCCCGCTCACCTTGGACGACAAGTGTCGCCGCCGTGACTCCAGCCAACTCCGGAAGGCGTGACTTCGACGGATCGTCACCTTTGCCCGGTGGATGCACCGGGAAGGCGAGACACAGCACCCCGCAGGCTCCGACGTCGTCGGCGGTCCGACATGCCACCCGCGCACCGGAGGAGCGCCCGCCCGTGAGCAGCGGCAGCCCTGCCAACCATCCGTCCCGCAGGGCCGCGAGCACCTCCCGCCACGCGGTGTCCAACTGGTTCGCGGGCGCAGGCGCCCGCCGCCCAGCCACCCGGTACGGCTGTTCGGTGAGCACCACGCTCACACCCGCACCGACGGCCGTGGCCGTCGCCGCCTGCAGGTCGGGGGCACGGGTTCCACCGCCGGCGCCGTGACCCAGCACGAGGGTCGCCCACGGATCCGGTGCCGGGTGGTGATGCAGCCGCGCGAGGCCGTGCGTCGTCGCGATCTCAAGCACGTCGGCGGGGTCCATGAGACCAGGGTACGGACACGTTTCTCATTCGCACCGGGTGCAGTCGTATCGTGACGATCGGCGCGCTCTCAGCGCCTCGAAGGAGCGAATCGATGAGTCGTCCGTTGCGTTCACGCACATCCACCCATGGCCGCAATATGGCCGGAGCCCGCGCCCTCTGGCGCGCCACCGGAATGGGTTCGGAGGATTTCGGTAAACCGATCGTCGCGATCGCGAACTCCTACACCCAGTTCGTGCCCGGGCACGTGCATCTCAAGGACATGGGCGATCTGGTCGCTTCCGCCGTGCAGGAGGCTGGGGGAGTGGCGAAGGAGTTCAACACGATCGCCGTCGATGACGGCATCGCGATGGGCCACGGCGGCATGCTCTACTCCCTGCCCAGTCGCGATCTGATCGCCGACTCAGTGGAGTACATGGTCAACGCGCACTGCGCGGACGCCCTGGTGTGCATCTCCAACTGCGACAAGATCACCCCCGGGATGCTCAACGCGGCGCTGCGCCTGAACATCCCGGTCGTCTTCGTCTCCGGCGGTCCGATGGAGGCCGGTAAGGCGATCGTGGCCGACGGCGTGGCGAAGACGAACTTGAACCTCATCAACGCGATCAACTATTCCGCTGATGACAACGTCTCCGACGAGGCACTGGCCCAGGTTGAGGAGAACGCCTGCCCGACCTGCGGATCCTGCTCGGGCATGTTCACCGCCAACTCGATGAACTGCCTCACCGAGGCACTCGGGCTCTCTCTGCCGGGCAACGGCTCGGTCCTGGCCACCCACGCCGCGCGCAAGGAGCTGTTCCTCGAGGCGGGGCGGACCGTCGTCGAGCTGGCGAAGCGGTACTACGACGACGAGGACGACTCGGCCGCCCCCCGCAACATCGCCACCAAGGCCGCGTTCGGCAATGCGATGGCGCTCGACGTGGCGATGGGCGGGTCCACCAACACCGTGCTGCACATCCTCGCCGCCGCCCAGGAGGGCGAGGTGGAGTTCGGCCTGAGCGACATCGAAGAGATCAGCAGGAACGTGCCGTGCCTGTCGAAGGTAGCGCCGAACCACCCGAACTATCACATGGAGGATGTGCACCGGGCCGGCGGCATCCCCGCACTGCTGGGTGAGCTGGACCGGGCCGGGCTGCTCGAGCGTGACGTGACCAGCGTGCATACGCCCACCTTGACGCAGTGGCTCGCCGACTGGGACGTCCGAGGCGGCTCTGCCACCGACGAGGCGATCGAGCTCTTTCATGCCGCACCGGGCGGAGTGCGCACCACGCAGGCGTTCTCCACCTCGAACCGGTGGGAGTCGCTGGACACCGACGCCGCCGGGGGGTGCATCCGCGACCTGGCGCACGCCTACACGGTGGAGGGCGGTCTCGCGGTCCTGCGCGGCAACCTCGCCGAGGACGGTGCCGTGTTCAAGACGGCCGGCGTGGATCCGGATGTCTTCCACTTCGTCGGGAAGGCGCTCGTGTGTGAGTCCCAGGATGACGCGGTGGAGAAGATCCTCACCAAGCAGGTTCAGCCCGGTCACGTCGTGGTGGTGCGCTACGAAGGACCGGCCGGCGGACCGGGAATGCAGGAGATGCTCTACCCCACCTCCTTCATCAAGGGCCGGGGCCTGGGCAAGGTGTGCGCGCTGATCACTGACGGCCGGTTCAGTGGCGGGTCCAGCGGGATCTCGGTGGGGCACATCTCCCCGGAGGCCGCAGCCGGTGGGCTGATCGGGTTGGTCGAAGACGGTGACGAGATCGAGATCGACGTCGACTCCCGCTCGATCCGGCTGAACGTGCCCGACCAGGTGCTCGCCGACCGTCGCGCCAAGATGGAGGCCTCCGAGCACCCGTGGCAGCCCGTAGACCGGGACCGCTACGTCTCGCCGGCGCTGCGCGCCTACGCCGCGATGGCCACCTCGGCCGACCGGGGTGCGGTGCGGGACCTGTCGCTGATCCGCCGAGTCTGAGTCTGCCCACTCCTCATTCATGACGGCGCGGGGTGGGCTGGTGTCGGCATGTGCACTCGGGCGTTCCTATAGTGAGGGAATGAGCGATACCCCTGACACCCCAGGTGCCCCGGACATCAAGCCCCGCAGCCGCGTTGTCACCGACGGCCTCTCCGCCACCGCCTCCCGAGGGATGCTGCGAGCCGTGGGGATGGGGGATGAGGACTGGGTCAAACCACAGATCGGCATCGCCAGTTCGTGGAACGAGATCACCCCCTGCAACCTCTCCTTGGACCGGCTCGCCCAGGGTGCGAAGGAGGGGGTGCACGCCGGTGGCGGATACCCGCTGCAGTTCGGCACGATCTCCGTCTCCGACGGGATCTCGATGGGGCACGAGGGGATGCACTTCTCGCTGGTTTCCCGCGAGGTGATCGCCGACAGCGTGGAGACGGTGATGATGGCCGAGCGTCTCGATGGCTCCGTGCTGCTCGCCGGGTGTGACAAATCCTTGCCCGGCATGTTGATGGCGGCCGCCCGGCTCGATCTGGCGAGCGTCTTCCTCTACGCCGGTTCGATCATGCCCGGCTGGGTCAAGCTCTCCGACGGCACCGAGAAGGATGTGACGCTGATCGATGCCTTCGAGGCGGTCGGGGCGTGTCAGCGCGGGCGGATGTCCGTCGAGGACGTCGACCGCATCGAGCGTGCGATCTGCCCCGGCGAGGGCGCCTGCGGGGGGATGTACACCGCGAACACGATGGCCTCAGTGGCCGAGGCGATGGGAATGTCGCTGCCTGGATCGGCGGCACCGCCCTCGGCTGACCGGCGCCGGGACAATTTCGCCCACCGCTCCGGCGAGGCAGTCGTGGAGATGCTGCGCCGGGGGATCACTGCGCGCGACATCATGACCAAGGAGGCGTTCGAGAACGCCATCGCCGTGGTGATGGCGTTCGGCGGCTCGACCAACGCCGTGCTGCACCTGCTCGCCATCGCGAACGAAGCGGAGGTGGAGCTGACCCTCGAGGACTTCGACCGCGTGGCCTCGAAGGTGCCGCACCTGGGCGATCTGAAGCCGTTCGGCCGGTACGTGATGAATGACGTGGACCGCATCGGCGGCGTGCCGGTGATCATGAAGGCGCTGCTGGACGCCGGGCTGTTGCACGGCGACTGCCTGACCGTGACCGGGAAGACTGTTGCCGAGAACCTCGCGGACATCGCGCCCCCCGACCCGGACGGGAAGATCCTGCGGGCGTTGGACAATCCGATCCACCCCACCGGGGGCATCACCATCTTGCACGGATCCCTCGCCCCGGAGGGAGCGGTGGTCAAATCAGCCGGCTTCGACGAGTCGGTCTTCCAGGGGACCGCCCGCGTGTTCGAGCGGGAGCAGGCCGCATTGGCTGCCCTGGAGGATGGCACGATCACCGACGGCGATGTCGTGGTGATCCGCCACGAGGGCCCCAAAGGTGGTCCAGGCATGCGCGAGATGCTCGCCATCACCGGCGCCATCAAGGGGGCGGGACTCGGTAAGTCGGTGCTCCTGCTCACCGACGGCCGCTTCTCCGGCGGCACGACTGGTCTGTGCGTGGGGCACGTGGCGCCCGAAGCCGTCGACGGCGGCCCGGTCGCCTTCGTGCGCGACGGTGACCCGATCCGCCTGGACGTGGCGAACAAGACACTCGACCTGCTGGTCGAGGAGGACGAGTTGGAGCGGCGACGGTCTGAGGGTGTGGCCGAGGTGCCGCACGGGTTCATCCGCGGTGTGCTCGCCAAGTACGCCAAGCTCGTCGGCACCGCGTCGACGGGAGCGGTGCTGGGGTAGATCCGATCGAAAGATTGTGGTGATGACGTCGCACTCCGTCGACCTGGGCAGGTGCATGAGGGTGGCGCCTTGAGTTCCCCGCGGTTGCCGGACGTGCCCGTCGCACGCACGATGGCAGCATGAGTGATATCGAGGTGACGGTGCCACTGGCCGCTGACGCCGCGCACGCCTTCTCGGTGTACGTGGCCGGGCTCTGGTGGCCACCGGCCTGGTCTGAGGACCCGGAACGCTTCGAGCGGCTGGTGCTCCAGCCACGGGTCGGCGGGCGGGTTCTGGCCCGCTACACCGGCGGACGCGAGGACGACTGGGGCGAGGTCCTCGACTACCAGCCCGGTCGCCGGCTGCAGCACACCTACGCGCACGCCTCAGGTGTGCCCAGTCTCATCACGGCGGAGTTCGTCGACCGCGACGAGGGGGGCTCGGACCTGCACTTCCGGCACGGCGGATGGACCGCGGAGAACGACCAGGACCGACCGATGGCCGCCGTCTGGGCCGATCAACTCGACGTGTTCGCGGAGATGAGTGAGCGCGACCCGCGCCCGCCCCGCACACCGCCGGACTGAGATCGGCGCACGCACGCGCCACCTCTTGCCCATGCCGGTGCTCAGGAGCACGATGAGGATATGACGACACTGAGTGCAGAGCAGGTGGCAGCACACGACGGTCTTGAGGACTGGCGGGTCATCAAGACCTCCCTGCACACCAGTTATGCGACGGGATCCTTCGCCGTCGGGTCGCGCCTGGTCGGACGGATCGCGCAGATCGCCGACGAACTCAACCACCACCCGGACGTCACGTTGCGCTACCCGAACGTGCTGATCGAGACCACCTCCCACGACGTCGACGGTCTGACCGAACGGGACATCACGCTGGCACGGCGCATCAGCGAGCTCGCCCGTGCTGAGGGAATCGCCGCGGACCCGACGCGATGCAGTGCGCTGGAGATCGCCATCGACGCACTCGACCACGCCGCTGTGGCCCCGTTCTGGCGTGCCGTGCTCGGCTATGACGATGCAGCGCTGGGCTACGGCGGCGATCCTGACGAGCCGGATGCCCTGCGCCATCCGGACGGGCGCCACCCCGACGTCTGGTTTCAGCAGATGGACGCTCCGCGACCCCAGCGCAACCGCATCCACGTGGACGTGTGTGTCCCGCAGGACGTAGCCGAGGCGAGGGTGGCGGCAGCTGTGGCGGCGGGAGGCGTGCTGCTCTCCGACGACCGGGCACCGTCGTTCTGGGTGCTCGCCGACCTGGAGGGCAACGAGGCGTGCGTGTGCACCTCGTTCGGACGCGAGGGGTGAGCGTGTCCACCCAGTGATCTCATTGATCAATATGTGAGACGAAGGGCGATGTGATGTGACTCAAGGGGACGGGTGGGGCTACCATCGATTTATGTTCACGCAGACGATCGTCGTCGTACTTACCGGGCGCGCTCCCGCGGCCGTCTGACTGTCGACGATCCCACGCTGAGCGCGCACCCCTCGATCGCCCACCCGGGCCGAGGGGTTTTTGTATGTCCACACCAGATTTCTAACCCCGCAGATCGCAGGAGGAGCGATGGCCAACGTGCCACATCCCACGCCGCCGCGACCGCAGCCGCCGAAGCCGGCACTTGCCCCGGCCGACGCTGGCGCGGTCACGGGTGAGCCCATGACCGGTGCCGCATCGATCGTCCGCTCGCTCGAGGCCGTCGGGGTAGAGACGGTCTTCGGCATTCCGGGCGGGGCCGTGCTCCCGGTCTACGACCCGCTGTTCGACTCCTCGGTGCGACACATTCTGGTGCGGCACGAGCAGGGTGCCGGGCACGCTGCTGCGGGCTATGCAGCCTCCACCGGCAAGGTGGGCGTGTGTATGGCCACCTCCGGCCCCGGCGCCACGAACCTGGTGACCCCGCTGGCGGATGCCCACATGGACTCGGTGCCGATGGTCGCGATCACTGGTCAGGTCGCCGAGCCGCTCATCGGCACGGACGCCTTTCAGGAGGCGGACATCGTCGGCATCACCATGCCGATCACGAAGCACTCCTTCCTCATCACCGATCCGGCGGAGATCCCGGCTCGGATTGCCGAGGCGTTCCACATCGCCAGCACCGGTCGCCCTGGTCCCGTGTTGGTGGACATCGCCAAGAGCGCGATGCAGGCCCAGACCACCTTCACCTGGCCGCCGGCGCACCTGGACATCCCCGGATACCGGCCGATCACCAAGCCACACATCAAGCAGATCAAGGAGGCCGCCCGGCTGCTCGCCACCGCGCGCCGTCCCGTGCTGTATGTGGGTGGTGGGGCGATCCGGGCGAAGGCTTCCGAGGATCTGCTCAACCTGACGAACCTCTCCGGTGCTCCCGTCGTGACCACTTTGATGGCGCGCGGCGCGCTGCCCGACTCCCACCCACAGCACTTGGGTATGCCTGGGATGCACGGCACGGTGGCCGCTGTGGCTGCCCTGCAGAAGGCCGATCTCGTCGTGGCACTCGGCACCCGGTTCGACGACCGGGTGACCGGCCGGCTGGACAGTTTCGCCCCCGGCGCGACCGTGGTGCACGCCGATATCGACCCGGCGGAGATCTCCAAGAACCGCTTCGCCGATGTGCCCATCGTCGGCGATCTCAAGGACGTGCTCGCGGACTTGATTGCCGAGTTGGAGCGGGAGCAAGCTCACCATGGCAAGCCGGACCTGGAGGGCTGGTGGTCCACGCTGGATCACCTGCGCGAGACCTACTCCCTGGGCTGGACGCCCACCGAGGACGGGCTGCTCGCGCCGCAGCACGTGATCTCCCGGATCGGCGAGATCTCTGGACCCGACTCGATCTACGTCGCGGGTGTGGGTCAGCACCAGATGTGGGCTGCGCAGTTCATTCGCTACCAGAAGCCGCGGAATTGGCTGAACTCTGGTGGTCTGGGCACGATGGGTTACTCGGTGCCGGCCGCGATGGGCGCCAAGGTCGCGCGGCCGGATGACACCGTGTGGGCGATCGACGGTGACGGCTGCTTCCAGATGACCAACCAGGAGCTGGCCACCTGTGCCATCGAGGGCATCCCGATCAAGGTTGCCATCATCAACAACTCCTCGCTGGGCATGGTTCGTCAGTGGCAGACGCTGTTCTACGACTCGCGCTACTCGAACACGGACCTGAACACCGGTCACGAGACGGTGCGGATCCCGGACTTCGTCAAGCTCGCCGAGGCCTACGGCTGCGTCGGGTTGCGCTGCGACAAGGTCACCGACGTGGACGAGACGATCCGCCAGGCTGAGGCGATCAACGACCGGCCCGTGGTGGTCGACTTCGTGGTCAGCCGTGACGCGATGGTGTGGCCGATGGTCGCTGCCGGCGTCAGCAACGACGACATTCAGTACGCCCGTGGCATCAGTCCCGCTTTCGAGCGGGACGAGTGAGGAACAGTGAGTTGACCATGTCCCGACACACACTCTCCGTGCTCGTGGAGAACAAGCCCGGTGTGCTCACCCGAGTCTCGGCCCTGTTCGCCCGGCGCGCGTTCAACATCCACTCGCTCGCAGTGGGCCCCACCGAACACCCGGACATCTCCCGGATCACCGTGGTGGTCGACGTGGCGTCGAACCCGCTGGAGCAGGTGACCAAACAGCTGAACAAGCTCGTGAACGTCCTCAAGATCGTCGAGCTGGCTCCGCATGCTTCAGTGCAGCGGGAGCTGTTGCTGGTGAAGGTGAAGGCCGATGACGCCTCCCGCACTGCCGTGCTGCAGGTGGTCGAATTGTTCCGGGCGCATGTGGTGGACGTGACACCGGAGGCGGTCACCATCGAGGCCACCGGTGGCGAGGAGAAGCTGCAGGCGCTGCTCGCCTCGCTGGAGCCGTACGGTATCCGTGAGATTGTCCAGTCCGGCGCCGTGGCGATCGGCCGTGGAGCCAAGTCCATGACCGATCGCGCACTGGAGCGCATCAACCGCACTGCGTGAGCGCATCACCCATCCCTGAGTACGAACCCTAGAAGGAGAAATCACTGTGGCTGAGCTGTTCTACGACGACGACGCCGACCTGTCCCTGATCGCCGCCAAGAAGGTCGCCGTCGTCGGCTACGGCAGCCAGGGGCACGCCCACTCGCTGAACCTGCGGGATTCGGGTGTGGACGTGCGGGTCGGTCTGCGCGAGGGTTCCGCCTCGCGCCAGAAGGCCGAGGACGAGGGCCTGCGTGTGCTCACGGTCGCGGAGGCCGTCAAGGAGGCCGATGTTGTCGTGGTGCTGGCACCGGACCAGGTGCAGCGGCACGTCTACACCGACGAGATCGCCCCGAACCTTGCTGACGGCGCCACTCTGGTGTTTGGCCACGGCTTCAACATCCGGTTCGGCTACATCAAGCCGAAGGACTCGGTGGACGTGATCATGGTGGCCCCGAAGGGCCCCGGGCACTTGGTGCGCCGCGAGTACGCCGACGGCCGTGGCGTGCCGGTGATCGTGGCCGTGGAACAGGACGCCACCGGTTCGGCGTGGCCTCTCGCGCTCTCCTACGCCAAGGGCATCGGCGGACTGCGTGCCGGCGGGATCAAGACCACCTTCACCGAGGAGACTGAGACCGACCTGTTCGGTGAGCAGTCCGTCCTGTGCGGCGGCGCCTCGCAGCTGGTGCAGTACGGCTTCGAAACCCTCACCGAGGCCGGCTACCAGCCGGAGGTCGCGTACTTCGAGGTGCTGCACGAGCTCAAGCTGATCGTGGACCTGATGGTTGAGGGTGGGCTGGCCAAGCAGCGCTGGTCCATCTCCGACACGGCCGAGTACGGTGACTATGTCTCCGGCCCCCGGGTGATTGACCCCAACGTCAAGGAGAACATGAAGGCGGTGCTCGCGGACATCCAGTCCGGTGCATTCGCCGAGCGGTTCATCGCTGACCAGGACGCTGGGGCGCCGGAGTTCAAGGCACTGCGCGCCAAGGGTGAGCAGCACCCGATCGAGGCGACTGGGCGCGAACTGCGCAAGATGTTCTCGTGGATGAAGGAGACTGACTCCGACTATGTCGAGGGAAGTGCCGGACGCTGACGGAGGTACTCGCGACGTAGGAGCGGATGCCGGAGGAAGCGGGAGGTGCTTCCCGAAAGTAGGCATCGAGGGAAGTGCCGGACGCTGACCTCCGCTCCACCTCCTGACCACGGTGACTTCAGTGACGTGAATCGCAACGATTCACCACACTGAAGTCACCGTCGTCATGTCAGGGCAAGGTGACGGCGGTCCTGCGGCTACCATCAGCGCCATGACCGATGCTGGAGATCCGCCCGCTGAGCTCATTCCCGAGCCGACGGCGAAGCCCGGCCCGGATAGCCGGGAGACCTTTGTCTCCCGCGGCACCCGAGCATCGGTGAGCACTCTCGCGCCGATGCTGCGGCGTGCGGTGCGCATCCTGCGGTTCCCGGCCTACGCCGTCGGACTGGTCCCCGTGCTGCCATTGCTCGGCACGGCCGTCCTTGCCGCGACCGGCGACGGCTGGGATCGCATCCTGCTCCTGGTGCTTGCCGCGGCAGGCGTCGCCGTGGTGGTGCTGTGGTGGATCCGCATCCATCGATACGTCAGCGCGGTGGCCGATCCGGAGGCGCTCACCGAGGAGTTCGTCCGCCTGGTGGACCTGCTGGAGATGCGCGATGAGGTGCTCGAGCGTCTCAAGCGCCTCGCGGAGAAAGGCGGCTTGCGGTTCTTCCGGCGGTTGCGCTCGTTGTGGCGGGTGGTGACGATCCCGGACTACCTCACCGAGCGGATCGAGGGCCTGGACCGAGCTCGTTGGTTCGTCCCTCCTGCTGTGGCGACCACCGTCGTCCGCGCGACGGCACTGTACTGGACCGCGATCATCTCCTGGATCGCCTTCCTGCTCCTGCTGGCGCTACGCCTCGCGGGCGCCGTCTGAGTCAGTTCAGGATGCGAATCTGGAATGGGTAGCGGTAGACCTCCCCGCGACTGGCGCGTACCGCTCCGATGATCGAGAAGATGAGTTGCAGGAGTCCTGGCACGACGATCAGCACGAGCCCGACCGGCAGCAGCACGAATGTGAAGAACAGGATCCATCCGATCACCATCGCCACCCAGACGGTGAGGTGGAAGTTGAACGAACTCGCGGCGGCATTGCGAACCAGCGGTCCCCGCCCGCGCCAGATCAGCCAGACGAGCAATGGACCCGCAATGGAGACGAATCCTGCGCTGACGATCATGGCGATGATGGGGGAGAGGTGCGCGAGGATCGCGATGGTGCGGTCCTCGCCCCCTGCCTGGTGCGGCTGCTGGTCAGACTGCTGGGTCATTGTTCCTCCGGGGTCGTTGGGTACAGCGTGCACCAGTGAGGGCCCGGAGTGCGAGGATGTGGCCATGGATTCGGACGAAGTCGCTGCGTTCTGGAAGCAGGCGCGAGTGCGTGGGCGGGTGGCCTGGCTCGAGCCGTTCGTGGGCCAGCACCGGGTGAGCACGTTGCCACCGCCGGCGTTCGCTTTCGCCCCGGAACCTCACCTGGCTCAGGACATGGCCGAGGCGGTACTCGAGGGGCGGCGGACCGCCGTCAGTACGCTCCGTTCGGAATTTCCCTCCGAGGGCGACCTCCCCCAAGAGGGTGACCTCGCCATCGTGCTGGACGGCCGCGACCATCCGGTCGCACTGATCCGCACCGTGGAGGTACGGGTGTGCCGGTTCGCCGAGGTGGATGAGCGGCATGCCCACGGTGAGGGGGAGGAGAGCGTGCACGAGTGGCAGCGGCGTTACCGCACGGTCCTGGCAGCGGATGAGGCGAGTGAGGTGGTGCTCGAGCGGATCGTGTTGGTGTTCCCGCCCGTGCAGAAGGTCACCACGGGCGTCCCGCAGCACAGCTGATGCGCACGTGAGCGTGGCTGCTCGCTATCCGAGACGAATTGTCCGCCAGGTGGGATCGCAGCTACGCTGCACGGCATGGCACGCACGATCAAGCTCGCAGTCGTCGGTGGTGACGGAATCGGCCCCGAGGTGACCGCCGAAGGTCTCAAGGTGCTCGACGCAGCATTGGCTGGCACCGACGTGACCATCGAGCGCACCGACTTCGAGTTGGGGGCCGCACGGTGGCACGCCACGGGTGAGACCCTCACCGATGACGATCTCGCCGCGATCAGCTCCCACGATGCGATTCTGCTCGGCGCCGTCGGTGACCCGACTGTGCCCTCTGGCGTGCTCGAGCGGGGCCTGCTGCTGAAGCTTCGCTTCGCCCTGGACCACTACGTGAACCTGCGCCCTTCGCGACTCTTCCCGGGTGTGCCGGGCCCGCTGGCCAATCCCGGTGCGGTGGACTTCGTCGTTGTGCGCGAAGGCACGGAGGGCCCCTACGTGGGCAATGGCGGCGCCCTGCGTGTGGGCACCCCGCATGAGATCGCCACCGAGGTCAGCGTGAACACCGCCCACGGTGTGGAGCGCGTGGTTCGGGACGCCTTCGCACGCGCCCAGGCTCGCCCCCGCAAGAAGCTCACCCTCGTGCACAAGCACAACGTGCTCGTACACGCCGGGCACCTGTGGCGCCGCACCGTCGACGCCGTCGCACCCGAGTTTGCGGACGTCACCGTGGACTACCTGCACGTGGACGCGGCCACCATCTTCATGACCACGGACCCGGCTCGGTTCGACGTGATCGTCACCGACAACCTGTTCGGCGACATCATCACCGACCTCGCCGCTGCGATCACCGGCGGTATCGGGCTCGCCGCTTCCGGCAATGTGAACCCGGACCGCACGTTCCCCTCGATGTTCGAGCCGGTGCACGGATCCGCGCCAGACATCGCGGGCCAGCAGAAGGCCGACCCGACCGCAGCGATCCTCTCGGTCGCGCTGTTGCTCGACCACCTGGGCCTCGCCGAACAGGCCCGGCGCATCGAGGCAGCCGTGGAAGCCGATCTCGCTGCGCGCGACGGCAGCGTCCGCAGCACTGCCCAGATCGGCGACGCCCTCGCCGCACGAGTAGCCGGCTGAGCGAGCGCCCGGGCACCTGCCCCCTGCGCCTCGCTCCCACTCGGACCCCATGAAGCGGGTCCGGGAGGTACCGTCATACTCGCAACCACGGTAAGAGGGGCAATTCCCATGACTGAGCAGATCCACGCCGATGCGTCGGCGTTCGCGGTGCGACCCTCCTCGCACCCACGCAGCCTGGCCGAGCGCACTGCCGCGCTCGAACACCTGGCGTTCGGCACCACCTTCTCCGACCACATGGCCCACGCCGTCTGGACGCCTGATGCCGGGTGGCACGACCAGCGGATCGAGGCCTACGGGCCGATCAGCCTGGATCCGGCGGCAGCGGTGCTGCACTACGCGCAGGAGATCTTCGAAGGGCTGAAGGCGTATCGGCACGCGGACGGGTCTGTCTGGGCGTTCCGCCCCGAGGCGAACGCCCATCGATTCGCCACCAGCGCGCACCGTCTCGCACTGCCCGAGCTGCCTGCCGAGCACTTCCTGGGCTCCATCGAGGCTCTCGTGCGCACCGATCTGGAGTGGGTGCCGGACTCCCCGGGGTCCTCGCTGTATCTACGCCCGTTCATGTTCGCCTCCGAGCCGTTCCTCGGGGTCCGTCCGGCCAAGCAGGTGGACTACCTGCTCATCGCCTCCCCGTCCGGCCCGTACTTCACCTCGGGGTTCCAACCGGTCTCCATCTGGGTGGCTGAGGACTATCACCGGGCCGGCCCGGGCGGAACCGGGGCAGCCAAATGCGGTGGAAACTACGCTGCCAGCCTGCTCCCGCAGCAGCAGGCGGCCGCGCACGGGTGTGCTCAGGTGTGCTTCCTCGATGCCGCGACGAACACCTACCTCGAAGAACTCGGTGGGATGAACGTCTTCCTCATCACCGACGACGGCGCCGTGCACACGCCAGAACTCACCGGCACCATCCTTGAAGGGGTGACCCGCAGCTCCATCCTGCAACTCCTCCGCGACGATGGCCGCGACGTGCACGAGCGGCAAATCACGTTGGCGGAGATCACCGAGCAGGTGGCCTCGGGTCGGATCACGGAGATCTTCGCCTGCGGGACGGCGGCGGTGGTGACCCCGGTGGGCCACCTCAAAGGGGCCGAGTTCGACCTCACCGTGGCCGATGGGAACGCCGGAGCGCTCACCCAATGGCTGTATGGGCACCTCACCGATCTGCAGTACGGCCGCACCCCGGACCCGTACGGGTGGATGCGTCGCTTGGACTGATCGATCAGCCCGATCGAGCCGATACCTCCCTACTCTGCCTCGGCGTAGTTCTCCACGATCGCCACATCGAGCGGGAACTCCACCGGGGTCCGCCCGAACAGCAACCGGCCCGCCTCGGCGGCGCTCGCGCGGATCTCGTCGGCCACCTGTTCTGCATGGGACTGTGGAGCGTGCACGATCACCTCGTCATGCAGGAAGAACACCAGGTGCGGGCGCTCGCTGAGCGGGCCGTAGCCGGCGAGCCGGCGGCGGATCTCACCCATCCAGCACAGCGCCCATTCCGCTGCTGTTCCCTGCACGACGAAGTTCCGGGTGAACCGCCCCCAATCACGTGCGCCCTGGCGGGCACGGCGTTCGACGGCGTCCGTCGCCTCCGGTTGGCTCGCTGCGGCCTGGCGTTCATGCCACGACGGCGGCGGGGGCGGTGAAGTCCGCCCGAGCCAGGTGCGTACGGTGCCCCCGTGTTCGCCCGTTCGCGCGGCCTGTTCGACGACGCCGGTGGCGCGCGGGTACGCCCGCATCAGCCGGGGCATGAGTAGTCCCGCCTCACCGGTAGTGGCCCCATACAGGGCGCCCAGCATGGCGACCTTCGCCTCGGCTCGAGTGCCGACGATGCCCGCTTCCACCAGACCCACGTACAGGTCTCCTGCCTGCCCGGCGGTGGCCAGCGCCGTATCGCCCGACATGGCCGCGAGGACCCGTGGTTCGATCTGGGCGGCGTCGGCCACCACGAGCCGCCACCCCGGATCTGCCCGGACGGCGGCACGGATCTGCTTCGGCAGCTGGAGCGCCCCGCCACCGGAGGTGGCCCACCGTCCGGTGACCACGCCACCGGGAACGTAGTCGGGCCGGAACCGATCACGCCGCTGCGGAGTGGAGGCCGGATGGATCCAGGAATCCAGCCATGCCCACCCGTTCGCGCTGAGCAACCGGGCCAGCTTCTTGTACTCCAGCAGCGGGCCGACCACCGGGTGGTCAAGGCGGGCGATCTCCCACTTGGACGTGGTGGTGAGATCCAGACCGGCGCGCCGCAACGATCGCAGCAACTCCACGGGGGAATCAGGGTTGAGGGCGGGTGCGGCGAGATGCTTGCGGATCTGTGCGGCGAGACCCTCCAATCGTGCCGGGCGAACTCCTGCCCTCGGCCGTGGTCCGAGGACTTCGGTGAGCAGGGCCTCGTGGACTGAGCGGTCCCAGGGGAGTCCGTCGGCTTCGATCTCGGCTGCGATCAGGGCGCCGGCCGACTCTGCTGCGAGCAGGAGCCGCATTCGTGCCGGTTCGGAGCAGGCCCCGACCGCGTCCCGCTGCCGGATGCGCTCGGCGACCAGGTCAGCCACCGTATTTCCCGGTGGTGTGGTGGCGCTCTCATCCCACAGGGTCGGTACGGCGGGATCGGGTGTCGTCGTGGCCAACGGTTCGGTGCGCCAGCCGAGGTCTGGCCAGTCCTGGTCCGGTGCTGCATGCCGCAGGATGGTGCGCGCGAGGCGCAGGTCGAGGCAGCGAGTCACCCGCACCCCGGCGGCGATGAGCTCGGGTGCGAGAGCAGCGGTGTCTGCCCACACCCACCGGGGCGAGGCGCTCTCATACTCGGCCATGACGAGCGGCAGCTCCGACCGTGTGCAGGTGCGGGTGGTCTCCGGCGTGAGCTCGGCGGCGAGTTCGCAGAGCTGCACCCGATCGCCATCGGCGCACACCAGGATCTCCACCCGCTGAGCCTACGGCGCACCGCCGACAGCACCGGCCGGCCAGGCTGCTGCCGGCTGCGACCGCCCCGGGCGCCAGAGGCGAGGAAGGCGTCGATGGGCGGCGCCAACGAGGCGGGAGAAATGTGCCATGATGGGGCCCATGACGCCCACCAGCGCCCTGATTATCGGCTAGCGCGTTCGCCATCATGGCGAACGCGCAGACCTCCCGCACCCCGGGGGGTCTTTTTGTTGCCGGGCCCACCCTGCCCGGATCGTCCGAGACGTAGCTGCTACCTGGAAGTCACCACGATGAGCACCACATCAACTCCCACGGACACCCACGGCACTGCCGCCGTGCACGTCTACGACACCACCCTGCGTGACGGCGCCCAGCAGGAGGGGATCAACCTGACCGTCGCCGACAAGCTCGCCATCGCACCGTTGTTGGACGAGCTCGGGGTCACGTTCATCGAGGGTGGGTGGCCAGGGGCGATTCCGAAGGATACGGAGTTCTTCGCGCGCGCCACCAAGGATCTGGACCTGAAGAACGCCGAGCTGGCGGCATTCGGATCCACCCGCAAACCGGGGACCAGCGCGCACCACGACACCCAGGTCCGTGCCCTGATCGACTCCGAGGCACCCACCATCACCCTGGTGGCCAAGAGCGACATCCGGCACGTGGAGCGTGCCCTGCGCACCACGGGCGAAGAGAACCTGGCGATGATCGCCGACACCGTCGCCTACCTGGTGGGGGAGGGCCGGCGGGTGGTGCTCGACGCCGAGCACTTCTTCGACGGCTACCGCTACGACCCTGACTATGCGCTGCGCGCCGTGACCACGGCGTTCGAGGCAGGGGCCGAGGTGGTGGCGTTGTGCGACACCAACGGCGGCATGCTCCCCGAATGGGTGCACGAGATCGTCTCGACTGTCGCCGGCCGAACCGGGCCGCAGCAGATCCTCGGCATGCATGCGCACAACGACTCCGGTTGCGCTGTGGCCAACTCGATGGCCGCCGTCTCGGCCGGGGCGCGGCACGTGCAGGGCACGGTGAACGGCTACGGAGAGCGCACCGGCAATGCGGACTTGATGGCCGTCGTCGCGAACCTCGATCTCAAACTGGGCATGCGCACTCTCAGTAACGGTGGCCTCGAGGAGGTCACCCGGATCGCCCACGCGATCAGCGAGATCACCAATATCGCGCCGTTCGGCCGCCAGCCCTACATCGGTGCCAGCGCCTTCGCGCATAAGGGCGGGCTGCACGCCAGCGCGATCCGGATCGACCCAGACCTCTACCAGCACATCGATCCGCGCAAGGTCGGCAACGACATGCGCATGCTGATCTCGGACATGGCAGGGCGGGCGAGTATCGAGCTCAAGGGCCGCGAGCTCGGCTTCGACCTCGCTGGACAGTCAGAACTGCTCGCCCGTGTGACCACCCGGGTGAAGGACGCCGAGGCGAACGGCTACACCTACGACGCCGCCGATGCATCCTTCGAGCTGCTGCTTCGGGAAGAGATCACGGGTACCCGGCCTGCCTATTTCCGCACCGAGTCCTGGCGGGCCATCGTGGACCACTCCGCCGGACCCGATGGAGTCATGCGGGACGTGGCCGAGGCCACGGTGAAGATCCACGCCGGGAACCAGCGCGTGGTCTCCACCGGCGAGGGCAACGGTCCGGTCAACGCCCTCGACCATGCTCTCCGGCAGGCACTGGCCACCGCGTATCCGGAGATCGAGGACATCGAACTGATCGACTACAAGGTGCGCTTGCTCGACTCCGCGCATGGCACCGACGCGATCACCCGGGTGCTCATCGAACTCACCGATGGCCAGCACTCATGGAGCACCGTCGGTGTCGGAGCCAACCTGCTCGAAGCCTCCTGGGAGGCACTCGTCGATGGACTGGTGTTCGGGCTCCTGCACGCGGGCGTCGAGTCCCTGTAGGTCACTGCCGTGCGACTCGGTGGCCAGTCGTCCTGGGACCTCTCGCTGAGCGCGGGAGGGCCGGTACGGGGTCTCGAGCCGTGCCCCGGCGGAGATGGCCGGTCAGTGGAAGGCGATGGTCTCCACGGCACGCACCTGGTCGCGGATGAAACGGTTGGCATGGGCCGCAAGGTCGGCTGGGTCGTCCCACAGGTTGCGCCAGATGCCGAGCGTGTTCGAGAGCGAGGCACTCACCACGGCGCTGGAGAAGGACTCGAACACGATCGGCCCGTCGTAGCCGATCCTGCCCAGCGCCCGGAAGAACGAACCGAAGTCCACTGACCCGGTGCCCAGATAACCGCGGTGGCTCTCGCCGATGTGCACGTACTTCAGGCGCTCCGCCGCATCGAGTACCGGTTCGACCATCCCGGACTCCTCGATGTTCATGTGGTACGTGTCCAGGTGCAGGTGCACGTTCTGGTGCCCGATCTCCTCGAGAAACCCGAGCCCGGCCCGTGCCGTGTTCACGATATTGGTCTCGTACCGGTTCACGATCTCGATCGCCAGCTCCACACCGCTGGCCTGGGCATGGTCGGCCAACCGGGCGAGCGCGCGAGCCGAGTTCTCCCGCCCGGCTCGGGTGGCCGGTGTCAGGTACTTCTGCATCGCGGAGTAGATCACCCCGCACAGGTGCCGGCCCCCGGCCTCAGCCACGACGTCCACCGCGCGCCGCAGCAATTCCTCACCTCGGGCCGAGATCGCGGAGTCTTCGCTGGAGAGGTCGTGGTCGGCGTCCAACCCCAGCGAGGCGGCCATCGTGATGCCGTGATCGGCCAGGATCCGCTGCACTGCACCACCGTCGATCGCGAACGGATCCATCAACGGCAACTCGAGGAAGTCGAACCCTGCCTTCTGGGTGCCGGAGATTGCCGTGACCAGTCCGGCCTCGTCGAATTCGCCGGTGAACACGAGGCCGTGGACGCCGATCTGCATGAGTGCTCCTTCTGAGGGCTAAGTGGCAGGTCTCTTTACTGCGTCGTGGGGGTCTCCTCGGCATCTGCTCCACCGCTCTCCTTGCGGCGACGGCGCAGCGACACACTGCCGAACAGCGAGGCACCGAGGAGCACCGCCCCGAGCGCCAGCAACTGCACCTGCGTTCCGACGTTGCCTGGCACCACGAGCAGGATCGAGGCGTTCAGCCAGACGATCAACAGGGCCGAGAGCAGGATCCCGCTGAGCCGGCCGATGCCACCGGTGATGGCCACCCCGCCGAGCACCGCGATCGTGATCGCCGGCAGCGCCATCCCCGAGCCGCTGGTGCCGGCGTCCGGTCGGGCGGAGGCGAACTGGGCCACCGTGTAGACCCCGACCAGACCGCAGATCGCGCCTCCGTACACAAAGGCGAGCAAACGTGTGCGCCGGGTATTGATGCCTGCCCACCGGGCCGCCGTCTCGTTCGTGCCGAGCGCGTAGTGACGACGACCGTAGGTGCTGCGGTTCAGGACGAACCACGCAATCACCGCCACGGGAAGCAGGAAAGTGAACACCCCAAGCGGCACCAACGGCACGTAGGCTCCGATCAGCGGGAGCTCCACCTCGCTCGTGGCACCGTAGAAGGCGCTGATCGACTCACCGGAGATCGGACGCTGACCGCTGACCACAAGCGCAATCGAGCGATAGGCATAGTAGGTGGCCAGCGTGGTGATCAGCGCCGGGAATCCCGCGTACGCCGTCAGGAGGCCGTTGATCGCGCCCAGTAGCGCGCCGAAGGCCACAGCAAGCACGACAGCCAGGACCAACGGCACACCCGACTGCTGATACAGCATCCCGAACGCGATCCCGGTGAGGGAGACCATCGAGCCCACGGACAGGTCGATCGACCCACGCCCGGACATGATCACCAGCAGTTCCGCCAGGGCCAGCAGGGCGAGAGGGACGTAGGCGATCAGCGCCGAGGCGAGGTAGTCACTGGTGAACCGGCCGCTGGTGAGCCCGGCGGCGTCGAGCACCGTCATCACCACCACGAGCACGATCAGCAACCCGCCCAGCAGCACGGCGCGATCGCGCAGACCACCAGTCTCGATCCACCCGCGCACGCCATCGACGATTCCGGCGGGACCGCGCTGGTCCGCCCGGCTTGGAGTCGTTGTCGCCCTCATGATCGCCTCCTCGCTCGCTCACGGACGAGGTCGGTGCCCACCGCCACCAGGATGAAGATGCCAACGAACAGGAAGCCGACCTCCGAAGGCCACCCGAGCTGTGTCACACCGGTGATCACCGTCTGCACCAGGATCGCGCCGAGCAGCGTACCCACCACGCTGCCGCGGCCACCGATGATGGAGGTACCGCCGATCACGACGGCGGCGATTACCTGAAGCTCCTTGCCGGAGCCGACCGACTGGTCGAGCGTGGATGTGCCGGTGGCGATCACCATGCATGCCGCCAGTCCCGTGAGCGTGCCGGTGACGGCGTAGACAGTCATCAGTCGGGGCCGCACCTTGATCCCGGCGAGCCGGGCCGCGTGGGCGTTGCCGCCGATGGCATACAGGTTGCGACCAGCCCGGGTGCGTCGCAGGAACCACCATGCGATCGCCACGGCGATCAAGGCGATCACGAAGGAGTGCGGGATACCGGCGGTCTGCCCGCCGGAGCCGCGCCCGAAGAAGGCGAGCGTGCCCGGGATTCCGTTCACCGTGGAGGAGTCGAACACCCGGTAGCCGATGAACAGGAAGACGTTCCAGGTACCGAACGTGATGATGATGGGGTGCACGCCGCCGTAGGCCACGAGCACTCCGTTCAGGGTACCGAGGGCCAGCCCCACCGCCATCGCCAACAGCACCGCCACGATCGCGGGGACGTCGAATGCCACCAAGACCCGGGCAGTCACCACGGCGCACACCATCACCATCCCCGCGACCGACACATCGATCCCAGCCGTGATGATGACGAACGTCATGCCCACGCCGATCAGCGCGATCGGCGCCACCTGCACCAGGAGCGGACCGATCGAGCCGGCGGAGAGGAACGCAGGGGTGGTGAGCCCGAGCGTCACCCACAATGCGGCGATCACTCCGACCAGTACCACCTCCTGCCCGGTGATCACCGGTGGCAGGATCCTCCGAAGTGAGAGCTGCTCGGACTGCTCCGTGGCCGCGGTGGTCTCGCTCATGACGTGCTCCCACTCGTGATCTCCCCGGCCGCCGCGGCAAGAACCTCAGCCTGGGTGGCCGTCGGCGCAAACTCGCTCGCGATCTGCCCCGCCCGGAACACCACGACACGGTCGGCGATCCGCAGAACCTCAGCGAGGTCGGTGGTGATCACCAGGATGGCGGTCTGGGTATCGGCAAGTTCGGAGACGATCTGGTGGATCTCCTCCTTCGCGCCCACATCCACGCCCTGGGTGGGCTCGGCGAGCACCAGCAGGTCAGGTTGCTCGACCAACTGGCGAGCCAGCACGACCTTCTGCGCGTTCCCACCGGACATTGCGCTGACCGGCTGCCGCTGACTCGGCGTCTTGACCGCGAGCCGGTCGATCAGCGATCCGGCGATCGTGCGCTCGGCGGCAGGGGAGACCCAACCGGCTACCTTCCCCAATAACCGGAGCGAACCGATGGTGATGTTGAAGGCGATCGACTGAAATGCGAACGTGCCCTGAGCGGATCGGTTCGCCGGCAGCATCCGGACCCCGCGCCGTTTCGCGTCTGCTGGGTTGGCAACACGGGTCGAGCGTCCGAGTACCTCCATGCTCCCGGACGTCGGATGGCGCATCCCGTAGATGACGTCACCTACTTCGGACGCGCCGCAGCCGACCAATCCGTACAAACCGACGATCTCGCCGGCCCGCACAGTGAGCGAGATGTTCTCGAAGTGCCCCTCCAGGCCGAGGGAGTCCAGACGGAGTCGGACCTCGCCCGGTGCATTCGGCTCGCGAGCACCTTCGCTCAACTCACCGCCCACCATCCGCTCGGCGATCGCGCGCACGGTCAGATCGGCCAACGCCTCGTTGTGAACTGTGCGGCCATCGCGCATGATCGTCACCTCGTCAGCGATCCGGAACAGTTCGTCCAGCCGATGGCTGATGTAGATGATCGATACCCCTTGTTCGGCGAGCCGGCGCACCACGCCGAAGAGCACCTCGATCTCGGTGTCGGTCAGGATCGCGCTGGGTTCGTCCAGGATGAGAATCCGGGCATCGTCCAACAGAGCCTTCGCGATCGAGACCTGCTGCTGTGTGGCAATCGTGAGATGGCCGATCGGCACTGAAGCGATCGAACGATCGAGACCCACCAGGTCGAGCAGGTCGAACATCCGGGGTGCCTGCCGATGCCAGTCGATCACCGGACCCGAGGTGATCTCGCGGCCCACGAAGAAGTTCTCCGCCACCGTCAGCTCGGCGAACAACTGCGGTTCCTGGTACACCGTCTGCACCCCGAGGTCGAGGGCTTGACCAGTGGATTCGATAGTCACCGGTTCGCCGTCGATCTCGATCACACCGGTATCCGCGCGCTCGGCACCGGCCAGAACCTTGATCAGCGTCGACTTCCCGGCACCGTTCTCGCCGACCAGAGCGTGCACGGTGCCGGGTTGTACTGTCAGGTCCGCGTGGCTGAGGGCGCGCACACCTCCGTACCGCTTGGAGATGTCTCGCATCCGCAAGCGGGGTGTCTCCTCGTGCATGAGATCAGTAGTCGTAGTCGCCGGCGTTGTCCGCAGTGAACACCGTGGGTGGCCCGAGCAGGAGCACGCTTGTTTCCGCGTCGTACTCCACCGCTGTGAGGTCCTCGTTGACGGAGTTCGTCGCCTCGAACTCCTCCTCGTTCTCGAGCTGCACTCCGGCCCACCCGGTCAGGTAGCCGAGCGCTTCGACGTCCCACAACACGGAGGCGCTGGAGGATCCAGTCTCCAGGTACGGCAGCATGGACTGCGGTGTGCCCAGTCCCACGGTGAAGACTTCGCCGACGCGTCCGGCATCCTCCACCGCCTGCGCAACCCCTGGGGCGCTGGACGTGCATTCACCCACCAGCCCGGTCAGGTCTGGGTTGGCCAGCATGAGATCGGTGGCCATCTGGGTGGCAGCCGCCTGGTCCTCACCGGCATAGACGATGTCGACGATCTCCGCCTCGGGGTATTCCGAGGCCGTGTACTCCTCTTGCACCTCGATCCAGGCGTTCAGGTTCGCCGCTGTCTCACCGCAGGAAACGATCGCGTACTCGCCAGATTCGCCCATCGCCTCCATCAGTGAGTCGGTGAGTTGCTGACCGATGCCTTCCACCGAGGCCTGCGAGATGAAGACCTCTCGCACCGAGTTCGGTGCATCGGTATCGGTCGTGGCCACGTGGATGCCGGCGTCTTGGGCTTCCTGCAGCAGCGGTGCCATGGAATCCGGGTCGTTCGGTGCCACGAACAGCACGTCCACGTTCTGCTGAATGAACGAGCGCACGATGTCGGCTTGCGCGGCGGCGTCCGCCGTGGTCGGTCCCTGGTAGAGCCATTCGAATCCGAGTTCCTCGGCGGCCTGCATACCGCCGGTGTTCATCGCCTCGAAGTACGGGATGCCCTGGAGTTTCGGAACGAAAGCGATCGTGACGTCTTCGGCTGCGGTCTCCTCGCCGTTTCCGCCTGTATCGGGGTTGTCGTCCCGGGTCGTGCACCCCGCGAGTGCAAGAGCTGCCGTCAGCCCCAGCGTGAGGGTGCAGGTCGCTGTTCTGGAGATCGTCATTGAGGGCTCCTTCGCCGAGAGTTACCGCTAGGTGGTCTCGAGACCGAGAGTAGATGCTTCGCGCAGGGATCGTGCAACGATTCAGTGAATCGTTGCACGAGCGAGACCTCTGTTCCGCGCGGTTAGGCTGACCGGGTGAGCAGAGGTGAGTACAAGGTGCCTGGCGGCAAGCTGGTGGCAGCCGAGGTGGAGGTCGTCGACGGGCGCCTGGCACAGGTGCACATCAGCGGTGACTTCTTTCTCGAGCCGGATGAGGCGCTGGAACGCATTGACGCTGCGCTGACCGGTGTGCCGGAGGCCGCCACCGTGGGCCAGATGTCCACGCTGGTGGCGGCGGCTGTGGCTGACGCGCACCTCGTGGGCTTCACCCCGCAAGCCGTGGCGATCGCCGTCCGGCGTGCCCTGGGTCAGGCGACGGGCTGGCACGACCACACGTTCGAGCTGGTGCACCCAGGCCCGATGGAACCCACGATGAACCTTGCGCTCGATCAGGTGCTGCTCGAAGAGGTCGGCGCTGGGCGGCGCGGACCGACCCTTCGGATCTGGGAGTGGTCGGGGGGCTGCGTGATCCTCGGCTCATTTCAGTCGCTGCGCAACGAGATCGACACTGCAGCCGCGCAGGAACTTGATATTGACGTGGTCCGCCGGATCTCCGGTGGGGGAGCGATGTTCGTCGAACCCGGGAACGCGATCACCTACTCGCTGTACGTGCCTGGTTCGCTCGTCGAGGGCTTGAGCTTCGAGCAGTCCTATGCCTTCCTGGATGACTGGATGATCGGTGCGCTGCGCGAGGTCGGCATTGACGCGCGCTACGTGCCACTGAACGACATCGCCTCACCTGCGGGAAAGATCGGCGGCGCCGCGCAGAAGCGGCTCGCGAACGGGACCGTGCTGCACCACGTGACGGCTAGCTATGACATCGACGCCACCAAGATGCTGAAAGTGCTGCGGATTGGCCGGGAAAAGCTCTCTGACAAGGGCACCACCAGCGCCAACAAGCGGGTGGATCCATTGCGCAGTCAGACCGGGATGTCGCGTGAGGCCATCATCGAGTCGATGAAGAATCACTTCCGCGCTCGGTACACCAGTAGTGATGGCGCATTGACGGAGGAAGAGATCGCTCGAGCGGGCGAACTCGCCGTCGGCAAGTTCTCCGACCCGGCGTGGATCGCGCGAGTCCCGTGAGTTCCTCCTGAGCGCGAGCCGCTCTTGACAATACCGACCCGATGCTTAATCGTATAAGCCATCTGCACATTGCAGGATCGCAGGACTTACGCGAATCTGTCGAACAGATTTCTGATGCTTAATCGTTTAAGCAACCGAATCTCTCACGCATCGACCGATGGGGGTCACGATGGAACGGACCATACGGGCGACGTCGCGCGACGTGGCCGCTGCTGCCGGTGTCTCCGTGGCGACCGTCTCCTACGTGATGAATGGCCGCACGGACCGGCGGATTCCCACCGCGACCCGCGACCGGGTGCTGGAGAGCGCGCGCGAACTTGGCTACGCGCCGGACCGATCCGCCCGGATGTTGCGCCGACGCTCCACTGAGCAGGTCTGCCTCGTGATCGGGAGTTTCGGTGTGCCCGCCCTGGATCAGATGGCGGCAAGTCTCCATGAGGTCGGGGACCGGCACGGTTTCGGTGTGATCACCATGGTCGTCAACTCTGCAACGACGGCCGCTCGGACGATCGAGCGATTGCGTGAGCGAGTGGCCGACGGTGCCGTGATCGCGACCGGCTTGAGCTACCTCGACCCCTCCGACGTGGGCGGACTCGCCGATGCGGGTCTGCCCATGCTCGTGATGAGCAACACGGCCGAGGCTGACGGGTTCGACGTCTACCGCGAACCCGAGGCCGAGGCGATGGACGATGCGGTCGCTCACCTGGTCTCCAGCGGACGACGGCGGATTGCCTATGTGGGGCACGACCGGGAGGTGCGGGTGTTCCGGGAGCATGCCCTGGTGGACAGCGACAGGTTCGCTGCCTTCGTGGCTGGCCTGGACGCACGCGGCGTTGCGCTTCGGAAGGAGCTTGTCACCGCGGGTGCGGACGATCGGGTAGCCGGGTACCAGGCTGCTCGCTCGTTACTGTCGGCACCGGAGCCGCCCGAGGCCATCGTCACAGCCTCGTCCCGGTCGGCCGTGAGTGCCATCTGGGCAGCCAGAGACCTTGGCCTGCGGGTTCCGGAGGACGTCGCGGTGGTGGGCGCCGGCACGATTCCGGAGGCGCAGGTGACCCGGCCGACGCTCAGCACGATGGGTCCCGATGACGATGCCGACTTCACCGAGGCGGCGCAGATGCTCTTCGACCGGATCATCCACACGCGCCGCGGGAACTGGCACGAGATCAGCCGCCCGTGGACGTTCACCGCTCGCGGTTCGGTCTGACCGAGACGGCACATCAATGAACACAGGAATGCCATCACATCAACGAGGAGTGATTGCCGTGAAACGACAACTCAGTACCACCCCACTCACCCGGCGCAGCGCCCTCGGACTCGGCGCCCTCGGTCTTGGCACGCTCGCAGCGTGCAACGTCAGCACCGAGACCGGGTCCGGCACCGGAGCCGAGAACCCGGAGTTCGGATTCGAGGGCATCCCGGACTCGGGAGCCGATCTGCCCACCGAGGACGTCACGATCGGCTGGATGGATTCCGGTGACCTGAAGGCGATGTTCCTCGAACCATTCTTCGCCTCCTATATGGACAAGCACGCGAATATCACCGTCGACTACCAGCCGAGCTCCTGGGACACCATCAATGAGGCCATCCCGGTCGCCGTGCGCAACAACAGCGCCCCGGACGTGTTCGCCCGACCGGCGAGCATGCCGACCCAGTCCGCGATCAGCGAGGGGTGGATCAGTCCGCTCGACGACGTCGTCCCGGACTTCGAGGAGTGGAAGGCAGGTTTCCCGGAGGGCGCCTTCATCCCGGGCGTCCATGTCTTCGACGGGCTGACCTATACCTGGCCGATGAACTCCAGCAAGAGGTTCGAATACCTGCAGCTGACGAACACCGCGCTGCTCGCCGATGCCGGATACGACCCGGCGGCGCGCCTCGGTCTCGACGACCTGCGTGAGGTGTGCCGCGCGGTGACCGAGAACGGGGACGGCGATGCCTATGGGCTGATGATCGACGGAACCAGGATCGCCCAGGTGGCGCTGATGTTCGCGCAGATGCTCGGGCATTCGGTGATCAACACCGGCGGGTTCCGCGGTCTGGATCTGCGTACCGGCGAGTACGACCTCACGGCACCGGAGGTGATCGAGGCGTTCGAGCTCTTGCTCGCGATCGATGCCGACGGGAGCATCTTCCCCGGCTACATCAGCCTCGACGATGCCACGGCGCGTTCCCGGTTCCCGCAGGGGGTGGCTGGGATCCTCCTCGACGGCCCCTGGGCAATCCCGGCGTATCAGCGGGATTTCCCGGACTTCGAGTTCGAGGTCGGTCAACCCCCGAGCGCCGACGGCGGAGCGTCGGCCCCGTACCCGTTCTGGGAGCAGGGCGCCAACGACCTGTACCTGTTCGCCGGAGCGCGCCATCCCGAGGTGATCGGTGACATGTTCCACTATCTGGGCTCTGCCGAAGGGCAGGCGAACATCATCGTCGCCGCACAGGGCAACTTGTCCTCGGTGACGCCGTCGGCCAACGAGTTGGCGGCGCAGAGCACCGAACTCGATGCGCGTGCCGTGGCCGCGGTCGAGGTGGCGGGTGAGCTGATGCGGTTGGCTCCGGACCCCCGCCTGCGTAATGCGGACAACGCGGAGGTGATCCTGCGGCACCAGCCGCCGAGCACCACCTTCGCTGACCTGGGGCAGGCAGTGTTCAGTGGTCAGGGCGAGTTGCGCGCCTCGCTCCAACAGCTGGAGGACGAGAGCAACCGGGCTCTCGACGAGGCGATCAGTGCGGCACAGGAGGCGGGCGCGAACGTCTCACGGGAGGACTGGGTATTCGCGAACTGGGACCCGTCCGCCGACTTCACTGCTGAGCAGTATCAAGGTGCCTGACTCGATGACGACGAGCACGCAGGCGCCACCCCGATCCGCTGGCGCAGGACTGTGGCGCCAGATCCTCAAGCATCGCTGGTGCTATGTCTTCATGGTGCCCACCCTGGTGCTCTCGGCGTTGTTCACGTTCTACCCGATCTTCATGTCGTGGTACTTCTCCTTCCTGGAGTGGAGCGGGTACACCAACGACCGCGCCTGGGTGGGGCTGGACAACTACGCCCGCCTCATCCAGGATGCCGCGTTCTGGGGTGCGTTCGGCCGCTCGTTCCTGTTCGTGCTGGTGGCGGTCCCGATCAAGCTGGCCATCTCACTGCTGCTGGCGATCCTGCTGAACAACGAGTCGATGAAGCTCTCGCCGGTGTTCCGCACGATGTTCTTCCTGCCGGTCGTGACCACCGCGGCGATCGTGGGGATCATCATGACGTTCGTTCTCGACCCGTTCAACGGACCAGTCAATCAGGCCCTCACCTCGTCCGGGCTCGTCGAGCAGGCGATCGACTTCCGTGGGGACAAGGACGCCGCGTTGTGGACGGTCATGGGTGTCGAGATCTGGAAGAACATGGGCATCACCATGGTCTATTGGCTGGCCGCCCTGCAGACCGTGCCGACGACGTACTACGAGGCCGCCCGGATCGACGGGGCCGGCCGCTGGCACCTGCTGCGGCATATCACGGTGCCGATCCTGGCACCGTTCGCCGCGATCATCACGTTGCTCACCGCCAACCAGACCTTGCACGTGTTCGCCATCGTGCAGGCAATGACCCAGGGCGGGCCCGCACGGGCGAGCGAGGTGATGGAGGTCTACATCTACCGCGAGGCGTTCGTCGGTGACGGCGGGCTTCCCGAGCTCGGGTACGCCTCTGCGGCCGGGGTCTTCTTCGGCCTCGCGGTGATGGTGGTCGCCCTGCTGCAGATCTGGGTGGCGAAGAAGGCGCACTCGATGCGCGCGGCGATGGGAGCACAACGATGAGCCGGATCCTGACCCCGCCCACGTCGGCGCACCACGGCCTCGACGGTGCCGCGCCCACGGAGGGCGCCACGAGCCCGCCGCAGCGTCGTTCCCGGGCTGTCCTTCGGGCGACGATCATCTCGATCATCCTGATCCCGATCTGCCTGGTGTGGATCTACCCGTTCATCTGGATGATCTCGACGTCACTGAAGACCAACGCGGAGGCCTTTTCTGGCCTCGGGTTGGTTCCGGAGACACTGCAGCTGGGCAACTACATCCGGGTGTGGAGCGAGGCGAACATCGCTCGCTACTTCGTCAACACGGTGCTGATCACCGCAGGTTCGATCGTGATCAGCGTCGTCTCCACCGCGATGATCGGGTACGTCCTGGGCCGGTACAAGTTTCCCGGCCGGTTCGTGATCGTGGCGTTGCTCGCCTTTGCCGTGTTCCTGCCCGAGGGGTACACCATCATCCCGATCTTCGACCTCATCCACTCTCTCGGTCTGGCCGACTCGTTGTGGGGCATCACGCTGGCCGAGGCCGGTGGTGCGCACGTGATCGCCATCCTGTTGTTCGCGGGTTTCTTCAGTCAGTTGCCCAAGGAGCTCGAGGAGGCGGCTGTGCTCGACGGCGCAGGGTTCCTGAGGATCTTCTGGAAGGTGTACCTCCCACTGGCCAAGCCGGTGACGGCCACCGCGATCGTGCTGCAGTTCATGCACTCCTGGAACGACTTCCTGCTCCCGTTGGTCCTCACGTTGAACCAACCGGACCTGCGCACGCTGGCCGTGGGCATCTACCACTTCCAAGGGGAGTACTTCACCGACTGGGTGGGGATGGCTGCTGCCTCCACGATTAGCCTCATGCCCATCATCGTCGCGTTCCTTTTCCTGCAGCGGTACTTCGTCGAAGGAGTAGCCGGTGCCGTCAAGCAGTAGTCACCCGGCACCGTGGTGCCCGTCCGAGAGGAAGAATCTGTGCCGACATCAGCTGCTCGACCGAACATCATCGTGGTCTTCACCGACCAGCAGCGGTGGGACACCACCGGTGCTGGTGGCAATCCGTTAGGACTGACCCCCGAGTTCGACGAGATGGCGCACGCCGGTACGTATCTTGCCCAGGCGTTCACTGCGAATCCGGTCTGCGCCCCGGCCAGGGCGGCCATCCAGACCGGGACGTACGGGACGACGTCGGGCTGCTACCGCAACGGCACCACCCTCGGGGGTGCGCGCACGATGGCACACCATTTCGCCGACGCCGGCTATGCCACGGGATACATCGGCAAGTGGCACCTGGCCGATTCCGAGCCCGTCCCGAGCGACCAGCGCGGCGGGTACGCCTCCTGGCTGGGGTCCAACCTGCTCGAGTTCACCTCGGACGCCTACCGCACCATCGTTTTCGACGACGACGGCGACCCAGTCATGCTTCCCGGCTACCGATCCGACGCATTGTTCGATGCGGCGATCCGGTTCGTGGCCGACCATTCCCGCCCGTCGCTCACGAGCGGCCGCGCCGCTGCACCGTTTTTCCTGTTCTGCTCGCTGATTGAACCGCACCACCAGAACGAAGTGGACACCTACCCGGCCCCGACCGGTTACGCGCAGCGGTACACGGGTCGGTGGATGCCGCCTGACCTCATCGCCGGCGATTCGGACTCGTCCACCGCGCACGAGCACATGGGCGGGTATTTGGGGCAGATCCGCCGCATCGATGAGGGCCTGGGCCGGCTGATCGACGCCCTGCGGAGCGTGGGACAGCTGGAGAACACGATCATCGCGTTCACGTCGGATCACGGTAATCACTTCCGTACAAGAAACGCCGAGTACAAGCGTTCCTGTCACGACAGCTCGATCCGGGTTCCGTTCGCGCTGCGCGGGCCGGGCTTCGACGGCGGTGGGCGGGTGGACCGCCCGGTGAGCACGATCGACCTTCCTCCCACACTGCTCGATGCGGCGGGCATCGATGTACCGGAGGAGATGCAGGGGCATTCGATCGTGCCGCTACTGCACGAATCGGACCCTGAGTTCCCAGGGGAGGCATTCGTGCAGGTCAGTGAATCGGAATTGGGTCGAACGATCCGAACCGAGCGGTGGAAATACCACGTGGTCGCTCCGCAGGCGGACCCATGGACCGAGAACTCGAGCGATCGCTATCTCGAGTCCGAGCTGTACGACCTAGCCAACGATCCCTACGAACTGCGCAACGTTGCCGGTGTCCCGGCGTTCGCGGACGTGGCCGAGGAACTACGCCAACGGCTGGTGCGGCGCATGGTGGCAGCAGGGGAGACGGCGCCCGTGATCGAGGCGGCGCCGCGGCGCAGCGCACCGCTGCAGCCGACGCCTCAGGTGGATGACGGCACCTGGATCCCCGTGCGGTTCGGCCATCAGAGCCCCCAGGTGGCGCGCCCCTGAGCGATGTCGCGTTGAGCGATGTCCGCTCTGCTGGGGGAGGGGCTCAGCCCTGCTCGGTGTGGCCGGCCTCGTGGGCGGCCTTCTGCTCGGCCACTTCGGCCTTGACCTCGTCCATGTTCAGGCCCTTGACGCCCTCGATGAGCTGTTCGAGGGACTTCGCCGGCAACGCACCGGCCTGGTTGAAGACGAGGACTCCGTCCCGGAAGGCCATCAGGGTGGGGATCGCCTGGATCCCGGCCTGCCCAGCGAGCGCTTGCTCGACCTCGGTGTCCACCTTCGCGAACGTGATGTCGTCGTGTGCTTCGGAGGCCTTCTCGTAGACGGGTGCGAACTGCTTGCACGGTCCGCACCACTCGGCCCAGAAGTCGATCAGCACGATGTCGTTCTCGGTGATCGTCTGGTCGAAGTTCTCGGCGGTGATGTCGATAGTGGGCACTGCTACTCCTTGTTTTGGGGCCTGTAAAGGGCAACAGTCGATCAGCGCAGGTATTCCCGGACTGCTGGTTCTCCCTAGAGAGCCCGGGCGCCGAACACTCCCGTGCCCACCCGCACCATGGTGGCGCCGGCAGCGATCGCGATCTCCAGGTCGCCGGACATCCCCATAGACAGCTCGCCTGCTTCGCCGGTGCCGGAGGCACCCGAATCCACGACGGCGGCGGCTACCTGGGTGAGTCTGGTGTAGCTCGCGCGCACCTCGTCGAGGTCTGCGGAGTGGGCACCGATGGTCATGAAGCCGCGCAGGTGCAGGTGCTCGAGCGAGCCCACGACGGCGGCCAGCTCGCCTGCCGATTCGGGCGTCACACCCGCTTTGGTCTCCTCGCCCGAGGTGTTCACCTGGATGAACACGTCCAGATCGCGTTCGCGGGCCTCGGCAGCGCGGTCGAGCCGGTGCGCCAGCTTCGTTGAGTCGACACTTTGTACACAGTCGGCCCAGCGCATCACCTGGTTCACCTTGTTCGACTGCAAGTGCCCGATGAAATGGCTCTCGTGCGGGATGTCAACGAGATCGGGCTCGGTGGCCACGAGCTCCTGGGCGCGGTTCTGCCCGATCAGCGTGGCGCCCGCGGCGAACGCCTCCCGGATCCGGGCAGCCTCGACTCGCTTGACCGCAAGTAACAGCCGTACCTCGGACGGGTCGCGCCCTGCCGCCTCGGCGGCCGCGGCGATACGGCACTGGACGGCCTCGATCGAGGCAGCGACCGCCGTCATCGGCTTTCCTCGGTGAGGGTGATGCCGAGGTGCTCGGCGAATGAGCCGAGTCCGCTCACGGCATCGCCATGGGTCATCGTGACTCCGCGCAGTGCGTCCACGCCGGAGATGCGCTCGAGGCGACAGCCGGTCATGGTGACCTGCTGAGCCCGCATCCCGGCGAACCGTGCCTCGGAGAGATCGCAGTCGATGAAGCGAACTCGCTGCAGCCGTGCGTCGGTGAAGTCGGCCTGGCGAAGGTTCGCGTTGGTGAAGGTCACATCGGTCCAGGTGGCGCTGTGCGCGGAAAGCAGGTCGGCGACCACCTCTGTGGCCCGGACCTCACGCAGGCGCGAGCGCAGCCATGAGGATCCGGTGAGTCGGGCGCCGTCGAGCGTGCACCGGACCAGGCCGGTGTCGCGGGTGGTCAGGCCGGCCAGATCGGCTCCGGTGAAGTCGCAGTCCGTGAACGTGCAGCGCTCCCAGGTGCCTTGGGCGGCTCGGATGCGGCAGAGGGAGGAGTTGTCCAGCTCGAGTTCGTCGATCTCGGCGCCGATCCACACCTCACCGTCGAAGTCGTGCCTGGTCAAGGTCGCGCCGCGCAGTTCCTCGGGAGTCACGCATCCGAGCCTAGACTGGATCAGTGCGCACCTTGCTCAACATCATCTGGCTCGTCTTCGCCGGTTTCTGGCTGGCCGTCGGATATGCCGTGGCCGGCCTGATCTGCTGCATTCTGATCATCACGATCCCGTTCGGGATCGCCTCCTTCCGGATCGCCGCCTATGTGATCTGGCCGTTCGGCCGGGAGGTGGTGCGCCGATCTGACGCCGGCGCGGGCTCGACTATCGGGAACATCATCTGGTTCATCGTGGCCGGCTGGTGGCTGATCATTGGGCACGTCGTCACGGCGATCCCGCTGTTCATCACCATCATCGGCATTCCGATGGGGTGGGCGAATCTCAAGTTGATCCCGATCTCGCTGACCCCGTTCGGACGGGAGATCGTCGAGACGCACCGGCCGTTCGCCAGTTGACCTGTTCGTGGTTCAGTCCCACGCTCCGTGCAGCAGCAGGTTGAGGAACTGAGTACAGATCACGGCCCAAAGGCGACAGGTTTGACTGACTCTGTGCTCGCTCTGTCGGGATGGCGGGAGTTACGGCGTCGGACTCAGATGTGTGCTGATGCCACTCATATTCATGGTGTTGATGGTGCCGATGGCCACCACCAGATCGGCACGACCTCGCTCGCCGAGCAGGTCCCCGGCACGCTGCCAGGTCTCATCGTCGATGAGGTCGATACCGCCGGTGAGGGCCTCGGTGAAGGTCAGCGCCACGCGCTGGGTCTCATCGAAGAACGGGCTCTCGTGCCAGGCGCCTACCCCGAAGATCGTTCGGTAGGGCACGCCGTGCCGCTCCAGGGTGCGCGAGTGCAGGTCCACGCAGTAGGCGCAGCCGTTGATCTGCGAGGCGCGCAGTTGAACCAGGCCATGGAGCACCGGTCCCAGCGAGTCAGCCAAGAGGGCGTCCAGGCCCATCAGGTGGCGGAACACCTCTGGGGATGCGCTTCGGGTGGGGGTGCGTGAGGTCACGACTGGTCCTTTCTGAGGGTGGGTGAGGTGCCGAGAAGATAGCGACGGGCATCGGCGGCGCGTCCGGCCGGTGCTGTTCCGGCAAGATCGGCGATGGTGGTGGCAGCGAGCTCGCGCCGCCAGGCCAGCTCCGCTCGACGCATGGCGTGTGCGATGCCGCAGGGCTCGGTGAACTCGGTGGCGGGCTGGCCGGCGTTCATCCCGCGTTGGCGGATCTCTGTGCACCGGAACGCGTCCTCAGGGCCCTCGATCGCGGCGACCACGTCCATCAGCGTCACCTCGGTGGCCGGTCGCATGAGCCGGATTCCGCCGGTCCGCCCTGCTGTCGATTCGGTGATGCCTGCGCGGGCGAGGGCCTGCAGCTGCTTGGTGAGGTACGCCGTCGGGAGGGCGTATGCCTGGGCCAGGCGTGCGGCGGGGACTGGGTGGCCGGAGTCCTGGCGTACCCAGTGCAGCAGGATGCAGATGTGTGCAGCCCACTCCACGCCTTCGGTCATTCGCATGTCGGGCCTCCTTAATCTGGATAGAGATTATCCAGATTTGGAGGTCCGTGTCCAGACTGAGGTGACGACCATGAGATGCGATGGAATGAGGTGCTCGCCGGTGCGCCCCGTTCGATGATTCGGGGTGTCTGCGCCGTGATCTAGCTCGATCGACTCCACGGCGTCGTCGAACTGAGGTTCATGCTCCACTCTCGTTCATGCCGGAGGTCGTCGAGCCAGATCGGCCGTTCACCGGCTGGCGAACCTCGCTTGTACCCCCGGTGGATTCTCGGGCCACGATGCTGAAGTCGGCCTTGTACTGCCGCGGCGCGCGCCCCGCGGAGGGGTGCCAGTTGATGCGTTCGATGAGCATCGCCACTGCGGTGCGAGCTATCTCCTCGCGCCCTGGATCAACGCTGGAGAGCGACGGTTGGGTGAAGCGCCCGTGGTCGACGTTGTCGAAGCCGATAACGGCCACATCGTCGGGTACGCGGCGTCCTGCTTCGGCCAGTGCCCGGACGACGCCGAACGCCAACGAGTCGTTCAGAGCAAAGATGGCGTCCACGTCTATCCCGTCGGCCAGGAGGCTGCGGGTGGCATCAGCGCCGTTCTGGGGATGCCACGGTGCGGCCACCCGTTCGAGCCGCTCGTCCAGGTCCAGGCCCGCACGGGTGAGCGCTTCGCGGTAGCCCTCGACGCGCAGGTCGGATGGTCGTACCTCGTACACGCGCCGATTCGGATGCGCTCCGATCACAGCGATTCTGCGGCGCCCGCCGTCAATGAGATGTTCGACCGCCGCACGTGCGGCAGTGCTGTTGTGCATCGTGACGTGGTCTGTCGGTCCGCCGAAGATCCGCTCTCCCAGCAGGACGAGTGGATGGTTGACGGTGTCAAGCAAGTCTCGATCGGCGATGCCGAGGCGTTCCGGACTGAAGAGCAGGCCGTCGGTCTGCCGAAGGCCGTGGGTCAGGACCTCCACCTCGCGTGCGCGGTCGCCGCCGAGCTGGCTGATGATGACGCCAAGATTGTGTGCTTCGGCGGCTGTGATCACCGCGTCTGCGAGTTCGGCGAAGTAGTCCAGCCGCAGTTCGGGCACCGCGAGGCCGATGACGCCTGTACGCCCCGAGCGGAGTCCGCGAGCGGACAGATTCGGTCGGTACCCGAGCTCGCCGATCGCCCGTTGAACGCGTTCGCGCGTCACGGGATGCACATGTGGCTGGTCGTTCACGACGTTGGACACCGTCTTCATCGACACCCCCGCCAGGAGCGCAACATCGCGCATGGTCACACTCACGTCGTTCCTCCACGTCACTGGGCGCTCGTCACGGCGACGACCACCTCTGTCTGGTGCGGCCGCCGCACGGGATGCTGCGGCCTTGACAAGTGTCTATCAGATCTGAAGTATAGAAGCGTGCGACTTACCACGTAGTAAAAATGCAGGTCACAGGTGTACAACGTGGCATGACGTTCAACCTGCCCGTCTTGGTCGCGTGCTGGTCCCGACGAAGGGACCGGCGGGAGTGCAGGCACCTCAGCGGAGAGGAGTCACGTGTGAGTGTTGTTCAGAACCAACGACGTCCCGCCGTCTCGTATCGGCGGCGAGTGGTGGCGGGTGGCGCCGGGGCAGCCCTGGTGCTGTCCGGCTTAGTCACCCTGGCCGCACCAGCGAGCGCTGACGAGAACTGGCTGACCGTCGACGAGAACGGGTTCGCCACTTTCTCCATCCCGGTGAGCGAGGTCGAGTCGATGCTTGATCGCGATGTCAGCCAGATCGTCGCCGAGGGAAACTTCGGCCCCTCGGCGAACTGGGCCGAGTTTGGCCTGACGATCCGCGGCGACACGGCCACCGGCGTTCTCGGTCCGCTCGATCCCGGGCACTACTACTACCAAGTCACTGCTGACGATCATTTTCCCGTGAAGGACCCCACCAACTCGACACAGGTGACCTCCGAGCCCGAATGGAGCACGTTCCTGGTCGAGGGGGAGGGCGCCGAGCTCCTGACCGACGTCCACGCGCAACAACGCGGACAGGTGCAGGAGTTCTCCTACCGGAGTTCCTTGGCACACGAAGAGCGGTCGGCGCTGGCATGGACTCCGCCCGGCTACGACCGGGACCGTCGCGAACGGTACCCGGTGCTCTACCTTCAGCATGGCGGTGGGCAGAGCTTCCGCGACTGGGTGGAGGTCGGGCGCGCCGCACAGATCTTCGACAACCTCTACGAACGAGGTGCCATCGAGCCCATGGTCGTGATCATGGCCAACGGCAACGTCTCCAGCTTCAGGGACGAGCTCTTCCGCCACATCACGCATCAAGCCGAGCGTCGGTTCAACGTCAGTCGTGATCCGGCGCAACGCGCGCTCGCCGGACTGTCGATGGGCGGCGGGCAGACCTTCGACGTGCTGGTCTCCGACCCTGACAAGTTCTCCCACATCGGCACGTTCGGAGCGGGCCGATTCGGCGACCTTGACGATCTCCCCGTCGAAGACATCAACGCCGGAACTGACCTGCTGCGACTTTATGTGGGTAACCCGACAGATGTGGCGTACAACGACGTCTACCACGCCATGGAGCAGTTGGACGAAGCCGGTGTGGACTACCAGTTCGACGGCGCGAATCCGGACGCCGGGCACAATTGGGACGCCTGGCAGGAGAATCTTGCCGACTTCGCCCAACGCCTGTTTCAGGACGGTCCATTCGATGGCATGAGTCCTGGACACGAGGCCATCGACGCTCCCTTCGAGACGCCGCCCTCGGGGACGACGCCCACCCCGTGGGTCAGCGAAGACGGCTTCGTCACCTTCGAGACCACTGCCGAGTTCGCCGACGCCGAGCACGTGACGGTCTGGGCGAACTGGGGCGCCAGTCACCTGTGGACCCGTGTCGAGCTCACCCGTGCAGGGGACCGTTGGCGGGGAACCGTGGGTCCGCTCGAACCAGGGTGGTACCACTACCGCTTGATCGTGGACATGGAGGCCCAGAAGGACACCGGCAACCCGACGAGCGTCACGAGTGAACCTACCTGGAGCCAGTTCTTCGTCCCGGGAGCGAGTGCGCACCTCGTCACACCGGTACCCGAGGGTGAGGGCGGTCAGATACAGGAGATGACGTACGACAGCACCGTCGCCGACGAGACCCGCACCGCACTGGTGTGGACGCCACCGGGATACGACGCCGAACGTGCGGAGCCGTATCCAGTGTTCTTCCTGCAGCACGGTGGCGGGCAGAACTACACCGACTGGACCGAGATGGGGCAGGCCCGGAACATCCTCGACAACCACTTCCTGGACGACAACCTCGAACCCATGGTGGTGGTGATGGGCAACGGGAATGTCGGCGACTTCACCGCTGAGTTGCTCGAGAACATCGTTCCGGCTGCCGAAAGCACCTTCCACGTCAGTGGCGATCCCGAGGATCGGGCGTTGGCGGGCCTGTCCATGGGCGGCTTTCAGACATTGCGCCTCCTGGCTTCTGAGCCAGGAGAGTTCGCCTACATCGGGGCTTTCTCGGCGGGCTACTCCGGTGGTGATCTGGATGTAGGAGCCATCAACGACGGCACCGCTCTACTGCGCCTGTACAACGGGAACATCACGGACTTCACCTACAACTCGGTAGTAAGCACCATGACTGAGTTCGATCGTCTGGGAATCGAGTACGAGTTCGACGGCTGGTTCGAGGGTCCGCACGGGTGGGACACCTGGCAGCACGCGCTCGCCGACTTCGCGCCGCGCCTGTTCGATGAGGACTCGAACGAGTGAGGCACACCGACCCTGATCGGCTGAGGTGATCGGCCGGTGGTGCGATCGAGACCGTCGCGGTCGCACCACCGGACCGAGGCATCCGGTGTGCTCGGGTCCTACCTTGAGCCCGCACCCGCATTGCCCAGCCTGATGTCACAAGAGCGAAATGGAACAATGTGAAGAAAATCCTGTACTCGCAACGACTGGCGCCCTACTTTTTCATCGCGCCGTTCGTCATCACCCTCGCGGTGTTCTGGATGCTCCCGCTGGGTCGATCCGTCCTCATGAGCTTGCAGGAAGTGCTGTATGGAAACGCCACGTTCATCGGGTTCGATAACTATGAGCGCCTATGGCGCGATCGGGTGTTCTGGAAAGCGCTGTTCAACAGTGTGCGCTACATGGTTTTTACCTTAGTACTACTCATTCCAATCCCCATGATCCTGGCGGCCATTGTCAATTCGAAGATTGGCAACTCGCGCGTCAAAGGGCTCTTCAAGGCGTCCTTGTTCGTTCCGGCGCTGACCTCTGTGGTCGTGGCAGGAATCATTTTCCGGCTGATGTACGCCGAGTCGGAATCTGGGCTGATGAATCAGGTGTTCGGCTTCTTTTCGTTGGATCCTGTGAGGTGGCTGCGTGAGGACATCCCCGGCCTCGTAGCACTGCTCGCCCTGGCAATGTGGCGATACAGCGGTGTGAACATGATGTACTTCCTTGCTGGAATGCAGTCGATTCCCACTGAGTATTACGAGGCGGCGTCGATCGACGGCGCGAACAAGTTTCAGACATTTTTCCGCATTACCGTGCCGAATCTGAAGCCGACGATCGTGTACGTCACGACCATCAGTGTCTACGGCGGCCTGGCGATGTTCCTCGAGAGCTTCATGCTCTATGCCGGGAACAACTCGCCGAATAACCAAGGTCTGACTGTCGTCGGGTACTTGTACCGCCAGGGTGTTCAAGAGAACGACCTCGGGTTCGCGTCTGCCGTCGGAGTCGTCCTGCTGGTCGTGATCATGGCGATCAACATCACCAACCTGACACTGTCCGGAACCTTCAAGAAGGACGATGCCCGATGACCTCGATACTGCCGGCCCGGCGAAAGCACGTCCTTCCGCGCAGGCTCTTCGCAGCGGTCATGACCGGTTTCCTGGTGGTGATCGCCCTCATCGTCCTTGTCCCGCTCGTCGCGATATTTGTTGGCACGTTCCAGGATGGGAACGACATCATCCGCAACGGGGTCACGACGGACATCGACCTGAGCAGCCTGTCGTTCGACAACTATGTGATGCTGTTCACCGACTCTGGGATGTACTTTCGGTGGTTCATCAACACATTTGTGCTGACCGTTGTGCAAGTAGCGGGCACGCTTCTCGTGAGTTCGTTCGTTGCGTACGGATTTGCTATGTACAACTTTCGCGGAAAGAATGCCGGGTTCGTCGCCGTACTACTGTTGATGACCGTTCCGTTTGAAATGATGATGTTGCCGATGTACGTTCTCGTGAACGACATGGGACTCGCGGACACATATATTGTGATCGTGTTGCCCTTTCTGGCGGCCGCGGTGACGATCTTTTTCTTTCGCCAGTACTTCCTCGGGATTCCGCACGAGTTACTTGAGGCCGGGCGTGTCGACGGTGTCACCGAGTTCGGAATCTTCTTCAAGCTCGTCCTTCCCGTCGCGCGCCCCGCAGTGGCGGCGATGGCGATTCTTAATGGAATGATTATTTGGAACAATTTTCTTTGGCCGCTTTTGGTGTTGCGTTCGGCGGAGAAATTTACGCTTCCAATAGGTCTCAACACCTTGCTGACGCCGCATGCCAACAACTATGAACTGTTGATCATTGGCGCATTCTTCTCGCTAGTTCCTGTTCTTGTTCTGTTCCTGCTCTTTCAACGCTTCTTCGTTGCCGGCATGACCGCTGGCGCACTCAAAGGCTGATCTGCGAATACCACGAAATGAATCGGAGGCACGTGATGATACGAGGACGAAAAGTGACGTCCCTGGCTGCGCTGGGAGTTGCCACTGCAATGCTGGCGGCATGCAGCGGCGGTGGCGACGAGGACGGTGGGCCGAACGACGATGGCACCCACAGCCTGGACATGTGGGTCTTCGCCGAGCTCCACGCCACTTACTACGAGCAGATGGAGCAGCGCTGGAACGAGGAGAATCCGGATCGCCCCATCGATCTCGAGATCACCGTCTACCCGTATGACGATATGCACAACAAGCTGCAACTCGCGGTGAACTCTGGTGAGGGGCTGCCTGACGTGGTGGACATTGAGGTGAACAAGTTCTCCAACTTCGTGCGCGGATCCAACCCTCCACTGGCGGACCTCGGTGCGGCAGCGGAGCCCTACATCGACGACATCGTGCAGGCGAGACTCGATCTGTACAGCAGGGACGGCACGATCTATGGCTATCCCACCCACGTCGGAGCCATGGTCTCCTTCTACAACACCGCACTCCTCGAGGAAGCCGGAATCGACTACACCACGATCGAGACGTGGCAGGACTTCGAAGACGCCGGGGTGACCTACAACGAGGAGACCGGCGAGACGTTCGGAGTGGCAAGCACGGGTGTGGCCTTTCGTGAGGCGCTGATCGTCGCCCAACTGGGCGGGAGCTACTTCGCTGACGACGGGACGGTGGCCATCAACAGTCCTGAAGTGGTTGAGGCGCTCGAGCTGGAGCAGCAGATGCTGAACGCCGGCGCGATCGGGACCATTCCGGGCGGCAGTCCCGACGACGAGGAAGCGTACGGCGCGATCAACGCCGGCGACTACGCCGCCATCGTCTATCCGGCTTGGTACACCTCACGCTTCGTCGACTACATGCCCGACTTGGCCGGACAGGTGGCGATCGCCCCCGCACCGGTGGTCGAGGACGGCGCAGTGGCCACCATTGGTGGTGGCGGCACGGGCACGGCGGTACTCGAGGCGTCCCCGGACGCGGAGATCGCGGCCGAGTGGCTCGCCTTCGCCAAGCTCTCGCCGGAGGCGAACGTGGCGGTCTGGGAGCTACTCGGCTTCGACCCGGTCAACATGGAGGTGTGGGCCGATCAGGAGGTCACCCACGCGGAGGACAACAAGTTCAACCAGTACTTCCAGACGAACCTGTTTGACGTGCTGAACGAGGTTCAGGGAGAGATCGGCCACTTCGAGGCATTCGCCAACCCTGATCTGCCGTCCGTAGACAGCACCTTGACGACCGTCACTCTCAACGAGATCTTCGAGAACGGGGTTCCGCCTCACGAGGCACTCGACCAGGCACAGGAGGACCTACAGAACGAGCTGGGACAGTAGCGACCCGGTGGTCCCGTCGTGAGGGTGAACCTCTGCGGCGGGACCGCTAGGTTCGCGCGATCGGCGCGAACTGCCCCCGCGTCACCCGAGCGAGATCCTGCGGCGACAGGGAGAGGTCGAATCCGCGACGCCCCCCGGAGACGTACATGCGCTCGAGCGGCTCAGCGCAGGCATCGATCACGGTGGGCAGCGCGGTGCGCTGTCCGATGGGGGAGATGCCGCCGGTGACGTATCCGCTGGATCGCTGCGCAGCGGCTGGCTCGGCCATGGTGGCCTTCTTGTGCCCGAGCGCCTGGGCGAACGCCTTGAGATCGAGCGTGGCGGCCACCGGGAGGACCGCCACCGCGAGGCCCTGACCGCGTAGCCCGTCCACGCGGGTCACGAGCGTCTTGAACACCACCTCCGGCTCTACGTCGAGCGCAGCGGCTGCCTCGAGCCCGTAGCTGAGCTCACTCGCCGGGTCATGCTCATACGGGTGGCTGCCATAGCGGATACCAGCACGATCCAGCGCGGTGGTCGCGGGCGTGGTCACCATCAACTGGCCTCCACCGTGACGGTGACGTTCGTGGCATCTTCAGACCATTCGGTCACGAGCAGCACTACGGTGCCGGCGGGAAACTGGGTCTCGAGCAACGGGTCCCGGTCATCATTCTGCGGATCCCTGTCGTCATTGGAACGCACCCGCCCGTCGGAGGCGATGGTGACCAGCACGGGATCGTTGCCGTCGGAGTCGCGCACGTCCACTGCGTACGCGCCATCCGCGGGGAGGTCGATCGACCCTGCCCAGTACCCGCTCGCCGGCACCGAGGCAGCCGTCGGCAGCTCGAGTTCGACGTCCTCGACCACTGGCGTGGCCCCCACCGTGAACCCACTCCGTTCACCGTCCAGCTCGGTCACGATCACCGTGTACTCGCCCCCCTCGAGTTCAGCGGTGACCAGCGGGTCCAGAGAGCTTCCGCCGAGCCCTTCCGTGAGTTCGCGGCCGCGGTCGTCACCACCGGCCACTTCGGCGCCGGAGGAATCCTGCACGCTCACCTCGAGATCTTCACCGCTATCGGTCCGTACGTCGAGCAACAGCACTGTCGCCTCCGACAACGAGAGCGTGCCCTCCCATCGACCGTCCTCCTCCACGAGTGCATCGATCGTGTCGGTGAGAGTCACGGTTCCCGTGGTGACCGAACCGGTGCCGGAGCCTCCGGTCGATCCGCCTGACGGATCCGGATCGTCGCCCCTCATCCCGGACACCACCCACCAGCCGATCCCCGCCACCAGCAGCACGGCCAGCACCACCAGCGACGCGACAGCAGCCACACCACCCGGGGTGTTCCGCACCCCCGCGCCGAACACCTTGGTGCCCGAATCGTCCTTCCCCTCGGCCGGGGTGCCCCACGCGGAGGACGTCGACCACGCACCCGGCGTGCCCGGCGCCACCATCACATCGGGGCGTTGATGGGTGACCTCGGCCAGGTAGGGATAGTCCTCGTGCGCCGTCTCCGGACCGCTCGGCTCTTCCTGCGCGGGCAGCGCCGGGGCGTAGTAATCGGTCCAGGAATCCCCGTCCCAATAGCGTTGCTGGTTCTCCCCGGTGGGGTCCGGGTACCAGCCCGCCGCCTGATCGCTCACCGGTTCATCGTACGGGCGCAGGTCACTGCGCGGATTGCCGCGGGGTGGGGAGCGCGCACCATCGCCTCACCCCTGAGCGGTGGCTGGTCCCAGGTCAAGGTCGGTCAGCATCACGCGACCCGCCTCGGCGCTCGCGGCCAGGTCCACGCGTGCCCGGAGCCGCCAGTCCCGGTCGCCCTCTGGGTCATCCAGAACCTGCTCCACCTGCCACTCCTGTTCCGCGACGGTGATCCGCACCATCGATCCAGCGCGCGCCTGTGGCCCGATGCCCAGGTGGTCGTACTCGTCCCAGTAGCCGTCCATCGCCTCAGCCCACCGCTGCGAAGTCCAGCCGATCGCGCCGTCCATTGCTCCGAGAGCGTCGTAGGCCTCCCGGGCGGCCAGTTCCACCCGATGGAAGACGGCGTTGCGTACCAGTGCCCGGAACGTGCGCGGGTTCGCGGTGATCGGGGCATCAGGTCCCGGACCGAATCGAGCTTCCTCGTCCTCGGCGCCGGTCTGGTCGGTTTCCCTTCCCAGTTCGTGCGCCGGCGGCATTCCTTGCTGCAGCGCCTCCCATTCGGCCAGCAGAGACGAGTCCACCTGTCGCACGGCCGAACCGAGCCACTCAATCAGCGCGGCGAGTTCCTCGGTCCGCATCGACGCGGGCACCACCTGGCGAAGCGCCTTGTAGGCGTCGGTGAGATAGCGCAACACCACGCCCTCGCTGCGGGCCAGCTGGTACCGGGAGATCAGCTCGGAGAACGTCATCGCGTGCTCGACCATGTCTCGCACCACGGACTTGGGTTTGAGTTCGTAATCGTCCACCCACGGATTGGTGGTTCGGAACTCGGCCAGGGCCGCCGTCAGCAACTCGGCCAGCGGGCGTGGATAGGTGACCTCATCGAGGGCATCCATCCGGTCGGTGTAATCCATCCCCTCGGCCTTCATGGCCGCCACCGCTTCGCCGCGCGCGGCCTTCTCCTGGGCGATGACGACCGGTCGCGGATCCTCCAGAGTCGCCTCGATCACCGAGACCACGTCGAGTGCGAAGTCCGGGTGGTCCTGGTCGAGCAACTCCAGGGCGGCGAGCGCGAAGGGGGAGAGCGGTGCGTTCAGCGCGAAATCGTCCGGTACCTCACCGACGAGGCGGATAGTCGGGCCATCGCCGTCCCGATCCACTACCCGCTCGACGAGCCCGGCCTGACGCAGCGTGCGATAGATGGAGATTGCTCGGCGCACGTGCAGGTTGCGATCTGTCGGTGCGTCGTGGTTCTCCGTGAGCAGTCGCCGCATCGCGGCCAGCGGGTCGCCCTCGCGCGCCAGGACCCCGAGCACCATCGCGTGGGACACCGCGAACTGGGAGGTGAGCGGCTCTGGGTCGGCGTCCCGCAATCGTTCGAAGGTCTTGTCGGTCCAGTTCACCACCCCGGCGGGGGCCTTCTTGCGCACGATCTTGCGCTTCTTCTTGACGTCGTCGCCGGCCTTGGTGAGCGCCTTCGCGTTCTCGATCACGTGCTCGGGTGCCTGCACGATCACCTCGCCGACGGTGTCGAAGCCCGCCCGTCCGGCCCGACCGGCGATCTGGTGCATCTCCCGGGCGCTCAGATGCCGGGCGCGGACCCCGTCGAACTTGGTGAGCCCGGTGAGTACTACGGTGCGGATCGGCACGTTGATGCCGACGCCGAGGGTGTCGGTGCCGCAGATCACCGGCAACAGTCCCGACTGGGCGAGTCGTTCGACCAGGCGCCGGTACCGGGGCAGCATCCCGGCGTGGTGCACACCGATGCCGCTGCGCAGTAGCCGGGAGAGGGTGGATCCGAACCCCTTGGCGAAGCTCACGTCGCCGAGGGCCGCCGCAATGCGTTCTTTCTGTGCCTTCGATGCGACCGAGACGGAGGTCAGCGCCTGTGCCTGTGCGACGGCGGCTGCCTGGGTGAAGTGCACCAGGTAGGCGGGCGTGCGGTGGGTGCCGAGGAGCTCGGTGATCAGTTCGTTCAACGGCTCGATGGAGTACGTGAACGTCAACGGCACCGGGCGCTCGGTATTCGCGATCACCGCAACCGGCGAACCCGTCCGGCGGGTGAGATCTTCGGCGAAGTAGCTCACGTCCCCCAAGGTGGCGCTCATCAGCAGGAACTGAGCGCCGGTGAGCTCTAGGAGCGGCACCTGCCACGCCCAGCCGCGCTGCGGGTCGGCGTAGAAGTGGAACTCGTCCATCACCACTTGGCCGGCATCGGTGTTGTCCCCGGCTCGTAGCGCACGGTTGGCCAGGATCTCGGCCGTGCAGCACAGGATCGGGGCATCGGAGTTGATGGCGGAGTCCCCGGTGACCATGCCCACCTGATCGGCACCGAAGATCTCCACCAGGTCGAAGAACTTCTCACTGACCAGCGCCTTCAGGGGGGCGGTGTAGACAGTGCGCACGCCGCGGGCCAGAGCTACGTAGTGGGCAGCAACGGCAATCAGCGACTTCCCGGACCCGGTGGGCGTGGAGCAGATCACGTGCGCGCCGGTAACCAGTTCCAGCAGCGCCTCCTCCTGGTGCGGATAGAGGCTCAACCCGCGGTCTTCGGCCCACGCAGTAAAGGTCTCGACGAGCGCGTCATCATCGGTCGGGTCCGCGGGCAGGGTAAGAGTCATTGAGCTGATTGTCTCAGCCGGTCCCACTGCGCCGGTCCCGCAGCGTCGTCCAGTCGACGCCGTCGCCCCTCAGCCGGGCCGAATATTCGACCCATAGGTGGCTTGCACCATCACTATCGGACCCATCGCGGCTCGAGATGTCCAGGTGCTGAACGCCGGGCCTGAGGCGAGCACTGCAGCGGGGTGTATGCGAGAGACTACTGTTCGTGATCCGTCCGCTGTGCTTCCTCGCCTCCCGCTCGGAGGACGTGGCCGCCGATGCCGAGTATGCGAGTGTGCTCGAGCACACCGGGCTGAGTGAGTCCGAGCTGGTACGGGTGCGCCTCGATCGCGGTGACCACGTCGGTGAGCTCACCCAGTACTCGGGAGTGATCCTGGGCGGTAGCCCCTTCACGGTGACCACGCCCGAGCTTGCCAAGTCGCCTGTGCAGCGGGCCGTGGAAGCAACACTGCTGGACGTCCTCAACACTGTCACCCGCCACCAGGTGCCCTTCCTTGGCCTGTGTTACGGCGTCGGGATCGTGGGCACCTGGGCGGGCGGCCAGGTGGACCGCACTTACGCGGAGGACACCGACGCCGTCGAGATCGCCCTCACCCAGGCGGCTCGGACGGATCCGTTGCTGGCGGACATGCCGGGCCGCTTCACTGCCTACGTCGGTCACAAGGAGGCATGTTCGGCCACCCCACCGGGCGCCGTCGTGCTGGCCACGTCGGCGGCGTGCCCGGTGCAGATGTACCGCTTCGGTCCGGGCCAGTACGTCACCCAGTTCCACCCGGAGATGGACGCAGACGCCGTCCGGTTGCGGATCGAGGTGTACGCAGACGCCGGGTATTTCGCTCCGGACGCTGTGGCCGAGGTGATCGCGCGTACCGCCCGTGCGGACGTCTCTGCCGCGCACCGGGTGCTCAGCGCATTTGCCGCCCTGTGCGTGAGCGCCGATTCAGCGGTGGGCGGCGAGGATCTCGCTAGTGAGACGCGGCCACAGTTGCCCGTGTAGGTCGGCGCTGAACGGCTTCTCGCCGAGGAAGGCAGCGACCAGGTGAGCGTCGGGGTCCACCCAGACGAAGCTCCCGGACTGCCCGAAGTGGCCGAATGTGGCCGGGTTCGCCTCCGCGGGCGTCCAATGCGGCGACTTCTCGCCCCGGATCTCGTAGCCGAGACCCCAGTCGTTGCGTGCCTGGTTCCCGAACCCGGGCAGTACCCCGCTCAATCCCTCGAAATGCACGCTGCGGGCGATCCGGGCGAGTTCGGGGTCAATCAGGGTCGGGGTCAGCATTTCGAGTCCCAGTGCGAGCACGTCCAGGGTGCTGCCGGACGCTGCGTGTGCGGCGCTGCCCTGGAACTCCACACTGCTCATCTCCAGCGGCTCCAGCACCACATCGCGGGTCCACACGGGAAAGTCGGTGCCCACGGCAGCCGAGACGTGGCCAGCGAGTGTCTCGAACCCGACGTTCGAGTACACGCGGCGTTGCCCGGGACGCTGCACCGGTCCACCGTCCTCGACCGGCAATCCGGAGGCATGTGCGAGCAGGTGCCGCACCGTTGCGCCTTCTGGGCCGGCGGGGGAGTCCAGGCCCACGTACCCGCGATCGATAGCGATCAAGGTCGCCAACGCCGTCAGGGGCTTCGTCACGGACTTCCAATCTCGGACGGCCTCGGTATCGCCGTCGAGACTGAGGATCTTGTGGCGGGTGGAGACCGCGAGGGCCACAGGGAAGTCGAATGCGTCCAGAGTGGAGTAGGTGCTCACCCGGGCCACACTGCCAGACTCCGCACGGTGCGGCGCACCTGGGCGGTCAGGGGAGGGCGACGGTGCCCGACTGGCTCGCCTGCGGCGGTTCGCCGTCGGCAGCTACCTCGATCCCGTACAGCGTGCGCATCGCCGCGACCACCTCACCCAGGCGCCCGCCGGCCGCAGCCTCCCGGGCTCGTGTGGTCGGGGTGTGGATCAGCACGCTGGCGAAATGCCGCAGTGCGCGCTCGGTCTCATCGTCCTCATCCCCGCGGGCGCGCGCTCGGGCGAGCTCAGCCTCCAACACCTGCTCTACGTGAGTGCGGTAGGCCACGATCGCCGGGGCGGCGGAATCCTCGGCGCTGCGTTGCTCGAAGTCCTTCGCTGCCTGGTCCACCAGATCGAAGGCTTCGGCGCTCGCATTCAGTTCCTGCACGGGCGCATGCAGACTGATCGTCTCCAGGTCGAGCAGGTCGACACCACCGTGGTGCGCCACGTCCTTGTCGACGTTCGCGGGCAGGCCGAGGTCGATCACCAGCAACGAGTGGCCAGGGTCCCGCCCAGCGGCGCTGAGATCGGCGGTGCTGAGAGCGACCACGTTCGTGGAGGTGATGACCAGGTCCGCTGCTGCGAGCGACGCGGCGCGATTCTCGTGACTGATCGGCTGGACGCCGTCCCGGACGGCGAAGCGGCGCTCCCGTCCGGACGGGGAGGCCACGTCCACCACGCCCACGCCCCGATCCCGCAGCGCCGCGAGGGTGGTGCGGGCGTATGCGCCAGTGCCGATGATCAGCACCTTCGTCTGCGACCACGACGGCAGCCGCGTCTCGGCCAGGTCGAGGGCCAGGCGCACCATGGACCGGCCGGCAGCGTTGATCTTCGTGGTGTTCTTCACACCGCGCGAGGTCGCCGAGGCCATCTGGAAGAGCCGCTCCAAAGAGGCTGTGGTGGTCCCCGCTTTGCGGGCGTCGGCCAGGGACCGGCGCACCTGGCCCGCGATCTCGTCTTCGCCGAGCACCACGGAGTCCAGCCCGCTCGCCACGGCGAACAGGTGTGCCGCCACCCGGCTGGCCTTCATCATGCGCGTGCGGGGGCGCAGTTCAGGTTCGGTCAGTCCTGCATTGGCGGCGATGCGCTCGAGTGCTCGATCAAGGACGTCCTGCGCCGCGGTGTCCGAATCGGCCTCGACGTCGAGATAGGACTCATACCGGTTGCACGTGGCCACGACGACGGCGCCGCGCACCTCCGGATCGGTCAGATGCGTGGCAGCTCCGCCGTGACCGGAGGAGAGTCGTTCGAGGAGCGAGAAGTCAGCCGTGCGGTGACTGGCGCTCACGCAGACAAGCACGCCAACCATCGTAAGTGCGGCTCGTGGGCGAGGATCGGACGGGCTGTCAGTTCCCGAGGGTTGGACGCTTGCCGAGCGCGTGATCGCGCGGTTTGATCGAGAACCGAGTGCCCCGGGATGTGGCCGAGGCCACCCTCGGAGTTCGCTGCGCGCGGGCCGAACGCGGTCAGTCGGCCAAGTTGCGGGCGGCGATGACCTTCGTCGGTGTCACGCGGACCAGTAGCTCACCCGGCACCCCATTGCGGTCACCGAACTCCTGTGCCCGATCGGGACCCATGTACCGGGACGCGATCCGGGTGGCCCAGGTGTGCACCTGGGTGAGATCGTCGATCAGCTCCACCGTGCCTTCAATGCTCACGAAGTTGAACGGCGGGACATCGTCGTGGAAGGTCAACGCCACCTGCCCTGTGCGCGCCAGGGATCGTCCCTTCACAGTGTCGGCGCCGGTGTTGAACACGATCGCATCTGCCTCGTCGTCGAAGTCCACCCAGACGGGTGCCACATGCGGGCGCCCGTCCTTGCGGGTGGTGGCGACGGCGACAGTGCGGGCGGGCGTTGCGCGGATGAACGCCTGAATCTCGTCGTCCGTCATAGGTGCGTAACTCATCCCGGTCCAACCCGGCCGAGCGGGCAGGTATTCCCCGGACGGGCCAGGGTGCCTGATGATCTGATGACGGTTTCCCTATTAGCCGATGACGGCGGCCGCCAGCTCCACAGGGTGACTTACCATGCCCATATGGCCGCCGGGGACCTGCTGAACCGGCGCTGTGGTGCCAAGACGGTCGGCAGCGATGCGCGCAACGAACGCGGGCGGGAACAGGCGGTCCTGGGCGAAGGCGAGAACCGTCGTCGGCGTGCTGGGCCAGCGTGCGCCGGGCCAGGGTTGAGTGAAGGCTGCGTCGGCTTGGTCGCGTTCCCAGGCGGTGGCCGCCTCGCGCTGATCGGCGGTTAAGCCGTTGTAGAAGAGGTCGCTGATGCCGAGGGGGAGGTCTAAGCCGGCTGCCTCGGCGGCTTCCCGGTGGGCTGCGTCCTGATCGGTGGCGGCCCACCAGTCGGCGCCGGACTCCCCGGGCGCGGGGATCATCGGACTGATCAGGGTGAGGCGATGCACGGGAAGCCGGTCCGGCACCAGTCCGGCGGTGAACGCCCCGAACGAATGGGCCACGAGGTGGATGTCGCGCCCGTGGGCAGCGAGGTCACCTTGGATGGCGTGCACGACGGCGCTCGCGTAGTCCTCGAGGTGGGCTCGCTCGTCCGTGCATGGAAGGTCGACGGCGGTACTCGAGCGGCCGTGGGAGGTGAGGGCGGTCCCGAGTGCGCCCCAGTAGTCGGCATCGCAGCCGGCTCCGGGGATGAGGACGAAATGGGCTGGGTCGTGGTATCCCGCGGCGGGCGGTGGAGTGACCATGGTGCAGCCTATTCGACGCCGGTCGCCTGGGCATCGATCGCCATCGGATCCGTTCGCTGACCTGGGTAAACGGGGCAATGTCGGTGGTCGCTGGGATGATCTAGACATGACTTCGACAGCCAGCGGTTTGGTGTTCTCGGCTTCGGCCGGGGGCACTGTGTTGGCTGCTGTGCGGCAGAACCGGACGGCGGCCCGGGCGGTGGATGTCGAGTGTGCTGAGTTGGTCGTGGCGTGGGTGCGTGAGCACGCCATCGACCCCGGTAACCTCGCTTCCGGGACGCCAGTGTTCGACCCCGAGGTGGACGCCGGGCTTCCTGGGACCGAGCAGCCGATGCGGCTGGCCGGTCCGGGGGCGCCGTTGGTCTCGGATCTGGGGTTCACCCGGTTAGCGGCCGCGCTCGGGCAATCCAACGAAGCAGCGCTCTATTACGTCGGCTCGATTGTGGAGTTGGCGTACCGGTTGCCGGTGTTGTGGGGCCGGGTGCGGGCCGGGCAGATCAGTCTCCACCGCGCCCGGGCGGTGGCCCGGTTGACGAAGAAGCTCCCCGCCGCCGGTGCTGGGTGGGTCGATGCTCAGGTCGCCTGGACCATCGGCACCTGCAGCACCAGTCAGATTGAACGCACCGTGGCCGCTGCGATGGAGTCTTTCGACCCCGCACAGGCAGAAGCCGATCGTGAGGCAGCGTTGGAGGGGCGCCGGTTCGATATCCACCTCGACGAGGTCGCCACCTCGGGTGTGGCGGGCTCGGGGGCGATCGTGCAGGTTGATGGCGGGTTGGAGGTTGCTGATGCTCTCGATCTGGACGCAGCGGTTCGTGATCGTGCCCGGGCTCTCGCAACACTCTTGCCCGGCACGAGTGAGGACGTGCGCCGTTCCATCGCTGTGGGTGACCTCGCGAGAGGGCAAGGCACCCTCCCACTGGCAGAGACCGACACCAACACTGACACCGGTGCCGACGCCGAGACCGACACCGGTGCTGGGGCAGGTACTGGCGCTGGGACCAAAACCCTCACCCCCGACGTAGCCGGCACAGACTCAGGTGCAGGCCACGGTGCGATTGGTCGCACGGTGATGCTCTACCTCCACCTGCCCGCCGACGCTCTCAAACCCGGCAATGGTGAGAGGCGAGATTACGCCGCGGGCAGTGTGTTCAGCACCGGGGCCATCGGGCGGTGTGAGAACACCAGGTCCCCGGTCACCACCGAGCAGGTCCGCTCCTGGTGCCAGGCGGCGGGGCGGGTGATCGTGCGACCAGTGATCGATCTGAACGCCCACTACAGCGCGAGCACCTATGAAGCCAACCCACGACTACGCGAACAGATCATCCTGCGCGATAGTCACTGCCGGTTCCCGTACTGTCAGCGCACCGCCCGGGCTGCTGATCAGGACCACACCATCCCCTACGACCAGGGTGGGCCTACCAGTACCGCCAATCTGACCGCGTTGTGTCGACGTCACCATCGAGCGAAAACCCATGCGGGCTGGTCCTACCTGATGATCACCCCCGGGACCTACCTCTGGACAGACCCCGACGGAGTTCACTACCTCGTCACCACTACCGGCACCTTCCCCATCCCCGGCAGCCCTGGAAACGGGCCGCCATCGGGTGGGAGAACTGGTGCCCCGCCCAGTGGGAGAACGGGTGGCCCGCCCGGAGTGCGATCACACCGCTCATCCGATGGCAAAACCAGCGGCCCACCCGGTCACAGTCAGAGCAGCCCGTTCGGCGTGCTCGACCCGCACGTGGCCAGAGTGCGCGAACGCGCCATCACCGCCATGAAGAAGACAGCCACCGCCACACCACCACCACCACGATTCCGCACCGACCCAGACGATCACGCCGACCCCGCGCGGCGTGACGGCTCACTACCAGGCACGAAGAAATCGCCACCAGGCACGGATCCACCTCCGTTTTGACCGGCCCGCCCCGGCCCCGCCGACGATCTACCCGCCGACGGGGACATCGGCATGCCCATGTCGAATGGCACCCTCCGTGAGCGCGAGGCGCGATCGTGGCCGCTCTGCGCGGTAGGTTCGCCGCATGATCGCTGTTGTGACCGATCGAGATCCAGAGGCGACCCGAGTCATTCTGGAGTCCTTGCCTGACTGGTTCGCCGACTCGGAGGCGATCGACAACTACGTGGCTGATGCCGTTTCGGATCAGTTCGTCAGTCTGATCGCGGTCACGACCGAAAGCGGGAGTGCCTGCACGGTGGGTGTGGCACAGATCGAACGGCACTTTCCGGAATCCGCCGAACTGCACCTCATCGCCGTCTCACCAGGGGTTCGAGGGAAGGGAGTGGGCCGAGCACTGGTCGAGCGCGCCGCTGCCGATCTCGCCGGTGACGGGTGCGTGATGCTGACCGTGCACACCGTCGGCCCGTCGTTTGACCACGAACCATACGCCCAGACTCGCGCCTTCTATCGCGCCCTCGGATTCCTCCCGGTCGAGGAGCACGAGAACCTTGACTGGCCCGGCCCCACGGTCATCATGGTCCGCCCACTCCACGGGCAGGTGTAAGAATCGAGAGTGTGAGTCTCTCTTCCGCCCAGCCCGGCTCCTCGGCACGGCCAACGCCTGACACTCAGTCCCTTCCCGAGGGGCACCCCCTGCACGGCCCCACGGCTGAGGCTCCACTGATCCGTGCCTACCGTGGCCAGCGGCCCGCGACCACCCCGGTCTGGTTCATGCGACAGGCCGGCCGATCGCTCCCTGAATACCGTGAACTGCGTACCGGCACGCGAATGCTCGACGCCTGCCTCGACCCCGAGCTGGTCACCGAGATCACCATGCAGCCAGTGCGCCGCCATGGAGTCGACGCCGCGATCTTCTTCAGCGACATCGTCGTCCCCCTCAAGATCGCGGGTGTGGACGTCGACATCGTCCCCGGCAAGGGTCCCGTGCTCGCACACCCCGTCCGCACCTCCGCGGACGTCGCCGCACTGCGTGAGCGCACGCTCACCACCGACGCACTCGAACCGATCGTCGAGTCGATCCGCCGCCTCACCGCCGAACTCGGCTCCACCCCGCTCATCGGATTCGCCGGCGCACCGTTCACCCTCGCCGCCTACCTCGTGGAAGGCGGACCGTCGAAGGACCAACTCTCCGCCCGTTCCCTGATGCACGCCCAGCCCGAGGTCTGGGCCGACCTGATGAGCTGGATCGCTGAGCTCACCGGCACTTTCCTCACCGCGCAGATCCGCGCCGGTGCCTCCGCAGCCCAGCTCTTCGACTCCTGGGCGGGCGGCCTCTCCCTCGCCGACTACCGCGCGTTTGTCGCCCCGTACTCGGCTCAGGCGCTCACCGCTGTCCGCGCTCTCGGCGACGTCCCCACAGTGCACTTCGGCGTCGGTACCGGCCACTTGCTCGGCGCCATGCATGAGGTGGGCGTGGACGTCGTCGGCGTGGACTGGCGTACCCCCCTGGACCAAGCCGCTGCCGCCCTGCCCGGCGTCCCCCTGCAGGGCAACATCGATCCGGCCATGCTCTCCGCCGGCTTGCCCGCGCTCACCGCCCACACATCACAGGTTCTCGAATCAGGCCGCGCCGCGCCCGCACACGTCCTCAACCTGGGCCACGGCGTGCCTCCGGACACCGACCCTGAGGTGCTCACCCGGCTCGTTACATGGGTGCACGAGCAGGACGCATGACTGCCGGCCCCGTGAGCCACGACGCTGATGTCGTCGTGATCGGCGGGGGAGTGGCGGGCCTCGTGGCCGCCCGCGCTGCCGCGATCGAGGGCGCAGCAGTAGTGCTCATCGAGGCCTCCGCCACCTTTGGCGGACTCGTCGGCAGCCACCAACTCGCCGGCCTCACGCTCGACTCCGGGGCGGAGAGCTTCGCTACCCGCGGCGGCACCGTCGCCGCCCTCGCCGCCGAGCTCAACCTCCCCCTGGCCACCCCCGCCCCCGTGCCGGCCCGCGTGCTGCACCACGGCGTCCTCCACTCGCTGCCAGCCGCCGGAGTCCTCGGCATCCCCACCGACCTTGGCGCCCCCGGACTTGCCGACGTGCTGGGCGCAGACGGCCTGGCTCGTGCTCGCCAGGACCTCACCCTCGGAGCCCCGACCTCAGGCGATGCAGCGCCGATCAGTCTGGCCGACCTCGTCCGCAGCCGGATGGGCGACGCCGTCCTGGACGCACTCGTGCGCCCGATCGTGCGCGGGGTGCACTCCGTCGAACCGGAGAACCTCAGTGCCGAGGTGCTGTTGCCCGGAATCCACGAACGCCTCACCACCTATGGTTCTCTTGCCGCCGCCCTGGCCAGCATCCGTGCCGCCGCCCCCGCAGGCAGCGCCGTCGCCGGCATCGACGGCGGCATGCACCGCCTGGTCAGCGCCCTCACCGAGGATCTGCGCGCCCGTGGCGTCACACTCCTGACGGCGGCCCCCGCCCAGGCGCTGCACCGCATCGACCGCCCGGGAACCGCGGGCCAGTGGCAGATCCTGTACGGTCACCGGCCGAGCAGAGCGTGCTCCGCCAGCGAGAGTGCTGCCAGCAACTCCAGCAACGACGGCAACTCCAGCAGCGACGGCAACGACGGTGGTGCGATCAGTGCCCGGAGCGTGATCCTCGCGACCGCCCCGCCCACGTGGGACTTCCTCGCCCCTGACGGTCCCACTGCCACCGACGACGATGGGGCCACCGAGAGCCTGGCTGCCCTTCGGGAGATTGCCGCATCGTGGCCCCGCGCTCAGGAGGTTGACCTCCTCACCCTCGTAGTTCGCACCGCCGATCTTCCCGCCCACACACAGGCGGGCACACTCGTCGCCGAGCCCGGCCATGGCGCCAAAGCACTCACCTATGCGAGTGCCAAATGGGACTGGGTGGCCCGTGCGGTCAACGGTGGATCGGTGCATCTGAACGCAGCGAGCGAGGATGGCACGCAGGATGAAGCGAGGGCCGTCGTCAGGCTCTCGTACGGGCCAGGGATCGTGCCCGCCGGGGACGCTGCCGCCCAGCGTGCGCTTGCCCTGCGGGACGCGGGAGTGCTCACGGGCACACCGCCGTGGCCCGAACATGCCCTCGATGCCCTCGCTCACACCCGCCTGCACCCGCCCGCGCCGGTGCTCTCGTGGGCAACGTCACACGCCGCCGGCCCGCTGCGCGAAGCGGTCGGTCGATTGGAAGCGCTCAGCGTGACGGGCGCATGGATCTGCGGATCCGGGCTCGCCTCCGTGGTACCCGACGCCACCGCCGCCGGGCGGGAGGCCGCCGCGGGCGACTGAGGTGACGAGGCGTCACAATCGGCGTCAGCACGCCGGTTTATGGTGATGGAATGAATCCTGCGACCACCGGTCCCGCTGAGAGCGAGCCAACTCCCACCGGCGAGGCCGTCGAGCAGCCACACGCCTACACGCTGTGGGCCGTGCTCCGGCGCGATCCGCACGGTGACAGTGCCGCAGCCCCCGCCGATGCCGTCGCCGAGTTGGACCAGGCGCTCACCGCCACGCCTGGCGTCACCGTGCGCGGTCTCTACGACGTCTCCGGCTTCAAGGCTGACTCGGACGCGATGATCTGGCTGCACGGCCCCCGCGCCGAAGACCTGCAGGCGGCCCTGCGCACGCTGCGCCGCACCGCCCTCCTGCGCCCCCTGCTGCCCACGTTCAACATGATGGGCATCCACCGCGAGGCGGAGTTCAACGCCCGGCACGTGCCCGCATTCCTGCGCGGTAAAGAACCACAACAGTGGCTCACCATCTACCCCTTCGTGCGCTCCTACGAGTGGTATCTCCTCCCCGAGGAAGAGCGCCGGGCGATGCTCGCCGACCACGGGCGGCGCGGGGCTGCGTTCCGAGGTGTGCTCGCCAACACCGTGGCCGCCTTCTCCCTCGGCGACTACGAGTGGGTCCTCGCGCTGGAAGCCGAAGAACTGACCGAACTCGTGGACCTGATGCGGGACCTGCGCTACACCGAGGCCCGCAGGCACGTACGCGAAGAGGTGCCCTTCTACACGGGGCGGCGCATCAGCGCGGCCGAACTCGCCGAGGTGCTCTCTTGACCATCGAACCCGGCCTCAAACCACCCCCAGCCTCCGAGGTCTTCCTCGCCCCGGGCGCCCTGGTACCCGCCGCCACGGCCGCTGCTCAGGCCGGGCCGGAGCATGTGCTCGAGCCCACGGCCTACGACGCGATCCTGCTCGCCGGCTTCGGTGGCCCCGAGGGCCAGGACGATGTGATCCCGTTCCTGCGCAATGTGACCGCCGGGCGTGGGATCCCCGACGAACGGCTCGAAGAGGTCGCCCATCACTACCGCCACTACGGCGGCATCAGCCCGATCAACGAGCACAACCGCCAGTTGAAGGCAGCCCTGGAGGCGGAACTCGCTGGCCGCGGCATCGACCTACCGGTCTACTGGGGCAACCGGAACTGGGCCCCCTACGTCCCCGACGCGCTACGCGAGGCACACACCGACGGTCACCGTCGGCTCCTGGCCATCCCCACCAGCGCGTACTCCTCCTACTCGAGCTGCCGCCAGTACCGCGAGGACATCGCCGACGCCCTGGAGGCCACCGGACTGGGAGCGGATATGCAGGTGGACAAGGTGCGCCAGTACTTCGACCACCCCGGGTTCGTCACCCCGTTCTGCGACGCGGTCGCCGGCGGCCTCGCCGAGCTACGCGAACGCGGCGCCACGGCTATCGAGGTCCTGTTCGCCACCCACTCGATCCCGACCGCCGATGCCGAACGGTCCGGCCCGGCCGCACTCGAACTCGGTGACGGCGGTGCGTACGCCGCACAACACCGCGCCGTTGCCGAAGTGGTCATGGAAGCCATCGGTGAGCAGGGCACGCCCTGGCAGGTGGTGTACCAGTCCCGTTCCGGTCCTTCGAGCCAGCCCTGGCTCGAGCCGGACGTCAACGACGCCATCGCTGCGCTCGCTACGCCCGATGGGGAGGGCGCGAACCGCCGCGACGGTGTGGTGATCGTGCCGCTCGGGTTCCTCTCCGACCACATGGAGGTGCTCTGGGACCTCGACAACGAGGCCATGGAGACCGCCACCGAACACGGTCTGGCCGCGGTCCGAGTAGCAACCCCCGGGATCCACCCCGCCTTTGTGGCCGGGCTGGTCGACCTCGTCGTCGAACGGGTGCAGGGCACTCCGGTCGCGGAGCGCCCCGCGCAGACCGACCTCGGGCCCTGGTACGACGTCTGCCGGCCCGGATGCTGCGAGAACGTGCGCCGCGGCTTCCGTCCCGCCGTGGCCGGGGTGCAACCATGACGGCGGTGGCGACCAGGATCGGCACCCGCGCCTCGGACCTGGCCCGCACGCAGGCGGGCACTGTGGCAGACGCGCTGACCGCCGTCGGGCTGGCCTGTGAACTGGTGCCGATGACCAGCGATGGCGACAAGACACGCGCCTCGCTCGCCAGCCTGGGCGGGACCGGGGTGTTCGCCGCCGGGTTGCGCACCGCCCTGCTCGACGGGCGCTGCGACGCCGTGGTGCACTCCCTCAAGGATCTGCCCACCACACCGCATCCGGGACTGACCGTGGTGGCCACCCCCACGCGGGAAGACCCGCGCGACGCACTATGCGCCCGGGACGGTCTCACTCTCGCCGAACTGCCCGCCGGTGCACGCATCGGTACCGGTTCGCCGCGCCGCGCCGCCCAGTTGCGCACGCGCCGCCCGGACGTGGAGGTGGTGGACATCCGCGGGAACGTCGGCACCCGGCTCTCCTTCGTCACCGGCGGTGAGCTCGACGCCGTGGTGCTCGCCGCCGCAGGGTTGCACCGCCTGGGCCTGGATGACGTGGTCACCGAGCACCTGAACCTGACCGACTGGCCCACGGCGCCCGGGCAGGGAGTGCTCGCCGTGGAGATCCGTCATGAGGACGCCGCCCGCGACCAGTTGCCCCTCATGCGGGCCCTCGCCACGATTCACGACGACGCAGCCTGGGTGTGCGCGCAGGCCGAACGATCCGTCCTGGCCACCCTGGAAGCGGGGTGTGCTGCACCCGTGGCCGCCTACGCCGAACTCGACTCTGCAGGCTCAACTGGCACGGGTAACACCCTGATGCTGCACGCGGTGGCCTATCGCCCCGGCGGTGGCGACCAGGTGGACCACCGCATCAGCGGCGCTGTTGTCGATGGCGCCGATGCTGTGGCGCTGGGCGCCGAGGCTGCCCGCCACCTTCTCGACGCCGGCGCGTCAGCCTGGATCCATGACTGACCTCGCTGGCGCGACCATCCTGGTGCCCCGCGGTGGCGCCTGGGGTGAGCGGGTCAGTGCACGGGTGCGTGAATGCGGCGGTAGACCCTGGGTGGTGCCGCTGCTGCAGACCACGCCCGTGACCGAACCCGCCGTGGAGGCCGCCCGCCGGGACCTCGCCGCAGGCGCCTACGACTGGCTCGTGGTCACCTCCGCGGCCACGGTGGACCTGGTGCGCAGCTGGGATCTGCAGGCGAAGGTGGCGGCTGTGGGGCCTGCCACGGCGAGCACCCTGCGCGAGGCGGGGATCGCCGTCGACCTGGTGCCCGAGCACACCTACTCGGCGACCGGGCTGCTGCAGGTGTGGCCGGGCCCTGAGGGCACTGAGGATGCTGGTGGCGGTGCACGCGTGCTCCTGCTGCGTTCCGACCTTGCCCGGGCCACTCTCGCCGACGGTCTGCGCGAGCGAGGCTGCCAGGTAACCGACGTGATCGGCTACCGCACGACGGCCACCGCCGTGACCGCCGCCGACAGTGCCGATATCCGCGCCGGCCGCGCCGATGCCGTCCTTGTCACGAGCGGCTCGATGGCCCGTGCGCTCGCCGCGCTGGACCCTGCGGCCGATACCGTGGTGGCCAGCATCGGCCCAGTCACCACCGCTGAGGCACGTGAGGCAGGTCTGGCGGTTCGCGCCGAGGCAAGCGAACGCACCATCGATCACCTGCTGGACGCCCTGAGCGAGACGCTGACCCTGGCAGCACGGGAGGAACAGTCATGAGAATCCGACCACGCCGGCTGCGGCAGACCCCGGCCGTGCGCCGCCTGGTGCGCCAGACGCGGCTGCACCCGGCCGAACTGGTGCTGCCGATGTTCGTGCACGAGGGCGATGAGCCCCGACCGATCGCGTCGATGCCGGGGGTGGTGCAACATTCCATGGATTCCTTCCGTGGCGCGCTCGCCGAGGCCGCCGGCGCACGCGTCGGGGGTGTGATGCTCTTCGGCGTCCCCGCCCAGCGCGATGCCACCGGGACGGGTGCAACCGAGGCCAGCGGCATCCTGAACCGCGCCACTGAGGTGGCCGCCGCCGAGGTGGGGGACGCGCTCGTGGTGCAGACCGACCTGTGCCTGGATGAGTTCACCGACCACGGCCACTGCGGGGTACTGGACGCCAGCGGCCGGGTGGACAACGACGCCACGCTCGCCCGCTACGCCGAGATGGCCCTCGCCCAGGCGCGCGCCGGGTCCGCACTGTTGGGTCTGAGCGGCATGATGGACGGGCAGGTCGCCCACGTGCGCGACGCCCTCGATGCCGAGGGCTTCACCGATGTGGCCCTGCTCGGCTATGCCGCCAAGTACGCCTCTGCCTATTACGGCCCGTTCCGCGAGGCCGTGGACTCCCAGCTCAGCGGCGACCGCCGCAGCTACCAACTTGACGCCGGCAACCGGCGTGAAGGTGTGCGCGAGGCGGAGCTGGACGCCGCCGAAGGTGCCGATGTGGTGATGGTCAAACCGGCGTCCTCCTACCTGGACGTGCTCGCCGACGTCGCTGCCACGAGTGAGGTGCCGGTCTGGGCGTACCAGGTATCCGGTGAGTACGCCATGGTGGAGGCCGCGGCCGCACAAGGGTGGCTGGATCGGGAGGCCGTGATCGCCGAGAGCGTGCTGGCCATCCGCCGTGCCGGTGCCGACGCCGTCCTGACCTACTGGGCCACCGAGCTGGCCCAGCGCCTGACCACCGAGGAACTGTGATGACTGAACCGTCGACATCTGTGTTCGAACGAGCAGCCGCTGCGATTCCGGGCGGGGTGAACTCCCCGGTGCGGGCATTCGCCGGCGTCGGCGGCGATCCCGTGTTCGTGGACCGCGCGTCCGGCCCCTATGTCTACGCAGGGGAGCGCGAGTACGTGGACCTGGTCGGCTCCTGGGGCCCGGCGATCCTCGGGCACGCCCACCCCGAGGTGGTCGACGCCGTCCAGCAGGCCGCAACCCGCGGACTCTCCTTCGGCGCACCCACGCTGGCCGAGGTGGAACTCGCCGAGCTGATCCGGGAGCGGGTACCGGTGGCCGAGCTGGTCCGGTTGGTCTCCACGGGCACCGAAGCCACCATGACGGCGTTGCGCCTTGCCCGCGGCGTGACCGGGCGCGACCTGATCATCAAGTTCGCCGGGCACTACCACGGGCACTCCGACGGGCTGCTCGCCGATGCCGGCTCCGGCGTGGCCACGCTCTCGTTGCCCGGCTCGGCCGGTGTCCCCGCCGCATTCGCCGCGCAGACCATCGTGTTGCCCTACAACGACCTCGACGCCGTACACGCCGCATTCGAGGCTCACCCGGGCCAGATCGCGGCCGTGATCACCGAGGCGGCCGCTGCCAACATGGGGGTGGTGGCTCCCGACGCAGGGTTCAACGCGGCGGTGAGTGAGATGGCGCACGAGCACGGCGCACTGTTCATCGCCGATGAGGTGCTCACCGGCTTCCGCACCGGCCCGGCCGGCTGGTGGGGTGTGGAAGCCGACTGGACCCCTGATCTGCTCACCTTCGGCAAGGTCATCGGCGGCGGCATGCCTGTGGCCGCGCTCGCCGGGCGGGCCGACGTGATGCGGGCTCTCGCTCCGACCGGGCCGGTGTATCAAGCGGGCACGTTGTCCGGGAACCCGGTGGCCGTGGCCGCCGGGCTGACCACCCTGCGCCTCGCGGACGAGCAGGTGTACACCCGCCTGCACGAGGTAGCCGCGACGATCTCCACGGCTGTGGCCGAGGCGCTCGCAGCCGAAGGTGTGCCGGTGGTGGTCCAGCGCGCCGGAACGTTGTTCTCGTTCGCCTTTGGCTCCGCCGCCGAGTGCGGCTGGTCGGGCGGTGCCGGACCGCGAGACTATGCCGAGGTCCAGGCCGCGCAGTCGTGGCGGTACCCGCCGTTCTTCCACGCGATGCTGCAGGCGGGTGTCAGCCTGCCGCCGTCGGCGTTCGAGGCCTGGTTTGTCTCCGCGGCGCATGACGACGCTGCGGTCCAACGTATCCTCGACGCCGTCCCCGCCGCGGCGAAGGCGGCTGCCCGCGCGCGTCCCGCCTGAGCGAATCATTCAGATCTCGCCGATGAACAGTCGCGTCCATCGGCATCTTCTACGTACCTGCCACTGCTGCGGCGATTGCCGTCGTCGTGGTTCAGTGGCGTCGTGCGGCACGCCCCCATGCCGCGCCGAGCGCGAACTGACTGGACACTCCGTAGTGCGCCATCGCGTCGGCCACCCGGCGGCGCGCAGTTCGCTGGGCCATCCCTAACCGGGACGCCGCCGCTTCCATCGTCATCCCTTGGTTCATCAGCACCAGCATCGGTTCCCAGGAACGCTGCGGGCTCTCCAACGGCGAGGCCGCGTCCCAGAGGTCGGCAAACATCGCGCCCGCGATCTCGGCGATCGGCTCTGAGCGGACGGTCATGAGGCTGGTCGGCCACGCCTGGCCCCAGGTGAATGGCAGGCCGGCGACCGCACCGTCGGACACCCAGAACAGACTCGGCGGGTCAGGGTGCATCCGGATCTCCGTGCCGCGGTCTTGCATCCGGGCCAGTGCCCCGCGTAGCGATTCGTCCGCCGCATCGGCCATGCTCACGATGAGGCGGACCCGCAGGTCACTCATCGCCGTGCTGGTCCAGTCGGCGATCGGCCGATCGCTTCGATGGTGGAGCAACCGGGACAGGTCCGGGATGCACAGGTCACACTGCTGCGGCGTGTCCCTCGTGAAGTGGAGCATCCAAGAGTCGGTCGGGGCACGCCGACCGTGGACGACCTCGGCCGCGAGGGTGCGTTCATCCGTGCCGCCGGCGTCCCAGGCCTGCAGGAGAGCCGGAAGGGTGCCGAGGGCTTCGTTCAGGTCGGCCGCAGTCTGAGTGAGTTCCTCGATCCGGCTCTGAACGTCGGTGCGGATGGTCTCGGTGATCGGGACTTCGGGACGGCGGTAGGTGATCGTCTCGTCGTCGAGGTCGAGGTATCCGAGCCGGCGGAGTGACTCGACCCCCGACTGGACCTCCTCGGTCGGTGCCCCCGTGACCGCTGCCAGGTGTGCGGTGGTCGTTGCCCGGCTGCGCAGAGCTGCGGTGAGTAGGCGGGTGAGATCTTTTGACAGAGCCACACATCCTCCAGATCAGCAGCAGTGGCCACTATAGGCCAGGGGACGCTTCTGTCCACAGTATGGCCACTAGCGTCAGACCCCAGGCGGTCAGGATCGGCGAGGAGGCGGCAGATGGGGGTGCACGTGCGGGCGTGGGCGCGGCGTGCCGTCCTCGTTGCCGCCCTCGCGCTCGGGATCGCCTGTGCCGGCACGGCACCGACACTCGCGCTGGGCACACCGGAGTCATCGGTGACCTTCGACGAACCAGACGGCCTGGTTGCCGGGCCCGGCGGCGACTTCTCCTACTTGCTGCCGCTTGATCACGGCGCCCGGCCGTCGTACCCGTTCCGCGGCGAGGTCGCCTGGTCCGAGTCGCCATTCTCCGTCGAGGTGACGGGAAGGCGGCTCGACGGAACACCGGTCACGGTGTGCGAGTCCCTGGAATACGAGCCAGGCACCTCCAACTGGGTGTGTTACTACTCGGCGCGGCAGCAGGGCCCGCTGCCCACCCTGATCGAGCTCGAGGCCGCCCTGCGGCCCGCCGACGCTGTTGAACCGGTGGCGTGGGGTGCCGTGCCCGGGGTGCGTATCCTCGGCTCGCCCGCCCTCGACTCGCGTGCGGTCGCCTCCGACGGGGCATCGGCCACGCTCTCCGGTACGCGCGAACTGGGAATGGGGGTGGCCATCTACCCCGGCCGAATAGTGCCTAGCTCACCGCCAGAGGGGGCAGAAGCGCTCTGCGTCGACGAGGCGTGGTCGCGGGCGGAATGGTCCTGCGAGATCGACACCTCTGGCCTTGCCGAAGGCCGGCACACCTACAGTGCGCGTCATGTCCCGATTGACGGCGACCCCGCGGATATCGAGTTCTTCGTCCCCTCGGGCTTCCGGTGGATCTATGTCGATCAGCCAGAGCCGACGCCAGAGCCGACGCCGACACCCACACCGACGCCAGAGCCGACGCCCACACCGACGCCCACACCGACGCCAGAGCCGACGCCGACACCCACACCGACGCCCGATCCCACACCGCCCATTCCCAGCCCGACACCGACGGCGGCTCCCGTTCCCGATCCTGCCGATGAGCCCGAACCTGAGTCGAGCGCAGGGCCTGTGCTCGTGCCCCCGTCGGCGCTGAACCCCCCGTCTGCGGCAGCGCCCACTGAGCAACTCGCTCCAGACCCGACTCCAGACCCGAGCGCGGCAGTCGACCCCGAACCAACCGAGCACCCGACATCGTCGGACGATCCCGAACCTGACTCGGGCGCCACCGGGGCCGCCGGCGCCGCTGGTCCCACCCCCGGCAGCTCCGGTTCGAGCACCACCCCATCCAGCTACGGGCACGCCCTGACCGCGCCACCGGAGCTGATCGCCGCCGGACCGGCCGCGCTCGGTGGGGCGGCGCTGACCGCGGCCGGCTTCCTGGTGCTCGTGGCGCTGCCCTCGGAGCTACTGCATGCCACGCTCCGGCACAACTACACGCAGGCGTTCGGCTTCCTCGGCGGCTGGCGGCGCCGGTGGACCACGTGGGCTGCTCGAGCCACTGTGCCGCCGTGGATCGCAGCGGGTCTGCTGCTAGCCGCCGGAGCGCTCATCGGAAGTCTTGCCACACTTGAGACTGGCGGGCTATCCGTGCTGGCTCGCCTCTGCCTCGCCATGTTTCTCGCGCTGGTCACCACGAACGGCGTCGGAGTCGCCCTGGGGTGGCTGATGGGCACCCGGTACCGGGCGCAGCCGCAACTGACCCTGATGCCCGGGTTCCTCCTCCTGACCGCGGCGAGCGTGCTGGTCTCGCGTGCATTCGGCCTCGAACCGGCGATCTTGTTCGGCGTGCTGATCATGACCACGTTCGGCGGCGCCCTGCGGCGAGAGCAACGCGGCGTGCTCTCGGCGGTGGTGTGTGCGGCATTCGCGGGCCTCGGCGGCCTGGCCTGGATCGGGTACGGACTGATCGACCCATCCACCACGGGGTTCGCAATGGAGTTCCTTCGCGAGTACCTCACCACCTTGCTCACCGGCGCGATCGGATACTGCGTCGTGGCGCTGCTCCCGTTGACCTTCCTGGACGGCCAGCGAATCCTGCGCTGGTCCAAGCCGGTGTGGGCGCTGCTCTACGCCGCCGTGATCGTGCTGTTCCTGCTCACTGTGGTGCCGCTGCCGAGTTCGTGGCAGGAGGCCTCCGGTGCTGCCCTGTGGTGGTGCGGAGCCTTCGGGGCGTTCGGTCTGGCATCGATCGCGATCTGGGCGTGGTTCCGCATCAGGACTCCGCGATCTCCTTGATCTGTGCGAGACGACGGTCCCAACCGCGCCCAATCGTCTCCAACTGGGCGGCCAGCCGGGAGAGCGGAGCGCCGAGTGCGCGGTACTCGAGCGCTCGTCCGGTGCGCCCTGTGCTCCCGGAGGCGGCCTCCACGAGACCGACAGCCTCCAGGGCTCCCAGATGTCTGGCGATCGCCTGACGGCTCACCGGAAGCTCCCTGGCCAGGTCGCTCGCCGACGCGTCCCGGCTGCCGAGGGTGCTGAGGATCTGCCAACGGGTCGCATCCGCCAGCGCCGCGCACACTGCCACCACCTCGGTCGTAGACGTCGTGTTGCCAGTGGTACGTGCGGCGCTGTCAGCCCCAGGGCTCACCGTTGCGTGCCTTCGCGCAGCAGGCTGTTCGTGGTGACGAACTCCGCGAGCGAGTCCAAGACCGCGTTCCAGCCGCTGGTGTTCTCCTCCATCGCGGCACGGCGCTGCGCGGCGGGCTTGTTCAGGAAACCGGACTCGTGCACGCGTAGGCGTGTACCGCCGTCGTGCTCGGCGAGTGTGAACTGAACGGTGGTGGACGTGGCGTCGATCTCGCCTTCCAGGTCGCCCCAGGTGAACGCGAGCTCTTCCGGAGGGCGCACCACGTCCAACCGCACCGGGTACGGCTTGCCCTCCCAGAAGAACGAGCCGAGGGATCCGGCGCGCCACCCGTCCGGGAACTGGACCGGGTCCCACCAGGCCTCGATGTTCTCTGGAGTGGCCAGTGCTTCCCACACCTTCTCGCGCGGGGCGTCGATCGTGATCGTGCGGGTGATGGTGCCGGCGTCGGTGTCAGCCACGGCGGCAGTGTTGCTGGTGGCGATGTGCTCAGTCATCGTGACCTCCTAGGTGCAATGATTGTGTTGCACCCAAGGTAAACGATCAGACCCCTATGGTGCAACTGTTGAGTTGCACCCTTGATGTAGGGCGGGAATCACGTGTCTCGCGAGGAGGGGAGCGAGGTCGGGTGGCGGCGCTGCCAGCGGGGTCCAGCGCAGCTCCGCGATCTCCCGTGCCGCCTTCGGCTCACCGGGCAGGTCGGCGATGAAGACGGTCGCGTCCACGCGGGTGTCCGGCTCGTTTGCCGCCTCCTCCTCGTACTCTCCGAGCAACTGCACGGCCGACTCAGGCACCGTCAGGCCAAGCTCCTCAAGCACCTCTCGCACCGCCGCCCTGCGGGGCGTCTCACCCGGGTCCACCTTGCCTCCCGGGAGCATGAACCTGGTCGTGCCCTGCTTGCGGACGGTGAGTAAGTGCTGCCCGCTGGCGCCATCGGGAGCTTCGCGGATGAAACACACGGCGGAAATGGTCAAGATGGTCGTCGTTGGGGGAGAGGTCACCCCTCGACGTTAACCCTGGGCCGCGTGCCGGCCGTGCTGCCGAGCGTCGCGAGTCGGCGCTTCCGTTGTGAGTTGCCCGTTGTGCAGGTGCACCACCCGGTCCGCGCGCCCGATCAGCAGCGGGTCGTGCGTGGAGACCACGGCAGCAATTCCACGCTCGGAGGTCAGCTCGGCGATCAGGTCCATGATCGTGGCCGCCGTCACGGAGTCGAGCTGGCCCGTGGGTTCATCGGCGATGAGTACCTGTGGATTGGTGACAAGTGCGCGCGCGATCCCTACCCGCTGCTGCTGCCCACCGGAGAGCTCGTAGGGGCGCTGCTGCGCGTGCGGACCAAGCCCCACGGCCTCCAGCGCCAATGCCACCCGCTCCTCCCGCTCCCGGCTCGGCACCCGCTGCACCCGCAGTGGTACCTCCACGTTCTCGGCCGCGGAGAGGACCGGCACGAGACCGAAAGACTGGAATACGAACGCTAGCGTGGCCTGGCGCAGCCTCAGGGCGTCCTTCTCGGCGAGAGTACTGAGCTCGGTCTCGTCCAGGTACACCGCCCCCGACGACGGCCGGTCCAGGCCGCCGAGCAAGTTCAGCAGGGTGGTCTTGCCAGACCCGGACGGGCCGCGCACCACCAGCAACTCGCCATCACGGACCTCGAGATCGACATCCACCAGGGCGTGCACATCTGCCGATGCCGTGATGTACGTGCGGGACAAAGCACGCGCACGCAGCCGGGTCATCGCTCCTCCCCGCTGTCCTCGCCGGTGTGATCTCGCCACACTCCGACATGATCAGATTCGAGCGCCAGGCGGACGCGGTGCTTCAAGTCGAGCGCCGCCACGAAGTCCTGCGGCAACTGCATGCGACCCACCCGATCCAGCACGGCGAACTCCTCTGCTACATGCCGCTCGGCGCCGTCCCTTCCCGTCTCCCGCCGCCGCACTACCTCGGTGGAGGTACGCCCGTCCCGGATCTGCACGGTACGCCGCACATGCTCGGACACGGTCGGATCATGGGTCACGATCAGCACGGTCATGCCCAACTCGGCGTTGACGTGGCGCAACGTCTCCAGCACGTCCGCGCTGGTGACCTCGTCCAGCTCACCGGTCGGCTCGTCCGCGAGCAGCACCCGAGGCGAGTTCGCCGCGGCCACGGCGATGGCCACCCGCTGCTGCTCACCACCGGACATCTGCTCGGGGTGTTTGTCCGCGCAATGTTTCACCCCGAGCATGCCCAGCAGTTCAGCAGCGTGCGACTGGTTGACTGAGCCGGCCAGCGCCATCGGTAGGCACACGTTCTCCACCCCGGTGAGATAAGGCAGCAGGTTGCGGGAGGTCTGCTGCCACACGAATCCCACGGTGTGGCGCTGATAGTGCACCCGGTCGGCTCGGCTCATTGCGAGCAGGTCGGTCCCGGCCACCCGGGCACTCCCGGCCGTGGGGGTGTCCAGCCCGGAGAGGATGGTCAACAGCGTGGACTTCCCGGACCCGGAGGCACCGACGACGGCCACCAGGTCCCCAGCGGCCACGTGCAGGGTGAGGCCCTGCAGGGCCTGCACCTCGATCCCGTCGGCGGAGTAGATGCGGACCAGGTCCTCGCACTCGATGGTGCCGCCCGGCGCGCCGTCGGCAGTGGGTGACTTCATGATTCTCCGATCCGCACGACGGAAGTGGACAGGCGGCGCGCGATGATGCCGGCGAGCAGGACGCACCCGGTGAGCACCACCGCGAGGGCACCGAGCACGGCCGCGATGAGGAGTGGGTCGGCGCGCAGTTCAGGGGCAGTCGGTGCGCCGGTGAACGGGCGCAGGTCGATGGTGGCTGCCACCAGGTGGGGCAGGGTCAGCCCCAATCCCAGGCCCACCACGAGAGCGGCAAGCACGAGCGGCACACTCTCCCATGCCACCAGCCGCCCGGCCAGCGCTCGGCCCACGCCCAGCGTGCGCAGCACGCCCAGCAACCGGCGCCGCTCCGGTGCGGCCAGCAGCAGACCAAGCACGATCGCAAGGAACGCCAGCGTCAGGCTCACCCCCAGGGCGATCACGAAGCCAGCCTGAAGCGCGCTGGCGCTCGGGGAGGAGAGGAACTGCGCCGTACTCGCAGCGGGGGAGAGCACCGTGCCGCGGCCGTCCATCCAGTCCTCCAGTTCCGCCACCGCCTCCGGCCCTGCCCCCTCCGTCAGGTCCACCAGCACATCCCGTGGTACGAGATTCTGACCGGTGGCCTCGCGCAGGAGCTGCAGGTCCACGATCAGCCACGCCCCCGGGCCCACCACTCCGGGGGCAGCGGCCGGCTCTCCCACCACATCGAGCACTACGGACGAATCCATGACCAGACGGACCTCCACGGAGGTATCCACCTCGTGCCCGGACCACACCAGCGCCGGAACCCCGGTCGGAGAGAGGTCGGAGAGTCCGTCCGGCACGGGAACAGCGCCTGGGACCTCGGTCTGTACTTGCGCCAACGTGGTGGAGTCGACGGCATACACGCTCACCCGCCGGGACATGTCATCCTCGGCGAGGGCGACACTGGGGATGGTCGTCACAGCGCTCACCCCGGCGACATCGTCGAGGCCGGCGATCTCGGCGAGATCGGTGTCGCTGAACGGCGGACCGTTCAGGCGGACATCCGCCCCGGCCGCGGCCCGGGCACCGTCGTCGACCCCGCCACGTAGCGTTGTCACCATTGTCGTTGCCAGCACCGCGATCGCCACCCCGGTGGCCAGCGCAAGCACCGGGATCAGACCCGTGGCACCCGAGCGAAGCAACCGTGCGGAGCCGAGGAACGCCGTCAGGCCCCTGCCACGGCGGGCCACGCCGTGAACGACGTGAACCGCCAACGGGAACACCCGCAGGGTCAGCAGGCTCACCGCGATGGCGAGCAGGAGCGGGGTGGCCACCGCCAGCGGATCGGTGCCATGTGCTCCTCCGGAGCCGACCACCCCGCGGGTGAGGACCAACCACACGGCCGCTGCGGCCAGCGCCAGGATGAGCACTTCGGCCACCCACCGCCACCGGCTCGCCGACCGGATCGTGACGTCCACCCGGCTAGGGCGCAGGTGCGGCAGTGGCATGGCGGCCAACAGGACCGCTGGCGCCAGCGCTGTTGCCGTGGGCAGCAGGAGCTCGCCAAGACTGCCCGCGGCAGGCGGTCCAGGCAGAGTGAGGGTGGCGACGCCCGCCCCCACGATGGCCGCCGGGATCCCGAATGCGAGTCCTTCCGCAGCCAGCAGCGTACGCAGCAGCCGCCCCGAGCCACCGCGAGCGGCCGCCAACGCCAGCGAGGTCGCCCGCCGGGTTAGAGCGAGCCGGGAACCGAGTGCGAGCACAGCGAACGTCACCCCGATCGGCCCGGCGGCCACCATCGCCAACACGGTCGAGGTGCTCTGCCAGCGACCGATGGCGCTCTGCAGCACCTCGGTCAGGCCGGTGCTGAAATCTGCCTGGGGTGAATCGAAGGGGCCCGGTATCTCCAGCGGCTGACTGACGGCGGTGAATGCACGCAGGTCGTTGAGGAGCCCGGTGGCACCCTCCGCATCGGCACGGACCGGAACCCAGATCTCTGCCTCAGCAGTGCTGGCCATCCACTCGAGCGCTTCGGGGTGCACGTAGGCGATTGCGGTGGCCGCCTCGCCTTGGTTCGGATCAGCGTCGATCCGCGGCGACAGGGTGTTCAGCTGGTGTTGCCACTGATCGGCACCTGAATCCCTTGCCTCGAATAATCCGACGATCACGAAGCGCGGTTGGTCCGCTGGGTTCGTGAAATGACCATCAGGGCCTGTGGGTGCGGTGAACCGCTCACCGAGGCCGAGTTCCATTCGCTCCGCCGTGCCGACGGCGAGCATCACCTCCACCGGTTCGCTCGCCTCCGCCTCCGTGAGCGGCCCGGGCGCAACGCCGTCGACGACATCCACGAAGGAGGAGATCGCTCGATCCACCCGGAACTGCACCGAGGTCTCGAAGAAGTCCTCATTGCCGCCATCGATGGCGGTCAACGGGAACCGAGTCGTGGTCACTGACACCCGCGGATCACCAGCAGTGCGGGTCAGGTTCCCCCCAGCACCGGCGATGGGCTGCGCGACGGCTCTCTCGAACTCCGCGAGGCCGGCGGCGTCGCGGACTGGGGGATAGGGCACCGTGGCGGTAAGGGCCCGAAGCGTCGGTGGTGTCTCGGTGATCGTGTGGTTCACCTCGTCGGTGAACGTCTGCTGTTCCAGTCGCGGCCAGGCTGTGAAGATGGCCGACGCCACCGCTACCAGCAGCGCCAGCGCCACCGTTGCTCCGAGCGAGCTGCGGATCATGCGTAGAACGAGCCGCGTCTTCATCGCACCTCCTCCCGCCACGTGGTGTCGAGCACCTGGGCGCGTACCCGGCGGCCGTACCAATGGGCCACGCCCACCACCACGGCGACGAGCACCACCACGAGTGCGGCGGCGGTGGTCACGTCCACGCGCAGGTCAAGAGGGACGGCGGATGAAGCCTGCGGGGTGGTTGCCCGCACCAGGTCAGGCATCATCAACGCGGCGGTCCCCAGCCCTGCAGCCACTCCGGCGATCACCGCGCCCAGCTGCAGCCACAGCAACTCGGCCCGCCGGGATGCCGCCTGTTGCGCCGAGCCGACCCCGACCGCGCGCAGCACCACCACCTCACCACGGCGAGCGGTCGCCTGTGCGAGGGCAACCGCCACCACGGCCGGGATGGCGAGAATCAAGGCACCGGCCGCTGCCAGCAAGAACACGATCCGTGCCGGCGCGGCAATCGGGTCAGGTGCGCCGGACGTGCTCGCCTGAGTCACCGTTGCATGCGGGCCGGCGAGTACTGTGGCGGAATCGGCCACTGCCGCGGCGTCAGCGTCGGCCTCGATTGCCAGCCAGACCTGGGTGATCTCGGCCGGGGATCCGCCATGGCGCAACAACGCAGCCTGGAGCGAGGCCAGGTCCAGGAGCACCCCACGCTGCGCCTGCGAACCGGGAATCACTGCGATCTCGCCCGCGGATCGCATCCTCAACTCCGTGCCAGCGATCGTCACGTCCGCACCAGTCGGTAGCACGGCGTCCGACCAGGCCGGGGTCACCAGCGCCGGCACACCCTCCTCGGCGCCACTGGGTGGCGGCATGGACCGGATCGTCTCGGTGCCGGGGGAGACGAAGTTCCCGCTGTGCAAGAGACCGATCCGGGCCGAGAACTCCAGCGGAGTCGCACCGGCATCCAGTTCGGAGCCTTCGCTGCGTAGCGGCGCCGTGTGTGGATCCCACTCTGCGATGGCGCCGGACAGGTCCGTCCCGCCCGCCCTCAGCTCGCTCACCACGACGGTGTACTGGGTCTCCTCGAACATGGTGTCGAGGGTGACGTCGAGTGCCACCAACTGCCACGAGCCCTCCGGAAGGGGCACGCGCACCGTGGCCGTGGTGGGATCGCTGCCGGGGCTGGACGGACCGATCACCGGGTCGGAGGTCACGACGACTGCTTCGAACCCGTTCCAGAGGGTGAACGCCATCGTCAGTGTGCGCGTGGACGGGAGCGCGTAGTCAGGGCCGGAGATCAACTCGGACTCCCACTGCGCAGCGAGGGATACCTCTGCCTCGATCGCCTCCGCCTCGATGCGCGGACCAGTGAGGACGTCCGGGTCAGGCGCGAGCATGGTCGTCACGGCGGTGGGATCCACAAGCGCCTCGGGTGCGGAGATCACTGCGGCGTCCGAGGCGGGAAGAGCCGTGACCAACCCCGGCGTTTCGTCCTGGCGGAGTGCCGCGGTGACCACACCGGTTCCGCGGGTCACACCCTCAAGAGCGGCATACTCCGGCACCCCGGCGGGCCCTCCCGTGCCGCCCGGGTTGAGTTGCACCCGCACGTGCGCACCATTGGCCACGCCAGCCGAGAGCGTGCGTAGCGATTCGGCGGTCCCGGCGTAGGCCACCGCCAAGGTACTCACCGCGCTCGCGAGCATCACCAAGACCACTGGGACAGCGAGGACTGGCAGCTGCCGAGAGACCTGGCGGGCCGGCGTCACGGGCGAGTAGCCGGTGCGTCGCCCGGCCTGGCGGGCCAGCCAGCGTGTCAGTGGTGCCGCCACGGCCATCATCAGGAGTGCTGCCGCGAGTAGCACCAGCGCCGGGGCGCTCACCGCCAGCGGGTCCACCCTCGACGTGCCCGGGACCAGTGGTGACGCATTCCGACTGAACCGCCAGGTACTGAACACCGCGGCGGCCGCCAGGATGACCACGGCGCTCCCCGCCAGCACAGGTCGGCGCCGGCCACTGGATATGGCGGCGCCGTCGTCGGTGGTGGCGCTGGGGATGGCGCGCAGCTGCACGCTGGTGAGCACCGCCGTCTCGGCCACCGCCACGCCCAGCGCCACAGCCGCGATCAGCACCGGTGCGGCACCGGGGCGCCCAGTGGTGAGAGCGAGGGTCAGCGCGGCACCCAGCAGGGCACCCACACCCGCCACCGTGAGAGATTCGCCCAGCGCGGCTCGGCGGAGTTGCCTCCTGGCCGCTCCGCGGGAGAGCAGGATGCGTGTCTCCCGCGCCCGCAGTAAGGCGAGCAGGTGCGCGATCTGCCACGTGGCCACGAGGGAGACGGCAGCCACGATCACCAGTGGCACAGCGGCCGCCGCCCGGACCGATGCCACACCGGCCGCCGTCCGCGCCATGGTCTCGGCCAGCGTGCCTTCGGTGATCAACCCACGCACGGGCACCTCGGCCGTATCAAGGGCGCCCGGCAGGGCGGAAAGTCCGGCCTGCCAGGCCAGTAGGTCGGCGGGCCGCAGATCGGCAGGGGGCGCGATCGTCCACCGTATGAAGGGGTCGAGGTCGAGTCCCTCCAATGCCGTCACCAGGAGCGGGCCGACCGAGCTCGGCAGCAACGGGTCGATCCCCTCGGCCACCAGCGGATCACCCGCCCATCGTGGTGCGGTGGGATCAGTGGGCCGCCACAGCCCGGTGATCTGCACGACCAGTGCGTCGGCCCCGATCGTCAGCTCATCGCCCACCTCCACCTCCAGTGCCTGGGCGGCTGACGCATGCAGCGCACCCTCACCAGGGCCAGCAGGCCACGCGCCGGCGGTGAGCTCACCCGCATGCTCGGCCTCCGGATCAACGCTCAGCGTCATGGCAGCGCCCTCAAGCGCCGTGGTGCCCTGCACGTCCAGGGGCGGAGTGCTCACTCGCTCATACACCCGGGCTCCGGGGAGTAGGCCGGCCACCGTCTCACGCAGGGCGAGGTCTTGCGCCGCGGCGTCCTCGGCCTGCCGGGTCTGCACCACGAGGGTGGCGTCCTCGGCGGGAGCCTCGGTCAGCACGGTGCGCACGGCCGATGTCGAGGCGAGCGAGAGATAGCTCAGTGTGCCCGCGATCGAAACTGTGACGAGCGCGGCCATGGCGGCCAGCAGTGCGACAAGTGGGGTGTGCGCGCGAGTACGGCGCCACACCCAGGACACCCGCTGCACGAATTCGGCTCCCGTTCCCCTCGCTGTGGCGTCACTCTATCGAGCGACTCCGCGCTGGCGTGAGCGCATGGGTCACGGCGAGCAACCTCTCCCGCAGCGTGTTCGCTCGCGCAGCGAACTCCCGCTGCGCAGCCACGTACGTGGCTTTGCCCTCCGCAGTCTCGATCGGTACCGGATCGTAGCCCCACGCCGTGAGGTCGTACGGGGAGGCGCGCATGTCCAGCTCCCGGATGTCGCGAGCCAACTCGAAGGTATCGAGCAGTAGCTCGCCCGGGGTGGCCGGTCCCAGTTTCAGAGCCCATTTGTAGACGTCCATATTCGCGTGTAGGCACCCTGGTTGCTCCACTGCCGGCTGGTCCGCGCGGGTCAGCCGGACCTCGTTCCTGCCCACCGCCTCGTCGGTGAAGAAGCGGAACGCATCGAAGTGGGTGCAACGGAGCGGGTGGTTGCGCACCACCTCGTCCGTACCCTCGGAACCGAGTCGGAGCGGCACCGGATGGCGCACCTCCTGCTGCTCGGCTCGGTACACCATCGCCCACTCATGCAGTCCGAAGCAGCTCAGCCGGGCCGGGCGGGCGCGGGTGGCCCCGATCAGGTCGTGGATGTACTCGACGGCGCTGCCGCGGTCGGCGAGGAAGGCCGGCACATCGAGCGTGGCTGTACCGTCCGCACGAGAGGTGTACCACCGCCGTCGGGCATGTTCGGGTGCGTGAGCCAGTGCGAGCCCAGCGCCCGGATGCCACACCCGCAACTGCCCAGGTTTGGTGGGGTAGTAGGTGTATAGGAAGTCGTCCACCGGATGCTTGACGTGGGCGGCACGGCGTTCCCGATGGGCACGGGTGAGCGCGTCCGCTCTGGCCGCATGCATCGCTTCGCGTTCGGTCCAGGCGGCGGCCGGCAGAGTCCGGACCGGCTGTACGGGGTGGTCTTCGGGGTGCAGAGTCATGATGGTGGCGGTAGCGGCGGCGCCTGGCCAGACGCCGCCGGAGCTCGTGGGGCTGATGGGTACGGCGGTTGCGGGTACTGGTGGGCCTGGTGCTGAGGGTACGGAGGGACCGGAGGGTTCCCGTACCCGGCCAGCGGTCTCCCGGGCCGACCTGGCTGTTCGGCACGGGCGCCCATCGCGCCCATCGCGCGCTCGAACGGTCCCTTGCCGAGGGTGAGTTGCCAGAGCGTGGCGAACACGAACGTGCCCACGATGAGCCAGATGAGTGGCCAGTTGGACTGCGGGTACCACACGGCCTCATCCCCAAGGATGCGGATGTAGACGATGTGCAGGCTGTACACGGTCAGCGACATCGCGCCGGTGGCACTGAGTGGAGTCAGCAGGATGCGCAGCGGCGTGGGCCTGGTCAGGAGCAGCAGCAGCCCCAGCACGCCGATGGCGACACCGACATTGCCGAGCATCTCCACCCCGGAATCGGCATGCGGCTGCGTGCTCACCAGCATCTCTGTGAGTGAGTCCGGGGCCGGATCGAGCATCTGCGTGAGCAGTGTGCCGGCCGAGTAGCCGAGCAGCGCCATCGCCGCGCCGACGACCACCATCGCCAGTTGTACACCGGCTGCGCGCAGGTCCAGCCGCCCCACGGCGATCCCCAGCAGCAGGTACGCGATCCACGCCACGGCCGGGTAGTACCCGGTGACGAGCTCGCCGATACCAGGCACCGCGCGCAGGGGGGAACTCTCGCCGATGGCGTGCTGAATCGCGAGTACGGGGAAGGGCGCCACGGCGAGGACGATCCCCGCCACCGCGATCAGGGCGGGAATGCGCAGCCGCAGGAACGGCAGCGCCAACACGAACATCACCGCGTACGAGGGCAGGATCACGGCCACGGGCGTCAACAGAAACGTCAGGATCCAGCCGAGCGCGTACAGGATCCCGGAGCGTTTGAGGATGCGGATCCGTTGATGGCGCCACTGCGCCGGGTCGCCCGAGTCGAATGCGCGGCGGGTCATGAACGCCAGGCCCACACCGGCAAGCGTTGCGAACAAGGCGGAGGGGCGGCCGTCCGCCAGGAAGAACCAGCCCGTGGGCGTGAGCATGCCGACGTGTTGCTCGAGACCGAGGTGGGCGACGAACATTCCCAGCACGGCCACACCTCGGGCAGTGTCCACCCCTACGATCCGCGTCACCTGCTCAGGTTAGTCGGCGCGTGGCGCTCACCGGGTGAGTCCTGATGGGCAGGTCTACACTCTCGATATGGAGCGCGTCGACACATATACGCACGGGCACCATGAGAGCGTCCTCGCCTCCCATGGTTGGCGGACCGCGGAGAACTCGGCCGGCTATCTCCTCCCGCTCCTGGCGGAGAACGCCGATGTGCTGGACGTCGGATGCGGGCCGGGGACGATCACCGTGGGGCTCGCCCAGAAGGTGTTTCCCGGCCGGGTGATGGGCCTGGATCGCTCGGCGGACGTGCTGCTCAAGGCCTCCGAGCTCGCCGAGGCCCAGGGCGTGGAGAACGTCCAGTTCGAACAGGGCGACGTGTACGACCTGCCCTATGCCAAGGGTGCGTTCGACGTGGTGCACGCCCACCAGGTACTTCAACACCTGTCCGATCCGGTGGCCGCTCTCCGGGAGATGGCCCGGGTCACCCGCCACGGCGGCGTGGTCGCCGTCCGGGACGCCGACTATGCCGCGATGAGCTGGTACCCGCAGGTGCCGGGTCTGGACCGCTGGCGCGAGCTCTACCACCAGGTCACCAGCGCCCACGGTGCGCAGGCCGATGCCGGACGCCGTCTGGTTGCCTGGGCGAACAAGGCGGGCTTCTCCGACATCAGCCCAAGCGCCGGGGTGTGGTGCTACGCGAATGAGGATGACCGCAGCTGGTGGTCACACACGTGGGCTGAACGGGTGGAGAAGTCCGCATTCGCCCGCCATGCCCTGGACGAAGGCTTCAGCACCACTGATGAACTCGCTGAGATCGCGGCGGCATGGCGCGAGTGGGGGGCGGACGAGGACGCATGGTTCGCCGTCGTGCACGGAGAGCTCCTCATCCGCGTCTGACGTCGCGCGGTACAGCGGTCAGGCCGGCCCCACGCTCGGCTCCGGCACGCTGGTGGGGCAACGTTGTGGTCGCTTCCTGGTCGGAGGCGGCCACAACGTTGCCCAGCACTCGTTGAGCGCAGGTCAGGCCGTGGCGAGGCGCAGCATTGACCAGGAAACCGGCGGGAGCTCGGCACGCAGCTGGCCGTCAGAGAGCGTGGCCGAGTCGTTCGGCTCCGGCGCCACCGAGGAGTCGTCCTCGGGGGTGGCCTGCCAGGTGTGATCGGGGTTGGCGAGCGTCACGGCCTCAACGATCCGCAGATTGCCCAGACTGGAGACGTCCACGTCCAGGGTGAGGGCCTCGGTGGTGGACCGGTTCACCACGAAGACCGCGACCTCACCGGAGGCGCCATCGCGGGTGGCCACCGCGTCCAGGGCGGAGACCTCGCCGAACTTGGCGGTCTCGTGCACCGGGGCGTCGATCGCCAGCTCGAGCACCTCGCCGGCGGCGTGCTTGGAGGTCAGTGCGAACGGATGGAAGATGGTCTGCTTCCACGAGCGTCCGCCCGGTTCGGTCATGATCGGGGCGATGACGTTCACCAGCTGCGCCTGCGAGGCGGCGTGCACCCGATCGGTGTGCCGCAGCAGTGAGATGAGCAGGTTGCCCACCACCACCGCATCGGCCACGTTGTAGTGGTCCTCGAGCAACACCGGCGCTACTGGCCAGTCGTCGCCGGTCGGCGGGCGGGATTCGGCGCGCTTCTGGTACCAGACGTTCCACTCGTCGAAGGAGATGTGGATCTTCTTGGTGAGCTTGCGGGCCGCGCCCACCGCGTCGGCTGTCGCCGCCACCGAGTCGATGAAGTGATCCATGTCGACGGCGCAGGCCAGGAAGGATGCCAGGTCGCCGTCTTCCTCGTAGTAGTACGCGTGTGCGGAGACGTAGTCCACATGCTCATAGGCCTCGGTGAGCACGATCCGCTCCCACTCACCGAACGTCGGCATCCCGGAGCCGGAGGAGCCGCAGGCGACGAGCTCGAGCTCGGGGTCGATCATCCGCATCGCACGAGCTGTTTCGGCGGCCAGCCGGCCGTACTCTTCAGCAGTCTTGTGGCCGATCTGCCACGGCCCGTCCATCTCATTGCCCAGGCACCACATCCTGATCCGGTACGGATCCTCGGCACCGTTCTTGCGGCGCAGGTCCGACAGGTGCGTGCCGCCGGCGACATTGCAGTACTCGAGGAGGTCCAGTGCCTCCTGCACGCCGCGGGTACCGAGGTTCACGGCCATCATCGGCTCAGTTCCCGATGCCTTGGACCACTTCAGGAACTCGTCGACGCCCACGTGATTCGGGTCGCTCGAGTGCCAGGCGAGATCGAGGCGGGTGGGCCGCTGCTCGATCGGGCCGATGCCATCCTCCCAGCGGTAGCCGGAGACGAAGTTCCCGCCCGGGTAGCGCACGGTGGATACCCCGAGCTCACGGGTGAGGTCGATGACGTCCTGTCGGAATCCGTCGGCGTCGGCCGTGGGGTGATCCGGTTCGTGGATGCCGGTGTAGACGGCGCGGCCGAGGTGCTCCACGAAGGAGCCGAAGGTGCGGCGGCGGACCGGTCCGACGGTGAAGGCGGGATCGAGCGTGATACGAGCGTTGGCCATGATTCTCCTGGTCGGTTCAGCAAGGGTTGACGGTCAGGTCGTGCAGAGCAGGGCGGTACCGTGGGCGTCGAGGTCGAGCTCAAGCACCGCATAGGGATCGGCCGGGTCGATGTCGATCGCTCGACCCGTCCACAGTTCAGTGACGGCACCGGCCCCCGGGGACTGGGCCGACGTGAGCCCTGTGGACGTGAGGGGCACGCGGACCGAACGAGCGCCGTCGGCGGTGTTGAACACCCCGGCCCAGCGGGTGCCCTCCCGTGGGCCCGTGCCCGTGGCGCCCCAGACGATCAGGTCGTCTTCGCGGAGTAACTCGGTGGTGTTGTGGGAGTCTCTTCCGACGGCGAGCACCTCGGTGTTCACGAGGTCGGCCAGGGTGTCGTCCTCGGAGCTGGGCAGGTCGCCGCCGACGAACAGCGGGGAGCGGCCGAGGTTCCACAGGGTGAGCATGGTGCGGCGTTCGGCGGCAGTGAGCATGCTGTGCCGGGGCTGGCCGCGTTCGGCGCGCACCCCGATCCGGCCCAGCGGCAGCATGTCCGCATCGGCCCAGCCGTGTGCCCGCTGGTGTGGTGCCCAGCGAGCGAGCCGGGTGAACTGGGCGTCGAGGTCTTCCCACCGGTCCCACAGGTCGTCCGAGATACGCCACATGTCGGCGTGCCTGCGCAGATGATCGAGGTGGGCCAGCGAGAGATGGGTGCCGGGGGAGAGGGACAGGGTGACGTCTCGCCCGTGGCGTTCCTCGGCGCGGGAGATCGCGGCGGCCAGCGCCTCGATGGCGTCGTGGTGATAAGGGAAGAGCATGTCGTCGACTTTGAGGAAGTCGACTCCCCAGCCGACGATCCGCTCGATCTGCAGATCGAGCCATGCCTGCGAGGCGGGATCGGAGAAGTCGAGGCCGAGGTTGTCGGAGTTCCACGGGCAGCGGGCGGCGGGGTGGCCGGCCGGGAGTGCGATGTCGGCCGTGGTGGCGTCGGTGCCGGGGATCGGCAGGGCTGCGTCGATCGCGCGGCGCGGGATTCCGCGCATCAGGTGCACTCCGAAGCGCAATCCCAGGTCGTGTACCCGGGCGGCGAGGGGGCCGAAACCTCGGCCCCCGGCAGCGGAGGGGAACCGGGCCTCGACGGGCATCTGGACGCCGTCGCCATCCAGCAGCAGCGGGGCGTGGTCGTTGTACCCGCCGGCGCGGGCGGTGGGCTCGTACCACTGGATGTCGACCACCACGGTGTCCCATCCGGCGGGGAGCATCTGCTCGGCCATCACCTGGGCGTTGGCAAGAACCTCGTCCTCGGTGACGGTGGTGCCGAAACTGTCCCAGGAGTTCCACCCCATCGGCGGGGTGCGGGAGGCGGAGCGGTGCACACGGGACCTTTCGTGAGCGGCATGAGTGCCAGCAGACGGTGTTTACATCGATGTAGAACCATCGTGCCCGCTGATTCGGCAACGGTCAATACCGTGTGAACCCGCTTTTCGTGTCTGAACCCGCCGCACAAAGGGTTCAGACACGAAAAGCGGGTTCAGACGCACCGAGGGGCTGCTCGGTGACCGGCACCCGGGAGCCGGGTTGTTCCGACACCACCCGTTCGCCGTCGGTGCCGGTGGACTGGCGCGCGATCACACGCGAGTCGGTGACCACGCGTACGTACTCCGCATCGGAGGTGCCACCGCCCTCGATCCGTGCATGCAGCAGTTCCACTGCGGTACGTGCGATCTCGTCCCGGCCGGGCGCCACGGAGGAGAGTGTCGGCGTGGCGTACCGCACGTCGTCGACGTCGTCGAACCCGATCAGCGCCACCGTCTCGGGTACCTCCACCCGCCGGGCGTGCAACGCGTAGAGGGCGCCCAGGGCGAGAGCGTCGTTCAAGGCGAACACCGCGTCCACCTGGCCGCCGCCGTCCAGAAATGTGCCGAGGGCCTCGGCGCCGGCGGAGCGGTGCCACGGCACCGCCGGGATGAGGAGCGCAGGATCGAATGCTCGCCCGGCGGACTTGAGGGCGTCGCGGTAGCCCGCCAGGCGCAACGTGGCCGAGCCGGTCATCACGCCCGACGGACCGGCAGTGTCCGTTGCGGAGGGTCCGATCACGGCGATCCGCTCCCGGCCCAGGCCGAGCAGGTGCTCGGTAGCAGCGCGTGCCGCCGCGACGTTGTTCATCGTCACGTGGTCGGCGGGGGCACCGAACACCCGCTCGCCAAGCAGCACCAGGGGAGTGTCGATCGCGAACGACGCGCGGTCGGCAGAAGTGAGGCCGAGCGGGGAGAGGATCAGTCCGTCGGTGAGCTGACGGCGCGCACCGGAGAGCACCTCGCGCTCGCGCTCGGCCCGGCCGCCGGTCTGCTCGATCAGCACCGTCAGTCCACGGACGTCCGCTTCGCGGATCACGGCGTCGGCCAGTTCGGCGAAGTACGGCAGGCGCAGCTCGGGGACGGCCAAGGTGATCATCCCGGTGCGGCGGGTGCGCAGTCGGCGGGCGGAGAGGTTGAGCCGATAGCCGAGTGCAGCGATCGAGGCTTCGACCCGGTCCCGGGTCCCGGGCCGGATGTGCGGGTAGTCATTGATCACGTTCGAGACGGTCTTCACGGAGACGCCGGCGTGCCGAGCGACGTCGGCCATGGTGACGGCACGCAGTTCTCGGTCGCTCACCCGGCACACGCTAGCGTGGGACACATGAAGATTGCGCGATTCACCACTGGGGACGATCCGCGGTACGGCGTTCTGGACGGTGAGGACCTCGTGGTCCTCACCGGTGACCCGCTGTACACCCCGCCCGCGCCCACCGGCGCGCGGGTGCCGATCGGCGATGTCCGGCTGCTCGCCCCGGTGATCCCGCGCTCGAAGGTGGTGTGTGTGGGGCGCAACTATGCCGAGCATGCCGCCGAGCTGGGCAACGAGGTGCCTGAGCGGCCGTTGCTGTTCATCAAGCCGAACACCACCGTGGTGGGGCCAGACGATCCGATCGTGCTGCCCACCTGGACGAACGAGGTGCACCATGAGGCCGAGTTGGCCGTGGTGATCTCCCGCATCTGCAAGGACGTGCCGGTCGATCAGGCCGATCGAGTGATCCTCGGATACACCGCCGCCAATGACGTGACCGCGCGGGACGTGCAATCCGAGGACAAGACCTGGACGCGGGGCAAGATGTTCGACACCTCGTGCCCGCTCGGACCGTTCCTGGTGACCGGGCTGGACACCAGTGATCTGCGGGTCCAGGCGCGCGTGGACGGCGAATCCCGGCAGGACGGCTCGACCGCCCAGATGGTCCGTGGCATCCCCGAACTGATCGCCTACGCGTCCAGTATCTTCACCTTGCTCCCTGGCGATGTTCTGCTCACCGGCACTCCCGCCGGCGTGGGACCGATCGACGTCGGCCAGCGGGTCGAGGTCGAGATCGAGGGGATCGGGGTGCTCGGCAACCCGGTCATGCGACGCTGACCTCTCATCGGCCCGGGCCTCACCCGCCCGGTGGTGCCGTGCTGCCGCCGGGCTCGAACGAGCCCGGCACGAGCCGCGGTGGGAGCGGCTCCTCGTTCTCCAGGTTGCGGATGAGCGCCTCGGCACCGAGCCGTCCCAGCTCCGGTCCCGGTGCCCGCATCAGGGTCAGCGGTGGGTCGGACACGGCTCCGCTCTCCACCGCCGCGAGGAGGCCCATCACGGAGACCTCGCGCGGCACCTGTCGACCAATGCGGCGAAACCCGGCCATCAGCCGTAGCGCGGTGTGGTCGTTCAATACCAGGATGCCGGTCGCCTCCGGGTGCGCGGCGATCACCCGGTCGGCCAATGCCGTGACCTCGTCCGACTGCCCCACGTCGATCGTGCGCCCGTCCAGCCCGCGTTCGGCCACGATGGTGTCGAATGCCTCGCGGGAGCGGGCGAACGGCCCGTATCCACGGTAGCTGGGCTCGCCGCGGTTGCCGATGACCAGTGTCAGGCTCCGGTGCCCGAGTGCGGTGAGATGGTCGACGGCGGCCTGCACGGTGGCCTCGAAGTCGATGTCCACGTGGGGATACTTGCCGTAATCGCGGGTCCGGCCGATCAGTGCGAACGGGGTGCCGGCGCGTTCGAGCACATCGATGCGGGGATCCTCGAGTTGAACCTCCATCAGCAGCACCCCGTCGACCAGCCCCTGACCCAGCAGCTCACCCAGTTCCCGACCATCGTTGCTGACCGGCCAGATCACTAAGTGATATCCGCGGGCACTTGCTGCCGCGGCCGCGCTGGTGAAGAACTCCACTGAGGAGGTGCTCAGCGGGTGTTCCAGCACGGGATAGACCAGCGCGACGATTCTGGTGCGCCGACTGGCTAGAGCGCGGGCCACGGCATTGCGCCGGAAGCCGAGCTCGGACATGGCGGCCTCGATCCGTGCACGCGTGGCAGCGGTGACCGGCTTCGTGTCGTTCACCACGAACGAGACCGTGGCGATGGAGACGCCAGCATGTTCGGCGACGTCCTTCATCGTGACCATCGCGGTTCCTCCTTCGCCTCGCTCACACCGACCGGAGGCGAGATCCGATGGATGCTTGACAGCGCCCGAGCGTACGCCGCACAATCGTCGTGACAGCATTTAAGCGCTTAACCTGGCGCGGTCGCAAGAAGCGCCGAGTGGGCGCAGGACTCAGACAGCATCGAGAAGACAGCAAGGGAGCTGATCGTGAAACGACGCATCGTGACCACCCTGGCCGGCGGATTGAGTGCCGCCCTCGCCCTGAGCGCATGTTCAGGCGACGACGGAACGGGCGGCGGTGGCGAGCCGGAAACCGGCGACGTCACAAGCCTCTCCATCCTCGACTACTACAACAACGATCCCGACAAAACGCTCGTTCAGGAGGGGCTGGACGCATGTGCGGACGAGCTCGGCATCACGCTGGAACGGGAGACAGTTCCCGGCGCCGACCTCATCCAGACGGTGCTCCAGCAGGCGTCCTCACAGACCCTCCCGGACGTGCTCATGCTGGACAACCCGGAAGTTCAACAGATCGCCGAAACCGGTGCGCTGCTCCCGCTGGACGAGCACGGTGTCTCCACCGAAGGGTTCGCCCAGGGCATCGTGGACGCCTCGACCTATGACGGCCATCTCTACGGCCTCCAGCCGGTGGCGAACACGATCGCGTTGTTCTACAACGTCGAGATCCTCGAGGAAGCGGGCGTCGAGCCACCGACCACCTGGGACGAACTACGTGAGGCCGCTGCTGCACTCACCGAGGGCGACCAGTACGGCATGGCCTTCAACGCGAACGCCACGTACGAAGGTTCCTGGCAGTTCCTGCCTCCGATGTGGACCAATGGCGGTGACGAGACCGACCTGACCAGCCCCGAGGTGGCCGAGGCGCTGCAGTTGTGGGTGGACCTGGTGGAATCGGGATCGGCGTCGGAGAGCGTGATCAACTGGACCCAGGGTGATGTGAAGGACCAGTTCGCTGCCGGCCGGGCGGCGATGATGGTGAATGGGCCGTGGAACATCCCCGCGCTGAACGAGACCCCCGAGGTGCAATGGGACGTCGTCCAGTTCCCGGTCAATGAGCCAGGGCAGACGCCCGTCGCACCGCTCGGTGGCGAGGCATGGACCGTCCCGGTGACCGGTGACGAGGCCAGTCAGGCCGTGGCCGTGGACTTCGTGGAGTGCCTGAACTCGCCTGAGCAGCAGCTCGACTGGGCTGCGGCGCGATACACCGTGCCCACCCGGACCGACCTGGCCGAAGAGTACCTCGCCGAGCGCCCGGAGATGGAGGCGTTCACCGAACAGGTCGCGAATGCCCGTTCCCGCACGGGTCAACTCGGCCCGGAGTGGCCGGACGCCGCCACAGTGATCTACGAGGCGATCCAGCTGGCACTCACCGGTCAGGCGGAGCCCGCCGAAGCGTTCGAGCAGGCGTCGTCGCGCTGAGGTCCGCTGAGATGACGTCCACTACTGAGGCACCCGCCGGGGCCGGACGCGGGGTCAGCACCCCCGTTCCGCCCCGGCGGCGCCGGAAGATACGCGCCGATGACGTCGGCAGGATCCTGTTCGTGCTGCCCGCCGGAATCGCCATGGCGCTGTTGTTCGGCTACCCGGTGGTCAAGAACGTGCTGATGAGCCTGCAGGAGTACACGCTGACCACGTTCTTCACGGGTGAGGCTCCCTGGGTCGGGCTCGCCAACTACGCGGATGTGGTCAGCGACCCGATCTTCAGCCAGGCGATGCTCAACACAGGACTGTTCACGGCTGGATCGATCGTGTTCCAGTTCGCGATCGGGCTCGCGCTGGCGCTGTTCTTCAAGCAGAAGTTCCCGCTCAGCGGACCGTTACGAGGGCTGTTGCTGCTGCCGTGGTTGCTGCCGTTGATCGTCTCCAGCGCCACCTGGCGCGCGATCCTCGAACAGGATTCGGGCATCCTGAACCAGTTCCTCGGTCTCTTCGGAGTGGAACCGATCGGCTGGCTCGTCTCGCCCTCGGTCGCGTTGATCGCCGTGATCGGAGTGAACATCTGGATCGGCATCCCGTTCAACACCACGCTGCTCTACAGCGGCCTGCAGTCGATCCCGGACGAGCTGTACGAGGCCGGCGCACTCGATGGCGCCACGCACGCCAAGGCGTTCCGGTACATCACCTGGCCCAGTCTGCGGCCCGTGATCTCGGTCGTGCTGATCCTGGGCGTGGTCTACACGCTCAAAGTGCTGGACATCATCCTCGGGCTCACCGGGGGAGGGCCAGCGAACGCCACCCAGACGCTGGCCACGCAGTCCTATCAGCGTTCGTTCGTGGACTTCGAGTTCGGCCACGGTGCGGCGTTGAGCAACATCCTCATCGTGATTTCGATGGTGTTCGCCGTGGTCTATCTGCGCCGCGGCCGGCAAGCGGCGGACGAGTGAGGAGTGCACCGATGACGACGTCGACGAATGCGGCGACCACGACGACGCCCGCGACCAGGACCGCCGAGCGGCGGCGCCCGTCACGCGATCAGGTCAGCCTACGCAAGGCAGCCATGACGGCGGCTGGGGTGGCGATCCTGTGCGTGATGCTGTTCCCGGTCTACTGGATGGTGAACGCCTCGCTGCAGCCCAGTGGGAACACGCTGAACGCGGCACTGATCCCACTTGAGCCGAGCCTGGACAACTACGTCCGCGCGCTCAGCGAGCAGGGTGGGAACCTCCTCACCAGCATCGTGATCGCTTTGGGGACGGTGGTGTTCAGTTTGCTTCTGGCCGCCCCGGCTGCCTACGCACTCGCGCAGTTCCGATTCCGGTGGGTGCCGGTGGCGCTACTGGCGATCCTGATCAGCCAGATGATCCCCGGCATCGTGATCGCCAACGCGTTGTACAGCGCGTACGAAGGACTCGGGCTGCTGAACTCGATTCCTGGCTTGATCCTGGCGAACTCCACCAATGCGATCCCGTTCGCGATGCTGATCATGCGCTCGTTCATGCTGGGTGTGCCGCCCGCGATCGTCGAGGCCGCTCGCGTGGATGGGGCCGGCCTGATGCGCACGTTCATCTCGATCGTGGTGCCGGTCAGCCGGAACGCGATCATTACCGCGGGACTCTTCACGTTCCTGTTCGCGTGGAGCGACTTCCTGTTCGCTCTCACGCTGACCACCACGGATGAGATCCGGCCGGTGACCCTCGGTATCTACCAGTACCTGGGCACCCAGGTACAGAACTGGGGCGCGGTGATGGCCACCGCCGTACTCTCAGCGATCCCCGCGATCGTGCTTCTCGTGGCCGCCCAGAAGTACATCGCCGCCGGGGCCACCGGCGGTGCCGTGAAATAGCGAGACGACGAGAAGGAACGAATGATGACGAAGTCCGAGACCCTACGCGTGATCGTATGGGGCGAGAACCGGCACGAGCAGGTCGAGCCGCACGTGGCCGAGATCTACCCGGACGGTATGCACGCAACGATCGCGGACGGTATCCGGGAAAACCTCCCGGATGCTGAGGTGAGCACCGTCACGCTGGACGATCCCGAGCACGGCCTCACCGAGGAGGTGCTCGCGGCGACCGACGTGCTGGTCTGGTGGGGGCATGCGGCCCACGGCGAGGTGCGTGACGACGTCGTGGAGCGGGTACACCGCCATGTGTTGGACGGGATGGGGCTGCTGGTGCTCCACTCGGGCCACTGGTCGAAGATCTTCGGCAAGCTGATGGGCACCAGCTGCACGCTGCGCTGGCGCAGCGAGCAGGACCGCGAGCTCGTCTGGACCGTCGACCCCACGCACCCCATCGCGCAAGGCGTGCCGAATCCGATCATCATCGATCAGCAGGAGATGTACGGGGAGTTCTTCGACATCCCCGCCCCTGACGAACTGATCTTCATCTCCTCCTTTACCGGGGGAGAGGTGTTCCGCTCCGGCTGCACCTTCCGGCGCGGCCACGGGAAGATCTTCTTCTTCTCCCCGGGCGATCAGGACTTCCCGGTCTACCACCACGAGCACGTCCGGAAGGTGATCGCCAACGGTGTTGCCTGGGCCCGCACGGTCCGCCCCGAGCGTGCCACCCCGACCCTGCTCCGATACGAGACCGGCGAGTTCTTCGCCGGGCACGGGTACACCGGCCCGATCGAGGGAGCCGAATGACCGTCCCGGCACAGTCGGCGAGGCCCTTGCGGGTGATCCAGGTTGGCGCCGGCGGAATGGGCCGAGCCTGGTTGCGCACCATCGTGGCCAGCCCCGACGTCGAACTGGTAGGCGTCGTGGATCTGGATATGGACGTCGCACGGACCGCCCTGGCGGAGACCGGGGCTGGGCCGGCGCAGGTGGGCGCCTCCCTGACGGAACTGGCTGCTGCCACCTCAGCGGACGCCGTCGTGAACGTGACGGTGCCGGCCGCACATAGTCCGGTGAACCTCGAGGCGCTCGCGCTGGGCCTGCCCGTGCTGTGCGAGAAGCCGATGGCGGAGTCGGTCGCGCAATGCCTGCCGATGATCGCGGCGGCGGAGCGGGCCGGGCAGCTACTGATGATCTCCCAGTCGCGGCGCTACTACAGCCAGCTGGCGTCGCTGCGGGAGGTACTCGGCGGACTGGGGCCCGTGGAGGTTGCCCGGTGCGATTTCGCTCGCGCACCGCATTTCGGCGGATTCCGGGAGCAGATGGCCGAGCCGCTGATCGTGGATATGGCGATCCACCAGTTCGATCTCGCGCGTGATCTGATGGGCGCCGACCCCGTGAGCGTCTACTGCGAATCGTCCAATCCGAGCTGGTCCTGGTACGCCGGCAATGCGGTGGCGACTGCGGTGTTCACATTCGCGGGCGGTAGCCGGTTCGCCTACACCGGCACCTGGTGCGGGCCGTACCCGGAGACATCGTGGAACGGCACATGGCAACTGGGTGCCAGCGGCGGGGGAGTGCGGTGGGACGGCGATCACCTCCCGACGGCGTACGCCCCCGACGGTGCGCCGCTGGCGGTGCACGAGCGTAAGGTGCCCGAGGAGATCGCCGGCTCGTTGGCCGAGTTCGTGGCGTGCCTGCGCGACGGCACCGAACCGGCGACGGCGGGTTGGCGGAATGTCATCAGCGTCGCCATGGTCGAGGCGGCGGTGCGATCCTCAGCTGAAGCCCGGGTGGTCACCATCGCCGAGGTGATGGACGGGGCCCGCGAGACGGCGTTCGCGACCTGAGCGTTGCAGGGGTTGTGGTGCCCCGCTACCGTGTCGGCAGGATCGGACGAACGGGGGACGTATGGGCGTCAGCTACGACGTGGCCTTCACTCTGGCGTGGGTTCTTCCCGCGGTGCTGATGGTGGTGGCCCTGGTCAGTGCAGTCCGCCATCCGGGGCTTCGGGATCTCGTGCAGGTGGCATGGTTCGCGCTGATCGTGCTGGCGCCCGTGGTGGGCCCGATCCTGTGGTTCGTGGCTGGCCGCAGATCGGTCGCCCGGCAGGCCTGACCACGGGGAGCGTCCGGCTCCGGCACCAGTAGGCTGGAGCCATCATGACGACTCCCGCTTCCGGCGCCGATGTGCGCGTCCGCTTCTGCCCCTCGCCCACCGGGACCCCGCACGTCGGGCTGATCCGTACGGCCTTGTTCAACTGGGCGCAGGCCCGCCACCACGGCGGCACGTTCGTGTTCCGCATCGAGGACACTGACGCCGCGCGGGACAGTCAGGACAGCTACGACCAGCTCCTCGACGCCCTGCGGTGGCTCGGCCTCGACTGGGACGAGGGTGTCGAGGTGGGCGGGCCGGACGGACCGTACCGGCAGTCCGAGCGGTCGGCGATCTACGCCGACGTCGCTGACAAGCTGCTTGCCTCCGGGTATGCGTACGAGTCGTTCTCCACCCCGGAGGAGATTGAGTCCCGCCACCGGGCCGCCGGGCGGGACCCCAAGCTCGGGTACGACGGCTATGACCGCGACCTGACCAAGGAGCAGAAGGCGGCATTCCTTGCTGAGGGCCGCACCCCGGTGTTGCGTCTGCGGATGCCGGCCGAGGACATCACCTTCACCGATCTGGTGCGGGGCGAGGTGACCTTCGCCGCCGGCTCGGTGCCCGACTTCGTGATCGTGCGCGGCAACGGGCAGCCGCTGTACACCCTCACCAACCCCCTCGACGATGCGCTGATGCGGATCACGCACGTGCTGCGCGGAGAGGACCTGCTCTCCTCCACCCCGCGGCAGATTGCCCTGCACCGGGCGCTGACCGAACTCGGAATCGCCGAGGGGGTGCCCGCCTACGGGCATCTGCCGATGGTGACGGGCGAGGGCAATAAGAAGCTCTCCAAGCGCGCTCCCGAGTCGAACCTGTTCCTGCATCGCGAGCGCGGCTTCATCCCCGAGGGTCTGCTCAACTACCTGGCGCTGCTGGGCTGGAGCATCTCCCCGGACAACGACATCTTCACCCAGGCCGAGATGGTGGCCGCTTTCGATGTCTCCGACGTGAACCCGAACCCGGCGCGGTTCGACCAGAAGAAGGCCGAGGCGATCAACGCCGCCCACCTGCGGCTGCTCCCCGCCGAGGACTTCCGCGCCCGGCTGGTGCCGTACCTGCACGAGGCCGGCGTGGTTCCCGCGGCCACGTTCAAGGAACTGACGGCGGAGCACCAGCAGTTGCTCGAGCTCGCCGCACCTTTGGTCCAGGAGCGGATGACGTTACTCGGCGAGGCGCCCGGGATGCTCGGGTTCCTGTTCATGGCCGATGACGCCGTGGTGATCGCTGAGGACGCGCGCGAGGCATTGCGACCAGAGGCGGCTGAGGTGCTCGACCGCTCGATCACGGTGCTCGAGGGGCTTCAGGATCTCAGCCCCGAGCCGCAGCAGGCGGCGTTCAAGGCGGTGTTGGTGGAGGAGCTGGGTATCAAGCCGCGATTCGCGTTCGCCCCGTTGCGGGTGGCGATCACCGGGCGGCGAGTCTCACCGCCATTATTCGAGTCCATCGAGATCCTGGGAAAGGACTCGGCACTGACCAGGCTCAGGGCGTTGCGCGCGACGCTCTGAGTCGGTCGTGGGAGGTCGTGGCTGTGGGCAGCTCCAGTTCAGCGACGGATCTCGAACGAGGGGTGACCGGCGGGTTCTTCTTCGAAGATCTCCCGGGCGCTCACCCGTGCCCGCGGGGGACCGGTGGCCAGCCATTCCACCAGGTCGTCGACGGCGCCGGGTGTGCCTTCCACCCAGACCTCCACAGTGCCATCGGGCAAATTGCGAACCCAGCCCGTGACACCGAGAGGTTCGGCGGCGCGGCGACAGGACGCCCTGAAGTTCACGCCCTGAACTCGGCCGGTCACAGACACCCGACGGGCCACGTGCGCACTGGGGCGAGACTCGCGCGTTGCGGGCGGTTTACGGCCACTCGGTCTCCACTTCACCGCTCCCATCTTGCCTGATGTGACGTCGCCCACGCGCGCCGGTTTGGGTGCCAGCGCGCTCTCCGGTACAGTTTCACGTCGGCACGGCGTTCGCGTTCGCGGTCCTCAAGGCGTGTGTGAGGGTAGGAAAACGGAGCGAACACCTTGACACCATGGGGTATGGTGTAATCGGCAGCACGACTGTTTCTGGTACAGTTAGTCTAGGTTCGAGTCCTGGTACCCCAGCGAGAATCGTCCCGGGTCGCTCCCCGGAGTCCGGTACGGTTCTTTTTTGTTGCACGGCCCCGTCGTCTAGTGGCCTAGGACGCCGCCCTCTCAAGGCGGTAGCGCCGGTTCGAATCCGGTCGGGGCTACATCGGAAGGCCCCCGCTCATCGAGCGGGGGCCTTCGTCATTCTTGCTCGGAGTAGGGCGGCTCAGAACTCCGAGAGGCGACGCTGGGACCGGTCCTCGGTGGCCACGAGGACGTCCAGCAGCATCCGCTCCAGCTCCAGGCGTGTGCCATCGGCTTCCGGAGCGTTCCACAGGTTCACCTGCTCGTGTGGGTCGTTCGCGAGGTCGTAGAGTTCGCCTTCTCGCGCGCGTGCTGTGGACGGCGGTCCGTGGTGCACCACGATCTTCCAATCGCCCTGGCGCAGCATCGTGGTGTGCACCGGGGGGTCGTAGGGCCAGCAACTGTTCCGGTACTCCGAGAGCACCCAGTTCCGGTCCTCCCAGGCGCTCGTGTCCGCGGCGCTACCGCTACCCTCGTTGCTGTCCCTGTAGGCCTCGCCGGCATCCTCGGTGCGCCACAACGGTGCCAGATCCCGGCCCTGCTGCCTCGGCATCGCGTCCACCCCGGCGGCGGCGAGTAGCGTGGGGGCGAGGTCGATCCACTCGACTAATTCATCGCGAACAGTCTCGGGCTGGATCCGACTCGGCCAACGCACGAGCAGAGGCACCCGGACTGAGCAGTCGAACATCATTGGCCCCTTGAGCAGCATCTGGTGGTCGCCGAGCATCTCGCCGTGATCGCTGGTGAAGATGACGATGGTGTCCTCGGCCAGCCCTTCTGCCTCCAAAGTGTCCAGAATCCGCCCCACTTCGTCGTCCACGAGGGTCACCATCGCGTAGTAGTGGGCGATGATGTCTTGAATCTCGGAGTCTGTGTGCTCGGCGAAGCCCCGTGAGGCGCCGGCGTAGGACTTCTTCGAAGCCTCGCTGTAGATTGCGGGCTTGGTGGAGAGGTCCGAGTGGATGGGACCGGGGAGCGCCTGGGCGTCGTAGCGCCCGCGGTATTCCGGCGGGGAACCGAACCCGTGGTGCGGATCGAAGAAATTCACCACGAAGCAGAACGGCTTGTCCTTCTCCCGCCCGGTAGTGAGGTACTCGATGGTCTCCTCGCCGATCCAGCGGCTGTAGTGCTGCTCGGTGGGCAGGGTGTCGATCGCCGCTGCCCCACCCCGCGCCATCGCGTCATCCAACACCCCAGGGAAGGTCTTCTCCAGCCAGGTGTGATAGTGGTTCGCCTCACTGCGCACGTAGGGGTCGTGCGACCACCGGAATACCCGGAACCCGTCATCCACCCGGGGCTCGACCCGGTGGTGTTGGGCAGCGCCGAGATGGAACTTGCCGACCAACCCGCAGTCGTACCCGGCGTCGGTCAGAGCCCGAGTGAACAGCTGTTCGTCCGGGTTGATGTCCACGCCGTTGGCCCACACGCCGTGATTGTGCAGGTATCTGCTAGTCATCAAGCTGGCGCGCGAGGGTGCGCACACCGACGATTGCACGTAGCAGTTCGTGAACCTGGCGCCCTGGGCGGCGAGCCGGTCAAGGTGCGGGGTCGTGATGTGCGGGTTTCCAGAGGCGCCGAGGGCGTCCCAGCGCTGCTGGTCGGTGCTGATGAGCAGGATGTTCGGGCGAGTCATGAATCTCCGTCAGACAAGAGGAAGGGGCAGGGAGTCGTGGGGTGAGTCAGTTCTTCACGGCACCGGCGATTCCCTCCACGAAGTGCCGTTGCAGCGCCAGGAACAGCACGAGGATCGGCAACAGCGAAAGCGAGGCCGCCGCGGCGAGACCGGACCAGTCGGTCGAGTTCGTGCCTTCGAACGCGAGCATCCCCACAGCCAGAGTGCGGTTCTCCGGCACGCTGAAGGTGAACACCAGCGGGAGGAAGAAGTTGTTCCACGTGGCCAGAAAGGTGAGCACGACCACTGTCGAGGTGATCGGGCCGGAGAGCGGCAGCATGATTCGGAAGAAGGTGCGCAGGAATCCGGCACCGTCCATGACGGCGGCCTCCTCCAATTCCTTGGGCACCCGGGAGAAGAACCCGGCGTACAGCAGCACGGCTGCCACGTGGCCGCTCCCGGAGAGCGCGAGGATCAGTCCGACATGGGTGTTCAGCAGCCCCATCAGGTCTGTCAGCTCCACCACCGGCACGATGAACAGGCCGGTAGGGATGAACATCGTGGCGGCGAGTACGCCCACGAGAAGCCGCCGCCCAAGGAATCGGAATCGAGCGATGACATATCCCGCCGCCGCGCAGCGCACGACCACGATCATCACCGTCGCCACGGTGATGATGATGGTGTTCAGCATGTAACGGTCGAAGCCGGCATCACTCCAGGCGCGCGCGTAGTTGTCCCAGTGCCAACTTTCGGGCCACAGAGACAGTCCGGAACTGAAGATCCCCATCGCATCCTTGACTGATGCGGACAGAATCCACAGCAGCGGGTAGACCCAGGCGAGAGCCACGACGGCGAGCACGACGGTTTGGGTCCACCGCACCGCGCGCCGGGACAGCCGTGATCGGCGTACGCCCGGTGCGCCGAGGGGCATAGTGTCTTTGGTCAACGAACGCGTGCTCATGCGAGCACCTCCTTGCGTGCCCGGAGCGTGCGGCTGATGAGTAGCAGGCTGCCAACAAGGAGTACGGTGACCACCCCGAACAGCACGCCGAGGGTCGCTGCGTAGCCGAGGTTCGGATTTGCCGCGGCGAACGCCTGGTCGTAGATGTAGACCTCGGTGACCATGGTCGAGAAGTACGGTCCGCCGCCGGTCATGGTGAGCACGAGGTCGAAGATCTGCATCGTCTCCACCACGGTGAGCAGACCGATGATGACGGTGAAGGGCACCAGGAGCGGCATGGTGATGTGCGCGAAGCGCCCCCACGCGCCGGCACCGTCGAGCTCGGCGGCCTCGTACAAGGTGACCGGGACCGTCTGCAGGGCGGCGAGCCAGTAGATCATCGTGATGCCCATCCACTTCCAGATGTGCACACCCATCACCGACCACAACGCAGTGTCAGAGCTACCGAGGAAGTCCACCGGTGAAATGCCGATCAGTTCGAGCAGGGCATTGACCGGACCGCTGGAAGGATCCAGCACGAACCCCATCACGATTCCGATGATCGCCGTGGTCGCCACCACGGGGATGAAGAACGCTGTGCGCAGGAGTCGCGCCAAGGGGAGCCGCGGGTTGTTCAGCATGATGGCGAGTACCAGGGCGAGTGCTACCCGTACTGGCACGGTCACGGCGATGATGAGCAGCGTCACGCCGACCGACCGCCAGAACAATGGGTCGGCCAGGGCCCGTTCGTAGTTGGTCAAGCCGGTGAACGAACGGTCCGTACCCAGACCGCGCCAGTCCAGCATCGAGTAGAAGACGCTGGACAGGCTCGGCCAGACGGTATAGAGCCCGAACAGCAGCACAGTGGGCACCAGGAATGCGTACACCCACGGGCTCAAGCGTCGGTGCACCGGGCCCTTCGAAGCGCTGCTCCCGGCGGCAGTGCCATGGCGGAGGTTCCTCTGGGTGAGAGTGGCCGTCACGTCAGTACTTCTCCGGATCGTAGTCGGTCCCGAGTTGGTAGTCGCTGAAGATCCAGTCATCGATGGACACCTCGGTTCCGTCCGCCGTCACGGTTTCGATCGCACGGTCACGCTCGGCGCTGAGGCCGTCGCTGTAGGTGGTCAGCGCCACCCGTGCATCGTCGATGTCGCCACCGAGATAGCCCTGGACGATCTCCCCCAAAGTGGGGCGGATCTCTTCCATCTCGGCGATGACCGATCCGACGGCCGAGTTGCGGGCCAGCGGACTGGGTGCCAACCGGCACCACTGGCTGTAGATGTCGATGGCGCGGGCGTAGGACGGGTCCACGTCCGCTTCGGCCACCACGGAGAGATCAGCGGGCGGCTGATCCATGTTCTGCGCCAGCGCCAGTGCGAAGTCCGGGGTGGTCAGGAGGGAGAACAGTTCGTTCACGGCCTCTCCATGCGAGCTGGTGGCCGATTGCCAGAACTGCCCGGTGGCGGGGCCACGGGCGGAGTAGCCCGCGCCGTCGGGGGTGGGCATATTCGCTACCGAGATGCGCGGCAGGAAGTCGGCAAACTGTCCGCTCAGCACGCCCGGGTTCCACGGACCGTCGAAGAAGACCGCCGCCTCGCCGGCAGCCCACCGGGCCCGCGCCTCCTTGGCATCCAGCGAGGTTGAGGCGGGCAGCATGACGCCGTCGGCGATGAGCGATTGCAGGAATTCCAGTGCGTCCACGAAGCCGTCGCCGTGGAACACGTAGTCACCGGTCCGCGGGTCGGTGATCTCGGGAGAGGAGGCGCCGGAGGTGTTGAACGCGAGTGGCTGGCCCGCCCCCTGCGCCAGGTCGATCAGGTGCTCCTCGAGACGGCCGTCGAAAGCGATGTTGGTGACCCAGCCGGACATCTGCCCGGCGGCGGTGATCTCGCGGCAGATCCTGCGGAACTCCTCCCAGCTGAACGTCATCGCGTCTGGGTCGCCGCCTGCACGCTCGACCTCCTCGGAGACGAACCAGGTCAGACTGGAATGCTGTCGGTGGGTGAAGATCGGTACTGAGTAGACCTCACCCTCGAATATGCTCACGCCTTCGACGAGCAGCCCTTCCATCGCCGCCTGGGCTTCGGCGTTGAGAGCCACCGGGGAGATCAACTCGCGCGAGACCAAAGCGGGGGTCGGAATACCGGTGAGGTTGCTGAACACGTCGGGCATCTGGTCGCTACCCAGCGCGAGCTGGAGTGCCTCACCCATGTCGTTCGGGTTATAGACGGTGCGCTCCACCTGCGCACCTCCGTCCTCGGCCCAGGCCGCGAAGACTCCTTGTATCGCTCCCTCCAGCGGCTCGAAGTGGTCCCACCACTGCAAGACGCCAGAGTCGGTTGCTCCCTCACTTGAGCCGGAACCTGCTGAGGAGCGGTTGCAGCCGGCGAGAGCAGCGGCGATCGCGGCGGCAGCGGACGCGCCGAGAACTGTGCGTCGGCTCGGGATGATCATGGAAATCTCCTTCGCTGGGTACATCGTTGTACCGGGGACGTTAGCCATGCACATCGAGCAGGTCAACGGCGCTCGGAGCCAGCGAACGACTGTCGAACTGTCGGCAAGAACCGCGATGGAACCAGCTACTTACGGCCACTGAAGGCTCGTGATGTGGTGTGAGGTCGCCACTCGGGATCGGTCGCCTGATAATGTTGACGTCGTCGAGTGCTTCATTAGTCACTGGACATTGGGAGGTCGTGTGGGTCGGGCGCCAGCCCTTGTGCTTCGCGCAGGTGATCGCGACCGGTTGGAGGCGATGACGGCGAGCCCCCGGGCCGCGCTTGCGCTCCGGGCGCGAGCGGTACTCCTCGCCGCGGACGGCATCTCGCATGTGGAGATCGCGGCTCGGCTGGCGGTCTCACGGCAGAGCGTGGTGACCTGGCGGCGCCGATACTCCGAATCCGGCCCGCTCGGCCTCGATGATCGGGATCGCTCCGGACGCCCAGCGGCGACCGATCCGTGGGTGCTGGTGGCGGCCGCCCTCACGCCCGAGTACGCCAGGACTCGTGCGAGCTCGCGTGAGATCGCCGCGCGTCTGGGGGTCAGTGCGGCGACCGTGTCCCGCGCGTGGCGGGCACACGGATTCATGCCGTTGGACGGTGGCGCGGTGCGTCTCAACAGTGTTCCGCCACTTGACCTGAACCACATCGAGCTGGTCGGTATTCATGCGGCGGGCGGATCCGGTGTCGCGGCGTTCCGGCGTCGTAGGCTGCCCGGCGGTTCCGAGGGGAACCGCGGTCGATCTGGTCGGCGAGGTCGTCGGGACAGTGATGGGAGGCCTCGCCAGGAAGCGGACGCGCGGGATGGGAGCGTCGCGATGACTATGAGTCACCACCTGGCGATCGCCACCATTGCCGATGACGATCCGGAGGCGATGCGCGAGTTTCTCCGTGCTCACGAGGACTGCGAGGTGCTCGTCACCCCGGACGCGGCCGCGCTGGGCGTACACCGCGCTCCCGACCTGTCGACGTGGCACGCCATGGTTCGATTGCTGGCCGCACTGCACGAGCGTGGCGAGAGGGCAGCACTGGCATTCACCGGACCGCCGACCGTGCTTGGCGACGTGCGCCGCCGTCCAACATCTTCTGAACCGACATCGACGGGGTCTCGCGTCACGATGCGGGAGGTGGCGGCAGCTGCCCGTGTCTCGATCAAGACGGTCTCGAATGTGCTCACCGGCGCCAAGAAGGTGGGCCCAGACACCCGAGAACGGGTGGAGGAGGCGATCGAGCGGCTGGGGTACCAGGTGAATACGGCCGCACGTCAACTCCGCACCGGCCGGCGTGGGCAGGTGGTACTGGCCGTCCCCGAGTTCCAGGTGAACTACTTCGCTGAACTGGCCGAGCGGCTCATCGACGCCGGGGCCGGACGGGGCATCAACATTCTCGTGCAGATGACGCGCGGGCGACGCGAGCGCGAGTTGGAGATCGTTGCGACGGCGCGCGGGCTCGCCGACGGAGTGATCATGGTGGCCCAGGGAATGAGTGAAAACGACCTGTACAAGCTCTCGGCGAGCGGGCCATTCGTCCTGCTCGGTGAGAACGTCAGCGGTGCATCGGTAGACCACATCACGATCAGCAACGCCGATGCTGCTCAGACGGCCATGGACCACCTGCTCGCCTCCGGGCGCCGGCAGGTGGCGCTGCTCGGATCCGGCACCACCCCCGTGGCAGCGGCTCGTGTGCGCGGCTGCCGAGCTGCGGCTGCCGCGTATGGCCTGGAAGTGGACGAGCGCCTCCTCGTTCCGGCGGGGCCGTGGCATCGCGACGCGGGGGAGCTGGCCACCCTGGACTTCCTTGACCGAGGCGTGCCCTTCGATGCGATCGTGGGCTTCAACGACGAGCTGGCGCTCGGCGCTGCCCGGGCACTGCTCACGCACGGAATCCGGGTGCCGACCGATGTGGCGATCGTGGGGTTCGACAACTCCCAGGACGCCGCCTACTCCACTCCGAGCATCACCTCCATTGCCCCCGACATGGCGCATATCGCGCGCCGAGCACTTGACCTCATTGACGAGCGCCAGCAGTTCGGGGGAGGAGCGCGACCTCCTGTCCAGGTCACCGCGCCGTACACATTGGCGGTGCGGGAGTCAGCGCCCTGAGCCGTCGACCGAGGCCAGATAGATCCGGAGTAGGAGTCGAGGAAACCGGATCAGAAGGGTGGCTCCTCATCAGTGCGTGAACCGTATCCGGGCATGCTTGGGCGCTCGAAGCCTCGGTCGGTCGTGGTGCCATCGCGTTCCCTGCGGTATCGGTGGCCGGACGGTGTGGTCCAGTTGAAGATGCCGGGTTCGGGTTGGCTCACAGCGAAGTCGCCATGGGTTTTGATGAGGTGGTCGCGGGTACACAGGGCGCCGAGGTTGTGATCGCCGGTCGTTCCGCCGTCTCCGCGGGCGCTGTATGGCACGGTGTGGTCCAGCGGGGATTCCTCGGCGCGATGGGTGCAGCCTGGCCGAACGCAGGTGCGGTCACGCGCGCGGATCCTCCTGGCCATCGCGGCGGGTGGTCGGTACCGGGTGGTGCCGACGTCGACGGGGGCGCCAGTGAGCGGGTCAGTGACGAGACGTCGCCAGATGCCGCCGGCGGCAAGGGCGCGGGCGGTTGCTGGGGCGATGGGGCCGTAGCCGTCGAGTACGGGAACCTGCGCAATCGGGACCTCTGCTGGGCCGGGCTTGCTGACTGGGCCGCTGACGTCTGGTTCCTCGTGACCAGTCGGGCCGCCCGCTGACGATGCAGTCTCTGTCAGCTCTGCGTCGTCGGAACGGTCGGGTAGGAGCTGGTCGAGAGCGATGGTCACCTGAATGCGTGGGCGGTGGCCGTTGATCGTGGCCAGTGGCACGGTGGTATCGGTGCACGGGGGTGCCGAGAAACCACCGCGTCCCGGCGCCGACTTCCCGCGGTTGTTCCTGCGGGTGCTGTGCTCGCCGGTGCGCTGATCACGGGTGCTGAGCTCTCCGCTGCTCTGCCCACGGATGGTGAAGGCACCGGTGGCGAGTGCGTGGTGGCCGAGGCCGGTGAGGGTGTCGAAGCGGAGTTGGTCCAGTGTGCGGGCGTCGCCACGGGCCTTGGCTGCGCGTGCTGCGCTGTCGAGTGCGATGTCCAGGGCAAGGACGTCCGGCGCGGGGCCTTCCACTCGCAGGGAAGCGACGCCGTCGGGGTGTGCACGCGGCCGGCTGACTCGACGTTCCCTGCGGCGTGCCTGCGCCCGGGCCTGCGCTTCGACAGGGTCCACGGCAATCAGCGCGGCAGCCACGTCGGCGCGCACCTGGACGGCGGTCCGGTTGGGGGCACGCTCGATGACGCGGTCTTCGACCGCGATGGCAACTTGCCACGGTACGTGTCGAAGCCCATCGGCGATCGCTGCAGCCCGTGCGTTGTCAATCTGCCCAGTGGCCAGGGCGTCGTTGGTGCGGGTCAGATACGTGGCCAGCGCCCAGCCTCGCTCGATCAGTGAATGCGCCTCACGTTTGCTGCATCGCAGACGCAGCGCGAGGCAGTCTCCTGCCACTGTTGCAGGGCCAGTGGTGCGCTGGGCGAGTGCGCCGGGATTCATCGATTCCCGGCTGGCGAGTGTGGCGGCGGCACGCATCTCGATCTGCTGCGCCACAGAAGCGATCCGGCGAGCCGCGGCGACGGTTTCCTCGAGTGCGGCCTCGCCAAGTTGATCGATATCGAGACGTTCGAGCTGAGTGAGGAGCGTGGCGCCGGTGGGATGGGTACGCAACCGCTCCTCGGTTGGCTCCTGCGAACGCGCCACGACCAGGGCGGCCATCCGCCGTTCCAGGGCAGTGAAGGACTGTGGGCTGGGCACGCCGATGTCGACGGAGAACTCCCCGTCAGGAACATCGACGATCTCGAACATGCGTTCTATTCTAGTTGAACGCTGCTCGATCCGCAAGGAGCTGGAGGAAAGGTCGCTCTCATGACCACCACGGGGAATCAACCTCGGGGCGCACGTAGGCGTCGAGCTGCCGTTGCTGCTGCTGCCCTTGCCGCTGCTACTGCCGCTTGTCTGGAGTCTTGCGGACGATCCCATGGCGTTCACCTCCTCTGAGGCAGATGCTGCCACCAGGGTGTGACATTGCTGCGTGACCTCGCCGATTGAGGTCGCCAAATAGGCACCGCCGGGCCACGGCGCCGGGTAGCGACGCCATGGGACACATCCGCATCCCGGCACTGCGCCGCTACCCGACGACCCCACGGGCGCGTCCATACGCGCCTGATCGCGCTCAGCGCGTCCGGCACACCTCGGCAACGAACCGCATCGATCGCTCGCGCAGGCCGGCGATCCGGTGGGCGACGAACCGTTCCCGATCGGCGTCGGTACTTGCCTCTGCGCGGGTGGGCCGCCGTCGGACGTGTGCTGAGCAGGCGAAGTCGGTGCACAGGAGCGTGCCGATCGTGTCGCCGCGCCGGCCTGGTGCGCCGGCCCGTCTGGCGACGTGAAGGCCCACCGTGTCGACGGCCACGATGTCCTCGCACCAGGCACACATCGCTTGCCGGCGGCGGCCGCCCGGTTCTGGCGCACGCAACATCAGCGCCCTGGGAGCCTCGTCCAGTTCGAGCACGACGTAGGCGTTCAGTGGAGCCTTGGGGTCGCGCCAGCCCAGGTACTCCAGACGGTCCCAGTCAATGGCGCCGAGATCGGGCAGGACGGCGCGGCTGGCCTCGCCGCGCGTGGCGTTCACGAATGAGGTACGGATTTGCTTCTCAGTCAGGGGGTTCATCACGATCTTCCGGAGGTAGCGGGTGGGCACGCCGAAGCCCGCACCCACCTCCGGTGATCTCAGTGGAGGCAGGTGCGGGGGCGGGCCGGCCTGGAGTAGGCCATGGCGGCCACCCCGGCTCTCAGCGCCCTGCGTCGCATCGGCATGCGTCCTCTCGATCGTGTCCACTCCGGTCTGTGACCGACGGCCACACCAGAGTAGGTGTGCAGTAGCCCGTGGACGAGCGAATATTCGCGGCCCCGCCTGCATCTGTCGATCAGTCCGGCGGCAGACCCGTGGGGAAGCCGTCGATGCTCGTGCGGTTCTTGGTCTGCTGGTACGTGATCAACCCCTCCTCGCCCCGTTTTTGTGCCCACGAGTCCATCAATGGCCGGTCGCCGGTGTGCTCGAAGAACGGCACCCCGTACCCGCAGGAGGTCTGCACGAGATCGATCTCGAGGACGAAGATGTTCCGGGCACCGCGCATGGGCGGGAACAGTGCGTAGAGTTCACTCCATTCCGCATCCGGCTGATGAACGGCGCGGGCAGTTCCGTACAGCCGGAGGATCATCGGCTGGCGTTCGAACGAACAGAACATCACCGTCATCCGCGGGGTGTCGAGCAGATGTGCGGCCGTCTCATTGCCGCTCCCGGTGCCGTTCAGCCACACCGCGCGGGTGGGCGAGACGATTCGCAGTGAGTCGAGTCCCTTGGGTGAGACGTTCACCCGGCCATCGCGCGCGGCCGTCGCAACGAAGTACAGATGCTGGGCTTCGATGAAGCGACGTAGGCGATCGGTGATCTCGGGGTACTGCTGGGCCACACCAGGCTCCTCCTGCTCGCACGATCTGAGGTGGCCATTCTCTCGCAGGGAGTGGATGTGAACGACGCCAGTTCCCGGGGGAGCGCCCGGGAACCGGCGTCGTCACCAGGAGGCGATGCTTAGCTCATCGCCTCCTGGGCCTCGGTGAACCACTGGGATGCCGCTTCGGCTGGGGTGATCTGCCCGTAGCTCAGCTCCTCGTAGATCCGCACGAACGCCTCTTCCAGACCGCCGAATCCGGAGACCGGGGGCGGCGGTGCAGCGGTGAGGAGCGGCTCGACCGACTCCTCATAGTCGATGATCGCCGCGTCGAGACCCTCGGCATCGGAGAGCGCCTCGATCGCGGGGTCGGAGGCAGGCACGCCGCGAGAGGTGCCGAAGATCTCGGAGACCTCCGGGTCATTGACGATGAAGTCGATGAACTGAGCAGCCTCCTCGGGGTGCGCGGAGTTGGCCCCGACTGCCAGCAGCAGGCTTGGCTTGAGGAACAAGCCACCCTCGCCGGGCTGGTCGGACGGAGGGGGAAGCATGGTGAACTCGTCACCACCAGTGCCCTCGGAAAAGCGCACGAGGAAGTTGTCCCAGCTCACGTCCGAGACCGCTACCCCGGTGCTGACCGGATCTTCGGTGAGTTGCGCGATCTGCTGGGCCGGTACGACTCCCTCGGTGGAGCGCAGGTCCTCGGTCTTACTCCACCACTCGGCCAGGTCGGCCTCGGTGAAGGCGAGCTGGCCGTCGTCGGTGAACATGCTCATCCCCTGCTGGGTGAGCCACATCTGGAACATCCAGAACACCCGGGTGTAGTCCACCGCTCCGTACACCTGCGGATCGGCGGCAGCGCCCGCCTCGGTGAGCTGCGCGATCAGATTGTGGTACTCGTCCCAGGTGAGTTGCTCGGTCGGCACCTCGATGTCGAGTTCCGCCATCAGGGTGGTGTTGAAGAACGTCGCCATCGTGTTCGTTCCGGTGGGGATGGCGTACGTGGTCCCGCCGACCTGAGCAGATGGCATCAGGGATTCGGGCAGCGTGGAGGTGTCGATCTGCTCGCCGATATGGGGCTCGAGGTCGAGGAGGCGATTGCCGGCGCCGTACTCGGTCAGATAGGCGATGTCCATCTGCATGACGTCTGGCAGCGAACCGCCGGCGGCCTCGGTGTTTCGGGCGGTCCAATAGTCCCCCCAGGAGCCATATTGAGTCTGGATCGTGATGCCGGGGTTCTGCTCCTCGAACAAGTCGATCGACTCTTCGTACCGCTCAGTGCGGGAGGTATCGCCCCACCAGGTGAACGTGAGGGAGACGTCACCACCATCGTCGCCTTCGCCGCCGCCTCCACAGGCAGCGAGAATCAGCGCTCCGGCGGTGGCTGCTGCGGTGCCTGCAGCGATCCGGCCCCGGCGAGAAGCGCGCGTCATCCGGTGGGTCGACTGGGTCATCAAGTGCTCCTTTGCTCAGTGGACGATGAACCGGCCGTCATCGTGTATCGCCACGGGCATCGGACACCAGAAACGGACAAAAGGCGACACTGGTGGCCTCGGTTGCTCAGTTCACCGTCGCCGCACCGCACGATTCGCGCACGCTCAGCCGAGGCACGAGCTGGATGTGCCGGGCAGGCGGTGGGCCGTCGTCGCTGGGCGCGATTCGCTCGGTGACCAGTCGCACCGCCTGGCGCCCCACCTCCCGCTTCGGGAACGTGATCGCGGTCAACGGTACGGCCGCGTGCGCGGCGAGTTCGTCGTCGTAGGCCACGACGGCGAGTTCATCCGGGATCTCGATCCCGAGCCGGTGAGCACGTTCGACCAGCCTGGCCGCGTGGTAGTCGCTGTGCACCAGGACGGCGGTCGCCCGCTCCCGGCGGCACGCGGCGAGCATGTCGTCCAGTGCATCAGCGAGGGCATCCGGATCGTCGTTGCCTTTGGGAAGGGGAAACTGCGGGGCCTCGTCAAGGACCAGCTTCCCGACGGCGTCCCGATAGCCCTCGCGGACCCACCGTGAGTTCGGGGTCCGGTCGTAGCACCCCAGGGCGATCCGGGTGTGGCCCAGATCGGCCAGGTGACTGAGAGCCACGAAAACGCCGCGGACGTGATCGGTGCGCACACTGTCCGGCCCGGTGGCCTTCGCCGTGACGGGCAGCAGCCGCTCGAGTGCCACGGTTGGCACCGGCACAGACTCCAGCCAGCCGAGGAGGGCCTCCGGGTTGTCCCGGTGGGTGGTGGGGGCGATGATCAGGCCGGCCACCTCCAGATCGAGGAGTTGCTCGAGCCGGGCTCGCTCCACATCCGGGCGATAGTCGGAGACGCTCAGAACCAGGCGGATTCGGGCAGCCTCGGCCACTGTCTGCATCCCGCGCATGATCTCGGCGAAATGCTCCGTGGCGGAGGGCACCACCACACCCACCAGGGTCCGGGCGGCAGCAGGTTTGCGGGCGGCGTCGTCGAGCGCGATCGCCCCGCCGTGCACTCGTGCGAGGAGGCCGTCGTCAGCAAGTACGGCGATATCGCGGCGGACGGTCACTTGGGTCACACCCAGTGCCGCCGCGACATCGCTCGCGCGCACACTTCCACGCAGCGCGAGTTGTCGTAGCAGGTACTCGTGACGGGCGCGGGGCAGCATCATCGACCTCCCGATCGGCGACGATCAGCGTATCCGCCCCGCGGTCCCTGATCGCGCTGCGCCGGAGGAACAGCCGCGGTGGTGCGCGATTCGACCGGCCCCGAGAGTCGCTACTGCCATTGTCAGCCTCCCTCGTTACCCTTCCGAAGGTGAGCATCGAGACCGCACTCCTACGCAGATCCGCCGCGATCGTGGCGACGGCGAGCCTGCTCCTCGTCGCCTGTACGGGGGAGGATCCCGAGCCCGAGGAAGCAGCCAGTCCTGAACTGGACGCCGCCGCGGCATTGGCTGAGGCGCTCACCACGGGCGATCTTGCTGGTGCGCCGCTGACCGACGACGACCGCGCCCTCGCCACTGAACAGGCGGAGGAGGTGCTCGGCGAGCTGACCCCGCTCGTGCCGCGCACCGTCGAGGTCACCTGGTCCTCGAGCGTCTACGAGGAAGAGGAGGCCGATGGAGTGATGGCCGCCGACGCCGCCCTGACCTGGACGTGGGATGTGCCCGGCACCGATGAGGAGTGGACCTACCCGGCGTCCGTCCATCTGACCTCGACCGACGACGGTCCATGGATCGCGCAGTGGTCGCGCGACCTGCTGGCCCCTGATCTGGGCGAGGACGGTGTGATCACGGTGGAGCAGGGCAGCGCCGAACGCGGCGACATCCTCGGGCGTGATGATGAGGTGCTCATCACCGACCGGGAGGTCTTCCAGATCGGCATCGACAAGACCTACATTGACGCTGATCAGTGGGAGGAGGACGCCCTCGCACTCGCCGAGGCGCTCGAGTTCGATGATCCGCAGGCATACGCCGACCGGGTCCTTTCTGCGGGAGAGCGGGCTTTCGTGGTCGCCACTGTCGTCCCGCAGGACGATCCAGGTGACGTCGATATGGAGGCCGTCCGCGAGATAGAGGGTGTCAACCTGGTCACCGATGAGCGTCAGCAGGGCCCCACGCAGTACTTCGCGTACTCGATCCTCGGCCGCGTTGGTGAGGCGACGTCTGAGATCATTGACGGCTCCGACGGTGCGATCCAGCAGGGCGATCACGTGGGCGTGGCGGGGCTGCAACTCGCCTACGACGAGCAGTTGCGCGGAATTGGCGGGCTGACGATCTCGGTGACGTCGGGGGAGGAGTCCAGTGAGGTGTACTCCTCCGAACCTGTTGACGGGGAGCCACTGAGGACAACGCTCGATCGTGATCTCCAGCAACGCGCCGAGGGCATCGTGGACGGACTGGATGTACCCGCGGGAGTGGTGGCGATCGAACCGTCCACCGGAAACCTGCTGGCCGCCTCAAGCAGCGCCGCCAGCAATGGCTGGTCGACGGCCACGCTCGGTCAGTACGCGCCCGGGTCCACCTTCAAGGTGGTCACATTGCTGGCGCTGCTGCGTTCTGGAATGAGTCTCGACGACTCCGTCTCCTGCACCGACACCCTCACCGTCAACGGTCGAGAATTCAGCAACTACCCCGGCTATCCCGAGTCCTCGATCGGTGACATCACGCTCGAAGAGGCGATCGCGCAGTCCTGCAACACCGCATTGATGTCCGTGCGGGACCAGATCACTGCCGCCGATCTCGCCGACGCGGCTGCCAGCCTGGGACTCGGCCGCGGGGACGATGCGTCGCTCGGCTACCCGGTGTGGCTCGGATCGGTCCCCACCGAGGCCGAGGGGACCTTGCACGCGGCCGGCCTCATCGGCCAGGGGCAGGTGCTCGCCTCACCGCTGGCGATGGCCGGTGTGGCGGCTTCGATTAGCGCTGGGCACGTCGTCACCCCGATTCTGGTGGACAGCGAGGAGTACCGGGAGGCGGCCGAGGCCGCGCGGGAGGTACCCACTGCGCTGACCGAGACTGAGGCGACGTTGCTGCGCCAGGCCATGCGGGCCGTCGTCACTGACGGAACGGCGAGCGGACCGCTCGCTGATGTGACCGACGACGGTGACCTGATCGCCAAGACCGGCACGGCGGAGTATGACGGCGGCACCCACGCCTGGATGATCGCCGTTCAGGGGGATATGGCGGTCGCGGTATTCCTGGAGGAGGGCAGCGACGGCGCAGGGGCAGCGGGCCCGCTCATGGCGCAGTTTCTCGGCACATCCTGAGGGTGCACTGGACCGGGTAGGTGCGGAAGCCGCCAGTCAGTCGTTGTCGCCGGAGCGCAGCACATCGCTGAGCCGGTTCGCAGCCGCCATCACGGCGTTGGCGTGCAACCGCCCGGGCTGGCGCGTCATCCGCTCGATCGGTCCGGAGACCGAAACGGCGGCGATCACGCGGCCCGACGGCCCGCGTACGGGGGCCGAGACCGAGGCGACGCCGACCTCACGTTCGCTCACGCTCTGTGCCCAGCCGCGCCGACGCACGCCGGAGAGGATGGTCGCGGTGAACTTCGCTCCGTGGAGGCCGCGGTGCAGCCGATCCGGTTCCTCCCAGGCGAGCAGCACCTGGGCGGCGGAACCGGCGAGCATGGAGAGCGTGGCCCCCACCGGGATGGAGTCACGCAAACCCATCTGCTTCTCGGCGGCAGCCACGCAGATGCGCTGGTCGCTCTGGCGCCGGAACATCTGCGCGCTTTCCCCGGTGTGATCACGCAGGGCGAGCAGCACTGAGCCAGCCGCAGCGAGCAGCCGGTCCTCACCGGCGGCCGAGGCGAGTTCGGCCAGGCGGGGGCCGAGGATGAAGCGGCCCTGCATGTCCCGGGAGACGAACCTGTGGTGCTCCAAGGCCACGGCCAGCCGGTGCGCGGTCGGACGGGCGAGGTGGGTTGCGGCGACCAACTGGGCCAGCGTCGCCGGGCCAGCCTCAAGGGCTCCCAGGACGATTGCGGCTTTGTCGAGTACGCCGACTCCGCTAGAGTTGTCCATAGGTCGATATTGCCATCTCATAGCGTGAGATAGCAAGTCTTGGTGATCGACCCCCTCAGGGAGAGGCCCACCACCCACCGGGCCGAACGAACGATAGAAGGTGACGTGTCATGGTCGGAACGCTGGCCGAGAAGGTGTGGAAGGACCACGTGGTCCGCAAGGGGGAGGGTGGTGCGCCCGATCTCCTGTACATCGACCTGCACCTCGTCCACGAGGTCACGAGCCCCCAGGCATTCGAGGGCCTGCGCCTCGCCGGGCGCACCGTCCGCCGGCCGGACCTGACGCTGGCCACCGAGGACCACAACACCCCGACTGTCGACATCGACCTGCCGATCGCGGACCTGACCAGCCGCACCCAGATCGATACCCTGCGCACCAATGCCGAGGAGTTCGGTGTGCGGATCCACTCGCTGGGCGATGCCGACCAGGGCATCGTGCACCAGGTCGGACCGCAGCTGGGCCTGACCATGCCGGGCCTGACAGTGGTCTGTGGTGACTCGCACACGTCCACTCACGGTGCCTTCGGCGCCCTCGCGTTCGGTATCGGCACCTCCGAGGTGGAGCATGTGCTGGCCACCCAGACGCTGCCGCTCGCTCCGTTCAAGACGATGGCCATCACCGTCAACGGAGACCTACCGCCCGGAGCCACTAGCAAGGACATCATCCTGGCGATCATCGCGAAGATCGGCACTGGCGGCGGTCAGGGATATGTACTCGAGTACCGCGGCGAGGCCATCCGCAAGCTCTCCATGGAAGCGCGGATGACCGTCTGCAACATGTCGATCGAGGCCGGTGCCCGGGCGGGCATGATCGCCCCGGACGAGACCACCTTCGAGTACCTCAAGGGTCGCCCGCACGCTCCGGAGGGCGCCGACTGGGACGAGGCCGTCGAGTACTGGCGGACGCTGCGCAGTGACGACGATGCCGTCTTCGACACCGAGGTGGTGCTCGAGGCCGACGACCTCGAACCGTTCGTCACCTGGGGCACCAACCCCGGACAAGGGCTCCCGCTGAGTGCGAATGTGCCCGTCCCGGAAGAGATCGCCGACGAGAACGAGCGGGTCGCGGCCGAGCGAGCGGTGGAATACATGGGGTTGGTGCCCGGGACCCCGTTGCGCGACATCGCCGTGGACACCGTTTTCATTGGCTCCTGCACCAATGGTCGCATCGAGGATCTTCGGTCGGTGGCGAAGGTGCTCAAGGGGCGCACGAAGGCCGAGAGCGTCCGCGTGCTTGTGGTGCCTGCGTCCGCGCGGGTACGTCTGCAGGCAGAAGCGGAGGGTCTGGACCAGATCTTCCTCGACTTCGGTGCCGAGTGGCGCAACGCCGGTTGTTCGATGTGCCTCGGAATGAACCCGGACCAGCTTGCGCCGGGGGAGCGGTCCGCTTCCACATCGAACCGGAACTTCGAAGGCCGGCAGGGTAAGGGCGGGCGGACGCACCTGGTCTCGCCGCTGGTTGCCGCTGCGACCGCTATCCGGGGCACCCTGTCCTCCCTCGCCGACTTGGATATCGACGCCGATGTCGACCTCACCTCGTTCGATGGCACCCCACTGGCCCCGCTCGATCCGCGCGTACCGCTGCAGGTCTGAGCGCCGAGACTCCTCAGGAGAGACATCATGGAGAAGTTCACCACTCACACCGGCGTCGGGGTGCCGCTACGCCGCGGCAACGTCGACACCGACCAGATCATCCCCGCCGTCTACCTCAAGCGGGTGACCCGCACCGGTTTCGAGGACGCACTGTTCGCCGCGTGGCGCGGCGACCCGGAGTTCGTGCTCAACAAGGAGGCCTACGCTTCCGGCTCCGTGCTCGTGGCCGGACCGGACTTCGGAACCGGGTCCTCCCGCGAGCATGCCGTCTGGGCGCTCAAGGACTATGGGTTCAAGGCAGTGCTCGCTTCCCGGTTCGCGGACATCTTCCGCGGGAACTCCGGCAAGCAGGGCTTGCTCGCTGCCCAGCTCGCCCAGGATGACATCGAGCAGATCTGGAAGGTGCTCGAGACCGAGCCCGGCACGGAGATCACCGTGGACCTGGAGAACCGAACTGTCACCTGTGGTGCGGTCGTGGCCTCCTTCCAGGTGGACGAGTACACCCGCTGGCGCCTCATGGAAGGGTTGGACGACATCGGCCTCACCCTGAACCACGAGGAGGACATCAGCGCTTTCGAGACCACCCGCGGGCCCTGGCGGCCGAAGACGCTGCCGGCCAAGCACCTGCCCGCCGTCCAGATCGAGGCAGCGCGTTCGACGTCCTGACGTACCCTTGACGGGCCCGTTCCACCGAACGGGACAGGTCGGGGGATGACGATGAGGATGGTCGAATGAGTCATCTACGGGTACACGGCGGAACACCGCTGACGGGTGAGATCACGGTCCGCGGGGCCAAGAACTTCGTCTCCAAGGCGATGGTGGCCGCAGTGCTCGGCGAGGAACCCAGTGAACTGCGCAATGTGCCCGAGATCCGTGACGTCAACGTCGTGGCAGGGCTGCTCAAACTGCACGGAGTCCATGTCGAACGCGATGTGGCCGGTGGAGTGGTGCGGTTGAATCCACGGTTCGTGGAGACCGCGCACAAGGCCGATATCGATACCCACGCCGGAGCCAGCCGGATCCCGATCCTGCTGTGCGGCCCCCTGCTGCATCGCCTCGGCGAGGCGTTCATCCCCGATCTCGGTGGCTGCCGGATCGGGGATCGACCGATCGACTACCACCTGGAGATCCTGCGCCAGTTCGGCGCCCAGGTGGACAAACTCGAGACCGGGATCCTGATCACCGCCCCGAAGGGGTTGCGCGGGACCAAAGTGGACCTGCCCTACCCGAGCGTGGGTGCCACCGAACAGTTGCTGCTCACCGCAGTTCGTTCCCGAGGCGTGACCGAATTGCGTAATGCGGCCATCGAACCGGAGATCATGGACCTGATCGCGGTGTTGCAGCGGATGGGTGCCATCATCTCCGTGGACACCGACCGGGTGATCCGGGTTGAGGGCGTTGACCATCTCGGCGGTTACACCCACACGGCATTGCCGGACCGCATCGAGGCCGCATCCTGGGCCTCCGCAGCGCTGGCCACCGAGGGCGACGTGTACATCCGTGGTGCCCGCCAGGCGGACATGATGACCTTCCTGAACACGTTCCGGAAGGTCGGTGGTGGCTTCGATATCGATGACGATGGCATCCGGTTCCATCATCCCGGTACGCCGCTGCACTCCATCGTGCTCGAGACCGATGTGCACCCTGGCTTCATGACCGACTGGCAGCAGCCCCTCGTGGTGGCTCTCACTCAGGCCACTGGTCTGTCCATCGTGCACGAGACGGTCTACGAGAACCGGTTCGGCTTCACTGAGGCGCTGCGCCAGATGGGTTCCACCATCCAGGTCTACCGCGAGTGCCTCGGCGGGTTGGAGTGCCGGTTCGGGCAGCGGAACTTCTTCCACTCCGCGGTCATCTCCGGCCCCACACCGCTGCGTGCCGCAGATATCGAGGTTCCGGACCTGCGTGGTGGGTTCTCTCATCTGATCGCTGCCCTCGCTGCCGAGGGGACTTCCCACGTACGGGGGATCGAGCTGATCAATCGGGGTTACGAGAACTTCACTGGCAAGCTCGAAGCCCTCGGCGCCAAGTTTGAGACCGTCTGAACGAACGTTGCCTGCCAACTGCCAGGTCGTTCCCAGGGGTCTTTCAGGTTGGCGTTGCACAGTGAATCTCGTCGGACGGAACCGACCGGTCGTCGCTGATACCGCGACCGTGACCCCTGGTGACTGTCTCCCACCGGGGAACGACGGTGCGGCGCGTCTCTCTCCCCTCGCGCCCGTACCACGGGTGCCGGACCCCTCGGGTCCGGCACCCGACGTCCGTCGGGGTGCCTCGCTGGGTGCCGGGCTGACCGGGCGGTAGCGTGACGCCTGTGCGAGCAGCAGGGACGGTGTCAGGACGCCGATGGCGAGGGCAGAGTGACCCCGAGCGCTTCGAGATCTACAACCGCTGGTCGCTGTACTTTCTGCTGCTGATCGGGCCGATGGTCGGGATCACTGCCGCCGCGAGCGTGGCGACCGCGACCGGCACGCAGGCGTGGTTCGCTCCGGCCAGCACCGCCGGGTTCCTGATCCACACCGCAGTTGCTGAGTTCACCCTGGCACGCGGTGTGAATCACTATCTGGGCCGCGGTGGGTATCCCACCCGGACGGTGATCGCCCTCATTGCCGTCACGGTGGTGCTTCTCGCGCTCGTTGCGGCAGCGCTGGCCCCTGCCGCGCCGCTGCGTCCCGACGAGGCCGACGTGCTCACTCCCGGGTGGGCCTTCCTCGCTCCGGTCGGTATCGCCCTCTCGGCGCTTGCGCCCCTGCTCACTGCATGGCGGTTGGCCGGAACCGGGATCCTTGCGATGGTCGTGATCACCGCACTGCACGCGTGGGCGACCGGCGAACTGCGCATGTTGATCCCCGTCGCCGTTGCCGGAACGCTGATGCTGATCGGATTCGTGCTGTCTTTCCGCGTCTCGGCGTGGATGATCGGTGTGGTCTGGGAGCAGGCGAATCGGCGAGAGGTGGACGCCCGCCTCGCCGTGGCGGAGGAACGGCTCCGGTTCTCGCGCGATCTGCACGACATCTTCGGGCGCACGCTCTCCGCCGTCGCGGTGTCCAGCGAACTGGCCGCCGAACTCGCCCGGCGCGGCGACCCTCGAGGCCCGGAGAAGATGCTTGAGGTCCGCCAGATCGCGCAGGACGCCCTCCGAGAGGTGCGATCCGTGGTGGAGGGCTACCGCACCGTCGATCTACCGACAGAACTGGCCGGTGCGCGGGAGATCCTGCGCTCGGCGGGTATCGCGGCCCATGTCAGCGGCGAGGGCCTCGTGATCGGCCCCCAGGCCGCTGAGGGGCTTGGCTGGGTGGTGCGGGAGGCGGTCACGAATGTGGTCCGCCATGCCGATTCGCGAACGTGCACGATTGCCGTGGAAGCCGCCGACGGCGGAGCTCAGGTGACCATCGTCAATGACGGTGTCCGGCCGGTCACCTCCTCTCGCCGGGGTTCCGGACTGGACGGGCTTCGTGAACGTCTGGCCGCGATCGGTGGCAGGATCGACGCTGGCGTCGACGACGCCGACGAATCCCAATTCCGGCTCGAAGCGTGGGTTCCCGACGACGAGAAGGAGGCCGCGCTGTGACGATCCGATTGCTGCTCGCCGACGACGAGAATCTGATCCGGGACGCGCTTGCCTCCTTGCTCGACCTTGAGGACGATCTCGAGGTGGTCGCCCAAGCGGCGAGCGGGACCGAGGCGGTGGCCGTGGCTGCCCGCGTGCGGCCGGACGTGGCCGTGCTGGATCTGCAGATGCCGGGATTGGACGGGATCGAGGTGGCGTCCCAGATCGCCGCAGACGTTCCCGGATGCGCCAGCGTGATCGTCACCAGCCATGGCCGCCCGGGCTATCTGAAGAAGGCCCTCGAGGCGGGCGTGCGCGGGTTCCTCCCGAAGACGACCTCGGCGAAGGTGCTGGCCGATGTCGTCCGTCAGGTGGTGGCCGGTGGCCGGTACGTCGATCCCGAGCTCGCCGCCGAAGCCATCTCGGCCGGGGCCAGTCCGCTCACCGCCCGCGAGGCCGACGTGCTCGAACTCGCCGCAGATGGCGCTGCCGTGGAGGAGATCGCCACACGCGCCTCGCTCAGCCCAGGGACGGTGCGCAACTATCTCTCCTCGGCGGTCACCAAACTGGGCGCGGCGAACCGGCATGAGGCGGCGCGAATGGCCCGGGCGCGCGGGTGGATCTGATGGACACACCTGATCGCAGCCCTCATCGCGCTCCGGTGCCGCGTGCCTACCGGGTAGCCGCTGCCCTGGCCCGCGTGCCCGTCCGCGCGATGACCCGGCCACGGTGGAGCGGACTGGAGCACCTGCCCGAGGGGCCGTACCTCGCCGTCGCCAACCACGTCTCCACCATCGACTCCCTGACGGCGCTGCACTTCTTCGTTGCCCAGGGCCAGTTCCCGGTGGCGCTGGCGAAATCCTCCTTGTTCGAAGCCCGCGGGTTCGGTTGGTTGCTGCGTGCCTGTGGTTACGTGCCGGTGTACCGCGATACCGGCAACGCAGCGGCATCGATCGACGCGGCTGCCGAGCGACTCCGCAGTGGTACCAGTGTGCTGATGTTCCCCGAAGGCACCCTCACCCGCGACCCGGACCTGTGGCCGATGGCGGCCCGTACCGGCGCGGCTCGGCTGGCGCTGGAGACGGGCGTGCCCGTGGTCCCGGTCGCGCAGTGGGGTGCCCACCTGCTGATGCCGCCACCCACCTACCGGCTGCACCCGTGGCGCCGGCCACGGACCCATGTGCGCGCGGGCGAGCCTGTTGAGCTGAGCCGGTTCCGGGAACAGCCGATCTCCGGTGAGGTTCTGCGTGCGGCAACGACCGCGATCATGGCTGAGGTCACCGCATTGCTGGCGACCATCCGGCCGGGTACTCCGCCCGAGGAACCCGTACAGTGGCGGCCAGATCCAGGGCAGGGCTACCGGCGCTGACTCGCCCTGGCTGATGGCTCAGGCACATCGGGACGGGTCCGAGGATCGTCAGCGGGACGGACCCGGTGATCCCAGTCGATCGGGTCCGATACCCGAATGCTGCCGGGATCAGTCGTCGAGGTGCTGAACGTCGATGACCACGCGGATCGGATCGGTGAGCGAGAACACCCGGAACGGGGCACCCGGTTCGTCGAGCCCAAGGACGACCTGGGTGTACCCCTCGAACGTACCGCCGACGTCGACTTGCTCCACTTGCTCGCCCTCATGCTCGAGCACAGTGGGGGAGAAGTAGTCGTCGGTCTTCTCCGGGTAGCGCGTACCCTCCAGGCGGACCTCCAGCACGGCGTCGCCCTCGAGCGTGATCGGATGGCCGCTACCGTCCTGGAACGCTTCGTCGACGTACTCGGCCGTCCACCCGGGAGTGCCCGACCCCTCGAAATCGATCACCACGCGGTCGAAGCCCTCGTGAGCACCAGTGCGTGCATCCACCAGCAGCAGGTCCGCCTCACCGTCCTGCTCCTGGATGTCGGTCGACGTGTCGGCCGGGAACGGGGCTGCGCCGCCGGAGGGTTCGTCGTCCGCTGTCGGGTCCGCGCTCGGATCCTGCGTGGTCGCATCCTCGGTCGGCTCGTCGGTCTCAGCCGGCCCCTCGGATTCGGTGGGCTCAGTCGTTGCCGGCTCACTCGCCGGCCCCGAGGGAGCGTCATCGGAATCTCCCGTGCACCCGGCCAGCGCGAGCATGGCAGTGGCGAGCACCGCCGTCGGGACGTATCGGATCCGTGTGTGTTGCATCATCGTCTCCTTCCCGCGAACGTCTACGCAGAGTACTGCGCAGCCACCTGGAGCGCCTGATCGAGATCGGCGATCAGATCGCCGGAGTCCTCGATCCCGACGGACAGTCGCAGCAGGTCCTCCGGCACTGTCGGGGCTTCGGCAGCGAACCGGCGCCGCCGCTCCAGAGACGACTCCACCCCGCCCAGGCTGGTGGCCGGAACCCACAACCTCAGGGAGCGGGTGAGGGCTTCTGCACCGGCCACTGCGCCGAGCGGGCGCAGGGTGAGGATTGAGCCGAAGCCGCTCATCTGTGCCGCTGCGCGCTCATGTTGCGGATGATCCGGCAATCCCGGGTAGCTCACCGAGGCGACCTGCGGGTGCCCCGCCAGGTGCTCGGCCAGGATGGCGGCGTTCTGCTGGGACCGCTGCACCCGCAAGGCGAGAGTGCGCATCCCGCGCAACGCGAGCCAGGCCTCCCAGGGTCCTGCCACGGCGCCGCCGATGCTGCGCCTGGTGCGCAACTGCCCGTGCAGCGACGCGTCGTTGGTCAACGCTGCTCCCAATATCACGTCCGAGTGCCCGGCGAGGTACTTCGTCACCGAGTGCACCACCACGTCCGCGCCCAGCTCAAGCGGGCGCTGGCCCAACGGAGTGGCGAAAGTGTTGTCGGCGATCACCAACCCACCGACAGCGTGGGTGGCCTCCGCCAACGCGGGAAGGTCAGCCACCTCGAGCATCGGGTTCGTGGGTGACTCCACCCAGAGCACCGGAGCGTGCCCCCGCTGCGCAGAGGAGGTGAGCGCCGCGCTCACCTGATCAGTCTCGGCGATATCGACCTCGGTGATCCGGACCCCGGAGCGCTCGGCCAGGTGCCGGGCCGCCACGAGGGAGGCGTGGTAGCTGTGCCGCGGGATGATCACCTCACCACCGACGGGTACGAGATCCAGGGCGGCGGAGATGGCCCCCATCCCGGAGGCGAATGCCAATGCGGGCAGCTCCGCATGCTCCAGGGCCGCCAACGCCTCCTCCAACGGGAGCCATGTTTCGGTGCCGAGGCGGGCGTACACCAGGTCGCCTGAGTCAGGGGAGCCGGTGGAGACGTAGGTCGAGGAGAGCACCACCGGCGGGTTCACCGGCGCCTGCTCGGCCCGGGCGGGACGACCCGCGGCCACGGTCGCAGTGTCGGGGTGCAGCTGGTTCAGATCGCTCACGAGTGATCAGCCTACGCAGCGCTGCCAATGGACGGGCCACCCGCCCGGAGTGTGGGCCACCGTCGCCAGCTGCCGTGTCGTACGCTCGGCGGTGATGAGCGAGCGAACCCGTGTGGCGATCCTGTTCGGTGGCCGTAGCGACGAGCACCCTGTCAGCTGTGCGACTGCGGCCGGGGTACTCGCCGCAATCGATCGGGACCGTTATGAGGTGGTCCCGATCGGGATCACCCGGGCCGGGGAGTGGGTCGTCGCCGACGACGATCCGGCGCGCTGGCAGATCACTGGCCCGACCCCGTCTGAGGTGACGGTAGCCGACGGTGCGCGTGTACTCCTCCCGCTCGGTGAAGCATCCCGGGAGATGGTCAGCTACGAGCCCGGCACCGTGCCTGCGCTACTCGGCGAGGTGGACGTGGTGCTCCCGCTGCTGCACGGGCCGTTCGGTGAGGACGGCACCCTGCAAGGGTTGCTCGAGCTCGCCGGCCTGCCGTATGTCGGTTCCGGGGTGCTCGCCTCCGCCGTCGGGATGGACAAGCACTACATGAAGATTGTGCTGGCCGGCGCCGGACTGCCGGTGGGCCCGTACACGGTCATTACCCCCCGCGCCTGGCGCACCGCCCGCGAAGACGCCCTGGCCTCGGTGGCGGCGCTCGGCTGGCCGGTCTTCGTCAAACCGTGCCGGGCCGGCTCCAGTTTCGGGATCACCAAGGTGGACCGACCGGAGGACCTGACGGCCGCCGTCGAGGAGGCGCAACGGTTCGACCCCAAGGTGATCGTGGAGGCCGCGATCGTGGGCCGGGAGATCGAGTGTGCAGTGCTCGAGGCGCGCGGCGACGCCCCGGCACGCACGACTGTGCCCGGGGAGATCGTGGTGACCGATCCCGAGCACGGGTTCTACGACTACGAGTCGAAGTACTTCCACGCCGACGGCGTCACGCTCGCCTGGCCCGCAGCGTTGCCCGAGGACGTGACCGCGCAGATCCGGGACCTGGCCGCGCAGACCTTCGAGGCGCTCAGTTGTGAGGGCCTTGCCCGGGTGGACTTCTTCTACACCGACGCCGGTGAGGTGGTGGTCAACGAATTGAACACCATGCCCGGATTCACCCCGTTCTCCATGTACCCGATGATGTGGGAGCGTTCCGGCCTCGCGTATCCGGACCTGATCACCGAACTGATCGAGCTCGCTCGCGAGCGACCCACCGGCCTGCGCTGACGCGCACGCTCAGATCCCCACGCAGGAGCGCTCGGCGTCGATCACGCTGATCGCCTCGCCAATGTCCACCAGCAGCGTCGTGGGATCGTCGGCGGCGTAGTCCACCGGGACCACGAGTTCGATCGCCGGAACGCGCCCGTAGGTGGTGAAATGCCACGTCTGGTCGGACACGCTGCCGAGTTCGGCCACCACCCAGTCCACGCTCGTACCGTTCCCCGCCTCGGCGGTGATGCACCGATCGGTCGTGGGTCCGAGCACCGGTACGCCACAACGGAAGGTGATCGCTGGGTCGCCCCACGCGGCCGAGGCCTGGGAGGTGGTGGAGCGGCGCTCGGCACCAGCCAACTCCTCCGGAAGGGCTCGTACCACTTCTGCGCATATCGGAGCGCTTGCCTCTGGAGCCGGCTCCACCTCGACCGGCGCCCCGCAGGCGGCGAGCCCGATCATCAGCGGTACGGCAGCAGCGGTAGCGGCGAGCCGGGTACGAGCGTGCACGGCTCCACGATACCGGCGCGGTTAGGCTCGCTCCCGTGACTGCGGATCCGAACCCGACTGTGCGTGAGTTGACCGAGGAGGAGCTACTCGAGCGGATCGTCCCTCGCCTCCCGCGGGGATCGGCGACTCTGCTGGGCCCGGGAGACGATGCCGCCGTGGTGGCGGCACCGGACGGCCGGTTCGTGGTGACCACCGACGTGCTCGTCGAGGAGCGGCATTTCCGCCGTGCCTGGAGTTCAGGGGCTGATGTGGGCTGGCGCGCCGTCATGCAGAACCTTGCCGATGTGGCCGCCATGGGGGCCCGCCCGACGGCGGTGGTCACCTCCCTGGTGGTGCCGCCAGACCTTGAGGTGGCCTGGGTGGAGGAGTTCGCGGACGGCTTCGCCGCCGCGTGCCGACCGCATGGAGTCGGGGCCGTCGGAGGAGACCTCTCCTCGGGTCCGGTGATCATGGTGTCGGTGACCGCGCACGGTGACCTGGAGGGGCGCGAACCGGTGCTACGCGCCGGCGCTCGGCCAGGGGATCGAGTGTGTCACGCCGGTGTGCTGGGCAGGTCAGCCGCAGGTTTGGCACTGCTCGAGGCGGGGATGGGTGAGGCTCAGGAGGTGGGCGCACGAGACGCCGTCGTGGGCTATCTGCGCCCAGACCCGCCGCTGGCCGCGGGACCTGCTGCCGCAGCGTCGGGGGTGCGTGCCCTGATGGACGTCAGCGATGGGCTGTTGCGCGATGGCGCCCGGATGGCGCATGCCTGCGGAGTGCAGATCGACCTGTCCACGCAGAGCCTGCGTGCGGATGCCGAGGCCTTGAGTGGACTCGCGCAGATGTGCGGGGATGACCCGTGGCGGTGGGTGCTGAGCGGGGGAGAGGACCACGGGCTGTTGGCGGTATTCGGGCCGGAGGTCGAGCTCCCGGAGAGATTTCGGCAGATCGGGACCGTGCGGGCGGGCGGCGGTGCGGTGACTGTGGATGGTGCGCCGCCGTCGATCACCGGCGTGGGATGGGATCACTTCAACGGGGCATGAGGCTGGGTGTCCCAGTGCCGGTGCCTCAGGTGAGTGGATGGCGCATCAGGACGCGCGGAAATCCGCTCAGCACAGAACTGGTGTCGGCGGCATAGGTGAACCCGGCGGCCTCGAAGTTCTTGCGCAGCCCGGGGTAGGCCATCGTGCGGTCGACCTTGGCGCCGTCGTTGTCGAGCGGGTAGGCCTCCACGGCCGGTGCCCCGCGGGCACGAGCGTGGTCGAGGGCGCCGGCGATGAGGGCGTGGGAGATGCCCTGACCACGAAACCCCGGGCGGACCCGGATGCACCACAGCGACCACACTGGCAGGTCGTCCACGTGCGGGATCTTCCGGTTGCGCGCGAACGCGGTGTCCGATCGTGGCGCGATCGCGGCCCAGCCCGCCGGTTCGTCCTCGTGATAGGCGAGCACGCCGATCGGCCCGCCGGCGAGCAGCTCTTCCACGTACGCTCCCCGCGCCGGCCCGCGAAGTTCGTTGTTGAGTCGAGAGGGCACTCGGTAGCTGAGACACCAGCAGACGTTGGCGTCGGGACGTGTGGGCCCGACGACCGCTCGCACATCGTCGAACACGGCGGCGGGACGCACGCTCACACTCACACCGCTGACTCTATGCTGATCACGGCACCAGCACTGTGATCGGTGTCACAGATGACGTATCGTGAGGTATGCGTATTTCAGAGGTGATCCGTCGCAAGGGAGCCGCGGTCGTCACGGTCTCACCCGAGGTGACCGTAAGCGAACTGCTGGCGTTGCTGGACGAGAAGAACATCGGTGCCGTGGTGGTCTCCGCTGACGCCGGCCGGACGGTCAGCGGCATCGTCACCGAGCGGGACGTGGTGCGCCACCTCCACCGCTCCGGGCCGGACGTGCTGATCTCGAGCGTTGCTGAGGTGATGACCGTCGACGTGCACACGTGTGTGCCGGAGGACGAGTTGGAGACGCTCGCGCGCACCATGACTGAGCATCGGATCCGCCACCTTCCCGTGGTGGTCGAGGGAGAGTTGCAGGCGATCGTCTCCATCGGCGACATCGTGAAGCACCGGATCGACGAGTTGCAGTCCGAGCGCGACTCGCTGGTGGAGTACGTCTCGCACTGACCCGCCACGTGCGAGCGTGAGCGGCCGCGCACCCATGCCGTCGAGGTCACGCGGGGCGCGAATCGGTGCGCACCCATGTCGAGAACGGGCGGGTGGCTCCGACGTCCATGATGAAGCCGAGGCAACCGGTGCCCGGCACGACATGAGGAGCACGTGAGATGAAGTACCTGATCCTGATCCACTCCAACCCGCAGCCGTGGGGGCACCCGACGGGTGACTACATTGCCGAGCTACAGGATCAGCCCGCGCAGGTGCGAGAGCGGCTGAATGCGGAGTTCGAGGAGGTGCTCACCGATCTGCAGGCCCGGGGTGAGCTGGTCACCGGGGAAGCCCTCGGCGATCCGACGACGTCACGTCTGTTCCGCTGGGAGGACGGGGAACGACTGGTGACCGATGGCCCGTACGCGGAGGGCAAGGAGCATCTGGCCGGATTCTTCCTGATCGACGTGGACAGCCAGTCCCGCGCCGAGGAGATCACGCACCGATTCTCCGGACCGGGGGAGACTGTCGAACTCCGGCCGGTGATGAGCTGATCCAGTTGCGCAGATGGGCGGTGCAGGTGAGCGCGCGGTGGTCGAGCTAACTGCGCAGTGGGCGGACGTGTGGCGCCAGGAGGCGCCGCACGTCCTTGCCGCACTCGTGCGGCGGCATGGACAGTTCGCCGACTGCGAGGATGCAGTGCAGGAGGCGCTGCTTGCCGCCGCTGTGCAGTGGCCGCGGGACGGCGTTCCGCGCGATCGCCGTGGCTGGCTCATCCGGGTGGCCAGCCGCCGCCTCATCGATCAGTTCCGTAGCGACACCAGCCGCCGGGAACGCGAACTACGGCTTGCGAGTCAGCGCAGGCTCGGCCCGGCGACCACCAACGATGACCCGCTCGACCTGATGGTCCTGTGTTGCCATCCGTCCCTGACCAAAGGGTCCCAGGTGGCGTTGATGCTCCGCGCCGTGGGAGGACTGACCACTGCCGAGGTCGCGGCCGGCTTCCTCGTCCCCGAGGCCACGATGGCTCAGCGGATCAGTCGCGCCAAAACGAGCCTGACCCGCGCGGGCGCCACGCTGGGCCGGCCCGAGGACCAGGTGCGGTCGATCGCAGCGGTGCGTCACGCCGTCGCGCTTCTCTACACCGAGGGCCATACCCGCAGTAGCGGGCCCATCATCACTGACGCTGCGCTCACCCGGGAAGCGACCCACTTGGCGCGACGGTTGGTGGCGTCCCGGCCCGACGACCCGGAGAACCTCGGCCTGCTCGCCCTGCTGTTGCTCACGCAATCACGGGCCGAGACCCGCGTGGACGCTGCCGGAGCGCTGATTCCGCTGGAGGAGCAGGACCGGACCCGATGGGAGTCCCACCTCATTGCCGAAGGAGTCGCTCTGATCGAGCGTGCGCTGCCGGTGGGGCCAGTGGGCGAATTTCAACTCCAGGCGGCCATCGCGGCCGTTCACGCCGAAGCACGAACATGGGCCGAGACCGACTGGATCCAGATTGCCGCGCTGTATCGGCTCCTCGACGCAGTGGCACCGAGCCTTTCGGTCACGTTGGGGCGTGCGGCTGCGCTTGCTCGTGTGCAGGGGCCGGCTGCCGGCCTGGCGCTCTTGGCCCACGTTCCGGACCGGGAGAGTGCGCGCAGCCATCGCGTGCACGCCGTGCGCGGGCACCTGCTCGCGGAGGCCGGTCGGCGGACTGAGGCGATCTCCGCTCTGGCGGAGGCTGCCCGGCTCACGCGTAGCATTCCCGAGCAGCGCTACCTGCACCGGATGGTCGCGGACCTGGCCACCCGCTCGCCCACGCCCGCTCCCGCGGGACGTCCGCCCATGCTCGCTCCTGGGTGATGTGCCACCACCCGTGGATCAGCGTCGTTGCTGATCCACGTGGCGTGATACATCAGCGAGTGGGCATGTGGGTGGCGCCGCACATGCGACATCCCCCGCCGACCCAGGTGGTGACCGGATTGACGGGGGATGTCGTCGAGCGCGTCAGTGCCTCAGATCGCGCGGGTGACCTTGCCGGCCTTGAGGCAGGAGGTGCACACGTTCAGGCGCTTCGGCGTGCCATTGGTGACGGTGCGCACCTTCTGGATGTTCGGGTTCCAGCGACGCTTGGTGCGACGGTGGGAGTGCGAGATGCTGTGGCCGAAGCTCGGGGCCTTGGCGCAGACGTCACACGTAGCAGCCACGGTGGGTCTCCTCTAGGTCAGTGCTCGCCACAGGGTGAAGCGGCGTGGTTCGGGGGTCTCGGCCAGTTCCGCCACCTGGGCGGGCCGGAACGCGTGCCCAGGGCGGGCAACCGCTCAAGAGTACTCCACCGGCGCCGTTCTGCTCAAACCAGCCCATCGCAGGAGGCGTGTTCTGCCGCACAATGGTCCGCTCGGCAACACAGTCGCCGGCGGCCGATACGATCGCGGTGGTGGCCGAGACAGTAGATCCAGCAGACGCAGACGCCGCGGAACTGATGACGCGGCGGCTGGCGCGCGCCGTCGGTCCCGCGACTGCGAAGGCGCTCGGCACCCTCGGTATCCGCTCCACGGACGAGCTGCTCCGCCACTTCCCTCGCCGCTACCTGCACCGGGGCAAGTACACCCCGCTGGCTGACCTGGTCCCCGGCGAGCACGCCACGGTGATGGCCGAAGTGGCCGACATCGAGAGTCGTCCGGCGCGCAACCGCAAGCTGCAGGTGGTGAAGGTGACTATCACCGACGGCCACACCCGACTCCCGCTGACCTTCTTCGCCCGCAACGGCGGCATGGTCGCCCATCTGCGCCGTCAGCTGCCGCTGGGAGCCTCGGCGATGTTCTCCGGCCAGGTCTCCCTCTATCAGGGCGCCCCCCAGCTGACCCACCCGGAGTACGAACCGCTCGAGGACGAAGCCGACGAATCGTTGGTGCGGGCCCACGTGAACCGACCCGTGCCGGTCTACCCGGCCACGGCAAAGCTCCCCAGCTGGAAGATCGCCAAGGCCATCCGGATGGTGCTCGACCCGATGAGCGAGTCCGACACGTCCGAATGGCTGCCCGACGACGTCGTCCAGCGGCGGCACCTGCCAGCCGCCGGACTTGCGTTGCGGATGATCCACCAACCGACCACGGACGAGGAGTGGAAGCAGGCGCAGCGCCGGTACCGCTACGAAGAGGCGTTCATCCTCCAGACGGCGCTCGCTCGCCGCCGCGCCGACATCGCCTCCTACGATGCCACGCCCCGACCCCCACGGCCGGACGCCCTCGTGGACGCGCTGGATGAGCAACTCCCGTTCGCCCTGACCGCTGGACAACTCGCCGTCAGCGAGGAGATCGGCGCGGACCTCGCCGGTGACGAGCCCATGCAGCGGCTGCTCCAGGGCGAGGTGGGTTCCGGTAAGACCGTGGTGGCCTTGCGCGCCATGCTGCAGGTGATCGACGCCGGTGGCCAGGCTGCCCTGCTCGCACCCACTGAGGTACTTGCGCAGCAGCACGCTCGCTCGATCGCGCACCTGCTCGGCCCGCTCGGGGAGGCCGGGATGCTCGGAGGCGCGGCCGACGGCACCAGGATCGCGCTGCTCACCGGTTCGATGGGGGCCGCGGCCCGCCGCCAGGCCCTCGCCGACGCGGCATCCGGGGCCGCCGGGATCGTGATCGGTACCCACGCCCTACTCTCGGAGCAGGTGCAGTTCGCCGACCTCGGGCTCACAGTGGTGGACGAACAACACCGGTTCGGTGTGGAGCAGCGCGATGCCCTGCGCGCCAAAGGCCGCACCATGCCGCACCAGCTCTTCCTCACTGCCACGCCGATCCCACGATCTGTGGCGATGACGTTCTTCGGGGACGTGGACGTCTCCACCCTGCGTGAGATCCCCGCCGGGCGTCCGCCCGTGGAGACGTTCCGGGTGCCGGCCGACAAGCCCCGCTGGCTCGCGCGCACGTGGGAGAAGGTGGCTGAGGAGGTGGGCAAGGGGAACCGTGCCTACGTGGTGGCACCTCGGATCACCTCCAGCACACCCGAGGACGACGCCGGCCCAGTCGTCACAGCCCTGCGTGCCACGGACGCCGTCGGGGGTGGCGTGCACCCCGGCGAACCGTCGACGGTCGAGGACACCTACGCCGCTCTTGGCCGCGAACCCGCTCTCGCCGGGGTGGCCCTGGCGATGATGCACGGGCGCCTGAGCGCCGAGGAGAAGGACGCCGCGATGTCCGACTTCGCCGCCGGCCGCACCCCGGTGCTGGTCACCACCACGGTGATCGAGGTGGGGGTGGATGTGCCCGAAGCCACCGTGATGGTGATCTTGGACGCCGACCGGTTCGGTATCTCCCAGCTCCATCAGTTGCGCGGGCGGGTAGGCCGCGGCACCGCCCCGGGTACCTGCCTGCTCGTCTCCGCGGCTCCGGAGCAGAGCCCGGCCTGGGAACGGCTGAACGCTCTGGTCGAGACCACCGACGGGTTCGTCCTTGCCGAACGCGATCTCGAACAACGCCGTGAAGGAGACGTGCTGGGCGCAGCGCAGTCCGGCCGGGGGAACTCCCTCACGATGCTGCGCGTCCTGCGCGATCGCGAACTCATCGAACAGGCACGAGATGATGCCAGGGCGTTGATCGCCATCGACCCGAATCTTGCCCACCACCCCGAGGTGCTCACCGAGATCACCCGGCTCGTCGATCCCGACCATGAGGAGTACCTGGACCGTGCCTAAGCGCAAGACCTCCGCACCCCCGCTGGTGCGCGCCAAGTCGGTGAGTGTCGGCTACGGCAGCACCATCGGCAGTGCCGTGTGCCCGCCCATCAGCGTCGACCTGCCCGCCGGACACGGGCTCGCGATCGTGGGTTCCAATGGCACCGGCAAGTCCACGTTCCTGCGCGCCGTGGCCGGCCTGCTCGATCTCCTCGGTGGTTCGCTGGACGTGCTCGGCAAGCCGGTGGATGAGCGCACCCAGCGGTTCCGGGCCGAGGTGGCCGTGGTGCTCGATGAGGACTCCTATCTGCCCGCCCTCACGGTGCGTGAACACCTGTTGCTGACCGCCCGCGGGCACGGCATGACCGAGGTGAGTGCCAAGGTGACCCAGGCGATCGAGGAATTCGGCCTCACCGCACGGCAGAATGCCGCCCCGACGGCACTGTCCTCAGGGCAGCGCCGCCGACTGCTGCTTGCCGCCGCCTTCGTTCGCCCCCGCACGCTCCTGGTGCTGGACGAGCCGGAGCAGCGCCTGGACTCCGGGATGCGCGACCGGTTGGCGCAGCGCCTCGTGGCCGAACGCGAGTCCGGCGGCGGAGTGGTGATGGCCACCCATGATCCAGTGCTCGTGCGGGAGGCCGCCACGCGCGTGGTGGTCCTCGCCGAGGACAGGGTTCGCGTGGTCTCGGCCGAAGAAGGCGCCCGAGCGATCGAGGAACTGTGACTGCCGAGAACTGGCCCAGCGGGCGCCAGCTGCGCCGGCTCACCCGCACCGCCACCGAGGCGCACACCGGCGGCAGCGCCTTCGAGGCGCTGTCCGAGATCTACTCCGTGCTGTTCAGCATGGCCATCGCGCTGGTCATCGCCCTCGGTGCAGTGCAGGGGCTGAACGCGACCCTGAACACCGGTCCGGATGCGGCTTCCCTGGACCCGCTGTGGCTGGCCGTGGTGACGCTACTGATCGTCACGGGCGGGATCATCGGCCTGGCCGGACGGCTCGGTCCGGTCGGGATGGGCGGCGGACAAGCGACCTGGTGGCTGACCACACCGGCGGATCGTCGCGGCCTGTTGCGCCCGCGCTTCATCCTGGTTCCGGTGCTCGGCGGCGCCGTGGGAGCAGCCGGAGGGGCGCTCGCGATGTTCCTCGCGCTCGGGATGGACCCGAGCGTGGGCTGGGGTATCGGGGCGTGCGCTGCCGGCGGCGCGACGCTGGCACTCGCCACTGCAGCGGGTCAGATCGTGCTCGGCAACCGCAAGTCGCGCCGACTGCGCCCCGCGATCCTGGCCGGCGACGCCCTGATGGCCGCGGGCCCCCTCCTTGGTGCCGCCGTGGCGGTGCTGCGCCCCTCGGCACCGGCACTCGAGAGCTTCACGGGATGGCCCGTGATTCTTGGCGTCGGCGTCGTGGCGGCGATCGGACTCACCTGGTGGGCCGAGCGCAGTCTTGAGCGGATCTCCGGCCGCGAGTTGCGTGCCCGGGGCGCTATCAGCGCCTATGCGGGCGGCGCCGTGACGTCCCTGGACACGCGTGAGCTCGGCCGCGCGCTGAGCGTCAACACCGCCCCCGATTCCCGACGGCGCTCGGCCACCTTCTCCTGGGTGCGCGGCCCAGTCTCAGCGATCGTGACCAGTGACGCGACAGTGTTCATCCGCTCACCCCGGCACGTGATCCAGGTGCTCGTGGCCGCCTGCCTCGCGGTATTGCCGATGCTGGCCGGGTGGCCGTTGTGGCTCAACCTGGCGGCCCTGATCCTGGGCGGTGCACTGGCAGCTATGGCCACTGGGGAGAGCGCCCGCCGTGCCGAGATGGCCCCGGTGCTGGATCGGCACTTCCCGATCTCGGCATTCGACGTACGCAAGGTGCGCGCCATCTGGCCGGTGTCCGTGATGGTGCTGTGGTGTGTGCCCATCTTCGCCTTCTGGGGCGCGGCGCACGGCGCGATGCTTGGTTGGACAGCGGTGGGGGTGTTGTGTGCGCCCACCTTCGCCGCCGGCGTGATCAGGGCCGCGTATCGCAAACCCCCGGACTGGAACAAGCCACTGATCCACGGCCCGATGGGGCCGGTCGCGCCCGGTGTGATGCTTGCTTTTGCCCGGGGACCGGATCTGGTGGTCTTGTGCCTGATCCCGCTACTCATCGGTGCCATTGCGCTCGGTCCGGCACCCATGGTGCTCGCAGGTCAGCTGGCCACGTCCGCACTCGGCCTGTTCGTGGCCACCCGGGTCAAAGATGAGAAGAAGCCCAGTTGGATGGAGCAGGCTCAGGCCGAGCGCGATCGCCAGCAGCGTGAGCGTGGCCGATGACCCGCATCGTTGCCGGCAGCGCGGGCGGGCGCCGTCTCGACGTTCCGCCGCGTGGCACCCGGCCCACGAGTGAACGGGTGCGTGAGGCCGTTTTCTCCCGGCTCGAGCATCTGGGAGTGATCGAGGGCGCGCGCGTGTTGGACCTGTACGCGGGTTCGGGGGCCCTTGGATTGGAGGCAGTGAGCAGGGGAGCGCGTGAGGTCGCCCTGGTGGAGTCCGGACGGCTCGCGGCCACGGTGTGCCGGGACAACGCCCGCCGCGCCGGTCTCTCCGATCGGGTGCGGGTGTACCCGGTGACGGTCGGCAAGCATCTCGCTGCAGGTCCGCCGGGAGCTGGGTACGACCTCGTCCTTATCGACCCGCCCTACGACCTCGATGAGATCGACCGGGTACTCGCGGCCCTCGCCGGACCAGGCTGGCTCGCACCGCAGGCGACGATCGTTCTCGAGCGGTCCAGCCGGTCACCGGCGCCGGTGTGGCCGAAGGGGTGGACCGAAGATGGCGAGAAGGCGTACGGCGACACGGTTGTCTCCTACGCCGTCGGGCCCTGACGCCCTGACCTGGTGCCCCCGAAGGTTGCTGATCTCTCAACGAGAGCAGGGGCGGCAGGTCACGCTCAGCGGGTCCAGGGCGCACCCAGCTCGGTGAACGTGGCCAACTCGTCAGCGACTCGCTGACACCAGCCGTCCACACCGCGGACCACTCGGTAGGAGTCGGGTCCCTCGCCCACCTGCTCCTGGTGCTCGGCAGCGATCGGTGCCGGGTCGGGGGCCGTGCGCACGGCCTCCAGGACCCGCATGAATGCGCCTGTGTCGCGCACATCCGCCAAGAGCGGCGCACCCGTCTGCAGGTGGTCCAGGAGGTTATCGAAAAGGCTCGTTCGTCCCACCTCTTCGGTGTCCTCACTCCCGCCGGCACGGACCGTGAGCACGTCGGTGGTGTAGTGGAACTCGATCGTGCCGGCGGTGCCGTGGACGAACAACCGCGGTGTGGTGTGCGGCTCTTCAGCCGCCAGCGTCAGACCCAGCGCGATTGGCATCCCGGAGATGGTGCGCAGCCGCACGGCGGAGGTGTCGTCTGCCTCGATGTCGTTGGCGTGGAAGAGGTCCACCACCACCTCGGCCACGTCCTCGGCACGCCGTGCACCGGCGATCCTCAGGGCCGAGGCGATCGAGTGCGCGAGGGGATTCGTGACCGCACCGTCGATGACCTCCACCCCGTCGAGGCGGCGCATCCCCGCCCAGCGGGAACGGTCGTAGTAGGAGCGGGCCCGGCGCCATAGACCGAGACCGCCGATGCCGGTGACCGTTCCGATCGTCCCCGAGGCCACTATCTCGGCGATCCGGTCGAATGCGTGCGAACCGAAGCTCTGAAACCCGACCTGCACGCTCTTGGAGGTCTCGTCCGCCACCTCGATCAGCTCGGTGAGCTCGGCGAAGGATGCCGTGGTGGGCTTCTCCAGGAGCACGTGCGCACCGGCGCGCATCGCCTGGGCAGCAAGTGGCAGGTGGGTGTGAATCGGGGTGGCGAGGGTGACCACGTCCGGCGCCGTATGGGCCAGCAACTCGCTCAGGTCACCGAATACGGGTGTGCCTTCGGGCACGGTGTCAGCCCCATCGAGCCCCCGCGGGTCCGCCACGGCCACCAGGCGGGCCCGGCCCTCGGTGGCCAGCTGGGCGATCTGGTGCAGATGCTGGCTGCCGTACCCGTGGATCCCGACGACGGCGAAGGTGGTGGTCACGAAAGGCGCTCCAGTCGTTCATAGAGGATGGCGGCGTCGTCGGTGGTGAGTGCACGATCGGCGAGCACCGCCCACAGGTACAGATCCAGGTGCGTACCGGCCGCCACCGTGCGCGGTTCCTGCCAGGCAGCGGCAGGGCCGGCGCCCACGTAACCGGTGGTCCGTACGAACCACGGCAGCGTCGTCTCGCGTGGCTGCCCGAGCAGTAGGCTCACCGGTCCGGTGTCACGTTCCTGCACCAGTAGAAGCCAGGGGGAGGAGTCATTGCCGAGCGGATCTCCACCACCGGCTACCTGGGAGGAGGTGGGAATGTGCTCGCCGGAGACACGCCAGAACACTCCGCCGTAGCCAGCCCCGGTGCGGCCCCGGGTCGCGGGCGAACCAATGGTGAGATCGCCTCCGCCGTCGGCGTGCATGCGTGAATGCCAGCGCAGCGCCCAGGCGTCCTCGGCGGGCAGGAGGTCGGCGAGGATCTCGCGGTCCTCAGTGAGTACGTGGGTGCCGTCGGCGTCCACCCAATCCAGGCGTTCCGCGATGTGGTGCTCGCTCGTCTCGGTCCGGCGGGGAATCTGGCGGCCGTGGTTGGCCAGCATCTCGTAACCGCTCGGGTGTACGTACGACTTCCCGCCCCAGAACATCGTGCCGTTCACCTCCACCACGGCGTTGCTCACGCCGTGGTGGTGAGTGTGGTCGGCAGGAAGTATCTCGGTGAGTTCGACTCCTGCGGAGGTCCGTACCGGGTGCAGATAGGGGCGCGGGGAGAGGTCCGCCGCCATCTCCCGGCCATCGCGGTAGCGGGCGACCTCCCGGGTGCCCAAGCGTAGGGAGACCGTGGCCTTTGCATTGCCCTGTGTGCCCGGAGCGTCTGGCACTGTCACGAGGAGTTCCTTCTCACGGGTGCGGGGGACGGGTCGCCCCGAGGGCGACGCACATGGCAGTCTATCGGCAACCGCTTACCCGTCCGGGTCCGGGGCCACCGACCAAGGAGAGTCATGTCGCAGCAGGACACCACCGCCGTCGTGGTCTCGGGAGCGGGCCGCTACGCGGACCCGTGGCACGACTTCGAGGGCACCTCTGCCGTGCTGGCCACGCAGCTCCATGCGCTCTCCATCCACACCCAGGTGCTGGTCGCAGGAGAGGCCGAACCGCCGGCAGGCACTGTCGACCTGATCGTGGTGAACGCCGGAGGCGGCAGCACCCCCACCCCGGTCAGCGATACCGAAGAGGACGTGCGGGCGCGAGCGTTGCGCGACTGGGTGCTGGCCGCCGTCGGGCGTGGCGTGCCGGTACTGGCCACACACACCGGATCGAACGCGTTCTACGAAGACGACCGATGGGCCCGGGCCCTGGGAGGGCGTTGGGTACCCAAGCAGACCGGGCACCCGCGGCCCTCCTGGCACCCACCGCGAGGCCGGGCCACCGTGGCGGTCCCCGAGACGGGGCACCCGATCACGGCCGGCCTGCCGGCCGAACTGGCGATCGACGACGAACGTTACAGCGACCTCGAGGTGCACGAGGATTCGGTGGTGTTGCTCGAGCACACGGAAGACGGCGTCCGGCACAGCATGTCCTGGGCCGCCGAGTCGGTGCCGGGGTTGCGCGGGCGCGCGGTCTACGACGGCCTTGGGCACGATGTGACGGCGTGCCGTGAGCCGGCCCGGATCACCATGCTGACCAGGGAGCTGGACTGGCTGCTCGGCTGATCGCGGGCCTGAACTCTCAGCCTCAGGTGACTGCGCCCACGTGCCAGGGGATGAACTCCTCCTGGCCGAGGTCCAGATCCTCGCTCACTGTCGTCTCCCCGGAGGCCACGGCCACGATCTGGCGGTAGATCTCCTCGCCCACCTCGGCGAGGGTGGCCGTTCCGTCCACAATCCGCCCGCAGTTGATGTCCATGTCCTCGCGCATCCGCTCGTACATCTGCGTGTTCGTGGCGAGTTTGATCGAAGGCGTGGGCTTGCAGCCGAGCACCGAACCGCGGCCGGTGGTGAAGCACACCACGGTGGCCCCACCCGCGACGAGACCGGTCACCGAGACCGGGTCGTACCCGGGGGTGTCCATGAACGTGAATCCTTTGGCAGTGATCGGTTCGGCGTACTCGTACACCCCGGCCAGCTCAGCCGTGCCGCCCTTGGCCACGGCCCCGAGCGACTTCTCCAGGATGGTGGTCAAGCCGCCGGCCTTGTTCCCGGGGGAGGGGTTGTTGTCCAGGGTGCCGGCGCCGGCGGCGGTGTAGTTCTTCCACCACTCGATCCGGTCCAGGAGCCGCTGCCCTACCTCGGCCGAGACAGCACGCCGGGTGAGCAGGTGTTCGGCACCGTAGACCTCCGGCGTCTCGGCCAGCGTGGAGGTGCCACCGGCGGCCACCAGCAGGTCCGAGGCATGCCCGAGCGCCGGGTTGGCGGTGATACCGGAGTATCCGTCGCTGCCGCCGCAGTTCAGGCCCAACATCAGGTGCGAGACGTCTGCCGGCTCGCGGCGCGCCTCGTTCACCCGAGGGAGCATCTCGCGGATCTTCTCCACACCGGCCCGCACCGTGGCGCGTACACCGCCGATGTCCTGGATCGTCATCGTCTCCACGTAGGCGCCCTCGGGCAGGCCCAGTCCCTCGACCAGGGAGTTCACCGCGATCATCTCGCAACCCAGGCCGAGCACCAGCAGGCCACCGAAGTTCGGGTGGTTCGCGTACCCGCGCAGCGTGCGCAGCAGCATCTGCCCACCTTCGGAATCGGGCACGAGCCCGCAGCCACTCTGGTGGGTGATCGCCATCACGCCGTCCACATCGGTGTACTCGTCGAGTGACGCGTGCCGGAACTGGTCCGCGATCATGTTCGCCGAGCTCGCCGAGCAGTTCACCGAGGTGATGACGCCGATGTAGTTGCGGGTGCCGACGCGCCCGTCGGGCCGGTGGTAGCCCAAGAATGTGCGCGGCAGGTCGGAGTTCTCTGGGAACGTCGGCGTGTGGCGGGCCGTACCGAACTCGTGCTCGCGCTCGTCCAGGTCCATTCCCAGGTTGTGCGCGTGCACGTGCATGCCCGGTTCGATCGGTTCCGTGGCGCGGCCGATCGACTGGCCGTACTTGAGCACCTGGCCGCCCTCGGGCACCGAGCGCACGGCGACCTTGTGCCCCTGCTGGACGGCCGCCGTCGTGCGGAACGGCTCGAGGTCCGCCAGGGCGATCTCCGTGCCGGCCGGGAGATCGGCCGTGGCCACCACCACGTGGTCTTCCGGTCGCAGGCGCAGGACGGCGGTCGATTCGCTGGCAGGCAAGAGACACCTTCGCTCGGGGTGGGTGACGTATGGCTCATCCTACCCGAGAAACCGGTCTCTCGGCGGGCGCTGTGGGCCATCTTCGGGCCCGCGACGGTAGGTTGGCGCATGTGACTTCTCGTATCGCCGTGTGCCCCGGGTCCTACGACCCGGTCACCCTCGGGCACCTGGACATCGTCCGGCGCGCCCGGACCCTGTTCGAGGAGGTGGTGGTGGCCGTCGGCATCAATGCGACGAAGGCTGCGCTGCTCGATGCCGACGAGCGTGTTCACCTGTTCACCGAAGCGGTGGCCAATTTGGAGGGTGTGCGGGTGGTGCGCATGCCAGGACTGCTCGCGGACCTGTGCGCCGAGCTCGGTGCCCACGCGATCGTGAAGGGCCTGCGCGGCGGTGCCGACTACGACGCCGAACAGCCGATGGCCTTGATGAACCGGCACCTCAGCGGTGTGGAGACCGTGTTCGTGACCGGTGCGCCCGAACTGGCGCACGTCTCCTCCTCCATGGTCAAGGACGTGGCCCGTTACGGCGGCGACATCACCGACCTGGTCCCACCCGCCGTCAGCGACGCGGTCTACGCAGCGTTGGCACCTCAGATGAAGGATGGTTCCCGATGAGCAAAGAAGCTGAGCAGGGTGAGTCTCTGGTGGCTATCCTCGCCGAACTCGCTGACGTCGTCTCCTCCGCCCGGTCGATGCCGATGTCCGCCTCGGTGCTGGTCAATCGCGCCGAGGTGCTCGAGCTGATCGATTCCGCCACGGCGGTGCTTCCGGACCAGATCACTCGAGCCGACTCGGTGGTGGCGGATGCCGATTCCGTTCTTCAACGCGCCCGGCGCGAAGCCGGCACGATCGTGGAGAAGGCGAAAGCCCAGGCCGATGAGTTGGTCTCCCGCGAGGCGGTGATCGCCGAGGCGAACGAGCGCGCCGAACGCATCGTCAGCGACGCCGAAGAAGCCGCCGAGAAGCTCTCCCGGGAAGCAGATGACTACTGTGATCGTCAGCTCGCGCAGTTCGAGATCGATCTCAACTCGATTGCCGGTCAGGTTGCTGCCGGCCGCGCTCGGCTGATGGAGCGTGCGCGGACGCGGGCGTCGAACACCCACGCAGACGGAGGTGAGAAGGAGTGAAGCCGTACCAGATCTCCACCCACGATCTCGGCCGCCGGGCCGGGTCCATGCGCACCCTCGCCCTCGACGTGCCGGTCGCCGACCCGATGGGCACCGAGGTGATCGCCGTTCCGGCCGGGGAAGAGGTCGCACTCGATCTGCGCCTGGAGGCCGTGATGGACGGCGTTCTCGTGACCGGAACCGCGCAGACGAGGGCTGCTGGGGAGTGCGTGCGGTGCCTGGCTCCGCTCAGCCTCGACCTGGATGTGGACATCACCGAGATGTTCGCCTACCCGGGAACACAGGAACCCAGTAAAGGCGGCGGTGACGAGCACGACGAGGACGAGGAACTCCTGCCTGAACTCGAAGGCGAGATCCTGGACCTCGAGGCGACGGTGACGGACGCCGTCGTGCTCGCACTCCCGTTCCGGCCACTGTGCCGCGCCGACTGCCCCGGGCTCTGCCCCACCTGCGGGGTGCGCCTGGCCGACGCCGAACCTGACCATGCACATGAACAGATCGACCCGCGTTGGTCTGCACTCGCGGCACTGGCTGGTGCGGAGATCCCCACCGAGGCCGACGATGATTCCGAAGGCGCAGGAGAGTCGCCGCAGTGAAGGCACCGTCCGTCGACGAGCTGATCGAGGCGCTGGGGATCGAGGTGGACCCGGAGCTGCTGGTCCTCTCCCTCACCCACCGGTCGTTCGCACACGAGGCCGGCGGTATCCCCACCAATGAGCGCCTGGAGTTCCTGGGAGATGCGGTGCTCGGGATCATCGTGACCGAGCACCTGTACCGCACGCACCCGGACAATTCCGAAGGCGACCTGGCCAAGATGCGCTCGGCCACCGTGTCCCAACGAGCACTCTCGGCTGTGGCTCGTGAGCTTGGGCTCGGTGAGTATCTGCTGCTCGGGCGGGGCGAGCGGGGCACCGGTGGGCACAACAAGGATTCGATCCTGTGCGACACCATGGAAGCCGTGATCGGTGCGGTGTACCTGTGCCACGGGCTGGAGCCGACGCGGGCGTTCGTGGAGCGGCTGGTCGGCCCGACCCTGGAGTCCGCGGCTGGACTCGGAGCCGGGCTGGACTGGAAGACCAGCGTGCAGGAGCTCGCGGCCACCCATGGTTTGGGTGCTCCGGCCTACCAGGTAGACAGTTCCGGACCCGATCACGAGCGGCACTTCACGGCCACGCTCATGCTGGGCGAACGTTCCTGGGGCGCGGGTGAGGGCTCATCGAAGAAGATCGCCGAGCAGCGGGCGGCGGAGAGTGCCTACCGGGCACTTGAAGCGGACGGGGCCGATGCATCGGCCGATCCGGTGGACGCGGACCGGTAGGTGCCTGAGCTTCCCGAGGTGGAGACCGTCCGTTCCGGTCTCGCCCAACACGTCCTGGGCCGCCGGATCACTGGCGTGCAGGTGCTGCGTGAGCGGGCGGTGCGGCGCCAACTCGGTGGCGCCGAGGAGTTGAGAGCCCTGCTGACCGGGCGTGCCTTCACGGCGGCGGTGCGGCGGGGCAAGTTCTGCTGGCTCACGCTGGACGGTCCGGGCGGCGTGGGGGAGGACTACGCACTGCTCGCCCATCTGGGGATGAGCGGGCAGCTGCTGGTCTCCGATGATGCCGCGACCAATCCGCACCTGCGGGTGCGGATCGAGCTCGCCGACGGACCCGACCTGTGGTTCGTGGACCAGCGCACGTTCGGCTACCTCACCGTGGCCGATCTGGTCCCCACCGCCGACGGCGGCCCTGGCGGTGACGCCGGTGGGTCACCTGTGGCGCCCCTTCTGCCGGCCCCGGTGGCCCACATTGCCCGCGACCTACTCGACCCTGTGCTCGCCGAGCCGCGCGCCCGCGCTGCGCTGAATCGTCGGGTGCGGGCCGGTCGTCGGGGGATCAAACGGGCACTGCTGGACCAGGAGTTGACCTCAGGTATCGGGAACATCTACGCCGATGAGGCGCTGTGGCGGGCGAAAGTGCACTACGCCCGGCCCACGGATCGGATGCGCCCGGCGATGGTGGCAGCGGTGCTCGACGCCGCCGAGGCCGTGATGCGCGATGCACTCGTGGCCGGCGGAACCAGCTTCGACGCCCTGTACGTGAACGTGAACGGCGCCTCCGGATACTTCGACCGCTCACTCGCTGTCTACGGCCAGGACGGCCAGCCGTGCCCGCGGTGCGGCGCGGGCATCGTTCGCGAGACGTTCATGAACCGGTCCTCGTTCTTCTGCCCGCGCTGCCAGCGTCCGCCGCGCTGACGCGCCGTCTGAACCCCGCGCCATCTGAACCCCTTTTTCATGTAAGAACCCTCCGCTGCGAGGGTTCAGACACGAAAAGTGGGTTCAGATGCGGGTGCGAGGAAGCGGATCCACACGCGTCAGCGGTCCACGCGCGCGCTCCCGCCACCGGCGAGCTTGAGCACCTCGGCCTTGGTGACCATGGTGGTGTCGCCCGGGGTGGACATGGCCAGCGCGCCGTGCGCGGCTCCGTAGTCCACCGCCGTCTGGATGGACTCACCCTCGAGCAGCCCGTAGATCAGCCCGGAAGCGAACGAATCGCCACCGCCCACCCGGTCCAGGATCTCCAGGTGCTCGCGGTGGGTGGCCTCGGCGAAACCTTCCTCGCGGGACCAGGCGATGGCGCCCCAGTCGTTGTCCGAGGCGGTGTGCACGGTGCGCAGCGTGGTACCGATCACCTGGAAGTTGGTGAACGCCTCCGAGGCGGTGGCGATCATCGCCTTGAAGTTATCGATGTCGAGGTTGTCCAGGTTGTCCCCAGTGCCCTCCACTTCGAAGCCAAGTGAGGCGGTGAAGTCCTCCTCGTTGCCGATCATCACGTCGATGTGCGGCGCGATCGCGGTGTTCACCTCGCGGGCCTTGGCTTGGCCGCCGATGGTCTTCCACAGGCTGGGCCGGTAATTAAGGTCGTAGGAGACGACCGTGCCGTGCTTCTTCGCCGCCGTGACCGCCTCGATCACCACGTCGGCAGTGGAGTCGGACAGGGCGGCGAAGATGCCGCCGGTGTGCAGCCAGCGCACGCCGAGCTCACCGAAGAGGTGGTCCCAGTCCACCTGGCCCGGCTTCATCTGGCTGATTGCGGTGTTGCCCCGGTCGGAGACGCCGACGGCCCCGCGCACCCCGAAGCCCCGCTCGGTGAAGTTCAGGCCGTTGCGCACCTCGCGGCCAATCCCGTCATAGGGCACCCAGGTAATGAACGAGGTGTCCACCCCGCCGGTGAGCATGCAGTCCTCCACCAGCCGGCCCACCTCATTGTCCGCGAGGGCGGTCACGGCGGCCGCGCGCAAGCCGAAGGCACGGCGCAGCCCACGGGCCACGTTGTACTCGCCACCGCCCTCCCAGACGCGGAAGTTGCGGGTGGTGCGGATGCGGCCCTCGCCCGGGTCCATCCGAAGCATGATCTCGCCCAGGGAGACGACGTCGTAGCGGCACTCGGATGCGGGGCGGATGGTCAGGCTCATGAAATCCCTCGTCGATCTAGTTGCTGGAACAGGTGGCAGCGGTGCTCAGGCTCAGCCGGCGACGAGCGTGACGGCCTCGCGGGTCAGTTCGCTGACGCGGTCGAAGTTGCCGGCCGCGATCTCGTCCCGCGGAACCATCCACGACCCGCCCACGGCCAGCACAGCGCTGACGGCGGTGTACTCGGCCACGTTCTTCGGTCCGATCCCGCCGGTGGGTACGAATCGCAGCCCACCGAACGGGGCAGCGAGGGCCTTGATCGCCTTCGCTCCGCCAGAGGTCTCGGCGGGGAAGAACTTCACCACCTCCAGGCCCTCGGCCAGGGCGGCCTGCACCTCGGTGGCAGTCACCGCTCCCGGCAGGGGCAACACGCCACGCTCCAGGCAGCGGCGCACCACCGCCTGGGAGAACCCGGGGGAGACGACGTAGGACGCACCGGCGTCCACGGCCGCATCCACCTGCTCCGGGGTGAGCACGGTACCGGCGCCGACGAGCATGTCGCCACGAGCCGACATCGCACGGATCGACTCCACAGCCGCTGCTGTCCGGAAGGTCACCTCGGCCACCGGAAGCCCACCGGCCACCAGAGCCTCGGCAAGCGGGGCCGCCGAGGCGGCGTCGTCGAGCACGACCACGGGGACGAGGCGGGCGGCACCGATGCGTTCAACGAGTTCGGCTGACTGCTGCGTCATATCTCTCCTCTGCGCAACGCCGCTCGGGCGAGTGCGTCACAAACGTTTGCACGAAGTCAATGAAAGGCACGCTAGCATGGTCAGATCGAGCGGTACAAGCGCACTGCAAACGTTTGCGAAGCAGGAGGTGGTGAGCCGGTGGTGACGACTCTTCGTGAGGTCGCGGCCGCCGCCGGCGTCTCCATGGCCACCGTCTCCCGCGCGCTCGCTGGGTCCACGATCGTGGCAGCAGGCACCCGGGAGCGAGTCCGGCGCATCGCCGCCGAACTGGACTACCAGCCCAACCGCGCGGCTCGTCAGCTCGTCACCGGGCGAGGGCAGGCCATCGGTCTCGTGGTGCCCGACCTACAGAATGCCTTCTATGCCTCCGTCGCCACGGGGATGCAACGCCAGGTCCGAGCCGCGGGCCTGAGCGCGATGATCGCCGACACCGACGAAGACGCTAGCCGCGAGCTCGAGGTGCTCGGCCAGCTGGCGATGGTGTGTGACGGCGCGGTACTTGCCTCCTCCCGGACCAGCGATGACGATATCGCTGAGGTGGCGGGGCGAACCCGCGTGGTGTTGGTGAACCGGGTGCTTGAGGGCGTTGCCGCCGTGGTCGGCGACAACGCCGACGGGATGGCCCAGGCGGTGGCGCACCTGGCCGCACTGGGCCACACCCGCATCGGGTATGCCGGTGGCCCGGCCATGTCCTGGTCCGATGCGCGCCGCCGCGAGGGGCTCACCGAGGCCGCCCGGCATGAGCTCGCCGCCGGTGCCGTGGTGGACCTGGGCGCCTTCCGCCCTGGCTCGGCCGGGGGTATCGCCGCGGCCGATCGTGCGCTTGCCGCAGGGGTGACGGCGATCCTCGCCTTCAACGACCAGCTCGCCCTGGGCATTCTGGGCCGGCTGGCCGACCGGAGCGTGAGCGTCCCGCAGCAGATGAGTGTGGTGGGCTTTGACGATGTCCCGGTCGCCCGACTGCTTGCCCCACCGTTGACCACGGTGGCCGTGCCCGCGCTGGAGATGGGCGCCACAGCAGTCGACCTGCTGCTCACCCCGGGCGAGGCAGCGACCCGGGTTCTTCCCGTCGAGTTGCAGGTGCGTAGGTCAACGGCAGAACCACCGGGCTGAGGCCTGGGTGATCAGCCGGTGGCGAGCATCGCCACATCGACGGCGACCTCGGGTGCGCAGTGCAGCAGGAAGGCCGGCCAGAGGCTACGGGTGTAGGCCCAGATCCAGGCGAGGAGCACACCCATGCCGGCGGCGAAGACCCCGCCCGCCACGTTGACCGAGAACGCTCCGTCCGGGCTGAGCAGGATCATGTGCCCGGCGCCGAAGACCACACTGGTGATCACCAATCCCCAACCCACAGGCGCCCCGCCGAGACGCCACGGTGTCCCGAAGGCGCGGTCGAGCACCGCGAGCATCGCCCCGCGCCAGATCAGTTCCTCAGTCAGGTTCGGGATCGTCAGGTTGAACAGCACCTGCTCAAGCCCGGTCTGTTGGTGGGCGTTCTCGTCGAGCACCACCGACAGCAGCGACAAACCGACGAAGATCGTGAACACTGCCGCAATGGCGAGTAGTGCCCGGCGGGCGGAGCCGGGCCGGAGGCGCCAGGTCATCCCCGCCTCCTCGCGCGCCCAGCGGCGCAACACCCAGAACAGGATTCCGACCCAGAGGAGGTCCAGGATCTTGCCCTGCCAGTTGTGCTCGAACGGCTCGAAGAGGGCAAGTCGCGGAATTCGCCCACTCAGCGAGGTGAGCATCACGAAGCCGCTGACAACGGCGAGTGCCGGCCAGATGCGCGCGCTGGCGAGGGCCCCGCTGGGTGCCCCTTCCCTGGGCGGGTCCTGGTTGCGGTGAAACCGGGCGATCAACCACGGCACGGCGGCCACCACCAGCGCAATCGCGACGAGGATGCCACCCCAGAGCAGCGCCGCGGTGATGACGGAGGCGACCGGCGCGCCGTCGGGATCAGGCGCCAGCAGCGCGGAGGCGAGGAGCACTGCCGCCACCGGGAGTACGACCGGGGCGATCCACCGAGTGCTCGTGGTGGGGGTGGCATCGTGCGATGGCGAGGTTCGACCCATGACAGCCAGCCTATGAAAAGGCACGCCCAGGCGTCCGTGCCGGAGGTCACGACTCCTACCCATGACTGGTGGCACGGGCGGTGAGCGGATTGGCCGCCACCCGTCGGCCCCGCCCGCGCACGCCGACGTGTGACCGGCCACGGCATAGGCTGGACTCGTGGCGGATCCAGTGCGCGTGCTCATCGTGGACGATCACGAGATCGTCCGCCGCGGCATCGCCGGGGTGATCGACACCGCTGCCGACCTGACCGTGGTGGCCGAGGCCGCATCCGTCGCTGAAGCACGCCGCCGCGGCGCGCTCACCCGCCCCGATCTGCTCCTGGTGGACCTGCAGCTCCCGGACGGCACCGGCCTGGACGTCATCCGCGCGATACGCGCCGAGGTGCCGCAAGTCCGTGCCGTGGTCCTGACCTCGTTCGGCGACGAGGATGCCCGCGCAGCCGCGCTCGAGTCCGGCGCGCACGCTTTCGTGCTCAAGACGGTGCGCGGTACCGAGATCGTCGAGGTCGTCCGCGCCGTGGCGGCCGGCCGCACCCTGCTGCGCGAGGGCCTCGCCCGGCCCGTTGGCAGCGAGGACGACCCCACGGCCGCGTTGACCCCCACCGAACGGCGCATTGTCGCTCTCATCGGGGACGGTCTTTCGAACCGGGAAATCGCCGAATCTCTCGGCGTGGCCGAGAAGACCGTGAAGAACCACGTGACGTCGCTGTTGGCGAAGATGGGACTGCAACGCCGCACGCAGGTGGCCGCCTGGGTGGCCGGTCACCGTGGCGGCCGGTGGCGATCGGCCCCGACCCACTGACGCAAGACTCCGCTGGGTAGGCTCGCAGCACACCCGAGCACAGGAGACACCCACGTGACGCATGACCTCGACCAGCTGGCCACCACCGTGCACCGGCTGATGCCCCAGGCACTCGCGGACCTGACTGAACTCGTAGCCTTTCGTTCCGTGCAGGACCCATCCGTGGAGGATCCGCAGCAGTGCCGCCTTGCCGCCGAGTGGGTCCGTGACCATCTCATCGCCCTCGGCCTGAGCGATACGTCGCTGGTGCGCACTCCGGACGGCAGTGACGCCGTCATCGGCCATTACGAGGGCCCGCCTGGCGCGCCGCGTGTGCTCCTCTACGCCCACTACGACGTGCAACCGGCCTCCACCACCGATGCCTGGGTCAGCGACCCGTTCACCCTGACCGAACGAGACGGGCGCTACTACGGCCGCGGCGCCGCCGACTGCAAGGGCAGCGTGGTCTCCCACCTCACCGCGCTGCGGGCGCTCGCAGCCATCGGCCAGACCGAGTACCCGGTCTCGCTCACCGTGGTGATCGAGGGATCCGAGGAACAGGGCACCGGTGGGCTGGAGCAGTACGTGGCCGCCCATCCGGACGAGTTTGAGGCGGACGTGATCCTCATCCAGGACACCGGCAATGTCGTGGTCGGCCAGCCCACCCTGACCGTCGCGCTGCGCGGTGTCGCGGACGTGGTGGTGCGAGTGGAGTCCCTCGCCGGTGAGCTGCACTCCGGGGCGTTCGGTGGCGCAGCGCCCGATGCGCTTGCGGCATTGGTCTCCATGCTCGCCACGCTGCGCGATGGAGAGGGCAACACCACGATCGAGGGTCTCGCCGCCGACGGCGTGTGGCCCGGAACGGCCTACGACGAGGCCACGTTCCGTACCGACGCAGGCATCCGCGATGGCGTGGCCGTGCTGGGCTCAGGCGCTGTGGCGGACATGGTCTGGGCACGCCCCGCCGTCACCATCCTCGGCATTGACGCCCCTCCCGTGGCGGGTTCGGTCGCGGCCATCCAGCCGACGGCGGCCGCTCGCCTGAACCTGCGGGTGCCCCCGGGCGTTGATGCCGGTGAGGCGGCCGATCTGCTCATGGCACAGCTGCGCCGGGTGGCGCCCTGGGGGGTGCGGGTGAGCACCGAACTGCAGGGACTGGGGTCCCCATTCGGCGCACGCACGGACACCCGCGAGTTCGAGACGCTGCGGTCCGCCCTTGCCGAGGCGTTCGGGCGCCCTGTTATCACCGCTGGTCAAGGCGGATCCATTCCCTTGACGGCGGCCCTCGCCACCGCACATCCCGACGCTTCGATCGTGATGCTCGGCCTGAGCGACCCGGCCAGTCAGATGCATGCCCCGAATGAGAGTGTGCACCCGGGCGACCTCGAGCGCACGGCCGTCGGGGTCGCGACCTTCCTATGCCGCCTCGGCGGTTGAGGGCCTCAGGCTGACTCGGGCGGAGGACCAGTGCTCTCCCGCACCACCAGCTCAGTGGCAAGGTCCACCCGCAGCGCCGACGGCTGCTCTCCACGGGAGAGGGTGAGCACCATCTGTGTGGCTGTGGCGGCCATCTGCCGCAGCGGCTGGTGCACTGTGGTGAGGGTGGGGGAGTACCAGGACGCGATCGGTAGATCGTCGTATCCCACCACGGAGAGATCTTCGGGCACGCGCAGGCCGAGCTCCCGCGCGGCCCGCAGGACGCCGACGGCCTGCATATCCGAGCCGGCGAAGATCGCGGTAGGCCGGTCCTCGCGGCTGAGCAGATCGCGCGCGTGGTCCTCGCCGCGCCAGATGTAGAAGTCGCCCCACCGCACGAGAGCCGGGTCGTAGGCGATTCCGGCTTGGTCCAGGGCGCTGCGGTAACCGTCCACTCGTGCACGTGAGCACAGGACGTCCGGCTGCCCGGAGATGACGGCGATCCGGCGATGGCCGAGGCCGATGAGGTGCTTCGTGGCGGCCAGGCCGCCATCCCAGTTCGTCGAGCCGACGGCTGGCACACCCGGGCGAGGTTCGCCATCGGTGTCCACCACCACCGAGGGGATCTGACGTGATTCGAGCTGATCGTGTTGGGCATCGGTGAGCCGCGCGAGCACGAGGATCACCCCGAGCGGGCGGCGCGCGAGCACGTTGTCCAGCCAGTCCTGAGCGGGCCGATGCCGCCCGCCCAGTTCGGAAAGCACCATGCCGGCCCCGGCGGCCCCGGCGGTCTCCTCCACGGCGCGGATGATCTCCATCGACCATTCGTTCGTGATCTCGTGGAAGACCAGGTCGATCATCGGCGGACCGGAGCGGACCGGCCCGCGGTTACGTCGACGGTATCCGTGTTTGGCGACGATCTCCTCGACGCGCGCTCGCGTCGCGGCCGCGACGTCGCTGCGCCCGTTGAGCACCTTGGAGACAGTCGGCACAGAGACGCCCGCTTCCGCCGCAATCGACGAGATCGTCGAGGTCTCCTGCTCTGACATGGCCACCTTCCCGTTCGCAACTATCGGAGCGACGCTACCACGGCGGTCGGGACCAGTGCGTGAAGGGTGAGAGTGCGAGTTGTGCCTCGCCTTCGTCGAGGGTGCCCTATGTGCGCGCGAATCGGCGCGTAGACGGGTCGATCTGAGCGTCCACATCCCCTGCTTGACGGGCGCGGCCCCATCGCCTAATCTCACCGTACTATCGTTCCATAGTCCGATAGTTGCGAACTGATGGTCCGCGAAGACGAAGGAGTCTGATGATGCGTGATATCGACACTCGAGGCCGAACTAGCGGTAGCGCCTTCGGCGGCTTTCCGGCGATGAACAGCACGGCGTCCCGCCGCAGTTTCCTGGGCTTCTCCGGCGCATCGGCTCTCGCACTGGGGCTTGCTGCCTGTGAGGGCGGAACCCAGCCGGGTGAGAATCCCGACGGCGCCGGCTCGGCGAACGTATGGATCCTCACCGGAGGTATGTGGCCAGTGATCAGTGATTCGGTGAGCCGCTGGAACGAGGCCCATCCGGATCAGGAGATCTCCGTCGAAGAGTTCGAGAACGACGCCTACAAGGAGCGAATCCGCACGGCGGTAGGTGCGGGGCAGGCGCCTACTCTGGTGCTGAGCTGGGGCGGTGGCACCCTCGCGGACTATGCCAACAACGACCAGATCATCGATCTGTCCGGCTCCACCGGCGACCTCGAGGAACGGCTCCTCCCGTCAGTCGCGCAGAACGGTCAGGTGGACGGCACCACCTACGCCGTTCCGGTCAACGACGTGCAGCCAGTAGTCCTGTTCTACAACCGCGACATTTTCGATGAGCACGGACTCGAGGTGCCCACCACCTATGAGGAGATGCTCTCGGTCAGCGCGGAACTCCAGGACAACGATGTGCTGCCGTTCGCCCTGGCAGGCGCCAGCGTCTGGCCCGAACTCAAGTGGATTCAGTACCTGACGGACCGCATCGGCGGTCCGGAGGCCTTCCAAGCCGTTCTCGATGGTGAACCTGATGCGTGGTCTCACCCAGCGTTCTTGGAGGCGACCACCCGCATCCAGGAGCTGGTCGAAACGGGGGCGTTCGGCGACAACTATGCGTCTGTCGCTGCGGACCAGAACGCCGACATTGCGCTCGTGCACACAGGCCGGGCAGCCATGCTCCTGTGGCTCAGTTCGGCCTACGCCACCTTCCGCAGTGACGCAGCCGAGTTCACCGAGTCGGCTCTCGGCTGGACACAGTTCCCGTCGGTCGAGGGCGGTGCGGGAGACCCGGCCAACATCGTGGGGAATCCGGCCAACGTGTTCTCCGTCTCTTCCGCCGCCTCCGACGAGGAACAAGAAGCCGCCCTTGGCTGGATCAGCGAGCAGCTCTACGACGACACCCAGATCGAGGAGATGATCGCCGCGGGTGCGGTGCCACCGGTCCAGGGGATCGCCGACCAGTTGGCTGAAAGCGAGAACGGCGACTTCCTGACCTTCTCCTACGACTTAGCCAGCGAAGCACCGCACTTTCAGCTCTCCTGGGACCAGGCGTTGCCCCCGGGTCCTGCACAGGAGTTGCTGACCAACCTGAGTCAGCTGTTCCTCATGCAGATCACACCCGAGGAGTTCGTCGACAACATGAACGCCACGCTCTGAGATGGCGCTGTCGACTGACCAGCCGGACATCGGCACTCGGACCACCGCGCAGCGGACCAACTCCTCAGGTAGCGGTCGCGGGGGACCCTCCTTCCTGATGGCGGTGCCGGCGCTCGCATTCTTCGCCGCGTTCGCGTTGATACCCCTGGGCGGGGTGGTCGTGCTCTCGTTCATGGAGTGGGACGGACTGTCCTCGCCGCAGTGGGCGGGGCTGGCGAAGTGGGAGCAGACTCTCGCGGACCCGGTGACCCGGCACGCCATGTGGCTCACGTTCGTCTTCACCGCCGTGTCGTACGTGTTCCAGGCGCCGGTGGCGTTGCTCCTCGGCGTTTTCATGGCGGGCCGCCAGCGGTATCGCGCATTCCTTTCGGTGCTGTACTTCCTGCCTTTGGTGTTCTCCGCCGCGGCCGTCGGCATCACGTTCCAATCGCTGCTCGATCCGAACTTCGGGCTCTCCCGAGCGTTCAACTCGGAGTTCCTGGGGCAGAACTGGCTTGGTGACCCGGACCTGGCGCTTTTCGTCGTCGTCTTCGTCGTGGCGTGGTGTTTCGTGCCGCTGCACTCGCTCCTCTACCAGGCTGGTGTGCGACAGATCCCTGAGTCGTTGTATGAGGCGGCCACGATTGACGGGGCCGGACGCCTGGCTCGGTTCGTCAACATCACGCTGCCGCAACTTCGGTACACGATCATCACCTCATCGACATTGATGCTGGTGGGTTCCCTCACCTACTTCGACCTGATCTTCGTGCTCACCGGAGGCGGGCCCGGGGGAGCTACGCGCATCCTTCCGCTCGATATGTACCTCACCGGATTCCGCAGTTACGACATGGGGCAGGCGAGTGCGATCGCCGTGATCCTGGTCGCGGTAGGGCTGGCACTCGGTCTCGCCCTGAACCGGCTCTCGGGCGCCAGCAAGATGGAAAGTCAGCAGGCGGGCCTGTGATGCGATATCAACGGCCGAATGTGGTGGGCGGTCTGGCTGGATGGCTATGGCTGCTCGTGATCATCGTCCCGATCTACTACATCGTCGTGACGAGCCTGCGGCCCCAGGCGGACTACTACGACGAGAACCCGCTCTCGATCCCGGGTAACCCGACTCTCGATGCCTACCAACTGGTGCTCGAGAACGAGTTCGTGCGATACCTGACCAACAGTGTGCTGGTCACGGTCGCTGCGGTGGCCGTCATCCTCGCGGTGTCGTTGATGGCGTCCTATTACGTGGTGCGTTCCACCAGCCGGCTGGCGAAGCGGACGCTCGAGCTGATTTTGCTCGGTATCGCGATTCCCCTGCAGGCGACGATCATTCCCGTCTACTACCTGATTGTGCAGATCGGCCTGTATGACACCTTGTGGGCCCTGATATTGCCGAGCATCGCATTCGGTATCCCGATCAGCGTGCTGATCATTACGAACTTCGTCCGAGACATCCCGGGTGAGCTGTTCGAATCGATGCGCGTTGACGGCGCCAGTGAGTGGCGGATCCTTCCCACGCTGGTGCTACCACTTTCTCGCCCGGCATTGATGACTGTCGGCATCTACCAGGCACTCCAGGTATGGAACGGCTTCCTCTTCCCGCTGGTACTGACGCAAAGCGCGGGGGTGCGCGTGCTGCCCCTCTCCCTGTGGTCCTACCAGGGCGAGTTCTCCACGAACGTCCCGGCTGTGCTTGCTGCTGTCACGCTCTCCGTCCTGCCCATCCTGGCGGCCTACGTCGTGGGCCGTCGCCAACTGGTCAGCGGCCTGACTGCTGGCTTTGGCAAGTAGCTGCCCCACCTCTGCCACACCAACCCAACCACCGAACCGGGCCGATCCCCTCGATCGCGGTTCCACACCAAAGGAGTCCGATGACGCTGCATGCCGACGCCGCTACCCAGGAGATCTGGCGGGACACCTCGGCCTCCGTCACCGACCGGGTGGACGGGTTGATCGCCGCGCTCACCCTGGAGGAGAAGACCGCCCAGCTCGTGGGGTTGTGGGTGGGCGCGAACGCCGAGACCGGTGACGTGGCTCCGCAGCAGTCCGAGATGGCCGGTGATCCGGTGGTCTGGGCCCAGGCGATCAGGCACGGACTGGGCCAGCTCACCCGTCCGTTCGGCACGGTGCCGGTGGACCCCGAGGGCGGCGCCCGGGCGCTGGCTGCCTCACAACGCGACATCATGGCCACCAGCCGATTCGCCATTCCTGCGCAGGTACACGAGGAGTGCCTGGCCGGGTTCGCCGCCTGGCGCGCCACCGCCTATCCGGTGCCGCCGAGCTGGGGCGCCACCTTCAACCCGGACCTGGTGGCACAGATGGCCGCGAAGATCGGTGCCACGATGCGCGCCGCCGGGATCCATCAGGGCCTCGCCCCGGTGCTGGACGTCACCCGCGACTACCGCTGGGGGCGCACCGAGGAGACTATTGCCGAGGACCCCTATCTCGTGGCCGCCATTGGCGCGGCCTACGTCCGCGGCCTGGAGTCCTCTGGTGTGGTGGCCACCCTCAAGCACTTCCCCGGCTATTCAGCCTCCCGTGCCGGTCGCAACCTGGCGCCGGTCTCGATGGGCCCGCGCGAGCTGGCCGATGTGATCCTGCCGCCGTTCGAGGCGGCACTGCGCCATGGCGGCGCACGATCGGTGATGCACTCCTACACCGAGATCGACGGCGTGCCCACTGCTGCCGACGAACACCTCCTCACCGAGCTGCTGCGCAAGCGGTGGGGCTTCACCGGCACCGTGGTGGCCGACTACTTCGGCGTCCGGTTCCTGCACGCCCTCCATGGGGTGGCGGGCAGTCTTGGTGAGGCGGCGGGACTTGCGCTCGCCGCGGGGGTCGACATCGAACTCCCCTCCGGCGACGCCTACCTGAAGCCACTGATCGACGCCGTCCGGGCCGGAGACGTCCCGGAGTCCCTGCTGGACCGCGCGCTGGCTCGGGTACTCACGCAGAAGGTCGAACTCGGTCTGCTCGATCCCGGCTACGTCCCCGAACCGGCCGGCCCGGTGGTGTTCGACGATGCCGAGGGGCGCGAACTGGCCCTGCGCCTCGCCCGGGAGGCGGTGGTGCTGGTGGCCAATGACGGCGTTCTGCCGTTGGCCGCAGACCGTCGCGTGGCGGTGGTGGGGCCCCTGGCCGACGATCCGTACGCCATGCTCGGCTGCTACTCCTTCCCTGCCCACGTGGGAGTGCGCCATCCCGACCACGAGCTCGGCATCGACATCCCGACGGTGCAGGCGGCGCTGGCCGCGTGCACCGACGTGGTGCACGCCCGCGGCGTGGACGTGACCGACCCGGACACCACCGGGATCGCCGAGGCTGTGGCGGCGGCCGAAGGCGCCGAGGTGTGCATCGCCGTGGTGGGTGACCGCTCCGGCCTGTTTGGGCGCGGAACCTCCGGAGAGGGATGCGATGCACCCGATCTGGCCCTGCCGGGCAAGCAACACGACCTCCTGGAGGCCCTGCTCGCCACGGATACCCCTGTCGTCATCGTCGTCCTGAGCGGACGCCCCTACGCACTCGGCGCTCTCGCGGAACGGGCGAGCGCCGTCGTGCAGGCCTTCTTCCCCGGGCAGCGCGGCGGCGACGCGATCGCCGAGATCCTCACCGGGGAGACGGAACCGTCCGGCCGGCTCCCGCTCGGAATTCCTCGCGATCCCGGCAGCCAGCCCGGCACCTACCTGACCGCGCCGCTCGGGCAGGCCTCGGGGGTCTCGAACCTGGACCCCACCCCCGCTTTCGCCTTCGGTCACGGCCTGAGCTACACCACCTTCGATTGGACCGACGCCCGGATCGTCTCCGACGGTGATTGGGCCAGCGACGGAGCTGCCTCGCTCGCGGTGACCGTGCGCAATACCGGTGACCGGCCCGGTACGGAGATCGTCCAGCTCTACCTGCACGATCCGGTCGCTCAGGTCACCCGGCCGGTGATCCGACTCATCGGCTTCGCCCGGGTGCCGCTCGAGCCCGGGGAGTCCGCCGCTGTGCGCTTCGACGTCCCGGCCGATCTCACCAGCTTCACCGGCCGGGATCTGCAGCGCATCGTCGAACCAGGCCGGATGCAGCTCCGCCTGGCCCGCTCCTCAGCCGACATCCACGCGGCACTCGATCTTGACCTCGTCGGACCTGCGCGCATCGTCGGCCATGACCGGGCGCATTTCTCGACTGCTCATGTGGAGGTGAGCAGATGACCACCGTGGCTCCTCCGGAACCCACCCAGGTGGTGCCGCCGGCCCAGACGCTGAAGAGCCGCCGTCGGCGTGGGCGGACCACCTGGCGGCGGGCACTGCGCCGGGACTGGCGCCTGTACACCTTCCTGGTGCTTCCGGTGCTGTTCCTCGGGCTGTTCAAGTACGTGCCGATGGCCGGGAACATCATCGCCTTCCGCCGGTTCCGGCCCGGCGGATCCATCTTCGGCGACGAGTGGGTCGGCCTGCACTACGTCGAGATGTTCATCCAGGACCCCACGTTCTGGCGGGTGTTCACGAACACGCTGATCATCGGCGGGCTCACTCTGGCGATCGTCTTCCCGCTGCCGATCCTCCTCGCGCTGATGCTGAACGAGGTGCGCACGCGGCTGTTCAAACGGTTCGTGCAGACGATGACCTACCTCCCGCACTTCATGTCGATCGTGATCGTGGCCGGGATGGTCCTGCAACTCACCTCGCTGAACGGGTCAATCAACCAGCTGATCGAAGCTCTCGGCGGGGAACAGATCTCCTTCATGCAGGATCCGGACTGGTTCCGCACCATCTACGTGGGCTCGGAGATCTGGCAGACCGTGGGCTGGGGGACGATCCTCTACCTTGCCGCACTGACCACGATCGACGATCAGCTCTACGAGGCGGCCCGCATCGACGGTGCGAACCGATGGCGGCAGACCTGGCACATCACCCTGACCGGTATCCGGCCGACGATGATGGTGCTGCTCATCCTGAACATCGGCCAGTTCATGGCGGTGGGCTTCGAGAAGATCCTGCTGCTCTACAACCCGCTGCTGTACCCGACGGCCGACGTGATCGCCACCTACCTGTACCGGGTGGGGATCGGCTCGGGCAGCTACTCCTACTCCACCGCGATCGGGCTGTTCGAGGCACTCATCGGGGTCACCCTGGTGCTCTCGGCGAACGCCCTTTCGCGTCGAATCTCCGGGAGCTCCCTGTGGTGACCACGAACCCACAAACCCCTGATCTGGCCCGCGTACGGCCCACCAGGATCGCCGAGAGTCGCGGCTATCGGGTGTTCCAGGTGATCAACACCACCGCGCTGGTGCTCATCGTTTCGCTCACGCTCTACCCGTTCGTGAACCTGGTGGCCAAGGCCTTCAGCTCCGAGGGTGCCATCGTGGCCGGGCAGGTGAACGTGTTCCCGCGCGGGTTCAACACGACCACCTTCACCGCCGTGATGAGCGATCCGATGTTCTGGCTGAACTATCGCAACACCGTGGTCTACACGGTGGTAGCCACGCTCATCGCGATGGCACTGACCACCACATTCGCCTATGCGCTCTCGCGGCGCTATCTCAAAGGCCGCACCTTCTTCATCGGCATCGCCGTGTTCACGATGTTCTTCAACGGGGGGCTGATCCCGAACTACCTGCTGATCAACTCGCTCGGGTTCAAGAACACGATCTGGGCGATCGTGCTTCCGAATGCGATCAGCATCTTCAACCTGCTGATCATGAAGTCCTTCTTCGAGAACTTCCCAGCAGACCTCGAGGAGGCGGCGGCCATCGACGGCCTCACCACCTACGGCATCTTCGGCCGGATCGTGCTACCGCTGAGCAAGGCGGTGATCGCGACCATGGTGCTCTTCTACGCGGTCTCCTTCTGGAACAACTGGTTTCAGGCGTTCCTGTATATGGATCGCTCGGACCTGTATCCGGTGACCGTCTATCTACGGAACTTGCTGGCGGCCGCCACCAGCACCGAATCCCTGGGCGCCGACAGCGCCCAGATCGCCTCGAATGTGCAGGCGGTGACCATGGTGCTCACCGTGCTGCCGATCGTGTGCGTCTACCCGTTCATCCAACGCTACTTCGTCTCCGGAGTGATGCTCGGTTCCGTCAAGGGCTGAGCCACCCCGGCAGATGTTCTACCTGACCCTGATCCCGAACGAGGAAGTTTGTGAGGAAAACACCATGAGAAGAACACGAACCGGCGCCGCGATCGCGGCACTGCTGGCCGGCGGTCTGACCCTGACCGCCTGCTCCACCGACGATGTGGGCGGCGGAGGAGGTGACGCGCCCGATTCCAGCGATCTGAGCGACCACATGGTCGGCGCGATGGAGGACTACGACGTGGGCACCACGTTCGTGGCCACCGAACCGGTCACCTTCAGCATGCTCTATCGCGACCACCCCAACTACGCCTTCAGCGAGGACTGGTCGATCCTGCAGGACCTGGAGGAGAACCACAACGTCTCCTTCGACATGGTGAACGTGCCGCTCTCGGACTGGAACGACCGCCGCAACCTGCTGCTTGCTGCCGGAGACGCCCCGGATATCGTGCCGTCCACCTATGTGGCCGACGCCGATCAGTTCGTGGCCAGCGGCACATTGCTGCCGATCTCGGAGTACCTCGAGTACATGCCGAACTTCACCGCGAAGGTCGACGAGTGGGGCCTCACCGAGGACCTGGACCGGACCCGCCAGGAGGATGGCAGCTTCTACGTCCTGCCCGGCCTGCTGGAGAACCCCAAGCCCACCTATACCATCGCGATCCGTGCCGACCTGTGGGAGGAAGCCGGCCTGACCGAGGATCCGCAGACGTGGGAGGAGTTCGCCGATCAACTCGAGACGGTCGCCGACGCCCACCCCGAGATCGACTACCCCTACTCCGACCGATGGTCGATGAACGGTCCGATCGAGGCCACCCTGCAGGCCGCCGCCGGTAACTTCGGCACCGAGGCCGGCTGGGGGTACGGGGACGGCGTGACCTGGAACGGGAGTGAGTTCGAGTACACCGGCGCCCAGGACGGCTACCGGGACCTGGTCGGCTACTTCGCCGATCTGGTGGATCGCGGTTTGATGGACCCTGAGTCCATCAGCCAGGACGATGACGCCGCCAAGGCCAAGCTCGTCTCCGGCCAGTCCGCCGCGATCGGCTCCAATGACCAGGAGATCCTCGGCTATCGCACCGCCCTGGAGGAGGCCGGCGAAGACGGGGCCGAGCTACGCCAGATCGTGGTTCCGGCCGGCCCGGCAGGGGACCGGATGGACGCCTCGACCGGCGGCCGGTTCGAATCCGGGATCGTCTTCTCCTCCAGTGCCGCCGAATCGGAGAACTTCGTGGCGATGCTGCAGTACATCGATTGGCTGTACTACTCCGATGAGGGCCTCGAGTTCGCCAAGTGGGGTGTGGAGGGTGAGACCTACACGGTGGCCGACGACGGTACCCGCACCCTGGCCGAGAGCATCGACATCAACGGACTCAACCCGGGAGCGCCGGAGGCGCTGAACACCGACTATGGCTACCACAACGGTGTGTGGATGCTCGCGCACGGTTCCACGCAGGACCTGCTCGACTCCATGCTGCGCCCCGAAGTGGTGGAGTTCCGGGCGGCGATGAACGAGAAGGAGGTGGCCGATCCCGGCCCGGCGATCCTGATGGATGAGCTCGAGCGGGAGCAGGCCTCTCTGCAACAGTCGAGTTTGCAGGACATCGTCATGCAGAACACCTCGGCCTTCATCCTTGGCCAGCGTCCGATGGAGGAGTGGGACGAGTACGTGGCCGAGCTGGAAGGCGCGGGCATGAACGACTATGTGGAGCTCGTGAACGGCGCCGCTGCAGAATGACTGTGATGGCACCAGCGAGCACACCTCTGCCCGGGGAACCGGGCAGAGGTGTGCTCGGCCGCACCACCACATGGATCCACTGGGCGCTCACCCTCACCGTGCTGTGTGCCCTGGCCAGCGCACCCGGTCTGGTGCTCCTGGCGCTCCTCGACGGCGGCCGGTCGCCCTGGGCGTTGGCCCTTGGCCTGCTGCCGGCCGGCCCGGCGTTCTCAGCGACCTTGTTCGCCTGGCGGGCACGCGGCCGGGGCGATGCCGAGGACGGTGGGGCGCCTGCGCCATGGCGCTCGTTCCGCCGCGGCTACGCGGGCGGGATCGCGGACGTGCTGCGGATCTGGGTGCCGATGCTCATGGTGCTGGCCGTGCTTGCCACCTCGGCCGCGAACATCGACGACGCCGGAGTACCCGGCGCCTATGTGGGCGTGCTCGCCGTGATCGGGCTTGGCGTTCTGCTCAGCGGTGCGCAGGCGATCGTGATCGCCACCTGCTTCTCCTTCCGCACCCGCGACGCCGTCCGGCTGGCCGTGCACCACGTCTTCCGGATGCCCTTCGTGACGGTAGGCGTGCTGGCCCTGGTGATCTGCGCCGTCGGGGTGCTTTGGCAGGCCGGCGACGGTCCGCTGGTGCTCCTCGGGGCCATGTTCGCCCTCGCCCTGTGGCGCATCGACATGCCGCTGATCGCACGCATCGAGCGCGACTTCACCCTCCCCACCCCGAATAACACACCCCCCACCACCCCCTAGCCCCACCACCCCCTAGCCGCGAGTGCTCTGCTTTTCGCTCACCTAGTGAGATATAGGCGAGATCGGCCGCACTCGACTCACGTTCAGGGCATGAAACGGCCAGGCAGTGCACGAGACGATCAGGAGATTCATGCGCGCCCCTCGCACCTCGAAGATTCTCTACGGCGGCGACTACAACCCCGAACAGTGGTCGGCCGAGATCTGGGACGTCGACTACGCGGCTTTCGAGCTCGCCCGGATCGACACCCTCACGTTGGGAGTGTTCACCTGGTCGCTACTGCAGCCCGATGAAGAGACCTACGATTTCACCGCACTGGACGCCGCCGTGCAGCGCGCCGTGACCGAGGGAAAGCAGATCGTGCTCGCCACGGCGACCGGCGGCATGCCGCCGTGGCTGGGCAAGACCTACCCCGAGGTGAACCGGACCGACTTCGAGGGGCGGCGGCACGTGTACGGGCAGCGGCACAACCACTGCCCGAGCTCGCCGGTATTCCGCCGCCTGTCTGCGGCGCTCGCGGACCGGATCGCGCAGCGGTACACCGGGACGCCCGGATTGGTGGCCTGGCATGTGGGCAATGAGTACGGCGGACCGGACGGCTCCTGTTATTGCCAGAACTGTGCCGCTGGCTACCGCGAGTGGCTGGCGCAGCGGTACGGATCCCTCGAGGCGCTGAACGAGGCATGGAACACCACCTTCTGGTCGCACCGCTATAGCGCCTGGGACCAGATCGAGGTGCCGAACGCGCTCAGCGAGCACTGGCGCGGCCCGAACCACACGGCCTTCCAAGGGAACACCCTCGACTTCCGGCGATTCATGTCTGAGGCCCTGCTGCGTAACTTCCGCGACGAGAAGGAGCGCATCCGCGCCCACGACGCTGACACCCCGGTCACCACCAACTTCATGGGCGCATTCCGCCCGATCGACTACCACCGGTGGAGTGAGCACCTCGACTTCGCCACCTGGGACAACTACCCGCCCGGGCGGGACAAACACGTCCGGATGGCCTTCACCCACGATCTGATGCGCGGGCTCAAGGGCGGCGAACCGTTCTGGGTGATGGAACAGACCCCCACGATTACCGCCAGCCGGGACGTGAATCCGGTCAAGCGCCCCGGCGTGCTGGGACTGTGGTCCTGGCAGGGGATCGCCCATGGCGCGGACGCGATGTTGTACTTCCAGATGCGCGCCTCCCGCGGCGCCTGCGAGAAATACCACGGCGCCGTGCTCGACCACGCCGGACGCACCGACTCTCGCCCGTTCCGCGAGGTGGCCGCTCTGGGCGAACAACTTGAGCAGCTCGGCGATGCGGTGGTCGGTGCGCGCACCCCGGCGAAGGTCGCGCTGATCGTGGACTGGGACAACTGGTGGACCACCGAGATCACCGACGGCTTCAACCGGCACGTCAGCTATCTCGCCACCGTGCTCGGCTACTACGACGCCGTATGGAACGCGGGTGCGCAGGTGGACGTGGTGCCGATGACGGCGGACCTCACCACCTACGACGTGGTCCTCGCTCCGCAGCTGCACCTGCTCAAGGGTGACATCGCCGACCGGCTGCATGCGGTGGCGCAGCGGGGCGGGACCGTGCTCACGTCGTTCTGGGCGGGCCGGGTGGACGAGTCCGCGAATGCCTTCCTGATGGACGCGCCCGGGCCGCTCGCACCCACCCTCGGGATCCGGGTGGAAGAGATCGACTCCGCCGGGCCGGGGGAGACGAACCCGGTCACCTTGGCGCTGGAGGAGGGGTCGGTTGATGCTGCTGCCGCGTTGGTGATGGAGCTGATCGTGCCCACCGGCGCGGAGGTGATCGGCACCTATGGCGCCGACTTCTACGCGGGCACCCCCGCCGTCACGAAGAACACCGTGGGTGCCGGGCAGGCCTGGTACGTGGGAGCCGGGCTTGATGCGATCGGGCTGCGAGCGATTCTGCGGCAGGTGCTCGCCGGGCACGGCCTGATCGGCCCCTACGCCGGCACACCTGATCTGGAGCACGCGGTGCGCGAGCGGGTCGGTGCTCGGAACGAGGGAGACGGTGAGATCGAGCGGGTGCACTTCCTGCTCAACCACGGGGGCGTGCCGGTGCGGGTGCCCGCACACGTCGGCGGGCAGAACCTGCTCACCGGCGCCGAGATCCACGCTGGCGAGAGTCTCGTCCTGGATCCGACCGATGTTGTCGTCATCCTTGAGGCCTGACCGACCGGTCAGCTGGAATCCTCCGGGCTTTTCTTGACTCGATCGACGCGATCCCGCCGATGGGGGCCACACGTCACGTGAGCGCGGCGGTCCAGGTGAGGACGGCGCCGCCCTGCTTGTGGCCGCCCGCTCCGTCAATGCTGTTGTCTCCACCTGCCACGAGCGTGCACTCGCCACCGTGGCGGCGGGCCCGTCCGGCGAGGTTCGCCAGCCCGGAGTGACGGTCGGCCGCCGGGTCAGGGCCGACGCCGTCGTCGGTGACGGTAATGGTGAGTACACCCGCCTGCGCCACGAGCGCGACCCGCACATGGCCGGCACGGGCATGCCGGGCGGCATTGGCGAGCCCTTCGCGCACCACGGCCACGACGTCGTCGGCGAGGTCCTCCATCCCACCCGCTGCCAGCTCGGCTGCAGTCGCGTCGTCGAACGTGACCGAGGTGGCCAGCCCCAGATCGGTCCGGCCCAGGGCGGCTTCGGCCTCCACCCGTTCGGTCAGTGGTGCGTTCTCGGCATCAGTGCGTAGGGCGTGCACGATCCGCCGGATCTGCCCGACGGCCTCGTCCACTCCGTCCAGGGCCGCCTCCAGGTCTCCAGTCAGCGCCGCCGGCGCGGGAGCGGGTGAGCCAAGGAGTCGCTGCTGTGCTTGGCCCAGGCGCAGTCCGGTAGCGAACAGATGCTGGATCGCCAGGTCGTGCAGATCCCGCGCGATCCGGCTGCGTTCGGAGAGCAATGCCGCCAGATCCTGTGCCTGCCGCGACTCCGAGAGCGTGATCGCCAGGGCCGCCTGGCGGGCAATCGACTCGGCGATGGTCAGCTCGTTCTCGGTGAATTCGCCGGCGCCGGTGTGCCGCAGCAGAATGAGCACGCCGAGGCCGTGGTCACCGGCCATCAACGGTGCGTACAAGGACGGCCCGTACCGGCCGAACTGCGGCACACGCAGATTCCGCGCCCGGGCGAAGGAGTCCACGATGATCCCGTGGCCGTCCCGGAGCACGGTCATCGCCCGCCCGTTCGACGGCATCACGATGCCGACCAGGTCACCCACCGGGTCACCGTCGGCGAATTCGATCACCCAGTCCTGCCCGAGACCCGGCAGTACGATCACCGCCGTATCGGCGCGCGCCACCTGCCGCACCCGCGCCGCGATCAGCTCGAGCGCCTCCTCGATATCGGTACCGGAGAGCAGGGTGGTGGTGATCTCCTGCCCGACGGCGAGCCACCGTTCCCGCGTGCGTGCCGCCGCGTAGAGGCGTGCGTTCTGCACGGCGATCCCGGCAGCGGCGGCGAGCATGCGGACCTGGTCGGCGTCGTCCGCCGTGAACGGTTCTGCCTTGCCGGCCAGGTAGAGCCGCCCGTACGTCTGGTCACGGATCCGTACTTGGACGCCCAGGAAGCGCGCCGTACGAGGGTGTCCGGGCGGGAGGTCCGCGAAGCGCGGGTGGTCGATCAGATCCTCGAGGACCATCGGCTCCGTGCCGATCGCTTCCAACACCTCGACGCCGTGCGGGTGGGTCAGCAGTGCGTGCACATCCGGCGCATTCCCCGTCTGTAGGTGGCTCTCCACCTCACCGGCGGCATCGAGAACGTCGATCGCGGAGTAGGGGGCGCCGGTGAGGTCCGCGGCAGCTTCGATGACGTTGTGGAGCACCTCGTGCAGCTCCAGGTGCGAGGTCACCGAGAGCACGGCGTTCAGTAGCGGGGCCGTGCGCCCGTTGGGACCACTGGTCATGGCACCAGTGTGCGCGATGTCTGGATCTGTGCCGCATCGATCCGGACGATGTCGTCCGCAGCGTCGCATCCGGTGAGCTGGTGCGTGATGACCAGCACGCCACGTGTGCTCCCACGGTGACCGATCGCCAGAATGTCGGCCATCAACGCCTCCGCCGTGGCCGGATCGAGATGCTCGGTCGGCTCGTCCAGGATCAGCAGCGGAGCGGGACTGAGGAGGGCTCGAGCGAGCAACAGCCGACGGCGTTCCCCACCCGAGAGGGTCGGTGCGGCCACAAGGGTGTCGAGTCCGTGGGGGAGCCGGTTCACCAAGCCATCCAGCCCGACCTGGCGGAGCACAGCCTCAGCCTCGGTCACGCTCACGTCGCCACGGGCGACCCGCAGGTTCTCCAGCACAGTGGTCTCGAAGAGATGCGCGTCCTCGGCGGTGAAGGAGACCACGTCGGTGCTCACGGGAGTCGCGGCACTGTCCGCGGGTGCACCTCCTGCCGCACGAGGCTCGGCGTCACCATAGGTCTCGGCTCGATAGCCTGCAATGGTGAGTTCGCCGGCCACCGGGGGAATCAGCCCGGCGAGGGTGAGGGCGAGCGTCGTCTTCCCGGCCCCGCTGGGACCTATCAGCAGCATCGCGCGGCCCGGCTCGAGCCTCAGGTCCACCCCGGAGACCACGGCACGACCGTGCCATCCGCATGTCAGGTTCCGCGCCACCAGCACAGGCGTTGAGTTCGCGGTGACCTGCGGGCTCTGAGTCGTGGTGCTCGAGATATCCCCGTCGTCCTTGGCACGCGTTGCCCCGATCTGTCGCGCCCGGGGGAGCGATGGCGACAGACCGGGGCAACGCGTGGTCTGGAGGGCGGGGGTAGCCCACACGACTGGTGCGGATGGTGGGGTGGCTGATGGTGGAGCGGGGGATGGTGGGGTAGCTGATGGTGCAGCGGGGGACGGTGCAGCGGCATCGAGAAGGGCACGGATGCGCCGGGCCGCCGCCGCGGACCGGGTGAGTTGCACCGCGGCCGCGGGCAATGCCGCACTCGCCTCGAAGGCTGCGAGGGGCGTGAGCACCACCACAGCAAGCTCCACCGGCGCCAGCGCTCCGGCTGTGGTGGCGGGAATTCCGATCAGCAGGGCAGCGAGCGTAGCGATCCCGGTGGCGAGGAGCACGATGGCGTGGGCGGCAGCGGCAGGGCCCGCTGCCTGGTCTCTGCCATGCCGCAGCCGTGCTTCCACCTCGCCGAGGTGGTCGTAGGCCGCCGGAAGACCGCCGTAGACCCGCAGCTCCGTCGCACCGTCCAAGATCGTGGTGACCGCGGCGGAGAGCTCGGCCCGGTCGTCAGTCAGCGCCGACTCGGACGCGCGGGCAGCGGTGGCCGCTAGGAAGGGGGCGAGCAGGCCGCTGAGCAGCAGACACCCGGCGAGCACGGCGGCGATGGCGGGCGAGAAGGCACCCACGAGCAGCACGGTGCCTGTGCCGACCACTGCGGCCACCGCCGCCGGGATCAGGGCACGCACCACGACGTCCCCGAGTGCGTCCGCATCGGCGCCGAGCCGGCTCAGCAGATCGCCGCGCCGCAAACCCACGACGGCTTCAGCGCGTCCGGTGGCCAGGTCACGATAGAGCCGCTCACGCAATGCCGCGACGCCGCGCAGCGCCACGTCGTGCGAGGCGATCCGGTCGAGGTAGCGGAAGACCCCGCGCGAGATCCCCAGCGCTCGTACAGTCACCACAGCCACCGTGAGGTCGAGCACATGCGGCATCTGGCTCGCGCGGGCGATCAGCCACGCCGAGACCGCGGCCAGGCCCACTGCGGCGGAGAGGGTCAGCGAGCCCCAGCCGATGGCCAGCGCCGTGCGGCGCCGGTCGACCTCCAGCAGCGGCAATACACCCCGGACATCGTGCAGGTCAGCCACAAGTCCGCCCTGGGCGGTGGCAGGGTGGTGGTGTGGCGCTTGAGCGAGCGAGTCTCTGCCCGGGGCGGTCACGGCAGCGCCTCCGCCCGCGCTCCGAACGCCGCATCGCTGCGTACCTCGATCACCGCATCGCATGCCTCGAGCAGCGACTCCCGGTGTGCCACCACGATCACCACCCGGCCCTCGGCCGCCGCACCCCGCAGCACCTCCAGCAGCTGCGCCTCCGCGAGTTGATCCAGGTGGGCCGTCGGCTCGTCCAGCACCAGCACCGGCGCAGGAGCGAGCAGGGCGCGGGTGAGGGCAAGGCGCTGTCGCTCACCGAGCGAGAGGCCCACCCCGCCCTGACCGATCCGGGTGTTCCAGCCCTGCGGCAGCCCGGCCACCACGCGGTCCAGGCCGGTGGCCCGTGCCGCACGATCGAGCTCGTCGCCGGGCGGTACCGCCCGGCGTGACGTCGCCGCACTGCGCGACTGCCCTGACCCTGCTGGACCTGCGACCACCGTGCCGGCCCGCACACCCGGCCGGCCGAGATACTCGGCCAGGGTGCCTGGCTCCAGTACGGGCCGCTGCGGCACCCACGCCACCTGTGACCACCACGACTGCGGATCCAATGCCGATACTGCACAGACGCCGTCGGGGGTGTGCAGGCGCACCTCACCCTCATCCGGGGTGAGCGCTCCGATCAGGGTGAGCACCGCCGTCGACTTCCCGGCACCGTTCGGCCCGTGCAGGGCGGTCACCTCACCCGCGCGGGCGAGTCCGGTGAGGCCTCGGGGTGCGAAGTAGCCGCGATCCGCGGCCTGCACACCCACGCCCTGCCAGCTCACGGCGGTCACTGCGACCGGTGCGGGCTGCCGGCCAGGAGTGGGCAGTGGCTCATCCAGGACCGCGTGCACGCGGTCGGCAGCCGCGAGGCCATCCGCTGAGGCGTGGAAGTGCACTCCCACCTGGCGGATCGGTAGCAGGGCCTCCGGTGCCAGGATCAGCACCGCCAAACCGGCTTCCAGCCCGACATCCCCGAACACCAGCCGCAGCCCCACCCCCACTGCTACCGCGGCCACGATCAGACTGGCGAACAGCTCCAGCACCGCCGCGGAGAGGAACGCCACCCGCAACGTGGCCATCGTGGTGCGCCGGGACGACTGGGCGAGTTCTCGCACCCGCGCACCGGGGCCGATCGCGCGGCCGAAGGCCTGAAGCGTCGCAAGCCCGGCGAGTAGGTCCAGCAGTTGCGCACCGAGCCGCTCCTGGTCGGCGAGCCGGCGCCGGGCATACGACTGGGTGACCCGTCCGATCAGCCACATGAACATTGGAATCACGGGCAACAGCGCCACCACGGTCACGGCGGCCAGCAGATCCAGAGTGGCCATTACCACCAGCACCGCCGGAGTGAGCACAGCGGCGAGCAAGAGCTGCGGCAGGTACCGCACGAAGTACGGCTCCAGGGCGTCAAGCCCGCGGGTCAGAGTCGTGGCGGTGTGCGCACCATGCCGTGCCAGCCACCGGGGGCCGAGCGCGGCGGCATGGTCGAGCACCTGGGCGCGCAACTCCGCGATCACCCGGGTGGCGGATCGGTGTGCGAACCGCTCGGTGACCCCGGCCAGGAGGGCACGCCCAACGAACAGCACGGCCGCCCCGATGATCTGCGGCCATACGTCCGCGAGAGTGGCAACCCCGGTGATCACTGGTGCGAGCGCACCCGCCAGCAGCACAGCGGTACCGAGGACGCATGCGGTGGTCAACGCGGTCAGCCCCACGGTGAGCAGCAGGTAGCCGCGGGCCGCACGTGCTCGCCCGATCAGCCTGGCGTCGAACGGCTTCATCGGCCGTCCGCACCGGCACGGGTTCGCGCGGGCAGGCCCGTGTGGGGAGGGATCACCTCGGCGGTGAGCCGCTTGCGGAACACCCAGTACGTCCACCCCTGGTATCCGATGATCAGCGGGGTCAGGAATGCCGAGACCCAGGTCATGATCGTGAGGGTGTACTCGGTGGAAGAGGCGTTCGCGATGGTGAGCGAATGCGCCGGATCGTTGATCGCCGGCATCACGTTCGGGAACAGGGATCCGAAGATCAGCACCACCGCCGCGGCGATCACCAGCGCGCTGGCCCCGAATGCCCATCCCTCGCGTCGCGCCCGGGTCGCCACCAGAACCACGACCAGCCCGACGGCGGCCGTCGCCACGGCCGCCCACGTCCACAGGTGCACCGAGTGCGCCAGCTGGGTCCAGATCGCGAAGGCGCCGGCCACGAGGGCCGTCGGGACCGCCAGCATCGCGGCGAGCCGTCCGGCGCGTTCGCGCATCTCGCCGGCCGTCTTCAGCGCCAGGAAGATCGCCCCGTGGGTGGCGAAGAGCAAGGTGGTGGTGGCCGCGCCGAGTAGGGCGTATGGGCTCAGGAGGTCGGGGAGGGAAGAGACCATCTGATGGTCCGCCGTCAGCTCCACTCCGCGGACCAGGTTGGCGAAGGCGAGGCCCCACATGATGGCGGGGGTCCACGAGCCGAGAGTGATGGCCCAGTCCCATCGTGCGCGCCAGGTGTCGTCGTTGATCTTGCCGCGAAACTCGAAGGCCACACCGCGCACGATCAGCGCCGCGAGAATCACCAGTAACGGCAGGTAGAAGCCGGAGAACATGGTGGCGTACCACTCGGGGAAGGCGGCGAAAGTGGCGGCGCCGGCCACGATCACCCACACCTCATTGCCGTCCCAGACCGGGCCGATCGTGTTGATGATCAGGCGCCGGTCGGTGTCGGTGCGGCTCAGTGGACGCATCACCATCCCGACGCCGAAGTCGAACCCTTCGAGGACGAGGTAGCCGAGCCAGAAGAAGGCAACGATGACGAACCAGAGCTGCGGAAGATCCATGGTGACCTCAGTAGGCGAAGGAGAGGGGAGCGTCGGTGGGGGAGTCGTTGCCGTCGTCGGAGTTCTCCGAATCGGGCGAGGGTGGCGAGGTGACGGCGATTCCTCCGGAGGCGTACCGGCGCATCAGCGTGAACCAGACCACAGCGAGCACGGTGTAGAGCACCGTGAACGTGACGGTGGCAGCGATCACCTCACCGGCCACCACGGAGGTGGAGACACCGTCCTGAGTGAGCAGGCGAATCGCATCGACGCCCGTGGGGTCCGGGTTCGGGACCACCACCCAGGGCTGGCGGCCGGTCTCGGTGAAGATCCATCCGAACGAGGCCGCGATGAAGGGCATCGGTAGCGCAATGAGGCACAGTCTCGCGAACCAGCGGTTCTCGGTGACCCGGCCCTTGCGCAGCAGCCACAGACCCGCCGCGGCGAGCAGTCCGCTGAAGATCGCGAACCCGATCATCAACCGGAACGACCAGTAGGTGAGTGCGAGATTGGGCTGGTAGTCGACACCTTCGCCGTAGGCGGCCTCGTATTCGGTCTGCAGGTCCTCAACTCCGGGGAGGTAGCCGTCGAACTCACCGGTGCCGAGGTAGCTGGTCAGGCCCGGCACGGTGAGGATGTGCTCGACGCCTTCGCAGGAGTTGGAGAGGTCTCCGATGGTCAGGATCGAGAATGCGGCTCCGCTCTCACCCTCGCAGAGGGCCTCCGCCGCCGACATCTTCATCGGCTGCTGCTCGTACATGAGCTTGGCCTGCCAGTCCCCGGTGATCGCCACACCGGCGCCCGCGAGAACGATCGTGACCATACCCAGGATGGCTGCCGGGCGGTAGATGGTGCGGGCCGTCTCGCGGTCACCCGAGCGGACCGACTTGACGATCCACCATCCGGCCACGCCGGCCACGAATGTGCCGCCCACCAGCAGGGCGGAGGCGACCGTGTGGCTGAAGGCGGCGAGCAACGTGTTGTTGGTCATCACGGCACCGAAGTCGGTCATCTCGGCTCGCCCGGTGGTCTCGTTGTAGATCGCGCCCACGGGGTGCTGCATCCACGAGTTCGCCGCCAAGATGAAGTACGCCGAGATGTTCGTAGCGATCGCGACGACCCAGATGCAGGCCAGGTGGACCTTCTTCGGCAGCTTGTCCCAGCCGAAGATCCACAGGCCGAGGAAGGTGGACTCGAAGAAGAACGCTGCCAGTCCCTCGATGGCCAGCGGTGCACCGAACACGTCTCCCACGAACCGGGAGTACTCGCTCCAGTTCATCCCGAACTGGAACTCCTGCACGATCCCGGTGACCACACCGACCGCGAAGTTGATCAGCAGCAGTTTGCCGAAGAACTTGGTGAGTTTCAGCCACGCCTGCGATCCAGTGCGTACCCACATCGTCTGCATGATCGCCACCAATGGCGCCAGGCCGATCGTGAGGGGCACGAAGATGAAGTGGTAGACCGTGACGATGGCGAACTGCCATCGAGCCAGATCGAGGGTGTCCACGCCGCTGCGTCCTTCCGTGGTGGGTGCTTTCACGGTAGGGCGGCTATTGCGCCGTTCTCCGGGACGAAGGTCCCGGCCGCCGTGGCGGTGCGGCGTGCCGGTTCGTGGCCACGTCCGCCGACGTAGACCCCTCCTGTGCGATACTCCTCGTGGTGACCGGCTCGTTCCATACCTGCCGGGAGCCCGGTGACATCGGCAAAGGTAGTTGGGGTCATGGAGTACGCGCCGCCTCAGGTGGCTGGCGCGGCCCAGGACCGACCACCCGGCGAACGTGCCCCCATGGTGCGTGATGGCACTGGCGGACGGCCGATGCGACCAGATCGTGAGGCCCGAGCACCAAGGACTTTTGACGGATCGCTTCACCGGAGGCGGCCGACGAACCGCCCTCGGATATCAGGTGGGTATGGCTGGTATCCGACGGCCAGGGGAATGACCCGTGTCAGACGAACAGCAGAACATCACCTCTAGCGCGACCGACCACGAGGGTGTGGAGCAGCCGCGCAAACGCCGGTCCCGCCGCGCCACCGCACCAGCGATGACGCCGGAGGTCCCGACCGCCCCGGAAAGCCCAGCACCGGTGGGCGAGCCCGCGCCGGAGCGGCCGTCGGCCGCGGACGGCGAGCAGGTCACGGTGGCGGACGCACCGGCCGCTCAGCGCGCGGCCGAACCGACCGCCGAGGAGCCCGCACCGGAGAAGCCGAAGCGGGCGCCCCGGAAGCGAGCCGCCAAGAAGAAGGTCGAGCCCACCGACTCGGACGCGGCAGCACAGTCCCCGGCCGGTGACGACGCGCCCACCGCTGCGACCCCAGCCGTCAGCGCCATCGCACAGGATCCGTCCGCGGAGAGTGCGCCGAACGAGAGTGCGCCGAGTGAGAGCGCGCCGACAGCCGCGACGGAGGTACCGGTCGCTGAGAATCAGGCGGCCCCCAAGCGCAAACGCGGCGGCCGCCGCGCGATCTCCGGCGGCGGGACTCCTGAACCGGCCCCAGCGCTGGATGTCTTCGCCGCCTTCGGGGTACAACGCGAGGACGACGCCAACGAGGCGCCGTCGGCCCGGGCACCCGAACTCGACCTCGACGTGCCCTCACGCGGTGCGGCTACTGCCGCCGAAGATCAGGCCGACGATGAGGCCATCACGGATGAGCCGGAAGCGGAACACGAGGAGGATTCGCCCCGCCTGCCCGCTACGGCGCTGCTGTTCCAGGCTCCGGACACCTCCCGTGGGCGACGGCGCCGACGCTCCACCGATTCGGGAACCACTGACGGTGCCGATGCTGGTCGTGATGACACAGACAGCGACAAGACCAGCGCCGACACGGCTGACGACGAGCGGAGCGCCGAGCCTGGGGCGAAGAAGAAGGGCAGGGGAGGCTCCCGCAAGAAGCGCAGCGGCCAGACCGAGCCCGACTCGGCCCGCGACGATGGCAGCGACGATGGCTCCGCCCAGGCTGGCCAGGATGACCAGGATGGCAACGAATCCGGCGCCGACTCCGGCGACGGGGACGAGTCCGGTTCCTCCGGCGGGAAGCGTCGCCGCCGCCGTGGTGGCCGCGGGCGCCGTAAGTCGGGCAGTGGAAGCGGTGAAACACAGCAGAACCAGGATTCGCCCGACGGGCCGGGGGCGCCCGCCGATGCAGCCGACCCCGACGACTCCGCTGGGTCGGACAACGTCGAGAACGGCGACGATGGCTCCGACGATGGTGATGGCAATGGCTCCTCGCGCCGCCGGCGCCGCCGTCGAAGCCGTGGATCTCGTGGCGGTGACGAATCCGCATCGGCCAAGGATGAGGTGACCGCGCTCAAGGGTTCCACTCGCTTGGAGGCCAAACGTCAGCGTCGCCGGGAAGGCCGGGACTCCAACCGCCGTCGTTCGATCATCACCGAGGCCGAGTTCCTCGCGCGCCGTGAGTCCGTGGACCGCTCCATGGTGGTGCGCGAGCGCGACGGCCGCACCCAGATCGCCGTCCTCGAAGACAACGTGCTCGTGGAGCACTACGTGGCGCGCAAGACGCAGAGCTCGATGGTGGGCAATGTCTACCTCGGCCGGGTGCAGAACGTCCTGCCCTCGATGGAGGCAGCATTCGTGGATCTCGGCAAGGGGCGCAACGCCGTCCTCTATGCCGGTGAAGTGAACTGGGACGCCGCCGGGCTCGACGGGCAACCGCGCCGGATCGAGCAGGCACTCTCCTCGGGCGATTCTGTGCTGGTCCAGGTGACCAAGGATCCGATCGGGCACAAGGGCGCCCGCCTCACCGCGCAGATCACCCTCGCCGGCCGTTACCTGGTGCTCGTGCCTTCCGGCTCGATGACCGGGATTTCCCGCAAACTGCCGGACACCGAACGCAACCGGCTGAAGAAGCTGCTCAAGGAAATCGTCCCGGACGGTCAAGGCGTGATCGTGCGCACGGCTGCTGAAGGTGCGAGCGAAGACGCGCTGCGTCACGATGTTGAGCGTCTGACGAAGCAGTGGGACGACATCCAGACCAAGGTGAACCGCAAGTCGACGAGTGCTCCGGTGCTTCTCAAAGGCGAACCCGAACTCTCCACCCGGGTGGTGCGTGACGTCTTCAACGAAGACTTCAAGAAGCTCGTGGTGGCCGGTGAGGATGCCTGGAAGACGATCTCCGAGTACGTGGCTGCTGTAGCGCCCGATCTCACCGAGCGGTTGAGCCACTGGGACGAGCCCACGGACGTCTTTGCCGAGTACCGGATCGATGAGCAGCTGGCCAAGGGGATGGACCGCAAGGTATTCCTGCCCTCCGGCGGCTCCCTGGTGATTGACCGCACCGAAGCCATGACCGTCGTGGATGTGAACACCGGCAAGTTCACCGGGTCCGGCGGAACGCTCGAGGAGACCGTCACGAAGAACAACCTCGAGGCGGCCGAGGAGATCGTGCGCCAGCTTCGGTTGCGCGACATCGGCGGCATCATCGTGGTGGACTTCATTGACATGGTGCTCGAGGCCAACCGCGACCTGGTGATGCGGCGCTTGGTGGAGTGCCTCGGACGGGACCGCACCCGCCATCAGGTGGCTGAGGTGACCTCGCTGGGGCTGGTGCAGATGACCCGTAAGCGGGTGGGCCAGGGCCTTGTGGAGGCGTTCAGCGAGACGTGCGAACACTGCAACGGCCGGGGCTTCCTCGTGCACGCCGACCCGGTGGAGACCACGGACAAGGGGTCCAGTAACGGGTCGGATAACGCCCCCGAAGCAGGGCGCTCCAACCGGCGCCGGAAGAGCCGTCCGGACAAGCCCGCCATCCCTGAGCCCGAGGTGGACCCGGAGAAGCAAGCCCAGGTGCGCGCCACCTTGGCCACCATCGCGGCCGCAGCCGCGCACGCGCACGAGCACGAGCAGCAGCAGGACGACAGCGATTCGAGTGAGGCGAGCAGCGTGGGCCCCTCGGCCGCGACGGACGCTCCGGAGTCAGACGTCACGCCGCTGGACACGGCAGAATCGGTGGCCCCGCACGGGGACCCCGGTCAGCCGGTCGCCCCGAAAGGGGGTGCAGGTGAGCCCGTCACCCCGAAAGGGGGTGACGCCGAGTCGGCAGGCCCGAAAGGGGACGACGCTGGGGCAGGCGCTGCGCAGGTGGATGCCGTGGAGCCGGGAGAGGCCGGGCCAGCAACCTCGGCGGCGCCGAACGTGAGCCATGCCGAGGTGATCCTGGAGCACGTCCAGGCCGCCGAGGACAAGCCGGCTCCGTAGTCTGCTCAGTTCAGACGTCGGCTGAGATGGATGGTGACCTCGTCACCATCGGTCTTGCCGATGGCGCGCCGGATCGCGGCGGCAACCGGCAGTTTGTGGGTGCCGTCGCCCAGGGCCATGAACGCGCCCTGGAAGGGTTCGCCGTCGATGGTGCCGGCGACCTTCACCAGCCCTCGCGTCCCGAAGACCTGCGCGGAACCAGGCAGCTGCACACAGGTCCAGGTGTCACCTTCTCGCACCTTTCCCAGGGTCGCCGTGAAGGTGATGTCGATCGGTCCGGTCGTCGTACTCATGCGATGCTCCTGCGTCTCGGTCGGGTGGTGGTCGCGGCTCAGGTGAACAGTCCAAGGATGAGTCCGATGGCGACGAGCTTGATCAGCCAGTCGACCGCGTGCGTCGCAGCGGACCGGGCCGGTGCCTTCTCCCAGAGCACAGAGCCGGTCAGAAGCACGACGGGCAGCGCCCACAACGCCAGACCGAGCAGCACGCCCTGCGCCGGGCCGGCCCAGCCGGCCGTGACCAGCAGGCCGGCAACGAGTCCGGAGACGGTCGCGCTGCGAAGCAGTTCGATGACGATCTGCCCGGGCCGCGGCCGTTCCTGTGGTGCAGCCTTCGCAGGCGGTCCTTGGGGCATGAGCGCGTAGAAGACCGAGCTGATGATGAACGCCGCGAGTGTGGCCACGGCGATTCCGAGTGCAAGCATCTGGGTGCCTTCCAGGATGTTTAGTACTGGCTGGTATCTTTCTAGCAGACTAGGGGGAGCAGTAAGATACCGTCAAGTACTTAATGGAGGCCGATGATGCAGGAGAGCCGACCGCGTCGACCGGGACGTCCGCCGGGCAGCGCTGGTGACGAGCTTCTGGAGATCGCCCGGCGGGAGTTCCTCGCTCAGGGCTATGCCGGAACCACGATGGCCGCGATCGCGGGCGCCGCTCGGATCTCGAAGAACTCCCTCTACCGGGAGTACGCCTCCAAAGAGGTCCTCTACGCCGCCGTTGTCAGCGACTGGGTGGACCGGGGGCGCGATGCGATGCGACCGCACACGGAGGCACTCCTCGCGGCTACGGACTTCGAAGGGGAACTGGGTCAGCTGGCGCGCACGATCCAGGCAGCCGTACTCAGCCCCCCGGTGCGTCAGATGCGCACCTTGGTCGCCGCCGAGGCAACTCGATTCCCCGAGATCGCCACCGACTACGTCACGCGAAGCTGGGAACGCAACATCCAGACCCTCGCAGATACCTTCGCCATCCTCGCAGAACGCGGCACGATCACCGTTGAAGCTCCGCACGTCGCGGCCGAGCAGTTCACCTGGCTCACCGTGGCCGCACCTCTGAACCGGATGACCCTCGACGCCGGCTCACATCCCTATGGTCAGGACCAGTTGGACGCCATCGCCGACGAGGCCGTCGCGACGTTCCTTGCACGCTTCGCCCTGCCTCGTGTTGCGTCGTGAGGTCCGACTACCTCAGCGCGTGGTCTGAGCCATCCGGCGTAGCCACCATGCCCGGCCGAGCACCGGGAAGACCGCCAGCGCCAGGAGCGTGAGTAGCCCGGCCGTGGCCACCGACCATCCGGCGAGAGTGATCGGCGTGGTCACCGCGGCCCAGAAGCCGAGAATGAGCAGACCCCGGGAAGCCGGCCCCACCGATCGAGCGCGACTCGAGCGCGACCCATCGGCGAAAACGTCATCGGTGGGCTGGACGCGCGCGGCGTGGGTGTCACCGACGCTCAGGCCGGCGGCCTCGGCGAAGCCCGCGAGGTTCGTCAGATCACCAGAAGGCACCCACGCGTCGAGGGGCAGGACGGCCCGCCAGTGCCCCCACCGGTCCACGAGCGCCACCGCCCACGGTCCGTCGTCGTCCATCAGGCGCCGCAACGCCACCACACCCAACTCGGTGTCGCCGGGCCCGGACAGCCAGGCCACGTGGCCGCCCGGACCTCGCACGCTCAGGTCCGTGCCGTCGTAGGCCAACGCGGCGCGATGGGCGAACGCGCGGGTTCTTCCTGGGCTCTTCCCTGGCCGATACAGGGCGATGGGTCGCCGCGCCGACCGGTCCCGGAGCACCTGATAGCCCCACCACAGCCACGGTTCGGCTACGGCCACGATCGCCCAGATCACGCACAGGCGGATGAACCACGTGTCAGCCAGCAGATAGGCGCTGCCGAGCCCACCGATCACGATCGCCCAGGCCGCCGGACCGCGGATCACCGTGTTCGCAGGGGACGCCGGGCCGGTGTCGCCGCGCCAGAACCGGCGGCGCTTCGCCCGGCGCTTGTACGCCACGACCGGATAGGCGCCGCCGCCGCGGTAGGCCAGCAGGTGCGGCGCCGGCCGTACCATGTCGACCACGGCGGGTGGGTCGTAACCCGGAGATCCAGGTGTGGCGGCCGGCGTCACTGTGCCGCCGGCTGCCCGTGGCCTCCTCGTAGGCTTGAGTGGCGTGGCAGTGGGCGGATGCATCACCCCACGGCGAATCGGGACATCGAGGATCGCGGCACCTCGCGCGATCCCCATGGTCTCCAGCCCCCACACCAGCAGATCCCGCGCTCGGAGCGGTTCGGCAGCCGGAACCGTCGCCCGGTACTGACCCACCTGGTACTCCGGCTGCACCATCCAGTCGGCGAGGGCGATGGCGCCCAGGCTGTGCCCGGACGCAGCGCAGAAGTGCACCACGCCCAACTCGTCGTAGAGGGGGACCGGTGCGTATCGCTCGGCTGGGTCGTAGGGCGCTAACACGTTCCGGGGTACCGGTGGGGCCACATGCATCAGGAAGGCGATCGGTTCGTCGGTGCCGATAGTTCGTACACCCGCTGACGTGGTGATCTGTACCCGGTCAGCAGTGAACAGCACGCGGGCGTTGCGAGCCCACCGTCGCTGCGGTGTGGCGCGGGCGGAGGCACGCAACTCGATCCGTCCGCTGCTCGCGGGTGTGAGCGGCACCGCCGGGCGCTCGAACTCCCACACCGCGGCCGTGAACACGTTCGTGATGTACTCCGCCGTGCGAGCGGCCTCGGCCACATCGCCGGCGAGCATGAGGCGGTGCATTCCACCCGCTGGGCGCTGGTGTGCTGGTGGGAGCCGTTGCGCCACCGCCTCGATCCGCTGCACCGTCGCCGCCAGGCAGGCTCGGAACCCGTAGATCGGTTCCTCGTTCGGGTCGGTCGTCGGCGGCGCCTGCCCCACAGGGGCATCCTGGCTGATCATTGGCTCGCCCCACGAGGTCACCGTGGGCATCGCCAGGGTGCGGGTCTCGATGTCGGTCAGCGCCCAGCCGCTCATGCGTTCCTGGGTGCGGGTCAGGCCATCGGTGAGCCGGACGAGCAGCTGCCGGAGTCCCTGGTGCTGCGGGGGCAGGAAGGCGAGCAGTTCGGCGACACTCCGGTGTGCGCGCGAGACCGAGGAGCCTGCCTCCTCGAACGGGTCGCCTCCGCGTGCCAGTAGTAACTGGGTGGCGGTGTGCGGCCGCGCCGGGCGCATCGAAGCATCGCTCATGAGAGCTCCAACGTAGCGGGGAGTTCGTGCCGGTCTGTGCCGGCGTGATGGGCAGGCCGCCCCATCAGTGGGCGGATCACCGCACTAGGAACTGGCAAGCACCCGGGGTTCGATGCGCTCCTCGCTCACCTGGGCGTCGGGGCCCCGGAGCACGCGGTAGGCACCCTTCCCTGCGCGCTCGGTGACCGCCTCCACCAGGGAGGTGCCCTCGTAGACCAGACCCACGCCGTCGTCGGTGCAGTGTGTTTCGCCCAGAGTGCCCTCGCCCACGAGGGCGTGCACGAGCGGACGACGGCGTTCCTCGCTGTCGTAGTGGACCCCGTTGGCGTAGGGCAACAGTCCGAGCCCATTGGTCACCGGGCGCAGCTCAGGTCCGAAGGAGTCGGTGGTGCCACCGGTGAACCAGCAGATGGATCCCGCGCTGACCCCTGCGAGTACCACACCGGCCTGCCAGACCCGGGCGAAGATCTCGTCCAGGTCATGCACCCGCCACACCGCGAGCAGATTCGCCACCGAGCCGCCATCCACCCAGATCACGTCCTGCTCCAGCAGGTGAGCCTCGACGTCCTGCACGTTCGGCATCGTGAACAGTCGCAAGGCGGTGAGCTCGAAACCCGCCACGCGCCCGGCCTCGGACATCGCCGCGATCCGCCAGTCCTGATCGCCGCCGGCCGTGCCGAGGTAGGTCAACCGCGGGGAGCGCCCACTCACCCCGGCCCGGTCGACGGCGTGGTGCACCAGCGCATCGAACTCCAGCCGGGTGCGGTACCCGGGGCGATAGCCACCTGAGGTGGCAACGATCGTGGGCTGCGAAGCAGGCACAGCAAGAACTCCTGTCGAGTGGGGGTCGGTGAGCTAGCCTACTGATCGCTGATCAGAGAGAGGCCCAGGTCACTCGCGTGTGGTTTGCCCATCGGGCCGCGCGTCGCGTAATCTTGGGCGTCGGTGCTCAAACACCGCCTCCCGTGCGCGCCTGCGAAGGCGCCGGTCGCTGATCCAAGGTTCAAGTGGTAACTCGGCAGCCGCGTGTGTGTTGCGCATGGGTGCCCAGCAGTCTGTCGACAGAGAAGAGCAGGAAACGTGGTGTACGCGATCGTGAAGGCCGGCGGCCGACAGGAGAAGGTGTCTGTCGGCGACATCGTCGTCGTGGACCGGATGTCCGGGACCTCGGGCGACTCCGTGGAGCTCGAGCCCATCCTGCTCGTCGACGGTGACAAGGTCACCTCCGACGCGAAGGCGCTCGAGAAGGTGACGGTGACCGCCGAGATCGTCCGGGATGACAAGGGCAAGAAGATCTCCATCGTCAAGTACAAGAACAAGACCGGCTACCGCAAGCGCATGGGGCACCGCCAGAAGCTGACCCGCCTCAAGGTCACCGGCATCAAGTAAGCCCGAGCAGCACCGGCTCGCGCCGACGCTGCCCGACGTATCGACGAAGACTCGAGAAAGGTCTTACCCATGGCACACAAGAAGGGCGCCTCCTCCTCGCGGAACGGGCGCGACTCCAACGCTCAGCGCCTTGGCGTCAAGCGCTTCGGCGGTCAGGCTGTCAAGGCCGGCGAGATCATCGTCCGCCAGCGTGGCACGCACTTCCACCCGGGTCTGAACGTGGGCCGCGGTGGCGACGACACTTTGTTCGCCCTGCAGCCGGGTTCGGTCCAGTTCAGCCAGCGTCGCGGCCGCAAGGTTGTCGACATCGTCGCGGCCGAGGTCTGAGAACACTTCTCGACGGCGGGGGCGCAGCGGCTAGCGGTCGCTGTGCCCCCGCCGTCTTTGTCGCATGAGGGCGGATCCTCTGCCCACACCGGAGGGATGAATCATGGCCAGCTTCGTCGACCGCGTGGTGGTGCACGCGCGCGGGGGTGATGGCGGCCACGGGTGCGCCTCGGTCCACCGGGAGAAGTTCAAGCCCCTCGGCGGGCCGGACGGCGCCAATGGCGGCTCTGGCGGCGATGTGGTGCTCGTGGTTGACCCGCAGGTGACCACGCTGCTCGACTACCACCACCTGCCCCACCGCCGTGCCAAGAACGGCACGCCTGGAATGGGCGATATGCGCACTGGGCGGCACGGGGACATGCTCGAGTTGCCGGTTCCGGACGGCACAGTGGTGAAGACCCGCGACGGTGAGGTGCTCGCGGACCTGGTGGGGGTGGGGACCCGGTTCGTCGCTGCCGAAGGTGGGCGTGGCGGGCTCGGCAATGCTGCCCTCGCCTCCCCGAAGCGCAAGGCACCGGGATTCGCCCTGCTTGGGGAACCGGGCCAAGAGCGCGAACTGGTGCTCGAACTCAAGACGGTGGCCGATGTGGCGCTGGTGGGGTACCCGAGCGCCGGGAAGTCCTCCCTGATCGCAGCGATTTCCGCTGCCCGGCCGAAGATTGCTGACTACCCGTTCACCACCCTGGTGCCCAATCTCGGCGTGGTGCAGGCGGGGGACCAGCGCTTCACTGTGGCCGATGTGCCTGGCCTGATCCCCGGTGCCAGCGAAGGCAAGGGCCTGGGCCTGGAGTTCCTGCGGCACATCGAACGGTGTGCGGTGATCGTGCACGTCCTCGACTGCGCCACGCTCGAACCCGGGCGGGACCCGATCAGTGACCTGGATGTGATCGAGGCCGAACTCGGCGCCTACGCCGGGGATCTGGGCATTGATGGCGGCCGCGTTCCGTTGGCGGACCGGCCACGTCTGGTGGTGCTGAACAAGATCGACGTGCCTGAGGCGCGTGACCTGGCCGAACTGGTGCGCCCCGATCTCCAGGAGCGTGGGCTGCGCGTGCTGGAGATCTCGACGGCGTCCCATGAGGGCCTGCGTCCGCTCACCTTCGCCCTGGCCGAGCTGGTGCTGCAAGCGCGTGCCGAGGCACCCGCGCCGGAGCCGACGCCCACTGTGCTGCGCCCCCGTGCGGTGAATGAGAAGTCGTTCACGGTGACCCGGCGCGAGAGCGACCATGTGTACTACCTGGTGCGTGGTGACAAGCCGGAGCGGTGGGTCCGCCAGACCGACTTCGCCAACGACGAGGCTGTCGGCTACCTTGCCGATCGGCTCGCCAAGGCGGGCGTGGAGGATGAACTGTTCCGCGCGGGTGCTCAGGCGGGCGATGAAGTGGTCATCGGTGACGGACCGAACGGAGTGGTCTTCGACTGGGAGCCCACGATGGCGGTAGGCGCCGAATTGCTCGCCGGTCCCCGCGGCAGCGACCTGCGCCTGGAGGACCGCCACCGGCCGACCCGCGCAGCGAAGCGCGAAGCCTTCCACGAGAAGATGGACGCCAAGGCTGTGGCGCGCGATGAGCTGTGGGCCGAGGGGGAGGACTCCGCGCCCGTCCGTGGGGAGGACGAGGGCCCGGAGGCCGGCAGGTGACGCCTTCGTTGCCGGACCGGGCGGCGTTCGCGGACACCCGCCGAGCGCAACGCATCGTCGTCAAGGTCGGATCGTCCTCGCTCACCGATACGGCCGGTCGCCTCGACGTCTCCCGTCTGGGTGACCTGGTCGATGTGCTCGCGGCACGGATCGCCGACGGCGGTCAGGTCACCCTGGTCTCCTCCGGCGCCATTGCGTCGGCACTGACCGTACTGGGGCTGCCCGGCCGCCCCCGAGACCTCTCCCTCGCCCAGGCAGCGGCAAGCGTGGGCCAGGGCTTGCTGATGGCGCATTACATGCGGGCGTTCTCGGTGCACGGCTTGCACGTGGGCCAGGTGCTGCTCACTGTGGAGGACGTGATCCGGCGCGGGCATTACCGGAATGCTCAACGAGCCCTGAACCGGCTGCTCGACCTCGGCGTGGTGCCGATCGTGAATGAGAACGACACAGTCGCCACCCACGAGATCCGGTTCGGAGACAATGACCGGGTGGCTGCCTTGGTGGCGCATCTGACGCAGGCTGACGCGCTGCTACTCCTCAGCGATGTGGACGCACTTTACGACGGCCCCCCGGATTTGCCCGGTGCGAAGCGGATCGTGCGGGTGGACCGCCCCGAGGACCTGGACGACCTGGTGATCACGGCGGACGGCAGCACCGTGGGCACGGGCGGGATGGTCACCAAGGTGGAGGCCGCGACGATTGCCACCGGCTCCGGGGTGCCGGTGGTGCTGACCAGTGCGGCGAACGCCGCGGCGGCCCTGGCCGGCGAGGATGTCGGTACCTGGTTCGCCCCCACCGGGCGGCGGATCCAAACGCGGCGGCTCTGGCTGGCGCACGCCGCGCACACGCGTGGGCGCGTGGTGCTCGACGAGGGCGCGGTGCGCGCGATCACCACCGGGAAGAAGTCCCTCCTCGCGGCCGGGGTGATCGGGGTGGAAGGTGACTTCGAGGCAGGCGATCCGGTGGAGCTGGTGGGTACGGACGCAGTGGTGGTGGCGCGCGGACTGGTGGGCTATTCGGCGGAGGAACTTCCCGCGAGGATGGGCCGGACCTCACAGCAGCTCGCGCAGGCCTTCGGCGACGGCAACGCCCGCACGGTGGTGCACCGGGACGACATGGTGCAGGTCAGGCGGCGCTCCGCGCAGGTCGGCGAGCGGTAGGAGGCGGATACGGGTCGCGCCTCAGCGCGGGGACTGCGGCCGCTCACGGTGCGGAGCAACCTGGCCTGCCCTGCCCGCACTCGGCGAGATGGGGCGCGTTCGTGAGCTGCGTATGCTCCCCGAGGCGATGGTAGGAGCGGTCGTGGTACACCAATGGCGCACCGGTACGTGCCGTGTGTGATTCCACTGCGCGAAGGGTGATCAGGTAACTGTTGCCGGCCGGGGTGCGCTGCAGTATCCGGGCGCGGAGCCAGGCGGCCGCGTCAGAGAGGACGGGCTCACCGGTGGCCAGACGATGCCAGGTCACCCCGGCGAACCGGTCGGCCCCGCGGCGCGCGAACTGGTGGGCGAGGTGGGCATCGGCGGAATCCAGCAGGTGGACCACGACGGTTCCGGCGCTGGCAAGCGGATCCCATGAGGACGATCGGGCATCGATGGAGAAGGCGAGCAACGCAGGCTCTGCCGAGACGGAGATGACCGACGTGACAGTCAGTCCGATGGGTCGGCCATCTGGCGCGCTGAAGGTCACCACCGCGACTCCTGCCGGATGCTGGCGGAACATGCCCTTGTACGCATCCGGCGTCACCTGGCGTTCGTCCTGTTCGACGAGGAGGCGCTCGAAGGCGCCGACCGGATCGTGGTGTTCGGGCACGGGGCCTTCTTTCGGCAACGGCTGCAGACTCGACTCCTGACGCTACTCTCCTTCACCGGACCCGACCGCACCTGGTGTGATGTCCGCCACGTCTCACGATTTGGTTGACACGTCATCCAAATCGCCCGTACAGTCATGACCAAGGTCTTGAGTGTCAGCGACGCGGCCCCGGCCAGCTGACCGGCAACCCTCCACATGCGGTGGGGTGCCCCGGGTGACGACCTGGCCCCGGCCAACTGGTGCGGGGCAAGCGCAGCATCGCACTCGCGGTGAACGAGAGAAGGACCCTGAAGCAGATGAACCAGGACTGGACCACAGTGCCCGTACGGCCCGCACTGAGCGCCACCACCTGTGTCATGTGCTGTTGTCCCATGCCGGCCTGAGCCGAGCTTCATCCGATGTCTCGGGCGCCTTCGCCCCTTCGGCATCACCCTCGGTTCGCAGGTGCACATCTGCCGGTGGCGTGACACCACCGGCGTGCATCCGGCGTGATCGAGCACTCCCGGCCTCTCGCCCGTAAAGGACAACACTCATGTCTTCTGCATCGCCTGCACCCCTGAACACCTCCCTCATCGCCCTAGATCTCTCCGGCGCCGGCGCGCCCCGTGAGTGGCGCCGCGCCGAAGACTCCGACGCTGAGTCCTTCATCATGGGCCGCCTTGCCGGTCTCGCCGCACTGGCCGACAAGGGCGGGGTCGATGTGCTCTCCCTCGATGAGAGCTTCCACGCTGCCGGTCAGCGCCGCCGGGACGACTGGCTCGACGGCGCCGTGGCCGCCTCGCGCCTGTCCCGGCACACCACCTCGGCCACCCTGGTGGCGACAGTGCCGCTGAGCAGCAGTCGCCCCGAGCACATCGCGGGAGCGGTAGCGAGCGTGCATCGCGCCTCGGCCGGCCGCGCTGGTTGGCAGCTCGAGGTGGCTGAGTCAGGTACCCGCAATCGACGTGCCGTCGAGTCCGTGATCGGTGCGTGGCCCACGACGGCGGAGCGCCCCACGGGTGCCAAGGGGCGCCCCCAGGTGGTGGTGCCTGTACGTACCCCCGTGGATGGGGAGCTGGCTGCCGCCCGGGCAGACATCGCCCGGATCAGCGTGGCCACATTCGATGAGGCCGTGGCAGCTCGGGCCGCGATCCGTGAGGCAGCAGTGGAGTGGGGACGCAATCCCGACGACGTCCAGGTGCTCGTGGACGTGCACGCGGTGATCTCAGCCGATGTGCCGAGCGCGCGAGCCCGTTGGGACCTGCTGACATCCTTGGAGACCCAGCCGCGGCAGGTGCCGTTGCGCTCGATCGGTACGGCTGCCGACCTCGCCGACCTGTGGGCCACTTGGGTGCATGGGGGAGCGGCGGACGGCTTCACCGTGATCCCTGCCTCGGTGCCCACCGACGTGGTGGCGCTGGTTCAGGAGGTCATCCCACAGCTCGAGGCTCGCGGCTTGCGCAAGCCGCGAGCTGCTGCCGTGGATCAGGCACCGGCTCGCCGTGTGACGCGTCGCACGCCCGCGCGTCAGCGCTCGCACGCCACCGCCTGACGCTCCCCGAGCCCACCCGGCGGGTGGTGGCATGCCACGACCGGCGGGTGAGAGGTGTGCCACGAGGGCACGGTGAGCGGTGGACGGCCGGGATCGGGCGCGTATCATGGCGAGTGCGATCAAGCTTCGGCTCCGATCAGGGCATCGGGCGCACCAGCGGTGGGGTGGTGCGCGCACCGCCGCACCCTGGAGCATGAATGTCCCCGCTGAGTTCCTACCGGAACCTGTTCTCCCTGACGGGCGCGATCTACGTGATCGTCGCCTTCCTCGCGCGACTGCCGCTGGCGATGTCCCAGATCGGCGCACTGCTGCTCGTCTCGGCGGTGACGGGGTCCTACGGTGCCGGCGGCGCCGCGGCGGGAGCGACCGCCGTCGTGAACGCCGTGGTCTCACCGTTCGCGGGTGCGCTGACGGACCGGGTGGGACAACGTCGGGTGCTCCTGGTGCAGTCCGCGGTGGGTGCGGCGGGGCTGATCTGGTTGGTGCTCGCCGCGGCGGCCTACACCCAGGGTGAGCCCTGGTGGCCGCTCGTGCTGATCGCCGGGGCGAGTGGGGCGTTCCTTCCTCAGGTCGGCACGATGGCCCGGGTGCGCTGGCGTCCGATCGCGCGCCGTTCCGCTGGATCGGAGCAGCGCCTGGTGGATGCGGCGTTCTCTTACGAGGGTGCCGCCGACGAGGCGAGCTTCGTGCTCGGACCCGCCCTGGTGGGCGTGGTGGCCGCGATTCTCAACCCATCCGCGGCGCTGATCGCCGCCGGGGTGCTGCTTGCGGTGTTCGGGCTGTGGTTCGCGCTCCATCCGACGGCCGCCGTTGTTCCGCGACGGGACAGGCTGGCGAGCACGGCGCCCCTGCCACCCGTCCTGTTCGTGCTCGTGTTCGCCCAGTTGACCATCGGCATGATCTTCGGTTCGGTCCAGGCCGGTGCGTCGGTACTCGCCACAGAGGCGGGGGAGCCGGGCCTGACCGGCCTGTTGCACGCGCTACTCGGGATCGGCTCGGTGACCGCTGGGCTTGCTGTGGTGGCGGTGCCGGAGGCGTTCCGGTACGAGAACAGACTGCGCCTGTTCACCATCGCGTTGGCCGTGCTGAGTGTGCCGCTCCTGTTCGTGTCCTCGATCGGCGGGCTCGTCCCCGTGCTCATCGTGCTCGGGTTGGCAGTTGCGCCCTCGATGATCACCACCTTCACCTTGGCCGAGCGGATTAGCCCGCCGAGCCGCCTCGGAGCGGCGATGACGTTCCTCGCTGCGGCCACCGGCCTGGGCTATGCGGTCGGGTCCAGTGCGGCCGGCCGGCTCGCCGACTGGGGCGGCTACACGCCCGCGTTCGCCGTCACCATCGTGGGCGCCTCGCTGGCTGCCATTGTCGCTGTGGCCGGCGCGTGTGCCCTCCGCCGCGCCCAGGGTGTCCCGGCTGGACCTGTTCGTTAGGTTGGTGAACTCGGGACGTCCGGTGTTGCGCTCAGCGCCACCCACAGCCGCGCCATCGCGGCATCGCCACCCGTGGTGGAACTGCCCGGCATCACGAGCAGGCTCTCGGTGATCCTGCGGGAGCGTCCATTCCGCGACTACGCCGAACGCGCCGCCTGAGTGCGCAGGTAGCGAGCCGTATTCTGGGTGGATGAGCGTGGACACCAGTACACCGACCCCGATCACGGATGAGCAGGCCGCCGCCGGTGTGCGCGAGCTCGCCGAGAGCGCGAAGGGTGCCGCCCAGACGTTGCGCAGCGCCACGCGCGCCACCAAGGACGCCGCTTTGCTCGCACTCGCGGGCGCACTCGAAGCCGAGCAGAACATGATCCTGGCCGCGAACGCCGTTGACACCGAACGCGAAGCCGCGAGCGGGATGAGTCCGGGCTTGGTGGACCGGCTGCGCCTCACCCCGGAACGCATCACCACCATCGCCGACGCCCTGCGCGAACTCGCCGGACTTCCTGATCCGGTGGGGGAGGTAGTCCGCGGCCAGACGCTGCCGAATGGCCTCACCGTTCGCCAGGTGCGGGTGCCGATGGGCGTCGTCGGGATGATCTACGAAGCTCGGCCGAACGTCACGGTGGACGCCGCAGGACTGGCACTGAAGAGCGGGAACGCGGTGCTGCTACGCGGTGGCTCGGCCGCTGCGGCGAGCAACGAGGCCATCGTGAGCGTGCTCGGCGACGCCCTGGAATCGGTGGGCCTGCCGCGGACGGCGATCCAGTCGGTGGACCGCTACGGCCGACCGGGCGCGCGAGCCCTGATGCGTGCGCGCGGACTGGTGGACGTGCTCATCCCGCGCGGCGGCGCCGGCCTGATCCAGACCGTGGTGACCGAGTCGATCGTCCCGGTGATCGAGACCGGAGTGGGCAACTGCCACCTTTACGTGGACGCCACCGCCGACGTGGACGAAGCCTTAGCGATCCTGCTGAATGCGAAGACCCAGCGGGTCGGCGTGTGCAACGCCGTGGAGACCCTCCTGGTGCACGCCGATGCCACCCAGACGTTCCTGCCCGCCGCCTTGGCGGCGCTGGACGAGGCGGGCGTGCGAGTGCACGGTGACGAGACCTCGCGGGCCTGCGCACCGCCGTCGGCGGATGTGGAGGTGGCCACCGACGAGGACTGGGGTACCGAATACTTGAGCATGGATATCGCCGTGCGGGTGGTGCCGGACCTGGACACCGCGCTGGCGCACATCCGCACCTGGAGTTCGGGACACACCGAGGCGATCTGCAGCAACGACGTGCGTGCCATCCAGCGCTTCACCAGCGAGCTGGACTCCGCGGCACTCCTGGTGAACGCATCCACCCGGTTCACTGACGGTGGTCAGCTCGGACTCGGCGCGGAGATCGGCATCTCCACGCAGAAGCTGCACGCACGCGGTCCGATGGGGCTGGCCGAGTTGACCACCACCACGTGGATCGTGCAGGGATCCGGGCACGTGCGCCCCTGAGGCACCGGGCCACGGTGTACGTTCAGGTCGCTCGCCGATGCGGATGGTGCGCTCCCTGGCCCGGGCTGGTCGTGCGAGAATGAATGCTCGCAGATGTTGGCAGATGATGAAGGAGGACGACGTCGATGCGCAGCTCTTTGCTGGTCTTCGCCGCCGAGCAGGGTGAGCACGCCGCTGAGGGTCTTCAGCCGCTCGGATTCGGGTTGATCACCTTCGGCGTCCTGATGTTCCTGCTCCTGGTCACGCTCGCGTTCCGGAGCTTGGGCACGCGCAACCGTCAGCGCTGAGATGTGCGTGGATCCTGACGCCGTGGGGGCGCCGTCATGATCGCCTCGAAAGCCGTGCCCACCCGGGTGGGGATCATGGGCGGCACGTTCGATCCCATCCACCACGGACACCTGGTGGCGGCCAGCGAGGTGGCCGACGAGTTCGGGCTGGACGAGGTGGTGTTCGTGCCGACCGGTGCGCAGCCGTTCAAATTGGACCGCGCCGTTACGCTCGCCGAGCACCGCTATCTGATGGCCGTGATTGCCACGGCATCGAATCCCCGGTTCACCGTCTCCCGTGCTGATATCGACCGATCCGGGGTGACCTTCACCATCGACACGCTGCGTGACCTGCACGCGATGTATCCGAATGCTGAGCTCTTCTTCATCACCGGCGCCGACGCTCTCGGGCAGATCCTGCAGTGGAAGGACTCGGACGCGCTCTGGGACCTCGCTCACTTCGTCGGCGTGACCCGCCCAGGGCACCAGTTCGACACCGATGATCTTCCGCAGGGGGAGTACTCGTTGCAGGAGATACCCGCGATGGCAATCTCGTCCACGGACTGCCGTGAGCGCGTGCAGGCGGACAAGCCGGTCTGGTACCTGGTGCCGGACGGGGTGGTTCGGTACATCGGCAAGCATGGGCTCTACAAGGATCCGAGTACCTATCAACAACCGACGACGGCGGGGGGTACGCCGTGAGTGAGACGCCCACGGGAGGGCTGGGGGAGCGCCGCCGGCGACGGGAGGCTGAGCGTGCCCGCGCCGCTGCGGCGAGTACGGAACGGCCGATGACGCGCCGCGAGCGGCGCGCTCTGGAGGAGGCACTCGCCAGCGGCGCGATCCGGCTGACCGACTCCGGGTACGAGCCCACCGGCGAGGTTCCGACGACGACGTCCGGCCAGCACGCCCTCACCCCGGAGCAGATGCTGGCCGATGCGCCGCACGAGACGCAGGTTTCCCCCAGCTCGGTGACAGATGAAGCACAGAATGCGGAGTCTGAGGCATCGGATGGCGCGCAGACGTCACCGGTCGCCGAGCGTGCAGCGGAGGTCTCCTCGCAGTCACAGGGTGAGGTGGTCGATTCCGGCGTCGACACTGGAGCCGGTGAGCCGGCTCAGGAGACGGCGGCCGTTGAGCTGGAGGAACCGGTCGAGCACGGTCAGCAGCCGGATCAGCCGGATCAGCCGGATCAGCCGGATCAGCCGGACCAGCCGGACCAGCCGGACCTGCCGGACCAGCCGGATCGGGGCGAGCAGGAAGTCCCTGAACCACGACGGCCGAAGGTGTCCAGGCGGTCCCTGCGGCAGCAGTGGGATGCGGCCGAGGCGGAGGGCGCGCAGCCGGAGCAGCCGTCCGAACGGACGGCCACCGGTCGCCGTCCGGTGATCCGGCCGCCGGCTGCGGCACGTGGCATACGTGGCGTCGACGCCACGGGCGACCTCACGGGCATTCAGCGAGCCATCCGCGACATCAACTCGGCGCCGGACACAGCCTCGGAAGCCGAGACCGCCGCAGCGCCGAGCGAATCGGAGCACTCCGCCAGTTCACCTACCTCCTGGGACACGGCCGTGGGGTCGTTCGAGGTAGCGGCGGACAGTGCACCATTGCCCTCCACCCAACCTGGCGGCCAGGCGCCCGGCACCGGGGAGAGTGACGCGGACGAGGTGAGTTCCGCCGTCGGCGCGACGGGCCGCCTCTCGGCGAACGATGCTGTGGCACCGCAGGAAGAGAAGAGTGGCGCCGACGATCCGGCGGCGGACGCAGACGAACCTGATGACGCGTTCGACATGCGGCCCCGTTGGCCCAGTCTTACCGGTGTGCAGACGGGGGAGAACCCGATTCTGCGGATGGATCCGGAGGCCGAGCATGGGGATTCCGACGAGCTGCACCACGACGAGGATGAGGATGACCGGCACACGCCGATCTGGTTGATGGTGCTCTATGTTCTCGTTCTGGTGTTGGCGGCCGGGGTCCTCGCGCTACTGGTGTGGCGCATGGCCACGGGAGATCTCTTCGAGGACGGTGGGGCCGCCGCGCTGATGGGAGCAGCCTGGCGTGGTGCGGTGGACAGTTCCGGCCTGCACTGGTGATCTCTACGTCCGGACTGCCTCTCACGCTGGTCTGGACCGATCAGGGCGCTGTTCTCGGCGGTGTTCGCCGCGATGCCGCGTGCCGGGCGGGTGTCAGTGCACCGGGGCGCTGCTGCGCCCCTGTGTTCGTCCGCTGAGTTCGGCATCCAGCGTTTCCTGCGCCACGCGCATCTGCTCGGTGTAGGCCGGCTCCTGCAGGCGCTGCCACATGACGTCTTCAGGAACGTCCTCGACGTGGCTCGTGATCCACCAGATGTTCCCGAACGGGTCCTTGATGCGCCCCACGCGTTGTCCGAAGGCACTGTTCGCCAATTCTGTGATCACGCTGGCGCCGGCCGCCGTCGACCTGGCGAAAGTCTCGTCAGCATCATGGACGAAGATGCGTAGCAGCGTCGGCATGACCGGCCACTCGGTGCGGCGGTCGAAGGCGAGCAGGACGGTGTCTCCGACCCGGATCTCGCCGTGACCGATCGAGCCGTCCTCGGTCGCCACGCGGGCGATCTCCTGCCCGCCGAACGCCTGCGTGACGAAGTCGAGGAATGCTCCGGTGTCGTCGGTCACGATCCACGGTGCGACGCTGGTGTAGCCGGCCGGGGTCGGGCTCTGCTGAGTGGACATCTCGGTTCCTTTCGGGTTGTTCTCCTGGTTTCGCCCACAGTAGACGTCGATGAGGAAGACTTCGTTCCTAATTCCCGCGCCTTCGCCGAAAGGTGCTTCTCGCGCACGCCGAGGCCGTGTCACCCACCATGCGAGCCGTACCACCTAGACTCGAGGTGTTCGCGGCCGTACGCTCGCCGCTCGTACCAGACCTCAAGGAGCCCTGTGCCCGCAGACGACCGTTCTCGTGAACTCTCCGTGGTGGCCGCACGCGCCGCGGCCGGCGTGAAGGCGCGGGAGATCATCGCGCTTGACGTCTCCGAGCATCTGGTGCTCACCGACGTGTTCGTGGTGGCCTCCGGCTCTACCGAGCGCCAAGTGCGCGCCATCGTGGACGCCGTGGAGGAGGCGATGCGGCTCCAGGGCGCCAAGGCGGTGCGTCGTGAAGGCGTGTCCGAGGGGCGGTGGGTTCTGCTCGACTTCACTGACGTGATCGTGCATGTGCAGCACGAGGAAGACCGTCTCTACTACGCCCTTGAGCGCCTCTGGAAGGACTGCCCGCTCGTGGAGCTGCCCGAGGACGCCCGCGGTGAGGTCTCAGTGCTCGGTGCCGAGGGGGCCGGCGAACCGGATTCGCAGCTGTGACGGCCGGCACCGTGCTGCTGTGGCGGCACGGGCAGACCGACTACAACGCCGCCGGTCGGTTGCAGGGGCAAGTGGACATTCCCTTGAACCAGACGGGGATCGCGCAGGCCCAGGCGGCAGCGCGCCTTCTCGCCGCTAGTCGCCCCTCCGTGATCGTGGCGTCAGACCTGGTGCGCGCCCACGCGACGGCGCAGGTACTGGGCGAGTTGACCGATACCGCCGTGAGTACCGATACGCGGCTCCGTGAACGCAGCTTCGGCGAGTGGGAGGGCCTCACTCACGATCAGGTGGCGCAGGGATGGCCCGAACAGTTCGACGTGTGGCGCTCCGGAGGGTATCCGGAGGGTGTCGGAGCTGAGACCCGAGGTGATGTCGGACACAGGTTTGCGGCGGCAATTCAGGAGTGCTCGGACGCACTGGGGGAACAGGACGTCCTCGTGGTGACGTCGCATGGAGCCGCGATCGGCATTGGAATCTCGGCGCTCCTGGGTCTCGATCCGGAGTCCTCCCATGTGATCTCCGGGATCGGGAACTGCCATTGGTCGGTGCTGCGACACAACGCGAGCCACGGGCAACCCTGGCGTCTCGCCGGGCATAACCTCGGTGCACCGGACTCCGATTTCGCACGGGCCGCCCGCATCGTTTAGACTGGCGACCGCTCGCGAGAGCAACCCGCTAGGGGCTATGGCGCAGTTGGTAGCGCGCTTCCATGGCATGGAAGAGGTCGGGGGTTCGAATCCCCCTAGCTCCACAAATTTCTGTGGGGGTCGGCACGCTATGTGCCGGCCCCCACAGATCGTTATTGGCGTGTGCCATGAGGGTGAGCGCAGCGTTGACGCTGCTCGGGCCACGCCGCTGAACTGGTGGCGCGTCGAGGGCAGCATGGAAGAGCCATGCGATGCGTAGGCATGCGTGGGGGAGCGCCTCGTGTTGATCCTCGTGGTCCTCGAGTGACTGGCGAATCGGTCAGTGAGGCTCTGGGCGATCCTGTTGCCCGCGTCGGCTCAGCGCACGGTGAGCGCTCCGCTGGTGCCCTCGAGTGTGACGAGGGAGCCCTCGCGAATGATCTCGGCTCCGCTGATGCCTACGCCTGGGTCGCGGCGAGCTCGGGCTCGTCTGCCGGAGTGTTCCGTCGCCGCCAGTAGTACACGACCAGGGATGCGGTTGCGGCGAGGAAGACCACCTGCATCGCGCTCCGCGGCACCAGTTCGTCCATCACGGAGGTGACGGGGCCATTCAGCGCCTTGTACACATTCGCTGGGAACATGCCCAGCAGCAGGAGAGTCAGTCCGGCGGCGGCCCATGGCGCCGTTCGCGACCACAGCACCCCCACTGCGCCCGCCAGTTCCAGAATGCCGGTGATCGTGACCAACAGCGCCGGAACGGGCAACCCGGGCGGCACCATCGCGATCAGTTCTGCGCGCATCCCGACGAAGTGAACGAGTCCGGTGGTGATGAACAGTGCAGCCACGCCGCCGCGCACGGCCACGGACCAGTGTCTGAGTCGCCGGACACCGGCAACACCCAGCAGGAATAGTCCTGCCGTGACGGCGATCAACATCGACACAGGGGCGAGACCGGGATCCACGAGCAGACCTTTCGAGAGTGAAACTTGTCAGTGACTAGATTCCGTCTTGCACGCCATCTTGTCAATGGCTAGATTTGCGACATGAGCCCGTACCACCACGGCGACCTCCGCCGCGCGGTTCTCGATGCCGCCATCGATGCCATCGGCGATCACGGCCCGGCCGGGATCAGCATCCGTGACCTCGCGCGGCGGGCCGGCGTCTCCCACGCCGGCCCGGTGCACCACTTCGGTGACAAAGCGGGTGTGCTCACGGCTCTCGCGGCCGAAGGTTTCGAGCTGCTCGCAGATGCCTTGGCTGCCGCTGATGCGGATACACAGGACTTCGTCGAGGTCGGTGTGGCGTATGTGAGGTTCGCGATGGACCATCCCGCACATTTCGTCGTGATGTTCAGCCCGGGCCTCTACCGCAGCGACGACGCGACGCTGCTGACCGCCCGGGCGCGCGCCGGCAGCCTGTTGACCAGCGGTGCGGCCGCCGTCAGCGACGATGACATGGCCGGTGTGGCCGCGTGGTCGCTGATGCACGGCTTCGCCAACCTGTACCTCACCGGTGCGCTGCGTGCCGAACAACTCGAGGATCCGGACACCGCTGCGCGTGCGATCGCTCGGCTTCTCTTCCACTGACGCACACCGCGTCCGCGTGCGGTAGCCGGTGACGGCGCAGCCTCGCCTCATGCGCCGATAGCATGGTCGCCAGGCGGTTCCCCAGACACCGATCGATGCCAGTGGGAGGCGGTAGGCCGTGACCGACCTCGTGGTGACCCTACTCGCGGCCGTATCCTTCGGCATCATTGCCCATGCTGTGCGCGTACCGCCGCTGGTCGGATTCCTGGCGGCCGGTTTCGTACTCGGCGCGGCAGGGGTGGCTCCGTTCAGTGGGTTGCCGGAACTCGCGGACCTGGGCGTGACGCTGCTGCTGTTCACCATCGGTCTCAAGTTCGACATCCGGACCATGCTCCGTCCGGAGGCCTACGGCACCGCCTTGATCCACATGGTACTGAGCGTGCTGGTCGGGGCCGGGACGGTCGGCCTGTTCGTGGTCGTGGGCGGGGCGTCCGCCGAGGGCGGCTGGCAGACGCTCGCCCTGGTGGGCTTCGCGTTGTCCTTCTCATCGACCGTGTTGTGCGTGAAAGTGCTCGAGGAACGTTCCGACGACGGATCCTTGTACGGTCAGACAGCCATCGCGATCCTCGTCATTCAAGATCTTGCCGCCGTCGTCTTCATCACGGCCAGCAATGGCAGTCCGCCGAGCCCGTGGGCGTTCGCTCTGGTACTGCTCGTGCCCGCCGCGTGGGTGCTGCGCAAGATCCTGGAGCACGTCGGCCGTGGTGAGCTCCTGATCCTCTTCGGTGTGGCGTTGGCTCTGGGCCCCGGCTACTACCTCTTCGACTCGGTCGGCATCAAAGGCGATCTCGGCGCCTTGGTGGTGGGACTGCTGTTCGCGTCACATCCACGGGCAGTGGTCCTGGCCAAGTCCCTGTTCGGCGTCAAGGAGCTGTTCCTCGTCGGCTTCTTCTTGATGATCGGAATGCAAGCCGACCCGACCTGGAGTGACCTTGGTCTGGCTGTGCTTCTGGTCGCTCTCCTGGTGCCGATCACGATCGCCGGATTCGGGCTGCTCGGTCGAATCTTCGGCCTGCGTAACCGCACGGCGATGCGGTTGGCACTGGTGCTCGGCAATTTCTCCGAGTTCTCCATCATCGTCTCCGCTGTGGGCGTGAGCAGTGGCTTGCTGACCGAGCGTTGGCTGACCATCGTCGCGATCGCCGTCGCAGTCTCCATGGTGACCTCCACGTTGCTCAACGCACGTGGACCACACCTCGCCGGACGTCTGGCCGCGCGATTGCCTGAGCAGGACTCGCGCCGGATCCGCCCAGCGGACCGCCCGATCGACACCAGTCACTCCGATCTGGTGATCCTCGGGATGGGGCGCGTGGGTCGAGCCACGTACCGGCGGTTACGGGAAACCGGGGGACACCGCGTGCTCGGCGTGGACAACGATCACGCGGTGGTGACGCGCCTGCGGGAGGAGGGGTACGACGTCGTCGAGGGGGACGCCACCGATCTGGACTTCTGGCAGCGCATCACCGCCGGCGGATTTGTGGAGACGGTGATCCTGGCAATGCCGATCCATGACTCCAACGTCTTCGCACTCGAGGAACTGCGTGCTGCCGGATTCACCGGTCGAGTAGCGGCGGTGGCCCAGCACCAGGACCAGGTCCAGCATCTTCAGGACGAGGGCGTCGAAGCGGTGTTCAACCTTTACGCCGGTGCGGGCTTCGCCCTCGCCGATCTGGTGGCACCGCAGCACGAGAAGTGATGTCCGTCTGGTGACCTCAGCGCGAGGGTCCGGCCGAGCTCTCCTGCCGGGGCGGGCGAGCCTTGGCCATGGACTTCTCCTTCTGCTTGCGCGTCTCGAGATAGGACTTCTGCGCCGCGTTCGAGAGCAGACCGACCCACCACGGGACCGCTTCGCTGGTGGCTCCGGTCCCGCCGGGTGGCAGTTTGAGCCCGGGATAGCGGAGCCTGGCGAAAGTCTCCGGCATGCGTGCGCCGAGCACTGCGATCGCTACCCGGCCCAGCCCCCACGCCACGAGCAGGCCGTTGACAAAGCCGATCACCACGAGCGCGAAGGGCCACCACGGATGCGTCGTGAACTCGGCCTCGGTGACGGTCAGCGTGGCGAGCGCGAGTGTGGGCGCGCTGATCAGGGCCGCCGCCCAGAAGCCGATCTGGAGCAACAGTGGATTCTCCCCGGCGTCGGTCGCATTGCGTCGTTTGGCCGGATCCACGCCGGCGCTGACACCCACGACGGAGAACAGGGCCGAGATCCCGGCGCCGCCTCCCACCAGTGCTGCCATCACCGCACCGACCGGGACCAGCACGGACCAGCCACCGCTGAGCCACGCGAGGGCGATGGCCAGGACGGCTGCAGGGAGTCCGATGGCCAGCACGATGGCGAGCTGGCGGCCCCGGACATCCGCCCGGATGGTACTGGGGGAGTCGGTGACAGCGAGCATCCACAGCGCCGTCCCGTCCTGCCCGTACAGATTCGCTCCGGAGAGGCCCACCATCATGGCGGCAGCGAGGGCCGCCGCCGGTGCGAACAGGAACAATTCCGGGATCTGTCCGAGGCTGCCGAGGTAGAGGAAGAAGGCGAAGAACACACCGAGCCAGACGGCGGTACGCACCTCCAGGCTGCGCCAGGGGTCGCGCATCCAGCTACGCAGTTCCTTACCCACCACGGCGCCCAGCGGGGTGGGTGCGAGGGACAGCACGGGGTCGCGGAGCGCCTGCCCGCGAGCGACCCGCCGCGAGCCCCACGGCCGACTGCGACGGCGCGCCGTCCTGTTCCCGACGTGCGGGGTGAGCAGAGCCACTGCAGCGGCAACGGTCACGAGGGCAGCGGCTAGCAACGCGCCGATGCGCCAGAACGCCCCCATGGCGTCCCCCGAAGCGGCCGCCGCGAGAGCACCACCCGGCCAGCCGAACGGCAACGCATGCAGCACAGTGGCCGCCGTCCCTTCGCCGATTCCGTCGGCGAGCAAGACCGGGATGGCGATGCCTGCGGGGAACACCACGAGCCAGCCGGCCATCGCCGACGAGATGAGCAGTCCGTACTGCATGGCGGCAATCTCGACGCCCACCTGGGTACGCATCGCCGCTCCGAAGATGGCGTACACGGCGCGCGAGAGTGCCACCAACCCCACGGTGAACAGCACCGCGACGAGCAGACCAAGCGGCGCGAGCCTCAGGTCCAACAGGGCGCCGTGCGCGACCAGCACCAGCATCGCAGCACAGGTCAGGATCGCTCCCGGGCTCACGTACACCGACGCCAGCAGACCCATGCCCAACTGGCGACGGTCAAGTGGCAGCAGCGTGAAGTACTCGGGCCGCAGCACAGAGGCTCCCGAGGCGAGGATCGGCCCGATCACCCAACCCAGCGCCCAGAGTCCGAATATGACGGCGATTACGTCGGCGCGCGCGCCGGGTTCGGCCGCCAGCGTGCCGGCCCACGTCACGCCGACGGCCACCACACCGAGGGCAAGGGCCGTGGGGCGCTTCCACGACTCGTCGTGGGACTGGATGGTGCGACGGAGCCCGATCAGCAGTTCCACCCCGGTCATTGCCCCAGCCATGACAGTTCCTCCTCATTGATGGTGCGTTCGCCGACCAGTGCGACGAATCGATCTTCCAGGCTCCCGGCCCCGCGAACCTCGGCGAGCGTGCCGTCGGCAAGAACCTGACCGTGGGCAATGATCGCCACCCGGTCACACATCTCCTCGACGAGGGACATCACGTGACTGGAGATGACGATCGATCCGCCAGCGGCCACGAACCGGCGCATGATCGCGCGCAGCACACGTGCGCTGACCGGGTCGACCGCTTCGAACGGTTCGTCCAGGACCAGCACCCGCGGGGAGTGCAACAGAGCCGTGGCGAGACCGATCTTCTTGCGCATCCCGGTGGAGTACTCCATCACCAGGACGCCGGAGTCATCGGCCTCGTCGAGCTCGAGGATGCGGAGCAGTTCGGCGGTGCGGGCCGTCACGACGGCGGGGTCCATACCTCGCAGCAGCCCCCAGTACCGCAGCAGTTCACTGGCCGTGAGTCGTTCAGGAAGGGCGAGACCGTCCGGGAGGACGCCGAGCAGTGCCTTCGCCTTCGCGGGCGTTCGCCAGACATCGACCCCGTCGACCCGGGCGGTGCCGGAATCCGGTCGCAGGAGTCCGACGGCCATCGACAGCGACGTCGTCTTCCCGGCGCCGTTGGGTCCGACCAGGCCGGTGAGGGAACCGCGAGGGACTTCTAGGGTGACGCGGTCGGCGGCGAGTTTGCCCGAGAAATCCTTACTCAGGGAGTCGAGGGTCAGTGCTGGTTCAGTCATGCACTCCACTGTGGCGGGCCACCGCAGTGGTGGCTTCGGCCGATCGGCTACTCATCCTGACCGATCGGGTACATCCGGACTGCGGTGCACGCTCCTACTCTGGACGCATGGCCGGTAGGGACGAGGGTGAGCGCGTAGACCCGCACGGCGTCGACCTCTGGCTGCTCCCGGGCGATCTCGCGCGTGCTGTGCAGCGAAAATCACGCCGATCCGGGTCGATCCGCCTGCCGCGCGCACCAGGGATCAGGCATGTGCAACGCACGGCGCGTGACTGGGTGGTGGACTCACTGGTGTTCCTCGGCTGCGTGGCAGGGTGGGCCGCGCAGGCGTTCGGCCTGTCGTCGGCGGCACCGGTGCCCGCCTGGCTGCTGCAGATCGATGTGGTCAGCGGCGCGCTCATGTGCATCGCCTTGTGGTGGCGGCGTGACTTTCCAGTCGTGGTCGGGCTCACCGCTGCAGCGTTCGGCGCCGTGTCCAACACCGGCGCATTCGCGCTCACCGTGGCCTTCTTCTCCCTCGCCCTGCACCGTGGGTGGCGCTGGGGTTACGGGGTGGCGGTGCTGGCGCAGGTGCTGGCTATCCCGCACCTGGTGATGTTCGTGCCCGAGGGAATCGAGAACTCCGCGGTGTGGGCCGTGATCGTGGGCCTGTGGGTGCTGCTTGCCGCAACGGCGGGCCTCATGGTCCGCGCGCGCCGCCAGTTGGTGTGGGTGCTCGTGGCCCGAGCCGAGGAGGCCAAAGAGCAGCAGGCGCGCAATGTTGCTGCCGCGCGCACGGCCGAGCGTGAGCGGATCGCGCGCGAGATGCATGACGTTCTGGCCCATCGCCTCTCCCTGCTGGCGGTCCATGCCGGTGCCTTGGAACTCAGGCTCGATCAGGCTCCTGGAGCACAGGTACCCGCCGACGCGCTGGCGGAATCGGTCGCGGTGGTACGACGCAGCGCTCACCAGTCGTTGGAGGAGTTGCGTGAGGTGTTGCAGGTCATGCGCGGACCGGTGCACGAAGAGGACGATCACGCTGACCACGAATGGGGGACCGCGCCGCCGGCGCCCACACTCGAGGGCTTGCCCGCACTGGTCAATGAGGCGCGCGAGGGCGGCCAGGTGGTGGACTTCGAGACCGCCGAGCTCACCAGCACTGCGGTGCCCGCGTCGGTGCAGCGCACGGTCTACCGGATCGTGCAGGAGGGGCTCACCAATGCCCGTAAGCACTCGCCAGGTACCACTGTGAGAGTTCGCCTGGATGCGCACCTGCGAGGGGCCGCGCCGAGCCTTGCGGTGCGGGTGAGCAACAAGGTGCCTCCGGGCGTCACTGCCGCTGAGCTCCCGAGCGCGGGGACGGGGCAACTCGGGCTCGCCGAACGGGTCGCGGTGCACGCAGGCACCTTCGAGCGCACCGTTCGCGACGGTGAGTACGTGCTGACCGCGCGAATTCCGCTGCCCGCAAGTCCGGCGACGTAGGTTATTGACATGGTGCGGGTGCTGCTGGTCGACGACGATGCCCTGGTCCGCTCCGGCTTGCGGCTGATGCTGGGCTCGGACCCGGAAATCGACGTCGTCGGGGAAGCCGGCGACGGTGCGGACGTCGTTGCCGCGGTCTCGCGCCTGACGCCGGACGTGGTGCTCATGGATGTGCGGATGCCACAGCTCGATGGGGTGGCGGCGACCGCAGCGCTGGCACGTATGGGCGAGGATTCACCGGCGGTGTTGATGCTGACCACCTTCGGTGCAGACGCCACGGTGGTCTCAGCGTTGCGTGCCGGGGCGGCGGGGTATCTCCTCAAGGACACGCCGCCGGCGCAGATCCTCGATGCTGTGCGGCGCGTGGCCGCCGGTGAGCCGGCGTTCTCGCCGGCGGTGACCCGGTCCCTGATTGCACTGGCCACCCACGGAGGGGATGGACGCGCACCGCTCGAGCCCACGGCACGCGAGTCTGCGCTGGCTCGGCTCGAGGTGCTCACCACGCGTGAGCGAGAGGTGGGGGCAGCGGTGGCGCAGGGTCTGTCCAACGGGGAGATCGGCGTGCAGATGCACCTGTCCACGTCGAGTGTGAAGGTGCACCTGTCGGCTGCGTTGGCCAAGCTCGGCCTGTCCAACCGCGTGCAGTTGGCGATCCTCGTGCATACGGCGTCCGGAGATGGCGCGAGCGACTAGCCGCGATCCGGCGCCACCGTGCGGTCAGTGCAGGGCTGCTGTGCCAGATCAGGCGAACTCATCAGCGAGCCGATGATGGCGTGGGTCTTACGTGCGCCTGGCGCGGCCGGTCTCCACGCGGGAGAGGTGCCGGGTATGCGCTCGCGCACCTGAGTCAGATCTACCTTGGTCCGGCGATCGTGGAGTACATCGAGCGGATCGAAGCCACCTTCGAGCCGTACGGGGGCCGGTGGTTGGTCCACGGGACTTCCCCCGAGGTCATCGAGGGAGAACTCGATGGCGACATCGTGATCATCGGCTTTCCCACAGTGCAGGCGGCGCGCCGGTGGTACGACTCACCGGCGTACCGGCACTCACAGATTGATGGTGACGTCCCCGGCTTCGCGCAGGTCCGCAAGGATGCCCTCGACCGCTGCATTCTGTTGCTCGGAGGTCGCCTGCGAGGCGAGCTGATCGCGGACCTCTTCGAAGGGCGGGATCTCGGTCTCGTCACCGGTCTGCTCACCCTGAGCCTCCGCCTGCTCGACGAGGGCGTCGTACTGTTCACGCAGCTCGTCCTCGCTCGGCTCCTCGACGTCCGCCTCGGACTCGATGAACGTGCTGACCTGGTACTGCGAAGCCGCGTCCGCACGCACCTGCTCCTCGGTGACGCCCTGCTCCTCAAGAGCAGCGATCACCTCGTCGGCAGAGCCGAGGCCGTTCTGTGCGGCGACATCTTCGAGGGTGGCCTGAATGTCCTCGTCCGTGGGCTCGATCCCGGCGTCGCTCGCCGCCTGGGTCAACAGGCGGTTGTTCACGAGCAACTCGACAACCTGCTGCTTCAGTGCATCCTGATCGACTTCTTCACCAGTGGTCTGCTGGGACATCGCAGCCTGCTGCAACTGACCCTCGTAACTGCTGAGGAACTCATCCCGGCCGATCTCCTCACCATTGACCACGGCAACCACATCAGGGAGGTCGTCGGTGTCGGCCTCGGGGAACTCCGGGCCGCCTTCGCCCTCGGGCGCCGGGGTATCGTCGGTGGCGCTGGCCGATGGTTCGGTCTCGGCCGGGTCGCCCTCGCCGTCAGAGCCGGATGTGCAGCCGGCGAGTGCGACGACCGCAGCCACCGAGACGGCGATGAGCGGACGCGTGATCGACATGGTGACTCCTCATGGTGGGTACAGACCATGCGACGGTACACATACCGCGCTGGGAGCGAGACCAGGCAATGATCAGGCGACGTTCAGGAACGGGGAAATTGCGGGCGGCGCGAAGGCTGAGGTGATACGTGTCACCCGGTCATGTCACGATAGAAGCACAGACCGACGTGCCGCGTGCCGGTGGGGCGTGGCACATGACCGCAGGAGGAGATCGCCATGTCCACGATGGCAGAATTGCTCGCGCTCGAACACGAAGGCTGGCAGTCCCTGTGCCGCGGCACGGGCGGCGCGCACTACGGCCGCGTGATGACTGAGGACGGCGTGATGGTCCTCGCGCACGGCATGGTTTTCGATCGTGCGGCGGTGATCGATTCTCTCGACCAGGCGCCCACCTGGGACGACTACCAGATCAGCGACGAGCGGGTGGTCGACGGCGCGGCCGGTGCTGACATCCTCGTCTACACCGCGCGCGCCACCCGCGCAGAGCAGCCCCCGTTCGTCGCGCTCATGTCCAGTGTGTACGTTCAGCGAAACGGTGAGCGCCGGCTTGCGCTCTACCAGCAGACCCCGATTCCCGACGCCGCAGGCTCGCCGAGCTGATCGACGAACCGTGGGCGTTCACTCGCCCTCGTTGACCTGTGCCAGCACGCGGTCGCGGGCGTGGGCGAGATGCTCGATGAGCGCGGTGCATGCGCGTTCCTCGTCGCCGTCGCGGATCGCCGCCATGATGGCTTCGTGCTCGCTGACCACAGTGGACGGCGTCGTGCGGCGGTGGGCAGCGTACTGACCCATCGTGAGGTGGATTTCCCCGGAGATCATCTCGTACATCCGCGAGAGTCGTTCGCTGCTCAAGCCGTGCACCAGCCCCCAGTGGAAGGCGATATCAGCCTGCACCTGCTCCGCGAAGTCGCCGCGATCAGCCGCCTGGGTCATGGTCGTCTGCGCCTGGGTCATCTCCGGAGGCAGCCGCTGGTTGCGGGCCAAGTGCGCCGTGGCGGCAGCCTCGAATGTCTCCCGGCTGAAGAACAGGTCTGCGATCTCGGCGGCCGCCAGCTGGGGGACCACAGCGGACTTGTGCGCCACTCGGCGCAGCAGCCCCAAACTGGTGAGACGTTCAAGGCACGACTTCGCCGTCGGGCGAGCCACACCGTACTCATCGGCCACTCGCTGTTCGGTGACCCGTTCCCCAGGTGCAATCTCGCCATTGATGATGCGCGCGCGCAGGGACTCGAAGAGCGCCTCCGTCAGCGACGCAGGGCCGAGTTTGATCTGGCTGCTACTCGTCGACACTCCTCATCCTTCCTGTGCACCGCGGGCGACGGTGACGGCGCCGGCCGGATCCGGCCACGTCATGACGCCTTCTCGGTGTCGCAACTTGACAGACATCATGACAGTTCGTGGCGGTCACCGTCCCACGGATCACCGCAGCCAGTTCAGCGTGTCGCCGGTGGCGCGGGTCGGCTTGTACTCCGCCGCGACGGTTCCGCGGTAGCCGCCGGCGCGCAGACCGGCGGCGATGGCGGCGAAGTCGAGTTCTCCGGAGCCCGGCTCCCCGCGCCCCGGTGAATCGGCGAGTTGGACATGCCCGATCTCGCCCGCCCGCCGTTGCGCCACGGCTGCCACATCGACACCGTTCATGCCCAGGTGGAAGGAGTCGAACAGCAGCGCCAGCCGCGGCGAGCCGACCTCGTCGATCAGTGCCGCGACGTCCTCGTCGTCGTGCAAGGGGTAGGAACCGTTCAGTCCGCGGGCGAGCGGCTCCACCAGGATGGTGCCGTCGATCTCGGCCACGGCCTCCGCGGCTCGTCGATAGGCCCCGACGGCGTGGGCTCGCTGGGCCTGCTCCTCGCCCTCGTCAGGCTGTCCGTAGAGCAGGTTGAACCTCCGGACTCCGGTGGCGCGTGCCAGGCGCAGGAGTGCGCCCGTCGAACGATCGAGCTCCTCGGCGCGCTCGGGCCGGCAGGTCACGCCGCGCTCGCCGCCGGGCATGTCGCCGGCGTAGAAGTTCAGGCCGATCAGTTGCACGCCGGCGTCGGCGATCCGCGCGGCGACCTCGTCCACCCGGTCGTTTCCCGGGTGCGGTTCGGTGAACGGCCACCAGCTCTCCACGGTGCGGAAGCCGGCGTCGGCTGCGGCCTGGAAGCGGTCGAGGTAGTGGACCTCGGTGAACAGGAGGGACACATTGGCGCTGACGTCGTAGTCGTTGAACTGCATGAGCCCACCTTGCCATAGTTGTGCTCGACATGTAAGCATGTATGACAATCAGCGACGATCGGAGAACAGCGGTGACGCTCACGCACGCACAACCCGGCGAGGTCATTGGTCTGCGTACCCCGGAGTGGTACCGCGGTGCCACCCGATGGACGCAGCTGACCTTCACCGACGACGATCCGGCCACTCTGGACGTGGACTTCTGGATCGACGTGATGCGCCGGTCCGCCTCGAATGCGCTGTGCCTGAGCGCCGGCGGCTACATGGCCTTCTATCCCACCCAGATCCCGTGGCACCACCGCAGCGCCTTCCTCGGCGACACCGACCCCTTCGGGGCCCTCGTGGAGGGGGCGCGATCGCTGGGCATGCACGTGATGGCCCGGGTGGACCCGCACGCCATCCACCAGGACGCCGCCGACGCCCACCCCGAGTGGCTGGCCCGGGACGAGGACGGCCAGCCGATCCCGCACAGTTCGGTGCCGGGCCTGTGGTGGACCGACCCGTTCAGCAGCTACCACACCGAGTTCACCACCGAGGTCGCCCGCGAGATCGTGCGCGAGTACGACGTCGACGCGGTCTTCGCCAATCGCTGGGACGGCCCCCGCTCGGTGTCCCACACCGAGGCCACGGCGCAGCGCTTCACTGCCGACACGGGCCTCGCGCTCCCGCGTGTCGCGAATCTGGATGACCCGGCCTGGCCGGCCTATGCCGCCTGGCACAGCCGCCGGCTCAGCGAATTGGTGGTGCTCTGGGATGACGCCGTGCGGGAGATCAAACCGCACGTACGGTTCATCCCCAACCGCGGCGCCGCCCTGACCCGGGACCTGGTTCACGAGCTCGTGGATGACCGCTACCCCATGTTCTTCGTCGACAAGCAGGGCCGTTCCGACCTGGAACCCGCCTGGACACCCGGCCGGATCGGCAAGCGGGCGCGTGGACTCTATCCCGACCGTCCCGTCGCGCTGATCACCTCGGTCGGACCGGAGCACCACGAGCTGCGCTGGAAGGACTCCGTGGCCGACCCGGAAGAGACGAAGGCCCTCGTGGTCGATGGCTTCGCCCAGGGCGCACTGCCCTGGTTCACCAAGTTCAAAGCCGAGAACTTCGATGACCGCTGGGTGCAGCCGATCGTGGACGCCTACCGGCTGCACGAGCGCTGTGAGCCCGTGATCGGGCGGCTGCGGTACACGGCCGAGGTGGCCATCCTGGATAGCCGGGGCACCGCCGGGCGTACGCCATGGACGCCGCCGCCGGGACGAGAGGCCCACGAGGACGGCGTTTACCAGGCCCTCCTGGAGGCGCGGATCCCGTTCGAGTACGTAGCCGACGAGGCGCTCAGTGCCGACCGGCTGGCCGGTATCCGCGTGTTGGTGTTGCCGGCGACCCCCGAACTCACGCCGCAGCAGGTGGGCGTGATCGAGGGGTTCGTGGCCGCGGGCGGCGCCGTGGTGGCTGCCCATGACTCCAGCGTGCGGGGGCCGGCCGGCTCCCGTGAACTCGCCCTCGGTGACGTGTTCGGTGTCCGGCTGCGCCAGGATGTGCGGGGCCCGCTGAAGAACAAGTACATGGCGATCACCGCCGATCATCCGCTGTCCGCCGGCTACGAGGGCGCCCAGCGGATCGTGGCCGGATCGCTTGTGCTCGGAGTCGAGCAGATCCCCACGGCCGAGGGCGTCACGGTCCCGTTCCGGTTCGTGCCGGACTATCCCGACCTGCCGATGGAAGAGGTCTACCCACGCGAAGCACCGGATGAGCCCGCCGTGATCGCCCGCGAGCACGCCTCCGGCGGGCGCACGGTCTACGTGGCCTTCAACATCGGGGAGATCTACTGGGAAGCCCTGCAGTCCGACCACGGACGACTGATCGCCAACGCAGTGCGCTGGGCCCTGGCCGACTCGCCCCGCGTGCAGGTCGCCGGCCGCGGCATGGTCGACCTCGCCGTCCAGGAGGGCGAACGGGAGCTGGCCGTGAGCGTGGTCAACCTGACCAACCCGATGGCCATGCGTGGCCAGGCGCACGAGCTGATCCCGCTCACCGGCCAGAGCGTGCGGGTACGCCTGCCCGAGGGGGTGCAGGAGGCCCGCGCACGCCTCGTCGTCGCCGGAGAGGACGTTCCCGTGAGCGTGCGCGAGGGCCACGCCGAGGTTGCCCTGCCCGCCATCGACCACCTTGAGGTGGTCCACCTGACCTGGTAGCAGGCCGGGCCGCCGGTGCGCCGGCGGCCCGTGCTGTGCGAACCGTAGGCCCCGGACCGGGGCACGACCACAACCGTGCGGACGGCTGTCTGCGCGAAAGGAGGATCTCGTGCGAATCGGATTCATCGGACTCGGAGTCATGGGCGTGCCCATGGCGCTCAACCTCATCAACGCCGGCCACTCGCTCACCGTGCACCGCGTCAAGGAGCGCTCCCAGGTGCTCGTGGAGGCCGGCGCCACCCCGGCCGGTTCGGCCGCCGACGTCGCCCGGGCCGCGGAGGTGGTGATCCTGATGCTCCCCGACACCCCCGACGTCGAGCACGTGCTCACCGCCGACGACGGCGTCCTCGCCGGCCTGGCGCCCGGCACCCTGGTGATCGACATGAGCTCGATCTCCCCGGTCGCCACGCGCAGCCTCGCCGAGCAGGTCGAGGCAGCCGGCGGCGGGTACGTCGACGCCCCCGTCTCCGGCGGTGAGGTGGGCGCCCGCGACGGCGCCCTGACCATCTTCGTCGGCGGCACCGATGAGGCCGTCGAGCGGGCGAGGCCGCTGCTGGAGGTCATGGGAAAGACGATCACCCACCTCGGACCGGCCGGCTCCGGCCAGGCCACCAAGGTGGTCAACCAGATCATCGTCGGCCTCACGATCGAAGCCGTCGCCGAGGGCCTGGCCGTGGCCGAGGCCTCCGGGATCGACCCCGCCGCCGTACGTGAGGCGCTCTCGGGCGGATTTGCCTCCTCGCGCATCTTGGAGATGCACGGCAAGCGGATGGTGGAGCGCACCTTCGACCCGGGGTTCCGGATGCGGCTGCACCGCAAGGACCTGGGCCTGGCGCTCGCGGCCGCCGAGCACCACGGCACCCCGGTGCCCGGCGTGCAGGCCGTCGCCGCGCAGATGGACGCCGCAATCGCCCGCGACTGGGCCGAGCTGGACCACTCCGCGCTGTTCCGCCTGCTCACCGAGGAGCCCACCTCGTGAGCGAGCCCTGGTGGCACACCCCGTTCCGTACCTTCCAGACGAACCTGCGTGAGATCGACGCCGGGCTGGACGTCGAATCCGTGCTCGATGCCATCGAGGACTACGGCGCCGACACCTGGCTGCTCAGCGTGGGCGGCATCATCGCCAACTATCCGAGCGAGCTGGACTGCCAGAGCGTCAACCCCGCCCTGGCCGAGCGCGAGTCCGGCGATCTGATCGGGGACGCCGTCGCGGCAGCCCGGGCGCGCGGTATCCGGGTGCTCGGACGGATGGACTTCTCCAAGATCGACGCCCGCCGCGCCGAGGCGAACCCCCAGTGGTGCTTCGTCAGCCCCGACGGCGCCCCGCAGCTCTACAACGGCTACCGCAGCGTCTGCCCGAGCGGTGAGTACTACCAGAGCAAGTCTTTCGATGTGATCAGCGAGGTGCTCGGCCGCTACGACCTGGCCGGGTTCTTCTTCAACTGGATGTCCTTCAACGAGCGTGACTACAGCCGCCGCTACTGGGGCGTGTGCCACTGCGAACCCTGCCTGGCCGGGTTTCGTGCATTCGCACCCGGCGTCGAGCATCCGCGCGACCCCGGCTCACCCGGCTATCGCACCTGGCAGCGCTTCGCCGCCGGCGTGCTCGATGACCTGACCGCCAGGATGCGGGCGCATGTGCGCTCTCTCGCCCCCGAGGCAGGCCTCATCCTCGGCGACCGGGCCGACATCACCTTCCACGAGGCGAACAACGCCGTCGGGCGCCCGCTATGGCACCACGCCACCGCCGAAGCAGTCAGCGCGGCCCGGTCGGGGGACCCGGCCCGGCCGGTGTTCGTCAACGCTGTGAGCTTCGTGGACATGCCCTACCGATGGGCGGGGGAGGATCCGCACCATCTCGGCCAGTACCTGCTGCAGGCCATCGCCCACGGTGCCCAGCCCTCCACCTACATCATGGGTGGCCCGGCCGACAGCCCCTTTGAGGCGCTGGACGTGGGCCGGCAGATCACGCGGTTCCATCGTGACCACGCCGACGTCTACGCCGGCCTGACCTCCACGGCGAGAGTGGCCCTGGTGCGCACGTCCGCGACCGAGGAGATCGAGCGCCGCACGTCGGAGTTCCAGGGGTGCTATCTCAGCCTCGTCGAACGCCACGTGCCCTTCGACGTGGTCCGTCAGCACCGCCTCGATCAGGTGGCCGCCGACCGGTACGACCTCGTGGTGGTGCCCGACGGCGGGGCGTTGCGCCCCGAGGAGGTCTCCGCCCTGGAGGGCGTACTGGCCGCCGGTGGCACCGTGGCGCTGACCGGGGATTCGGGCTGGTCCGAGGGTGCCCTGCAGCTCGCAGGCGATGTGGCCACGCAGAAGGCGGTGTTCGCCACCGAGGAGTCGGTGCGCTCGCTGCACCTACCCGTGGGCGAGAACGAGGGAGACCTGACCCCCGTCGTCGGCGGCTTCGCCGTGCTCGAGCCCGGGCCGCAGGCACGCTCGGGCTGGCACGCCTGGGGCCGGGCGCTGTATGGCCCGCCGGAGAAGTGCTACGGGCACGACCGCACGGGTCATCCCGGCTGGGTCAGTGCCGATGTGGGCCCCGGGCGGCTGGTGGTGCTGCCGTGGCGCCCGGGCCTGGTCTATCGCGAGGTCGGGCTGTCCCGCGTGCGCGACGCCTGGGTGGCCACGGTGCTGGAGCAGACCCGCGCGGAGGGCGGGCTCGCCGTCGGGACCGACCTGCCCGAGCAGCTGCAGATCGTGCCCGGGCGAAGTTCGGCCGGCCCGGTGATCCACCTGCTGAACCGCTCAGGTGACGCCTCGCAGCGGTTCGTCCAGCCGCTGCCGATCGCTCCCGGCACGGTGCGCCTCCGGCTTGAGCGCGACCCCACCAGGGCGCGCGCTCTGGTGGCCGGAGTGGACCTGAACTGGACTCGTGAGGGCGAGGAGGTGGTGATCCACACCCCGCAGATCGGGGCGTTCGACGTCCTGAACCTCACAGGCGCATAACAACTATACGTGTACTATTGACATACAATCTGGCTGGCGCCAGAGTGATGACGGCCGATGAAGCCCACCTTTCTTCCAACGACGGGAGCACCACGATGCGAGACCTCAATCGACGCACTCTTCTGATCGCCGCGGCAAGCATGGCCGGGGCCGGAACCCTTGCCGGCTGCAGCGGCGTCGGCGGCGGGGGAGGTGGCGGCGGCGATGACGCCTCCGGCTCCGTGCGCTATGCCTTCTGGGGCAACAACGTGCGCCTGGAGAACTACCAGGACGCGTTCGATCGAATGATGGAGATCAACTCGGACGTGACCCTGGAGACGGAGTTCGCCGAGTACAACGCATTCCAGGAGCGGATGACCACCCAGATGGCCGCCGGGAACGTGGCGGACATCTTCTGGATCCCCTCGGCATCCGTGATGAGCTACTACGCGAACGACCTGTACCGGCCGCTCAGTGGCATCTCCAGCCTCGACCTGTCCGACTTCAGCGAGCAGGATCTGCGCGACTTCGAGCTCGCCGGTGAGTTGAACACGATGCCGCACGGGATCTTCGTGCCGGTGCTGCGCAGCAACGTCACCCTCGCCGAGGAGGACGGCGTCACGATCCCGGCGAACTGGACTTGGGATGAGCTGGCCGAGTTCGCCCGTGACTACACCGCCAACAGCGCCGATGGCCGGTTCGCATTGCCGTACAACGCCTCGCACGACCTCACCTTCGAGGCCTGGCTGCGCCAGCACGGCGAGCAGCTGTGGACCGAGGATGGGCAGATCGGCTTCAGCGAGGACGGCCTGGCGAGCTGGGTTGACTGGTGGGAGAAGTTGCGCGCGGACGGGGTGACTCCCGAGCTCGGTGAGCAGGACGGCGTCGAGCCCAGCTGGGAGGACGTGGGCAACCGCACCCTGATGTGGACGGGGAACTCCAACCACATCGTCGACGATGCCACCACCTTCCCGGACCAGGAGTTCGCACTGCACCACATGCCCGAGGCAGCCGATGCCCCGGACGGTCACCAGTTCCTCTACTTCCCGCGGATGGCCATTTACCAGGGCGTCAGCGATGAGCAGGCCGAGCTCGCTGGTGAAGTGGTGTCGTTCTGCACCTCGAACTCGGAGATCCACGAATACGTGGGCCTGACGATGGGTGCTCCGGTGAGCCCGCGGGTGACCGAAGAGGTTCGCGAGTTCGCCAGCGACTACGAGCTGCAGATGCTCGACGTGGTCACGGCGGATCGGGAGATCGAGCGCACGCCCCGCTACGAGGCGCCTCCGGGCACGAACACCTGGCGCACGGAGATGACGCGCATGCTCGAGCGGGTCACTCTCGGTGACGTCAGTGTCTCCCAGGGCGCAACCGACCTGATCGCCGAGATCAACCGCGGCATCGAACGGGCAGCGGACTGAGCCGATGGCTGACACTCTCACCCCTGCTCGGCCGCCGGATACCCGGCGGCCGAAGGCGGGCAAACTGACCCGACAGGATGGCGCGGCGCATGTGTTCATGGCGCCGTGGTTGATCGGGCTGGTCGCGGTGACGGCGCTGCCGATGTTCGCCTCGCTGTACCTGGCCTTCACCGATTACAACATCCTCTCCAGCCCCACGTGGGTGGGCACGGAGAACTTCGAGCGGTTGGTGGGCGATGACCGGTTCTGGAGCGCGGCGGGAGTCACGGTCACCTATGTGCTGGTGTCCGTGCCGCTCCAGCTCGCCTTCGCCCTCGCGCTCGCGCTGATCCTGGACAAGGGATTACGCGGTTTGGCGATCTACCGCAGCGCCTACTATCTGCCCTCCCTGCTGGGAACCAGCGTGGCGGTGGCCGTGCTGTGGAAGCAGATCTTCGGCTTCGACGGGCTGATCAACCAGGCACTCGCCCTGGTCGGGATCGAGGGGCAGAACTGGCTGCAGAACCCGGACACGGCGCTCGGCACTCTGATCGTGCTGAATGCGTGGACGTTCGGCTCACCGATGGTGATCTTCCTGGCGGGGCTGCGCCAAATTCCGGAGGAACTGTACGAGGCCTCCCGGGTGGACGGCGCCTCGATCCTGCGCCAGTTCGCCTCAATCACCATCCCGCTGCTGACGCCGATCATCTTCTTCAACCTCATTCTGCAGACGATCGGATCGTTCCAGGCGTTCACCCAGGCGCACGTGATCAGCAGCGGTACCGGCGGTCCCGTGGACTCCACGCTCTTCTACACGCTCTACATCTACCAGCAGGCCTTCGTGAACTTCGATATGGGATATGCCTCTGCCCTGGCGTGGGTGCTGATGGTGGTCATCGCGATCATCACGGCTGTGCACTTCACCCTGTCGAAGCGCTGGGTCTTCTACGGAGACTGACATGACCGCTCCCACTCTCGACTCCCGACGCTCCCCGAGCACTCCTGGCGACCCACCGGAGCGGACAGTCCTTCCGTCCGTGCGCCGGGTCCGGCGGCGCAACAGCATCCTGCGGCATTCCGGGCTCATCCTGTTCGGGCTCTTCATGCTCTACCCGCTGGCCTGGATGGCGGTGAGCGCGTTCAAACCGGGCTACCTCGTCCTGACTGACCCGAGCCTGATCCCCACTGAACTCACCCTGGAGAACTTCCGCAACGGCTGGTACGTCGGGAACCTCTCGTTCCTGGTGTTCTTCGGCAACTCGTTCGTGGTGGCCGGCAGCGCGATCATCGGCAACCTGATCTCGTGCTCGCTGACCGCTTACGCCTTGGCGCGCCTGAACTTCCGGGCGCGCAAGGTCTACTTCGGGATCGTGCTGGCCTCGGTGATGCTGCCCATGCACGCGACGATGATCCCGCAGTACATCATCTTCTCCGAGCTGGACCTGGTGAACACGTTCATCCCGCTGGTGCTGCCGAAGTTCCTGGCCACCGATGCCTTCTTCATCTTCTTGATGGTGCAGTTCATCCGCGGCATCCCGCGTGAGCTCGATCAGGCCGCGTTCGTGGACGGGGCCGGACCGTTCCGGACCTTCTGGTACATCATCCTGCCGCTGATGAAGCCCGCGCTGATCACCACCACGATCTTCACCTTCATCTGGACCTGGAACGACTTCTTCGGCCAGCTGATCTACCTCACCGATACCTCGGTGTACACGGTGCCGATCGCGCTGAACGCGTTGGTGGACTCGCAATCGAACCAGGGAGTGGGCACGCTGATGGCGATGTCGTTGCTCTCCTTGGTGCCGATCCTGTGCTTCTTCGCCTTCGCGCAGAAGTACCTGATTCGCGGGATCGCCACCACGGGCTTGAAATGAGCGGACGGCTTGACGTGAGCGGCGGGCCTGACGTGAACGGCGGGCCTGTGCGCAGTGCGCTGCTGGTCAAGGCGGCGGCCGGGATCGATGGGGAGCGGGTACAGGCGGCGGCCGGTGCCCGAGCGGTGCACCGGGTGGAGTCCTTCGCCCCGGAGGCGGTGCGAGCCGCCGGCGCCGATCCTGCGCTGGTGGGAGCAGTGCTCGGCGCCGGACCCTCGGACGATCTCTCCGCCCTTCCTGCGCTCACCTGGGTGCATAGCGGGGCGGCCGGTGTGGACGGCTGGCTGAGTGCCGGCTCCCCGCCCGACGGCGTGGTGCTCACCTCGGCGGTGGGCAACGGGGCGATCCCGCTGGCCGAGCATGCCTTGATGCTCATGTTGATGCTGAGCAGGCAGGCGCCGCGATGGTTCGCCGCGCAGCAACGTCACGTGTGGGACCGCTACACCCACGGCGAGTTGGCCGGCGCCACGCTCGGCATCATCGGCTACGGCAACAGCGGCCGCGACCTGGCGCGTAAGGCGCAGGCGTGCCATATGCCGGTGCAGGCGGTGCGGCGTGAGGACAGTGGCGCTGGTACCCACGGCGCAAGCGGTGCGGGTGCGAGCGGATACGGCGACGATGGCAGCGTGGATGACGCCGGTGTGCGGGTGTTCCGCGGTCGCGCCGGGTTGGAGCAGGTACTTGCCACCAGCGATCACGTGGTGGTGACCGCGCCGTGGACACCGCAGACGCAGAACCTGATCGGCACCGCCGAGTTGGCGCTGATGCGCCCGAGTGCGTTCCTCATCGTGATCTCGCGCGGCGGGATCGTCACCGAGGACGCGCTGGTGGGGGCGCTGCGCGACGGTGTGATCGCCGGAGCCGGACTCGATGCGCATGCGACCGAGCCGTTGCCCGCCTCGAGCCCGCTGTGGGATCTGCAGAACGTCATCATCACCCCGCACAACGGGGCCACCACCGCGGCCACCGCCGAGCGCGGCACCGCGATCATGCTCGAGAACGTCTCGCGGTGGTCCCACGGGGAACAGTTGCTGAACGTGGTGGACCGTACGCGTGGGTACTGATCCGGCGGCCGCGTACCCCGGGCGAGGTTCCGGCCTGCGCGTGCTGGTGGCGCCCGACAAGTTCAAGGGCACGCTGACCGGAGCCGAGGCCGCTGCTGCGATCAGCGCCGGGGTGCGGGCAGCATTGCCTGCGGCGCAGATCAGCACGGCGGTGATCGCCGACGGCGGAGAAGGCACAGTGGAGGCTGCGGTGAGCGCCGGTGCCCGGGCGAGCACCGCCGTCGTGACCGGCCCGCTGGGAGCGCCGATCGAGGCGCGCTGGTGCACCCATGGTGACCGGGCCGTGATCGAGCTGGCGGCAGCCAGCGGCCTGCAACTGCTGGCGCCCGATCCGAGCACGGCTCTCGCGGCGACCAGCCGCGGCACCGGCGAGCTCATCGCCGCAGCCTTGGATTCGGGTGCGAACGAGATCCTCCTCGGCCTCGGTGGCTCGGCCTGTACCGACGGTGGAGCAGGTCTCCTGCGGGCGCTCGGTGCGCGGTTCCTGGCCGCGGACGGTCAGGAGATCCCGGACGGCGGGGGAGCGCTGAGTGCCCTGGACCGCGTGGAGCTGAGCTCGCTGGACCCGCGGCTGCGCCACGTGCCGATCACGGTGGCCGCCGATGTGCGCACGCCACTACTCGGGCCGGCGGGCGCCGCTGCAGTGTTCGGACCGCAGAAGGGCGCCGGGCCGGCGCAGGTGGCCCAGTTGGAACGCGGGCTGGCGGTGCTGGCCCAGTGCTTGCAAGCGGCCACGGGCCGAGACGCCGCGGCGCTCGACTGGGGCGGCGCGGCGGGCGGGTGCGCCGGTGGGCTGAACGCCGCGCTCGGGGCCCAGTTCCGGCCCGGTCTGGACGTGGTGGCCGAACTCGTGGACCTGACTGCACAGGTGCGCCGGGCAGACCTGGTGGTGGTGGGCGAGGGCAGCCTGGACAAGCAGTCGCTGCAAGGAAAGGCGCCGGTGGCCGTCGCACGGCGGGCACGCGCGGCGGGTGTCCCGGTGCTCGCCGTAGCCGGACGAGTGACGGTCGATCGGGCGGTGCTCGCTGCCGAAGGAATCCTCGGCCACGCCGCGGCGAGCGAGCACGCTCCCTCGCCCGCAGACGCGCTGGGCCCGCGGGCGGGGCACTGGGTGAGTGTGGCCGCCGAACACGCGGTGCGTACGTGGCTGGGCGGGGCCGCGGTGCGAGAGGATGGCCGTTCAGCCGACTCGATCTAGGAAGGGCGTCGATGCCGACCGCCACCGTTCCACCCACGATGCGCGCCAGTCTTCTGATCGCGCCCGAGCAGCTGGAGATCCGTGAGATCGCCACGCCCGAACCGCGCCCGGGGGACGTGCTGGTGCGGATCGAACAGGTGGGCCTGTGCGGATCGGATGTGCACTTCTTCACCCATGGCCGGGTCGGCTCCCTGGTGGTGGCCGAACCGCTGATTCTCGGCCACGAGGCCGCCGGCGTGATCGCCGCGGTCGGTGCGGGTGTGCCCGAGCAGCGGCTGGGGGAGCGGGTGGCGATCGAGCCTCAGCGGCACTGCCGGGAGTGCTCCTACTGCCTGGACGGGCGATACAACCTGTGCGAGTCGATGGAGTTCGCCTCCGCGCCACCGGTGCATGGCGCGTTCGCCGAGTACATGAGTGTCCCGGCGATGTTTGCCCACCCGATCCCGGACGTTATGACGTTCGAGCAGGCCGCACTGGCTGAGCCGCTTTCGGTGGGCTTGGCGGCTGTGCGCAAGGTGCCGGTCACCGAGAACCGGGTGCTGGTGGCCGGTGGCGGCCCGATCGGCGTGCTGACGGCGGCCGCCGCCCGTGCCCACGGCGCCCGGGAGGTGGTGCTCACCGATCCCATCGCGACGCGCCGGGCGCACGCCCGTGCGCTTGGCGCCACGACCGCCGTCGGCCCGGACCAGCTCGGCGACCACATCGGGGGAGGGTTCGAGGTGTTCGTGGACACCTCCGGCGTACCCGCCGCGATTGACGCGGGACTGCAGGCGCTGCGCCCGGGCGGCAACGCCGTCATGGTGGGAATGGGCCATGACCGGATCGACCTCGACCTGTTCCGGGTGCAGTCCTACGAACTCCACCTGCATGGGTTGTTCCGGTACGTCCGGACCTGGCCGACGGCGATCGATCTGATCGACCGTGGCGTGGTGACTGTGGATCCGTTGATCTCCGATCGGACCGACCTGGGCGGTTTACCGCAGGCGATGCGTCGCAACGGCGACCCCGAGGTGATGAAGATCCTGATCAACCCGCAACAGTAGTCAGGCAGCTAGTCAGGCAGTGCCGCTGAGCACATATGCTCCTTATTGTGACTGGTGGTGACCGGGGGACTCCGCCGCTGGTGCGCCGCAGCCCGCCGGCGATCGCCGGCTATTCCCTGACGGCGTTCGTGGTGCCCCTGCTGATCGTCGCGCTGGCACTGGGGCCACCGATCCTGCTCGGTCTGGAGGACGTACTGGCCCCGCGAGGAGCCGGTGAAATTTACGCGGCAGCGGTGGTGCTGTGCGCGGTGCCGCTCCTGCGCTTGTGCACGTATGAGCTCAGCCTGACATTGGACACCACCACGCACGTGCTCACCGTGGAACGCCGGTTCTGGTGGGGGCGACGCGTGCGCTACGTGCCGGTGGGCCAGGTGGAGCGCTGGTACACGCTGGAGAGCATGGGGATGGTGGTGCTGCGGCTCGGTGTCGACCGACCGGTGCGCCTGTGGCTGCACACCCCGCAGAGCTCGCCGAACCGGCGCCCGCGTTCGGTCGAGCTCACAGTCGCCTGGTTGCAGGACGTGTTGGGCGAGCGGCGTGATGCGGCCCGGGAGCCCGCGGCGTCGCGGCGGGCCAAGCGGTTGCTCATCTCGAGTGTGCTCGCCGGCGTGGTGATCGCCGGCAGCGGATTCGGGTGGCTCCTGGTGGCCATGATCTGAACGGTGTGGCCGACCCGTGTGGCGATTGGTGGCCGATCACATGTAGTTGCCGGCCACCTGCTCCAGGTTCGCCCACGCGGCATCCACGGCGTCGGCCCGACCGTCCGCTGCCAGGCTCAGCGCATCGAGCATCACATGCCAGCCGACGGCGAACTCCGCTGCCGGTTCGGCCAGCACCTCGCGATGAGTGAGGGTGAGTAGGGTTCCCGAGCCGGTCGGCTCGACGTGCCAGACCACCTCGGAGTCGGGCACTCCCTCCCACACCCAGCCGTGCACCAGGCGGCCGGTACCATCCGGCCCCTGGGGCGGGGCGGCTGCTGTGACGGTGCCGGTGGCAGTGCCTTCCTCGCCGAAGTCGAAGGTGACGGCGCCGCCGTGGCGGGCGTCGATGCTGCATCCGGGCAGCCATCTCTCCAGCAGTTCTGGTTCGGTGAGCCAGGCCCACACGCGGTCGGGGGTGTGCGGCAGGTGGCGTTCGAAGTGGATGCGGAACGTGCCGTCCTCGCCGATCCCCAGGGTGCCTCGATTGGTGTCCGTGCGGTTCATTGTTCTCCTTCACCTTTCTGCATCTCTTCGCCCAGCCGGTCCAGTGCGGAATCCCACCGCACGCGTTGCGCTTCGAGCCAGTGCTCCACCTCGGCCAGCGAGTCCGGGCGCAGGGCGTACCGGCGCTGCCGCCCTTCGGCCCGGACCGTGAGCACACCGGCCTCCACCAGCACGCCCAGGTGCTGGGAGATCGCTGGCCGTGAGATCGAGAAATGGGAGGCGATCTGACCGGCGGTGCTCGCACCGCCGGTCAGCACCTCGACGATCGCCCGCCGATGCGGGGCTCCCAGTGCCTCGAACACGTCCATGAGAACATGTAAGCAAATGCTTACGCGTATGGTCAAGTGTGATTCGGTGGGTGGGAGTGAGCGCGATGACCGCGAGCGCTCCACTGGTGGATCGAGACTGATGGCCGACCGAATGCGGTCATACCTACCGGTCCCTACGATCGGCCGCATGGTGTGTCTGATATCGCACGGTCCCGCGCCGGCGGCGCCAGGCTCACGACGTCATCGGAGATTCATCGACTAGAGGAGGCGCACAGTGTCGAGCGAGGCGGACGACCAGGCCACGAGGCAGGGCCGCAACGGCGGGCAGGACCACTCGAAGGAGCAGGATCGCTCGAAGAAGATGTACCTGCGGTTCGCCGCGATGTTGCTGACGGCGATGGTGGTCATGTACTGGGTGATGTTCGTCGGCTCGTGGGAGTGGGGCCACGTTCGCTTCAGCCAAAGCCGGATGTTCATGGCAGTGACCATGGGTGGCGCGATGGGGCTGGTCATGCTGGCGTGGATGCTCAACATGTACAAGAGCACGAGAGCCAACATCGTGGTGGTCGTGGTCAGCCTCGGGTTGCTCGCGGGAGGGACGTTCCTCGATCGAAGCCAGGCCACAGTGGATGACACGGCCTTCATGAGCGCAATGATCCCCCATCACTCTCTGGCCATCACACGCTCGGAGCGCGCGGGAATTGAGGACGTACGAGTGTGTGAGCTCACCGTCGAGATCAGCGAGGCTCAGCGCCGCGAGATCGCGGAGATGGACTGGCTCATTGAGGACATCGAGGAGAACGGCATCGCCGCGACGCCGGAGGAGGCCGAGGCGCGCCCCGTGCCGGACTTCGGCGAGCCTGCCGAGCGTCAGTGCGCAACCGAGTGAGTGGGGCCCCCGCCCGCCAGTGGCACGGTTCTGTGATGGTGACGTGGCGGCGCGCTCATCCGGGCCTCCCTGCGCCGGATCGAACCTTAGGCAGGTAGCTCGGCGCCGTCGACTCCGCGTGGCAGGACTCGACGCAGGATGTCGGCCATGGTGACTACCCCGACGAAGCGATCGCCCTCCATCACCACGGAGAGTTGCTCGCTCCCGGCGCGCATCCGGGCGAGCGCCTCATGGACCGGGGTGTCGGACTCGAGCGTCAGCGGGTCGCGGGCCAGATCCGAGGCGAGCGTGTCCGAGGATTCGAGGAGCGTGTCGCGCACATGCACCACCTGCGGCCGGCCAGGTTCGTCCTGGTAGACGAGGATCCGCAGGTGGCCCGAACGGATCGACGCCTCGCGGACATCGCTGACCGTGGCGTTCGGCGGTACAGCGGTGGGGATCGCCCCGGGCCGGATCAGGCTCACCACGTCGAGGGATTCCAAGTCGATCGCGCGGGCGATCTGCGTGCGGAACGAGGGCTCGATCGCGCCGACCTCTGCCGAATGCTCAACCAGGTGCCGGATGGTGGCGGCGTCCTGCCCGCCCACGGCCGCCTGGTTCACGGGAGTTACGCCGGTGGCTGCAACGAGCCGGTTGGCGATCGCGTTGATCCACAGCAGCAGGGGCCGGAAGATCCAGATGAACGCTCGGGCCGGGATCGCGATCATCGAGGCGGAGCGCTCCGGGTGTGCGATCGCCCATGATTTCGGCGCCATCTCACCGACCACGAGGTGCAGGAAGGTCACCACCAGCAGGGAGAGCACGAAGGCAACCGTGTCCGCCGTCCACACGGGCATGCCCCAGGCCTCGAACAGCGGGGTCATCCAATGGTGCACGGCGGGTTTGGTGACGGCACCGAGTGCGAAGGTGCAGGCGGTGATGCCGAGCTGGGCGCCGGCGAGCATCACGGTCAACTCGTTCACCGACCGCAGCGCCGCACGGGCGGATCGGCTGGTCGTGGCCGCCTCCTCGAGGCGGTGCCGCCGGGCGCCGAGCAGGGAGAACTCGACGATCACGAACAGGGCGCTGAGCGCGATGATCGCGACGGTTGTCACGGTGACCAGGAGGGGGTTCTCCATCAGTGCGCCTCCTCGTCCTCGTCCGGCTCCTGGACATGCAGCGAGAGCCGGACAGTAGCGGGCACGTGGCGCTCGACGTCCATCACATGCGCGCTGATGATGTGGCGGACCGGCTCGTGCTCGACCAGATCGGCCGGATCCACCGGGAGCTCGATCTCGAGGTGATCGCCCTCATCGAGGAGGTCGCCGCGCTCGGCGAGCAGGAGTCCGGCGATCGTCTCGTAGTCCCCCCGGGGGAGGTGATGGCCGATCGCGCGTTCGACTTCGTCGATGTGTACGTCGCCACCCATCATCCAGGTGGTGTCATCCTCAGCGCTGATGGTGGCCGACTCTTCGCCATCGTGCTCGTCGGTCACCTCGCCGATCACTTCCTCGGCCATGTCCTCGATCGTGAGGATGCCGGTGAAGCCGCCGTACTCGTCAATCACGCAGGCGAGTTCGTTGCGTGAACGGGTGAGCTGGGCGAGCGCGTCGGGCAGTGCCATCGCGGTGGGCACGAGGATCGGTTCGCGCATGAGGCGTGTCACCGGCGCATCATCGGGGAGGTCGGTGGCGAGCAGATCGGCGAGTTGGACCAGGCCCACGGCCTGGTCGTGATCGTCGACCACCGGGTAGCGGGTGTGCTCGATCGCCATTCGCTCGCGCACCTGCGCCAGAGTGGCGTGCTGGGGCACGGTACCGACCCGGGAGCGCGGGACCATCGCGTGCTCGACGTCCTGATCGGGAAAGTCGAGGATGCGATCGAGCATGATGGACAGTTCCTCGGGCAGGTCGCCACTCTGGCGTGAGTCGGCCACGATGTGCTCGAGGTCGCGTGGGGTGGCTGAGGAGTCCACATCGTGCACGGGCTCGATCCGGAAAATCCGCAGCAGGCCGTTCGCGGCGTGGTCGAACACCGTGATGAGCCAGCCGAAGGCGGTCAGGTAGATCTTGGTGGACCGGGCCAGGGCCAGCGCCATCGGTTCGGCATTGGCGATCGCGAGGTTCTTCGGGAACAGCTCACCGAAGATCATCTGCACCACTGTGGACAGGGCCAGGGCGGTGATCGTGCCGATCGAGATGCCGACCGCGGCCGGTACTCCGACCCCGCCGAGGAGCTCACCGAGGGACTCACCCACCAGCGGTTCGGCCACGTACCCGATGAGCAGACCGGTCACCGTGATGCCCAGCTGAGCGCCGGAGAGCATGAAGGAGGTGCGCTTCGTGACTGCCAGCGCGCGCGAGGCCGCGGCGTCACCTGCTTCGGCGCGAGCTCCGAGGCGGGAGCGGTCCACCGACATGAACGCGAACTCCTGGGCCACGAAGTACCCGTTGGCGGCGATGATCGCCAGGATCACGAGGATCCCGACCAGCAACATCAGCACGGTCATGAGATGACCGGCGCCGGGGTGGGGGTCGGCAGAGTGCCGTGGTGGGGTCTATGACAGGGGTCGGCCGAATCGGCCGAGGGACTGTCGTACTCCATCGGGGTAAGAGCCTCTCATCGTTCGGGGGATGTCTCTATCTTGCGGGATCAGGTGGTTGTCCGTCCAGCGGGCAGATTCTCACTCCATCGGGCCCGGTACCGATGAGAATCGGACGCGTTGTCAGTCAGTCCGGGTGAACGTCACCTGATAAGGAGAAGGTTCGATGACCGAGCACAGTTCACGCGAGCACCTGCCGGGGTTGCATGGCCACCCCACCCACACCGAACTCGTCAGCAAGGACCCGGAAGCCACCCGCGCCTTCGGCGCCCAGGTGTTCGGAAGGCACTCATGCGGACGCACTGCCTGCGGCTGAGTAATCGCACCATCTCGAGCGGGGCGCTGCGGCTGCCTGGTGGCAGTCTGGGAGTCGATGAGCAGCGGTTCCGGAGAAATGAACGACGACTACGTGAACGACGGTTCCCGGTAGCGCTCGGTTCCCGATTCAGAAATGGGACCGAGCGTTGCGGGATGTCGCGAGGAGGAAAGAATGGGCAAGGTTTGCTGGGGCTTCACGTGCTCCATCGACGGCTTTATCGCTGGACCGGGGCACGACATGAGTTGGATGTCCGCCGCGGAACCGCTGGCTGAGGGCACTCTGGACCGCATGGCGGGAGATGTCGGGGTGATCATTTCCGGCCGAGCCGGTTACGACGCGGCCAAGGCGCAGCAGGACGAGCGCGACGAGACGACGTCAGCAGCGTATGGCGGTGCCTGGTCTGGGACTGAGATCATCCTGACCCATCGGCCGGAAGAGATCGCTGATATCCCGAACATGCTTGCGCTGAACTGCGACATCGTGGAGGCGATCGGCCGTGCCCAGGAGATCGCCGGAGACAGGGATGTCCAGATCATCAGTGCCGACATCGCCCGCCAGGCACTCGACCACGATCTCATCGATGAGTTACAGGTCTTCGTCGCCCCTGTCTTCCTCGGTGATGGCACCCGTATCTTCGACGTTCCCGGAGGGCAACGGGTCGACTGGGAACTGGTCGAGATCTACGAGGACAGTCCGCGAAGTTTCGGGCGCACGTATCGCCCGAGGCGACGTGAGAACGTCACGCCTGACTAGGCGGTCTCGGATGGTCGTTGGCGTGGGCAAGCATGCGTACATGCGCGGGCCTCCCTCTCGACGCCCGCGCGACTCACGCGGCCGCCCCGTGCTCAGCGGGAAGGAGCGCGCCTCGGCCGGGCCTGGCTTTGCCGATCCTCGCGCCCCGAGGGATCAGTTGCGGTGCGCGTTCCCTCGGCAGGAGTTGTCGGCCACGACGGAGCCGTCCGCCGTCAGCTCCAGGGTGACGACGTCGTCGTAGACCCGGCGTTCGGTCCCGGTCACGGTGTAGTCCTCATCCATGAGCGGGAAGAGGTAGACCGGGGTCAGGGTCAGTTCGGACCCGCAGCGGGTGCGCTCCAGGTCGAGCTGCAGGTGGCCGTAGTGCAGGCCACCATCGACCAGCCGGGGGTTGCCGTTGGAGTCCTCGGTCCACAGTTCCGGCTCGTCCACGGCAGCCATCCACTCGGAGTGGGTGTTGAAGCGGATCGGCTCGTAGCTGCCGTCCTCTGTCTCGTACAACTGCTCACCGCGCAGTCCGTCCGCTGCGACACCCACGTCGTACATCTGGACACCCACACCGTCTCCGTCGCTATCGACGAAGGAACGTTCGAACATCTCGTCGTGACCGCTGATCACTGCGGCTACGCCGTACTCCTCGAACATGGAGGTGTAGGCGCGCATGGCCACCCCGGACTGGTTGTCTGCGAACTCGTGGTTCGGCGGAGTGCCGTGAACGCCATTGGAGTAGGCCGCGTGGTGGAACTGGACGAGGATCACCTGACCCTCGTCACGGGCGTCGGCCAGCTGTTCCTGCGCCCAGTGCCACTGTTCGCTATCCGGACCCAAGTTCGGCAGGTCGGATTCCGAGACGTCGGTCTCGTAGACGTCGGCATAGGCCGAGGCGTACTCCTCGGCGGTGAAGGAGCCCTGGGTGTCGGTGGACATCCGGTCCGGTGTCAGGTTCGTGTCGTCACCGGAGAAGATCTCACCTGAGAGCGTGCCGGTGCCGGTGTCCTCGTCTGGGACCCCATTGGTGGAGTCGAGGGTCAGGATCGTCACCGGGCCGTGGTCAAGGCGGTAGTAGGAGTCCCGGAACTGCGGGTTCGCCGGGTCGCCCGGGGTGACCATGTAATCCTGATAGCGGTTCCGGGAGACCACTGGCGGCGTCCGGTCTTCGGGGCTGCCGTAGCCCCCGCTGATTCCGGCGTAGGTCTCCCAGTTGCCCAGCGCTGTCACCAGCGGCACGGTCGAGGCGAGGTCGCTGGACTCGCCGGCGAAATGCCGCCAGAACTCGTCCCACGCCGGCTGATAGCCAGAGCCCTGGGCAAGATCACCGGCGATCAGCAGTAGATCCGGGTCCTGCTCAGCGATCGTTGCCAGATTGGCGTCGAGTGCATCGGCCTGGTTCATCGGGTATCGCACGAGTTCCTCGCCGTAGCGCACGGCCGTGCCGTACCGCTGCGCCCAGAGGGAGTCGGCCGATGGGCGGTCTGCTGAGCCGTCGGCGAGGCCGGCATGGGCGGTCTCCCACTCCCGGTGCTCGAACCGCCCGGCAGGTTCGGTCTCGGTGTCGGAGAACGCGACCATTCGCACGTGGTTCCATCGGTCGGCGTCCGGAGCGGTGGTGAACCGGGCGGTGTGCTCAACGCCGTCCTGGGTGACGGTGTAGCGATACTGCTTGCCCGCGCGCAACCCGCCGATCTCAACGACGTGCTGGTAGTTACTGTCCGAGTACAACCATGAGCCCTGGTCCAGACCGTCGATGGTCTGGGCCAGCTCGGCGTCGGAGTACTCCATCAGGTCGAGGTAGCGCGGTTCACTGGTGAGCGTTTGCCGTCCGATCCCGGGCCCGTTGACGGTGACAGTGCCCGGGTTCTCCAGCTCGCTGATCCACACGAGGGTCATCGAGTCCGAGGCGGGACTCTGCAGGTAGGGCAAGACGCGGAAGCCAGGTTCTGGCGCAACCGGTGAGCTCCCGGCCGACGGCAGCGGCGTCATCGGTTGCAACCCACCACCTGGTGCAGCGGCGACTGGTGCAGCGAGCGCGGCGGTCGCACCCAGTGCGACCAGAATCGGGACGAGCTTTCTGCGCATGGCGACTCCCAGATAGGTGATGTGCCTCATCATCGGGGCACGAGGTGACACCACTATGGCGGAGAGGGGAGGAGGAGGTAAACGCTGCGCGACCAGGTGCGGTCAGTCGGTTGAGGCTGGCGCGGCGTCCTCGGTGCAGAAGCCGACGACTTTGTGCGTGCCATCGCACCAGGGCTTGATCGTCGACACACCGCATCGACACAGCGCGACGGTCCGCCGTGTGCGAGGAATGGGCTCCCCGGTCGCCGAGAGGATCGTCACGTCGCCACGAACAACGAGTGGCCCATTCGGGTACGCCCTGATGGTTGGTTCGCTCCGATCGGAACTGGTGCCACTCATGCCGGCATCATGCCGCTTCGGCCAGGGGCAGGCGCAGCGAGGATCGGCCCGCCTGCCAGGCCTCAAGGATGTGCTGACCGGCCCAGTCCTCGACGGTCAGACAGGCAGCGGCGCCGAACATGATGTCGGGCAGCAGCCCGGGGTCGTCCTCGGCCAAGCTGCCGGCGAGGTCATGGGCGGCAATCTGCTCGTGCACGGCGTCAGCCTCAACGTGTTCATCGAAGTACCAGGTGACGTCGGGGCCGAACCCGTGCCGACGGAAGCCATCACCGTAGAGTCGGCTCGGGATAGTCGACGTCATCTCAAATGCCGCCAGGTGACCGACGATCGCCCCCCGGAGGCGTCGGTTGAGCCCGAGCATCGACATGACGTTGTGCGCGGTGAGAGTGATCGCGGGGACGTAGTCCAGGTAATGGCCGTACCGGTCGCTCAGACCGGCCCCGCGCACGGTCTGGGCGAAGATCGCTGCGTGCTGTCGGCGAGGGTCGCCGCCTCCGTACTCATCGGCCTGGATCTCCACGAGTGCGGCCTTGGCGCGGCCGGTGAGCCGTGGGATCGCCCACGAGTGGGGGTCCGCCTCCCGCAGAGTGTAGATACTGCGCTGGACGAGGAACTCGCGCAGTTGTTCCAGCGTCGCCTGCTTCGCCACGAAACCCGCTAGGCCCGGCTTGCCAGAAGGAGCGGTGAGGTCGGCGAGCGCTTCAGCGACGTCGGCGGCGCGAGCAGCAGGCAGTGCCGGCGCAACGATCCGCTCGCGCAGCGCTGCCTCGAAGGCATCTTCGAGCGAGGTCCGCAGGCGAATCAGCTCAGGGGACCACTCCCATGCGGCGCCGAACTGATCGAGAGATCCATAGGCGAGGCAGTAGAGCCCGAACAGGGTGAGTTGGACGTCCTCGTCCTGAACGATGTCAGTGGCGTTGTCCAACGTGTGATGGCCGAGTTCCACGAGGTCGCTGGCCGATGGGCCGGCATCAGTGAGCACACCGAGCAGTGCCGTGCTGAGCTCGCCGCGCGGGGTGAACAGGTCGTCGCTCGCAGTGTCACCGCGGTCCACCCGGGAGGTCGTCACCGGGGGAGCCTCTGCAAGGTTGCCATTTACCATCGGTGCTCCACTTGTCTCCTCGAGGCTGCAACTCGTCGTGATCGGTCGTGGCGTCACCTGACCCGTCCCGCTGAACACTGCTGCGCGAGGCCGATGACCGCAGTGGCGCCGCGGCCAAGCGGTGCACAGGTCCACCGGTTGCCTTCACGTTGCCTGGACGAAAGCCTAGGGTTGCTGCTCCGTCGGCGCGCGGCGAACACTGTGAGCGCTGCACCCAATGCGAATCCCGGCGGGGGCACGACGAGGCCGGGGCGTCGTGCCTCGCGGCGATCTAGTGAGCGCGCACGGGGTGCGGATACTCCGCCGCCCGGTTCTGGAAGGCCAGCACGTCGGGGTTGCGGATATGGCCGTCCTGGATCTCCGTGGCGCGGGTGATCGTCTCACTGCCAGCCCAGCTTGCCGGTCCTTCCATCACCGTGCGCAGGAATGGCAGCAGCGCCTCACTGTTCTCCCAGGTGGCGGATTCCCACAGGTGGGACGGGCTGTGGTCCACGGCGTAGTAGTGGACGTTGTCACCCACGGTGAACATCGGGTCCGCGAACGACGTCGGCCGTGCCCAGCCGAACCCCATCCCCTCGTCGCAGGAGACATCCACGATGATGCTGCCGGGCCGGAACGCCGCTAGATCCTCATCGCGAAGATAGGTCAGCGGCGCCAGTGGATCCTGCAGCGTGCAATTGACCACGATGTCGCTCTCCGCCAGGAACGGGGCTAACGGAACACGCCCCTTCTCGCTGATCACGTACCGGGGATGCGAGGGGTCGTCGTCATGGTCGAGCTGGAGGATGCGCACCGAAGGAATCGGTGAGCCGACGGCGGCGACCTCCCGATTCGTCAGCACCCGCACATCATGAATGCCCTGCGCATGCAGTGCCGTCACCGCCCCGCGTGCGGTGGCGCCGAAACCGATGACGACGGCGCGCAGCCACCGCCCGTAGTTGCCGGTGAGTCCGCGCAGTTGCAGTGCGTGCAGCACGGACGAGTAGCCGGCGATCTCGTTGTTCTTGTGGAATACATGGAGCCCGAAGCTGCCGTCGTGTTTCCAGTGGTTCATCGCTTCGAAGGCGATCAGGGTGAGCCGTTTGTCCACCGCGAGTTGGGTGAGTTCGCGATCCTGCACGCAGTGCGGCCACCCCCACAGCACCTGGCCGTCACGGACATCGGCCAGGTCGCCCAGTTGCGGCTTGGGTAGGACCAGCACGTCCGCCGAGGCGATCACTTCGGCGCGCGGCCGCACTCCCGCAACGACAGTGGCCAACGTGGCATCGGCCACTCCGAAACGCTCGCCGTAGCCCGATTCGAGGACGATGCGGGCCCGCAGATCCGCGTCGATCCGGTCCAGGTGCGAGGGGTGTAGCGCCAAGCGACGTTCATCCGACTTGGTTGAGGACCCCAGAACTCCGAGAGTCAGCAGGTCGGCGGGCACCCTCAGCGCTTCTTCTTGGCGACGGCTGTCTCCATGGCGCTGGCGTGATCAGCGCTCTTGGCGCGCTTGTCTGCCTTGTCGGCGCGCTTCTCCTTCAGGGACTTCCCGGCGACCTTCTTGGCGTTGGACTTGTTGTTCATGGCGAACTCCCTCGTCACCGGGCCGGAGCCGGCCCATGTGCTGACAGTAAGCCACCGCGGGCTTGGCTGGTACTGATCGGATCGCCCATTGTGGCCGCGCGGGCCGAACCTGGCCGTGCACAGGCGCGGGATAGGGTGACGGCACCCGACCCAGGAAGAGGTGCACCGTGATCAAGAAGCCCGTGCTGACTGTGCTCGGTGCGATTGCGGTGGTCCTTGGCGCAGTGTGGGCCGGCCAAGGAATCGGGTGGCTGCCCGGCAGCTCGATGACCGGTGACCCGACCTGGTTGGTGATCGGACTCGTGGCGCTTGTCGCAGGCGCGGTGCTGCTTTATCTGAGTACCCGCGGTCGTTCGTGGCGCAACCCGAATGGGCCGTCCGGGCAGTTCTGAGCAGAGCCGAGCGGCAATTCAGCCCACTGTTCTGCCCGAGCAGTATCAGCCACGGCATGTATGCATCCTTGCAGCCGTGCGGGTGGTCGCCGCGCGCCTACGCTTCACAGTGAAACGTGGCCAGTGGTGCCATCGACGGTGACCACGGACGACGGGGGGAGACGTTCGGTTGCTCGTGGGACTGACAGTACGGCGGGTATCCCGACTTCCCTGGCGACGATCGCTGCATGGGAGAGCACTCCACCGATCTCGGTCACCACTGCCGAGGCGATCGTGAACAGCGGTGTCCACGCAGGATCGGTGTGGCGGCAGACCAGCACATCCCCGCGCTTGACCGTGGAGAAGTCGCCTGGTCCGCGGACCAGGCGGGCGGGACCGGAGGCCACTCCTGGACTGGCTGGCACTCCCGTGATGGTGACACTGTCGGCGGCCGCCGGGGACGGTGCTGTGGAGTCAGGGACGGCTGCGGTCACGGGGCGCGCTTGAAGGACCCACGCCGTGTCGTCCGCGAGCGCCCATTCGATGTCTCTGGGACCTCCCAACGTGGTGGAGATTTCTTCGCCGAGGGCGTACAAGCGCATCACGTCGTGGTCCGCGAGACAGAGCTCGGGCTGCTCAGTCGGCACGGTGAATCGGGTGAGGAGGTGCACGTCGTAGCGGTCAGTGCGCTCGGTCGTGAGTCCTGGTCGGCGGTCGACGATCTCGGAATCTCTGATGCGCCAGGAATCCGGAGTGATGTGCCCAGCGACGAGCCGTTCTCCGATGCCCCACGAGGCTTCGATCACGCTCGTGGTGCCCGTGAACATGACCCCGGAAACCCTGGCATCCACGAACCGTTGGACGAGCACGGCCATGTCGCCAGGTGGCTGTGGGGCTTGCGGGGCTTGGTGAGCGCGGTACGCCGCAGCCCGCTCGGTCCACAACGAGGCCCAGCACTTGAGGATCGCCTGGCATACCTGTTCGGTTCCACGCACCGCAAGGAAGCTGTCATGCTGTCCGGCGGCGGATGCGTGGGCGTTGTCTTCAGCGGTCGAGGATGAACGCACGGCCACGTAGTCAGTGGGTGCCCCGGCGGTGATGCGCTCCAACGCCTGAGAGACGTCGTCGACAACGCCATCCGGGAGACGAGAGCGCAGGATTCGCGATCTAGCCTCGTCGGCGTGCTCGGTGGAGAGTTCGGTGAGGCCAAGTGCCGTGGCCGCGACCCGGTAGATCGTCGCTGGCACCACGAAACCGGTAGGTACTGTGAAGCCGGCCCGTGTCAGCTCGGCCAAGGGGGCGGCCTTGCCGCCGGCCGTCGAGTGGTCGGCGTCGATGAGATCCATGGTGTTCACAGCGCTCTGCCGCCGGCGAAGCCTGTCCATCGCAGCTCGGCGGGCAGGTGAGACATGTCGTTGACCATCACCACGCCAGGGGGTTCCCCGTCGGTGTACTCAATCACCGTAAGCCCAGTGTTCGCGGCGCCGGCCAACGACATCCATCGGGCAGGTGGGGCGCTGAGCGCATCGCGCACCATCCAGGCGATCGGGTACGCGTGGGTCACGGCTACCTCGTGTGTCGGGCGCTGTGCCTGCGTGTTCGGTGTGCCGAATCGTGCCGCCAGGCCGTCCGCAGTCCTTCGACCAGCATCGGCTTCGCTGCGTTCGTAGCCGTCTAAGAATCCCACCCATGAGGGTGCGAGCAGCCATCACCGTTCTCCCCGATGTGCTTCCACGGTACGGTCGCGACCGAGACTGGACAACAGATCTTCATGGAGTTCTGCCCACACGATGTGGCACGAGAGCCGGCCCAGCCCCGCCACCCACTGATGCTCTCCCGCGCGCGCCTTCTGCACTGCCGCCGAGAACTGCCGCGAGTACCGGCTGAATCGCGGAAGCTGGTCAGCCAGTTCTGCCATCAGGTCGCTGAGAGCGTCGGCGAGGTCCGTGAGCTCGCGCAACACCTCCACACTGCGCTCCGCACGGTCAGCGGACGAGTGAAGCTGCCAGTCGGTCACCGTTCGCACGAGGCGGGGATTGACGCTGCTCTCAAAATTCTCAGTCGTGGCGTGGAGGACGGCTCGCGCGCCAGATGCCTCACGTTCTTCCTCGAGCAGTTCGCCGTCGCGATTCTTGCCTGCTTCGGTGAGAATCCAGCCACCGGAGTCAGCGAACCTCATGTGCTCGATCAGCTGCTCTCCTTCGAGGACGCGGAGAGTGTCACCGACGATGTGTGCTGGCAGGTCGACGCGGTCGGCGACCGCCTCAGTGTCCGCGAACCCGGCGAGGCGGACCGCGCGGAGCACCAGCAACTCGTCACTGGACTGCCACGGCGTATCGGATCGCTCAGTTCTCACTCTGATTGCTCCGCGACGTCGCCGGTCTGGGCGCGAGTTGACACCCGCTGGAAGCGCTGCTGGGCAGCCTGCGGAGACTTCACTCCCAGGTGTTGGGCGATGTCGGGCCAGGTCAGTCCTTCTGCCCGCGCGATCAGTATCAAACCTGCTTCGAGGGCATCGAGGTCAGCTCGTGCCGACTCCAGAAGTGTCAGCGCGGCACGAAGTTCGTCATGGGAAGCGTCGCCGACGGTGGAGTTCGCTCGCCACATGGCAAATCGCAGCAGGGTGGCATCGCCGGGCATGGCCCCTGGTGGCTGCCAGGGGAGCGCAGGCAGTCGGTCGGCACCGGACTCGCACAGTCGTCGCCGCGCAGCGTCCAACTCGTTCAACTCATCGCGTTCATTCGGAACAGAAGGAATCATGGAGCAACTCTGACTACATCAACATCGAGTTGTCAACACAACGTTGATGCCTAGGGTTTCCCCGGAAAAGTCAGGGTGGTAGGAGTGCTTCGTTCCCTTCTCCCACATCCAGCGCACGTTCGGTGATCGAGAGTTCGTTGTGCGAGTGTGTCGGCACCAGCGGCGTGCCTCAGGCCGGCGGGATCGGGAAGTTCCCCGAGAACACGTTGCTCGGATCCCAGTCCCGCTTGAGCTGCTTCAGTCGCGGCAGGTTCGACCCGAACGCCGCCTCGAGCAGGTCGGGTCGCGCGCCGGTGTCGGCAGTGTCGAACGAGAGGTAGAGCCCCTCGCCGTGGCCGACCATCTCGCCATCCCACACCCCGTCGAGCCGTTCCTGATTGGCGCCCATCGCGCTGAGCAGGAAGTTCTGGTGCCGGTGCGGGTAGGCCGTCGCATCCGGGGCGAGATCATGCGAGGCACCGCCGGTGGCCCGGATCTGCAGGAAGTACGCCACACCCGAGTCAGCAACTCGCGCGAAGGCGTCGGCGGCACCATCGAGGTGCGTCACCAGAGTCGAACGCACCGCTGGGGTGCCGCCACCGGAGTGATTCCGATCCCCAGCGCGCACCACCTGCGCATAGGGAAGCTGGTAGGCCTGATGCCCCAGCAGTGGGCCCGCATCCGCCAGCCGCTCCAGCTGACGTACCGCCATCTCGGTATCGTCGCTGGCCACCACGGTCATCAGCTGGGCCACGGCCGGCTGCCCACGCCGCGCGGGGGAGAGGATGAGGAAGCTGGTCAGCTCCCGCGGGGCTGACTCCACCACCGCACCCCACCGCTGCAGCAGCCCGGCCGTGTCGGTCGCATCCAGGCTCATCTGGGAGAACACCACGTCCCCGAGCGGCATCGGTTCGATGTCCACCGAGGTGACGATCCCGAGATTGCCGCCCGCGCCGCGCAGGCCCCAGAACAGGTCGGGATGCTCCTCGGGCGAGGCGTGCAGGATCTGCCCGTCCGCCGTCACCACCTGGGCGGCTCGCACCCGATCGATGGTGAGGCCGAAAGTTCGCCCGAGCAGGCCCACCCCGCCGGTGGTCGCCAACCCGCCCACGCCGACGCCGCCGTAGTCCCCGGAGCTGATTGCCAACCCGTGCGGCGTGAGCGTCTCGGCCACCTTCGCCCAGGTGGCCCCGGCCCCTGCACGCACGAGGGGAGAACCCTCGGCACTGTCGAGCACCTCGACGGAAGCGAGCGCGCGCAGGTCAAGCACGAGGCCGCCGTCGTTGGTGGATTTACCGCTGATGCCGTGCCCGCCGGAGCGCACCCCCAGGGGTACCTCCTGCTCGCGCGCGAAGGCGAGCGCGTGGGCCACCTCCACCGGCGTTTGTGGCTGCAAGATCAGCCCTGGTGAGCCCGCACGCAGATAGTTGTGCTGCATCCCGGCATAGGCCCGGTCGCCCGGCTCGACGGCGGTCGCGGCCAGTGCGGGAGAGAGCCCGTCGTAGTCGATACCGTCCCGCCGTTTGGCTAGCGCGGCGCTCCCGCGCTGTGCCGTGGCCGGGGTGGTGCCCCGCACGCCCCGTTCCTTCCCGACGGCGTCCCGGACGGCTGGGGCGATCTCCTCACCGAAGGTCGCGATGAAGGCGGGATCGTCCGTGCCCAGGATGAACGTGCCGATGCCGTCGGTCAGCGCGAGCGCCGTCAGTTCTTCCACCCACTGCTCCACCGGGCCGTTCAGGTAGCCCTGGGAGGTCGGGGAGACCGCGCCGTTGATGTTCAGCAGGCGCCGGATCTCGGCCGGGTGACGGCCGGCCTTCTCCGCGGCGGCATCGATGGTGGCGTTGCCGCGGGCCAGGTCGCCATCCTTCAGGTAGGCCAGGGACGGTAACCAGCCGTCCGCGCGCTGCGCGACCAGGCGGAGCATGCGGGGCTTGTAGGCACCCAGCCAGATCGGCACGTCGTTCTTCGGTGCCGGCCCACGCTTGGCGCCGGTGAGGCGGTAGTGCTCGCCCTCGATGCGCAGCGGGCGCGGGTTCGTGGTGTCCCACAGTTCGCGGATCACCTCGATGGCCTCGGTGAGGGCGTCCACCGCTTCGCCCGGGGTGCGGCGCGGGGTGCCCATGGCCTCGATTGCGTCCCAGAACGCGCCCGCACCCAGCCCCAGCGCGGCCCGTCCGCCGGAGAGCAGGTCGAGGGAGGCGAGTGACTTCGCAAGCACCGCGGGTGGGCGCAGCGGAAGGTTCAGCACGTTGCCGGCCACGGTGACTCGCTCGGTCTGCGCCGCGATCCAGGTGAGCAGCGTCCAGGTGTCCAGGAAGCTCGGCTGATACGGGTGGTCCTGCAGCGTGACCAGGTCCAGCCCCACCTGCTCGGTGAGCTGGGCAAGGGCCACCGGTGCCTGCGGATTGGCCGCCTGCGGGGTGAGGAAGGTGCCGAAGGTCAGGTCGTGACCGTAGTCAGTCATGGTGCCCCAATGATGTTGAAAGTTGAATCTCCTAGGAGTCAACGCGCGAGCGGGTTCATTGTTCCCGAGTGTGCCGACGCTGTACGCGCCCAGGGTCCTGCTGATAGTGTCCCACCTATCGTTTCAGTGTCCCAATGAATGACACATCGACGAAGGAGTCGTACTCACCGATGGACCCCACCCTCGCCTCACCTACTCGGCGCGCCGTCCTGGGTCTGGGCGCCACGGCCTTGTCGGCAGGAGTGCTCGGCGCCTGCTCGAGCCCGGACCTGTCTGCCGTCTCGCTGCCCGACGTTCCCGCTTCCTACGACGGCCCGCCGATCACCTTGCGTTTCTGGAATGGACTCACCGGAGCCGATGGTGCGCTGATGCGCGATCTGTGCCGGGAGTTCCAAGCCGAGCACCCGGCCATCGAGGTGGAGATGTTCGCCATCCCGTGGTCGTCCTTTTATCAGAAGTTCCCGGCAGCGGTGGTCAGTGGCCTGGCGCCCGATATCGGGCTGATGCAGAACTTCCATGTCGCCACCAACGCCGCCCGGGGCGTGATCATCTCCCTCGACGAGGTGGCTGAGCGGATCGGGTTGTCCGAGGATTCGTTCTCCGCGACCGTGTGGCGTTCGGGCATGGTCGGTCAGCGGCGGTACTCGATTCCGCTGGATGTGTGGCCGGACAGCCTGTTCTACAACCGCCGGGTGCTGGCCGACGCCGGCCTGGATCCCGATGACCCGCCGCAGGATCGCCAGTCCTACGAGGACACCCTTGAGGCGCTCGCCGACAACAACGTGGCCGGCCATTGGCTGCCCGCCATCGATCCGCAGGGCGTCGGGCGCGGGTTCGACAGCGTGCTGTGGCAGATGGGCGGTGAGTTGTACGACGAGGAAGGCTCGCGCGCGCGTTTCAATGAACCCGAAGGCGTGGAGGCACTCACCTGGCTGGTCGAGCGGATCCGGGCCGGGCACAGCCGGCAGAACGTCAGCGGGGGAGATGCCAACGTCGCCTTCAAGAACGACCTGAACGCGTTCATGTGGGGCGGACCCGGCGCGCTCATCAATGACTTCCGGGCGGTGCCGGATCTGGACTGGGCAGTGGCGCCGCTGCCGCTGATCGGGCAGACGCCGGCCTCATTCGCCGGATCACACCAGTTCGTGGTGATGCGGCAACGCTCCTTCGAGGCCGGCCGGCTCGCTGCGGTGTACACCTTCCTCGATTGGATCAGCAGCAACTCCCTGCGCTGGGCCGACGCCGGGCCGGTGCCCGCCCGCCGGGACGTGGTCGAGAGCGCCGAGTTCGCCGCCCTGGATGCGCAGTCGTCGGTGGCGGAGGCCCTCGACCAGGTGCGGTTCTACCCGCTGATCCCGGGCATCTTCGACGTGCAGTCCACGATCCTCTACCCGGCGATCAGCACCGTGCTGCTGCAGAACGCCCACCCCCAACAGGCTCTCGACGAGGCAGCCCTCCGGGCCGATCACCTCCTCGAGGAGAACCGCCAGAAGTACGCGGAGGCCCTCGCATGAGCACCACGGCACCTGCCCGCCCCACTGCACGCCCACCCGAGCAGGAGGTCCCCTCCCGCCCGCGCGACGCACGCCTGGGACACCCACTGACGCCCTACCTGTTCCTGGCTCCGTTCATGCTCGTGTTCGGGGTGTTCATGTTGTTCCCGGCGCTCTACGGGCTCTGGATCAGCCTGCACAACTGGGACTTCTTCCTGCCGAACCGGCCCTGGGTCGGCTTGGGCAACTACCTCGAACTGTTCGACCCCACGAGCCTGACCGCCGTGCAGTTCTGGGAGTCGATGCGGGCCACCGGACTGTTCGTGCTGTTCTCGGTGCCCTTCCTGATCTCGATCCCGCTCGGTCTCGCGCTGCTGCTGAACCGCAACTTCGCCGGCCGCAACTTCTTCCGCGCCGTGTATTTCGCCCCGTATGTGCTGGGGGTGAGTGTGATCGGCCTGCTCTGGCAATACCTGCTGAACGCCAACGTCGGGCTGGTCAACTACGCGCTCGGCCAGCTCGGTCTGGAAGAGCCGATCGCCTGGCTCACGGCGGTGCCGTGGGTCTGGGTCTCTCTCGTCGGCGTCACCGTGTGGTGGACGCTCGGCTTCAACACCGTGGTCTACCTCGCCGGCCTGCAGGACATCGACGGCACCCTCTACGAGGCCGCCCGCGTGGACGGTGCCTCGCGTCGGCACGAGTTCTGGCACGTGACCGTACCCGGGCTCAGGCCCGTGCTGCTGTTCGTGCTGACCATCACCATCCTGGCCTCCGCCAACATGTTCGGTCAGGCGTACCTGCTCACCGGCGGCGCACCGAGCAATCAGACGCGTACCGCCATCATGTTCATCGCCGAGACCGGACTGGAGCAGTTCCGGATCGGCGTGGGCGCGGCGATGAGCTACATCCTCGCCCTGCTGCTGATCGGCGTGAGCGCATTGAACTTCCTCCTCTTTCGCCGTCAGGAGATGAAATGAGCACCTTCACTCGCCCCTCGACGCCTGCGGCCACCCGTGGCCCGGCCAGCCGGCACAGCACACTCGCAGCCCGGCGCCGCTCACCCCGCCGTATGCTGCGCACCGCCGGTTTCTACGCGATTCTGCTCGCACTCTCGGTGGCATTCTTCGCACCGCTGCTGTGGATGCTTTCCACCTCGTTCAAGACGCGGGGAGACGCCACGGCGCTGCCTCCGCAGTGGCTCCCGCCCGAATTCTCCACCGAGGGCTACACCACCTTGTTTGCCGACGCGCAGGCCCCGGTGCTGCGCTGGGTTCTGAACAGCCTGGTGGTGGGCCTGGCCACGACAGCCCTGGTACTGCTGACGGCGTCGCTCGCCGCGTACGCCCTGGCCAGGATGCAGTTCCGCGGCCGCAACGCGGCCTTCGCGCTGATCATCAGCACCCTGTTCGTTCCCGGGTTCGTGTTCCTGATGCCGAACTACCTGATCGTGGACGCCTTCGACTGGTTGGATTCGATGTGGGCGTTGATCGTGCCCGGAGCGGCATCCGCCTTCGGGGTCTTCTTCCTGCGCCAGTTCTTCCTCTCCCTGCCGGCCGAGCTGGAGGAGGCGGCGATCCTGGACGGGGCGAACCGGTGGCAGATCTTCGCCCGCGTCTTGATCCCGCTGTCGAAGGCACCCCTGGCCACGCTGGCCGTGCTGGCCTTCCTCACCAGCTGGAACGATTTCCTGTGGCCGCTGTACGTGCTGTTCAACCCGGAGAACCTCACCCTCCCGGCCGGGCTGGCCACGCTGGTGGGTTCCTATGCCACCGACTACCCGGCGATCATGGCCGGTGCCGTCCTGGCGAGTGTGCCGGTGCTCGTGGTGTACGCCTTCGCGCAGCGATACATCATCAGCGGTGTCTCACGCTCGGGGTTGAAGGGATGAGGCACGCGTGATCTTCGCACCGCTGGCGCCGGTGTCGGAGAGGATGTCGGACATGACACCACGCAACAACGGCGACGAGACGACCTCCGGAACCCTGGCGCGCGGGCTGACGATCCTGGAGGTGGTCGCCTCGCACCCGAACGTGGGTGCGGCGGAGATCGCCACCCGCCTGGGCATCTCCCGCAGCGCCGCCTACCGCCTGATCGGCCAGCTCAAGGAACGCGGCTTCCTCTCCGAACGGCACGGCGGAGGCTTACGCCTCGGCGGCGGCGCCGTGCGGCTCGGCCTGCAGGCTCTCGGTGATGTGCACCTGTACGACGTGGCCGCCGATCGGCTGCGCAGCCTGGTCGAAACAGTTCAGGAGACGGCGTTCCTCGCGATCGCGGACGGGCAGGACGTGGTCTACGTACTTCAGGAGGTGGGCCCCAGTGCCGTGACCATGACCGCCAAGCCGGGCAGCCGGCGCCCGCTGTACGCCACGGCGCTGGGAAAGGCCTACCTCGCCGCGCTGCCGGAAGCCGAACTTGAGGACTTGCTGCCGACGGTCGACATGCCCGCGGTGACCCCCTCCACCATCACCACCCGCGAGGCCCTGCGTGCCGAGCTGGAGGCCACCCGCGCGCGTGGGTACGCCATCGACGACCGTGAACTCGAGCCGGAGGTGCGCTGCCTCGCGGCTGTGGTGCGCGACCACCGCGACCATCCGGTGGCTGCCATCAGCGTGGGCGGTCCCTACCAGCGCATCAGTGCCCGCGAGGAACACATCGTGGCCGCCGTGACCGCGACCGCACGCCAACTCTCAGACGACCTCGGGGCGCATTAGCGCCCCGCCCCACTCACCGAGGAGATCATGCACACCGACCATCGGATCATCGCCGTCGAGGCCAGCCCGCTCACCGTCCGCTACCCACGCACCGTGGGCCGCAACGCCCGGCTCGGCAGCCACGGGTCCGGCTTCGCCACCACCGCCGTGACCGTGCGCACCGATACCGGGCACAGCGGATGGGGCCTGGTGGAAGGGAAGGCGCACGCCGAGCAGCTGCAGCGCTGGGCGGGCCGGCCACTGGCCGAACTCTTCGACCCGGCCGTGGGTGTGCTCGACCAGGAGGCGGCCCCACTCGACTTCGCGCTGCACGATCTGGCCGCCCGCATCCTCGACGTGCCCGTGCACGCGATGCTGGGTGGGCGCGGTGATCGGACCGTCTCCTGCTACTCCGGCGCCATCTACTTCGACGATCTCGATCCGGACGAGACGCCTCGGGGCATTGCCGCGGTGCTGGAGAACTGCGCCGCCGACTGGGCGGCCGGCTATCGCGCCTTCAAGCTCAAAATCGGCCGCGGGAGCCGCTGGATGGACCACGACGCCGGGTTCGCCCGTGACATCGAGGTCACCCGGACGGTCCGCGAGCACTACCCGGACGCGCGCATCCTCGTGGACGCCAACAACGGCTACACCCCCGCCGAGACGGTCGACTTCCTGCGCGCCGTCAGCGACTGTGACCTGTTCTGGATCGAGGAGCCGTTCCACGAGGAGGCCGGCGGCCTCGGCGTGGTGCGCGAGTACCTCAAGGAGTCCGGCTCCGGCGTGCTGGTGGCCGACGGCGAGTTCGATCCGGACGAGGAACACATGGTCGAACTCGCTCGCCGCGGACTGGTGGACGTGCTGCTGATGGACGTCGTCTCCTACGGCCTCACCCCATGGCGGCGCCTGATGCCCACTCTGGCCGAGATCGGCGTGGCAGCCTCACCGCACGCCTGGGGTCAACCGCTGAAGACGGCCTACGCCGCGCAGATGGCCGCCGGCCTGGGCAACGTGCTCACCGTCGAGGGCGTGCCCGGCAGCACCGACGGCGTCGAGGCCGGCCCCTACGCCCTGGCGGAGGGCCACATCACCGTGCCGGACGACTCCGGCTTCGGCCTCACCCTGACCACCCCGCAGCGCCACTGACCCGCACCACCACTGAGGAGAACACCATGGACGTTCGCCACTCCACCCACCCCGACGACGCCCGCACCCTCGACACCGCAGCCCTGCGCAGCCGGTTCCTCGTGGAGAATCTGTTCGCCCCGGGCGAGGTCCGCCTCACCATGGCCCACGACGACCGCCTCGTGATCGGCGGCGCCGTGCCCGGCACCGACCCGTTGCCCCTCGATCCACCTGATCAGCTGCGCGCGCAGTCCTTCTGTGAGCGGCGTGAGGTGGCCGTGGTCAACGTCGGCGATGCGCCGGCCACAGTCACCGCCGACGGCCAGGAGTATCGGCTGGACCACTTCGATCTGCTGTACCTGGGCGCCGGCACCCAGGGCGTGCAGCTGGCCGGCGAGGGCGCGCGGCTCTACCTGGTCTCGGCGCCAGCCAGCAGCACCCACCCGACGGCGCTGGTCCGCCGCGATGAAGCCGAGGCGCTCCACATGGGCGCCGACGAGGGCGCCAACGTGCGCACCATCCGCCGGTACGTGCACGCCGACGGCGTCGCCTCCGACCGGCTGGTGCTGGGCATCACCACCCTCGCCCCAGGCAGCGTGTGGAACACCATGCCCCCGCACACGCACGACCGGCGCACCGAGGTCTACCTGTACACCGGGTTGGGTGAGGCCGGCCGTGTGATGCATTTCTGCGGTCAGCCGGATCAGCTGCGCACCCTCGTGGTGCAGGATCAGCAGGCGGTGATCAGCCCGCCGTGGTCGGTGCACTCCGGAGCCGGCACCGGTGCCTACTCCTTCGTCTGGGCGATGGCCGGTGAGAACCAGGCCTTTGACGACATGGACGCCGTCGATGTGGCGCAGCTTCGATGACGGCATTCGACCTGCACGAACGTGTCGCAGTGGTCACGGGCGCATCCTCGGGGATCGGCAGGGCCGTGGCGCTCGGCCTTGCTGAGGCGGGCGCGCACGTGCTCACCTGGGGGCGCGCGGACAACGTCGGCTCCGTGGCCGAGGAGATCCGCCGCCGCGGCGGCACGGCCGAGGCGGTACTGGCCGACCTGTCCGACCTGGATGCCGCGGCAGCCTGCGCCCAGGACGTTCTCGCCCGTGCGGAGGTGGACATCCTGGTGAATAGCGCCGGCATCATTCGGCGCGGCCCTTCCGCCACCACGTCGACGGCGCATTGGCGTGAGGTGCTCACCGTGGACCTGGACGCCACCTGGGTGCTGTGCCGCGAGTTCGGCGCCCGGATGCTCAACCGAGGCACCGGCAAGATCATCAACGTGGCCTCGATGCTCTCCTTCCAAGGCGGCCAGCAGGTGGCCTCCTACGCCGCGGCCAAGCACGGCGTGGTGGGCCTGACGAAGGCGCTCGCGAACGAGTGGGCAGGCGGCGGGGTGAACGTGAACGCCATTGCGCCGGGGTATGTGAAGACGGCGAACACCGCCCCGCTACGGCAGGACGCGGAACGGTCGGCGCAGATCACCGCCCGGATCCCCGCCGGCCGCTGGGCCGAACCGGAGGACATGGTGGGACCGGCGGTCTTCCTCGCCAGCGACGCCGCCTCCTACGTGCACGGGCACGTGCTGGCCGTGGACGGCGGCTGGTTGGGAGCGTGATTCCCGACGGCGCTCGCGGTGGCGGGGGTGGAGCACTCGGGGCACAGTGGAGGGAGGTGCCTATCAGGCGCCGTCATTGACCCCGAGCTTGAACTGAGGAGCACATCATTTCTGAGCAGACGAGTGTGACCGTCTCGCGCGTCATCGACGCCCCCGCCGCCGACGTCTTCGATGCCCTGACCAAGGTGGAGAACCACGAGCGGATCGACGGATCCGGTTTCGTGCGCTCACTGGATCAGGGTGATCGGATCACCGCCACCGGTCAGGTGTTCACTATGAACATGGAGGGTGATCACATGGGCGGGGAGTACCAGACCGACAACCACGTGGTCGGTTACGACAAGGACAAGCTGGTGGCCTGGAAGACGGCGCCCGCCGGCACGGAGCCTCCCGGCTGGCAGTGGGTCTGGGAACTGACCCCGACGGACCAAGGCCACACCGAGGCCCAGCTCACCTACGACTGGAGCCACGTCACCGACAAGGACCTGCTGAAGAAGATCCACTTCCCGCTGGTCAAGGAAGAGGATTTGGAAGCCTCGCTCGGCAACCTGGCAGCGATCTCGCTCACCGGATAGTCGCAGGACCGGCAGGTGCGAGCCCGTGACGAATGACGGGCCGCATCTGTCGGCTGTGGACGGCGTACACCCGCCGTCGCCACCTGAGTGGTAGCGGGCGGCTCTCGGCGTATTGCGCTGAGATGGTTGGCCATCAGCCCGTGATCCATGGGCAGAATGGCACTGCCTGAACAGGACCCACCAAGGATGGATGGCCTCATGGAACACACCGCCACGCTCAGCGGCCGCCGCGTCATCGTCACCGGGGGAGGAGTGGGGATCGGCCTGGGAATCGCGCGACGCTTCGCCCGCGCCGGGGCGCACGTGGCCATCACCACCCACTCCCGCCCGGTTGAAGACGTGGTCGAGATGTTGGCCACCGAGGGCATCGAGGTGCTCGGTGCCCAGTTGGACGCCCGCGACAGCGCGCAGACCGACCGCGTGATCGACGAGCTCGCCGGTCGCCTCGGCGGGCTCGACGTGCTCGTCAACAATGCCGGTGGTCTCATCGCGCGCCACCGAGTGGCGCAGATGTCGGATGAGTACTGGGACAAGGTGATGGCCCTCAACGTCGCCTCGGTCTTCTACGCGAGCCGCGCCGCACTGCGCCACCTCGGCGAGGGCGGACGGATCGTGACGATCTCCTCACTGGCGGGCAAGAACGGCGGCGGGAACGGTTCGGCTGCGTATGCCACCGCCAAAGCCGCGCTCGACGGGTTCACCCGGGCGCTCGCGAAGGAAGTGGCACCGGATGGCATCACCGTGAACGCGATCGCGCCCGGCCTCATCCTCGACACTCCGTTCCACGAGACGTTCACCCCCGCAGAGGCACAACAGCAGGCGATCAACGCCATCCCGCTTGGCCGGCCCGGCTATCCGGCGGACGTGGCCGCGGCCGCCGAGTACTACGCGCGGGCGGATTCGGGGTTCGCCACCGGCACCTCACTTGACCTCAACGGGGGCGCCTACTTCGCGTGACGGCTAGGCCCGTGCCACCCGTGCCTCGTCCCAGACCGGCTCGTCACTCGGATAGACCGATCCGTCGGCGCCGAACACCAGATACCGGTCGAGACTGCGCGCGAACCAGCGGTCATGTGTCACAGCCAGCACGGTGCCCTCGAAGGCGGCCAGGCCGGTCTCCAGTGCCTCCGCCGACTCCAGGTCGAGGTTGTCCGTGGGCTCGTCCAGCAATAGCAAGGTGGCGCCGGACAGCTCCAGGAGGAGGATCTGCAGACGTGCCTGCTGTCCGCCAGAGAGCGACTCGAAGCGTTGCTCGGCCGCCTGGGCGAGTTCGTAGCGATCCAGCGCACGCGCCCCTTGCTCCTGGCCCATGCCCGCGCGGTGGTCGTCACCGCGGTGCAGGATCTCGAGCAGGGTCCGGCCGAGCAGTTCGGGGTGGTGATGGGTTTGAGCAAACCAGCCCGGACGGACCCGCGCCCCGAGTCGAGCCCGGCCCGTATGCGGGACCGGCGTGATCTCGACCTCGCCGACCGGGAGATGCTCGATCTCCGGTTGGCTGCCCCCACCGGCGAGGAGCCGCAGGAAGTGGGATTTCCCGGACCCGTTGGAACCGAGCACACCCACACGGTCGCCGAACCAGATCTCGGCGTCGAAGGCGTGCATCAGTCCGGTCAGTTCGAGGTTCTCCACCACCACGGCACGCTTGCCCGTGCGACCACCCGAGAGCCGCATCGAGACCTTCTGCTCCTGCGGGAGCGCTTGCGGTGGCCCGGCCGCCTCGAACTTCTCCAGGCGGGTGACGGCAGCCTGCAACCGGCTTGCCATATCCGCGTTGTAGGCCGCCTTCTGCCGGTACATCACCACCAGTGCCTTGAGTTTGGCGTGTTCCTCGTCCCAGCGGCGGCGCAGTTCCTCGAAGCGTTCGAACCGGGCCCGGCGAGCCGAGGCGAATCCGGCGAACGGGCCACTGTGCACCCACAGGGTGTTGCCGGCCGCGCCCAGTTCCAGGGCCGCGACCGAGGTGGCTGCCTGGGCGAGCAGTTCACGGTCGTGGGAGACCAGCAGCACCGACTTGGTGGTGGTGCGCAGTTGCTCCTCGAGCCATCGTTTACCGGGCACGTCGAGGTAGTTGTCCGGCTCGTCGAGCAGCAGCACCTCGTCCGGTCCGCGCAGCAGCACCTCCAGGGCGAGACGCTTCTGTTCCCCGCCCGAGAGCGTGGTCACCTCGCGCCACTTGACCCGGTCATACCCGGCCCCCAGGGCAGCAGTGCAGCAGACGTCGAAGGTGACCTCCGCGTCATACCCGCCGGCATCGGCGTACTCGGCAAGCGCCGTGGCGTACCGCAGCTGCACCGGTTCGGAGTCGTCCTCCATGAGCCGTTCTTCGAGGGCATCCACAGTGGCCACGGCCTCGCGCAGACGCTGCGGCATCAGTCCGTACAGCAGGTCCCGCACTGTGGTGGAGTCGCGGATGCCGCCGATGAACTGCCGCATCACGCCGAGCCCGCCACTGCGCGCGACCGTGCCTGCGTCGGGAGTGAGATCGCCCGCGATGACCCTCAACAGCGTCGTCTTGCCGGCCCCATTCGGTCCGACGAGGGCCACCACGTCTCCCTCGCCCACGCGGAACGAGACCTCATCCAGCAGCACCCGGCCATCAGGCAGGGTGACGGTGATCCCAGAGAGGGCGATGTGACTCATGATCGCCTGAGCCTACGGTCGCCGGGTGGCGGCCGTCGAAGGCATTTCGCCGGTGCTACGTGCCCGCCGAAGCGTTTTTCCGGTGCTGACTGGCATGGAAGCGCGCCTTCTTCTGACGATTCCCGCAGGTGTTCATCTCACACCATTTCCTGGTGCGGCTTTGGCTGGTGTCGAAGAAGGCGGCCTGGCAGGTCGGTGAGGCACATAACGCCAGTCGTCCGTCCCGCTCGCCGGTGATGATGTTGATCGCGTCGGCGGCGATCACGCTGAGCGCATCCTCGACGGCGGCCGAGCTGAGCCGCCATCGCCGGTTCCGCTCGGGGGTCAGGATGGCCGCAGCCTGGCCCTGAACGCTGCAGTCATTGATGACGCGCACGGCAGCGGCCGGAAGAGCAGCGTCGATCGCGGCCGCTGTCGCGGCGGCGTGGATCGACTCCCTCAGTTCCCGGGCGTGGTCGAGCTGGGCAGCGCTGCAGGACTCCACGGCGAGGCCGTTCACTGCCAGCCAGTCGATCAGGCGCTGCGGCGTGGGGATGCGCTCCACTGCGTCGCCACGACGCTCTGTCAGCGTCGCCGTGAAGCTGGTCGCCAGCACGCTACCGAGGCGGAATTCGGGGTACTCAGCAGGCATGGAACCACCTTAGCCGGTTGCGTCCTAGCGCCGCCTCGTGAAGAATGGAACCGTCTTAGCCGGTTCACATTGTGTGCCGCCGGCTCCACGACGGCCAGGAGGTCTCATGTCCCGCCCAACCAGCGACGTCCACCCATTCGAAGCCCACGCAGGCAACGCTGATCTCGACGATCTGCGGGCGCGACTGGCCGCGGCGCGGCTGCCGGAGGTGGAGACGGTCGACCGCGCCGCGCCTGGCCCGCACCGATGGGACCAGGGTGTTCCGCTCGCTGACCTGATCGATGTGGTGAACTACTGGCGCACCGGGTACGACTGGCGATCGTTCGAAGATCGCCTCAACCGCCTCGGCCAGTTCCGCACGACGATCGAGGGACTGGGCATCCACTTCCTGCACCGCCGATCCCCGCGTGCGGACGCCACGCCGCTGATCATGACGCACGGCTGGCCCGGCAGCATCGCCGAGTTCACCCACGTCATCGACGAACTCGCAGATCCGCAGGATGCAGACGCACCAGCGTTCCACGTGGTGGCTCCCTCGCTCCCCGGCTTTGGGTACAGCGAGAAGCCGGCCACCACCGGGTGGGGCACGGAGAAGATCGCGGCGGCATGGGTGGAGCTGATGGGAAGGCTCGGCTACGGCACGTTCCTCGCCCATGGCGGCGACTGGGGAGGCAACATCACCACAGTGATCGGCGGCCGGTTCCCGGACCACGTTCTCGGGATCCATTCGACATTCGCGGAGGGGCCACCCGGGTTGACAACGGATGGGCTGACCGCGCTCGAGCGCAGGTGGGCCGAGGACACTCGCGACTTCTGGAGTCAGCGCGCGGCCTACGCGAAGCAGCAGGCCACCCGGCCGCAGACGATCGGCTATTCGCTGGTGGACTCACCGGTCGGGCTGCTTGCCTGGATCCTGGACAAGTTCGCCGAGTGGTCCGATACCACCGACAGCCCGTTCGAGACGATCTCGATCGACAGCGTTCTTGACGACGTCACCCTGTACTGGCTCACGCGCACTGGGGCGTCGGCGGCGCGCATCTACTACGAAAGCCACGCCTCACTCGATCCCGATCTGCGGGTCGACGTCCCGTCCGCGATCACGATGTACCCCGCCGACATTGAGAAGTGCCCGCGGCCGTGGGCACAGGAGCGGTACCGGCGAATCGTCCGATGGAACGCGGCCGAGTCCGGTGGACATTTCCCGTCGCTGGAGGTTCCCGAGTACTTCGTCAAGGATCTCCAGGAGGGGCTAGCGGCAGTGCTGGCGGCTCATCGCTGAACGGGTCGGCCTCCACTACCTCGCTCGATCTCAACAGAGGCGTCTTTGTCCGGAGCTCGAGCCTCAGGGTCGGAGATCTAGGGACCCACCAGAGGGTCCACGTCGGTGCCCATCGCCGCATGGACGCCGCGCCGCCACGCATCGGTGAGCGTGTTCGGCTGCGGTGAGTGATACGCCCCAGCCCTACCAGGCCGGAACGACCTCGATCCCGGCGCGCCGCAGCGCCCGGTGGAACACCTCGTCGCGGAGCAGCCGTAGCTCCCAGCGCCGCTTGCGCGCTTCCGCTGCGGGTAGCCAGTCCGCAGCCGAGGGCGGGGACGGGTGCACGATCAGTTCGGAGGTCCCGGCGGGCAGCCGGCGCAGCTGGTGCAGCACCTCGGTGCGCAACTGCCCGTAGCCGAGCACCATCGTGCCCGGTAGCCACGAGCTGACCAGCACCTCCGGCAGCCGCACCCGCAAGGTATCGGCTCGCTGCACGGCACTGCGGTGGGCGCGGCGAAGTCCGCGGACGGCCAGACCCAGGGTTCGGCTCAGCGTGCGAGGCATCCGGAAGTCCAGACCGTTCGCGGCGCAGAAGTCCACCGCCTGGCCTGCCATCGAGCGCCCATACAGCCCATACAGGGTGCCCGAGTGCGAGTCCAGCCCGGCCGGCCGCAGCCCGAGCTCGCGCATCCAGGTGAGCTGGGCGAGCAGTTCCCGGACCACGTCGGCCGCCGTGGCGCGCCGCTCGGCGTATGCGGGGTCGAGCGCGAACATCCCGCGGGCGTCGGTCAGTGTGCTGACTCCCGGGGTGATCGGGCGCCAGGGCGGCAGTCCCCGCGCGGAGGAGAACGTGATGTGCAGCCGGGGCTGAGTGAATCCGGCAGCCGTGAGCCGGCGAACAGCGTCCTCGGCAGCAGCGCCCACCGGGATGAGCGTGGTTGCCGAGACCACGCCCTCGCGCAGCAGCTCGACGATGGTCGCGTTCGTATCCGGATCGACGCCGAGGTCGTCCGCGGTGATCACGAGTCTGCGCTGCATGGGTTCTTCTCGCAGGAAGGAAGGGACTTCTTCAGAATACGTGGGCGATCCGCGCGAGGCTCGCCAGAGGCGTTCGCGTGCCCGGCCACCGACCGCGCCGGCACGCCGACACATCTTCCGCGCGCCGACTCGGGTTCCTCCTTGTGTCCGTGCCCGAAACCTGTGTCGGGAGGATTCCGAGGCGCGTGCGTGCCTCCGTTCGGGTTCTTGCTCACCCCCGAACCACCGTGCTACCGTCCTGGAATCGTTTCCAATGGAATCGTTTCCAATGTCGTGGATGAACCCGGAGGCACAGATGGGCAGAGTGACCATCGCTGATGTGGCCAAGCGAGCCGGAGTCTCGCTCGCCTCCACCTCGCGCGCCCTGAACGGCCAGGTGGCCAGCGCCGCCACGGTGGAGAAGGTCCGCAAGGCCGCCACCGACCTCGGGTACATCCCCGATTCGGCCGCGCGCAGCCTGCGCACCCGCCGGACCGGCCAACTCGCCTTCGCCGTGGCGGATGTCGGCAACCCGGTCTACGTGGAGATGATGCGCGAGATCGAGTCCGTGATCGCCGCCGAGGACTACCGCCTCGTGGTCTCCCGCACCGGCGACGCCGCCGGCACGCTCGACCTGGTCCGCGATCTCAACCGCGGCTACGTCGACGGCCTCATCCTCTCCCCGCTGCGCGTCACCCCCGCGCTGGTGGACGCACTCGAAGCCTCCACCGTGCCCACGGTGGTGATCGGTCGCCTCCCCGAGAACACCCGCGTGGACACCGTGATGGCCGATTCCGAAGGGGGAGTGGCCCTGGCGGTGGACCACCTCGTGGCTACCGGCGCCCGCCGGATCGCCTTCCTGAACGGCCCCGCCGATACCACTCCGGGAAAGTTCCGCCACGCCGGCTTCCTGCGCGCCACCGCCGAGGTCGGCGGCCTGACCACCGCAGAGTTCTCCGCCGAGGACTTCACTATCGACGCCGGGTACGCCGCCGCCGCGGCGATCTTCGACTCCGCCGAGAGTTCCTGGGACGCCGTGATCGCGGTGAACGACCTGGTCGGCATCGGCGTGATGCACGCCGCCGCGGAACACGGCCTCACCGTTCCAGAGGACCTGGCCGTGATCGGCATCGACAACACCACCCTCGCCGACGTCTGCCACCCCGGCCTGACCAGCGTGGACCTCGGCTCTGCCCGACGTGGCCGCAAGGCCGCCCAGATGCTGCTCGCCCGGATGGACGATGCCGGCCTGGAACCGCGCGCTGTACGCGTCCCGCCCTCCCTGCACCTGCGCGGCTCCACTCACGCGCTGCCCAGTGCCCGGAAGGCGCCCCCGACGGCGGAGCCTCGCACCGCACGCAACCGCACCACGGGGCGAGCATCAGCAGCCCAGTCAACGCCGACGGCGAAGGGCACCTCTCCCCGAACGTCCGGTGAGGGGAGGGCACAGTGAGCGCCCCCGCCCCAGCGCTGGCTCCGCCGTCGGGCGGCTCACCCCGCCGGAAGGCGGGCCTGGGCCCGCGGCAGAAGGCCGAACGCCGCGAGGCCATCGCCCTGGTGATCCCGGCCCTGCTGCCGATCATCGTCTTCTCGATGATCCCGCTGCTGGCGGGCGTCTACCTCGGGTTCACCAACGCCACCCTCGCGCGCAACGCCGAGATCGAATTCACCGGCTTCGACAACTTCGTCCAGCTCGCCGGGGACGAGCAGTTCTGGGACTCCTTCGGCATCGGACTGGTGTGGGCCGGGTCAGTGGCCGCACTCACCGGGATCAGTGCGATCGCGCTGGCGCTGCTGCTGAACTCCAAGCTGCGGTTCAAGTCCCTCACCCGGATCATCGTGCTCATCCCATGGGCGATGCCTCCGGTGGTGACCGGGATCTTGTGGCGGATGATCTACGACGTCAACTCCGGGCCGCTGAACGCAGCGCTGAGCTGGTTCGGGATCGACAAGGTGAACTGGCTCGGCGACTTCTCCACCGCGCTGCCGGCCGTGATCGTGGTGGGCATCTGGTCCGGACTGCCGCAGACCACCGTGCTGCTGCTGGCCGGGATGCAGTCCATTCCGGGAGAGCTGCACGAGGCCGCCGCCCTGGACGGGGCGAACGCCGCGCGCCGGTTCTGGCACGTGACCCTGCCGGGCCTGGCGCCGGTGCTGATCGCCATCACCAGCATCGACTTCATCTGGAACTTCAACGACTTCGGCATCGTCTACGTGCTCACCGAGGGCGGACCGGGCGGCCAGACCATGATCCCGCCCCTGTTCACCTATCTCGAGGCCTTCCGCAACCGCGAGATCGGCTACGCCTCGGCGATGGGCGACGTGCTCGTCCTGGCGATCCTGCTGATCCTGAGCATCTACCTGGTGAACCAGTTCCGGCAGAACAAGGAAGGGCGGTGATGGACAGATGAACACCAACATGAAGACGCCCTTGCCGGTGACCGTGCTGCAGTACCTGGCGCTCGGCGGCTTCCTGCTCTTCCTGGGCTTCCCGGTGCTGTGGATCGTCTCCGCCTCGTTCAAATCCTCCGCGGAGCTGAACTCCCTGAGCGCGAACCTGATCCCGAACGAGTGGGTGTTCACCAACTTCACCACCGCACTCGAGCGGCAGAACCTGCTCACCTCGGCCGGCAACTCGTTCCTGGTGGCGGTGAGCACGATGGTGATCGCCGTGATCGTCACGCTGCCGATGTCCTACGCGCTGGCCCGGCTGCGCGGGAAACTGCGCGCCGCCGGCACCGTGTGGATCCTCGCCACCCAGGTGTTCCCGCAGATCCTGATCATCATCCCGTTGTTCCTGGTGCTGCGGACGTTGATGCTGAACGACACCCTGCTCGGGCTGATCCTGGTCTACGTCACCTTCACGCTGCCGTTCACGCTGTGGATGATGCAGGGCTACGTGGCCGCCGTGCCGCGTGAGCTCGAGGATGCCGGCTCGATGGACGGCGCCAGCCGCTTCAAGGTGCTGGTGCACATCGTGTTCCCGCTGCTGCGCCCCGGGCTGATGGCCACCGCGATGTTCACCTTCGTCTCGGCGTGGAATGAGTTCTTCCTCGCCCTCGTGCTGCTGCAGAGCCCGGAGCTGTTCACGCTCCCGATCACGCTGCGTGCCTTCCTCGGTGCCGAAGGGCAGACCCAGTTGGGTCCGCTCGCTGCCGGTGCCGTGCTCGCGACGATTCCCTCCCTGATCGTTTTCTCCTTCCTCCAGAAGAAACTCACCGGCGGAATGCTCGCCGGTGCCGTCAAGGGCTGACACCCCAGAAAGAGAGATTCACCATGAACAGCAAGAAGAGCATCGGCGCTCTCGCGCTGCTGACGGCAGGCGCATTCGCCCTGACCGCCTGCCAGCAAGGCAGCTCCAGCGGCGGCGGTGGTGGCGGCTCCGAGGACGGTGCCGTGACGCTGCAGTTCCAGTCCCTGTCCGACCAGCCCGCCACCCAGGAAGCGGTCAGCTCAGCGGTGGAACAGTGGAACTCGGACAACCCGGACGTGCAGGTGGAGATCATCCAGGCCGGATGGGACGGCGCCTACGACAAGCTGATCACCCAGTTCACCGGCGGCACCGCACCGGACATCGTGCACTTCGACGGCGCCTCGATCGTCTCCTTCGCGCAGGACGGCTACCTCGCCGACCTCTCCGGCGGGCTGAGCGAGGAGCGGATCGCGGATGTGCCGCAGGGCATCTGGGACGCGGTGACCGTGAACGAGGAGATCATCGCCTACCCCTCGACCCTGCAGTCCTACATCGCCTTCGCGAACGTCGACCTGCTCGAAGAGGCCGGCGTGGAGGTCCCCACCGGGGAGACGATGACCTGGGACGAGCTGGCCGAGATTGCCGAGGCCACCACCACCGATGACGTCTACGGCATCGGCTGGGGTCTCGGTTCCCCGGCTGCGACCGTGATGACCCTCGCGCCCGGGTTCGGGGGTGACTTCTTCTCCGGTACCGGTGAGGATGTGCAGATCGAGGTCGGCGACGCCGAGCTCGAGGTGCCCGAGCGGATCCACGAGATGGCGTACGAGGACGAGTCGCTGGACCCGGTGAGCCTGACCCAGTCCGGTTCGGACGTGCTGGCCTCCTTCTACGGTGGCACCGTGGCGATGACCGTGCAGGGCTCCTTCCAGGCCACGAACATCGCCAATGACGCCCCCGAGGGCTTCAACTGGGTGGCGCTGCCGCCGCTGGAAGGCTCCGAGGGTGCGCTGCAGGCTGTGAACCCGCAGACCTACTCGGTCAACATCGACTCCGAGCACGTGGACGAGGCGACGGCATTCCTGGACTTCTTCGCCTCGGGGGAGACCATGGCCGCGATCGCCCAGGCCGATGCGCTGATCCCGGCCTCGGAGTCGGCTCGTGCGGTGGTTGCTGAGGAGACCGGTGGTGAGGACGGCTGGGATCAGATCCTGGCCTCCGCCGATGGCATGGTCGGCGCCCCGTTCCTGCAGGCCGACGGGTACGCGGAGTGGAAGGAAACCACCCTGAACCCGGCACTGCAGCAGTACCTGGGCGACCAGATCGACTCCGAGCAGCTCGCACAGCAGCTCACCGACGGCTGGGGCTGAGTCCCACCCCGCGGCGCCCGGACCAACTGGGCGCCGCGGGCCCGCACTCGGCGGCAGAATCAACATGACGATCGAATGGAGATCCAACGTGAGTTGGCTGGAAGACCGAGTGGCAGGCGTACTCGCCGGAGCCGCCGTCGGTGATGCGCTCGGCGGAGCCACCGAGGGCTGGACCCCCGAGCAGATCGAGGAGCGCCACGGCGGCAGGGTCACCGGCATCGTCGGCCCGTTCCTGCCCGATTGGCGCACCGCACGCCCGATTGCGCCCTATCACAAGGGCGATGGGCACGTCACCGATGACACCTTGATGACGCACGCGCTGATCGAGGTGTACGCCACTCACCACACCCACCTGGACGCCTATCACATGGCCTCCGATCTGGTGCCGCTGATGCTCGGCGAGCGCCGCTGGGTGCCCGAGCTGGAGGATGAGGCGCTCATCCTGCAGCGGGTCTTCCTCGCTGAGAAGCACCTGGTGGCCAAGCTGCATTACGGCCACGTCGACCCGCGCGAGGCCGGGGTGGGCAACATCGTCAACTGCGGCGCCACCATGTACATGGCCCCGGTGGGGCTCGTGAACGCCGGCGATCCGGCCGGCGCTTATGCCGAGGCGATCGATTTGGCCGGGGCGCATCAGGTCTCTTATGGCCGGGAGGCCGCGGGCGTGTTCGCCGCCGCCGTCGCGGCCGCACTGGTTCCCGGCACGACGGCGGAGCGTGCCGTGGACGAGGCCCGTCGCCTTGCCCATGACGGCACCCGGGCCGCGATCGACGCGGTGCTCGAGGCCGTCGCCGCGTTCCAGGCCGCCGGGGGACTGGCCGCACACGACGAACGTGAGCTGAACCGGGTGCTGCGCGCCGCAGTGGCCCCGTTCGACACCGTGGGCGAGGAGTACCGCAAGCCGGCGATGGACGCCCGGCTACCCTCCCGCACGAAGTCGATCGAGGAACTGCCGGTCGCGCTCGGCCTCGTGGTCGCGCACGACGGGGACGCGCGCGGAGCGGTGCTTGATGCGGTGAACTACGGCCGCGACGCCGATTCGATCGCCACCATGGCCGGCGCCATCTGTGGTGCGCTCGCCGGCCGGGACGCGATCCCCGCCGAGTGGGTGGACGAGGTGACCCGGGCGAGCAAACTGGACCTGGACACCGTGATCACCTCGATGCACGCCAGCGTGCGTGCCATCGCCGCCGACGACGCCCGCCGGGCCCGGCAGCGCACCGAGGCCCTGAACGCCATGCTGGAGGAATCTGCGTGAGACTCACCTGGGCCCAGCCCGAGGACCTCGTCGCCCATGAGCTGGTGGCGCTGGCCGAACAGGGCGCCGACTCTGCGGCGCTCGAATCGGTGGCCCGCCGGTGGGAGGCTGCTGGTGGGTCGCTGCAGCCGGAGCGCTCCGGGGCGAGCGCCGAGGCGGCGGACCCCCAGCTGCGGCTGATCGCCCGCCAGGTGCTCGCCCAGCTGGCCGAGCTGGACACCACCGACCCGGCCGAACCTGATGACTGGGCGGACATCGCTGCTCAGATCACCGGGGAGATCGAAGGTACGCCCGCCGCAGGGGAGCGGGCGAGTTTCGATCGGGTGGCCGGTGCCTGGTGGGGCCGCTCCGTCGGCTGCCTGCTCGGCAAGCCGGTGGAGAAGATCCCCCGCGAGGGGATCGAGGAGATCGCGCGCGCGACCGGCAACTGGCCGATCCGCAGCTACTTCACCGCCCGCGGTCTGCCGGAGGACGTGGCGGCCCGGTGGCCGTGGAACCGCCGCTCGGCGCCCACCTCGCTGGTGGAGAACATCGACGGCATGCCCGAGGACGACGACCTCAACTTCCCGCTGCTGGCTCTGGACCTGCTGGAGACCCACGGGGACGGGCTGACGACGAGTGACGTCGCGCAGTCCTGGCTGGCGAACCTGCCCGGCGGGCGCGTGTTCACCGCCGAGCGGGCCGCCTACCGCAACCTCCTCGACGCCCGCGCGATCACCGAGACCGGGGCGTGCGAGACCGCCACGCATCTGAACCCGTTCCGGGAATGGATCGGCGCCCTCATCCGGGCCGACGTCTACGGCTGGGCCCACCCCGGCGACGTCTACGCCGCCGCCCGGCTCGCCTGGGTGGATGCCCGCCTGAGCCACACCCGCAACGGCATCTACGGCGCCATGTGGGCCGCCGCCCTGTGCTCGGCCTCCCTGGTGAGCACGAGCGTGGACGAGGTGCTGGATGCAGCCGAATCCGTGCTGCCCCCGGCCTCCCGGCTGCTCGAGGCCGTCCGCTCCGGCCGTGCGGCAGGTGAGGACCTGCGCGAGGGCCGCATCGACGACGAGGAAGCACTCGACGCCCTGCAGGCCCAGTACGGTCACCTGCACTGGGTGCACACGCTGAACAACGCGGCCCTGATCGCCATGGCCGTGGCTGCCTCGGGCACCGCTCCCAGTCCCGCCGCCGGCACCGGCCCCGCACCCACCGGGGGTGAGGTTGCCGTCGATGATCGGCCCATCACCGACGTCAACTTCACCCGCGGCATCACCCTCGCCGTAGCCGCCGGCTGGGACACCGACTCCGCCGGCGCCACCGTCGGCTCCGTCCTCGGCGCCCTGACTGGCAAGTCCGGTCTCGACCCTGCCTGGACCGATCCCCTGCACGGCCGCCTGCACACCTCCCTGCCCGGCCCGCAGACCCATGAGCTGGACGAGCTCGCCTCCCGCACCCACACGCTGTCTGATCGGATGATGACCTCATGAGCGGCGGCTTCGACCCCCTCGTCCCACGCCCCCTCGACCTCCCCACCGAGGTCCCGCTGACCGGCGACCTCACAAGTGGCGAAGTTGCCGAGGCGCTGGATGAGGCGAAGATCCTCGCCGCCCCCGGCACCCAGACCGACCCGCCCGACCAGGCCACCCTGGACGCTTGGCGCAAGCAGCTCCACGCCTGGCGCTCCGGCGCTCTCGCCCGGTACGGCACGCCCACCCGCTATGACGCCTCGGAAGCCCAGTGGGCCAACCGCTGCTTCACCGTGGCGCAGACCTGGCTGTGGGATGAGTTGTTCTTCGACTTCGAGCGTCAGGCCTTCACCCCGGAGCGGTTCCTCGCCGACGCCCAGGAACGCTTCGGCGGCCTCGACGGCGTCGTGCTCTGGCACGCCTACCCGATCATCGGCATCGACGAGCGCAACCAATGGGACTTCTATCGGATACCGGGCCTGGCCGAGGCCGCCGCCACCCTGCATGAGCACGGGGTCGCGGTGTTCGTCGACTACAACCCGTGGGATACCGGCACCCGCCGCACCGGCAACACCGACGCCGAAGATCTCGCCACCGTGGTCCGCCACCTGAACGCCGACGGCGTCTTCCTCGACACCCTGAAGAAGGCCGACCCGGAGTTCGTGGCCGCGATGGAGGCGGCGCGCCCGGGCATCGGCCTGGAGGGGGAGTCGAAGCTGGTGACCGAGCGGGTCGCCGACCACGCACTCTCCTGGGCGCAGTGGTTCGCCGACTCCGAGATCCCTGGGGTGCTGCGGGCGCGGTGGTTCGAGCGCCGGCACATGCAGCACCACATCCGCCGCTGGAACCGCGACCATGCCGCCGAGCTGCGCTCTGCCTGGCTGAACGGCGTCGGCGTGATGGTCTGGGAGGTCGTCTTCGGCGTCTGGGTGGGCTGGAACGACCGCGACGCCGCCACCCTGCGCCGGATGCTCCCCGTGCAACGCGCCATGCACCGCTGGCTCACCGACGGCGAGTGGACCCCGTTGGCCGTGTGCGAGCCGCCCGTGTTCGCCTCGACGTTCGAGCTCGACGGCGTCACCCTCTACACGTTGGTCAACACCAGCGACGAGGACGTCACCTACGCTTCCGGCCCCGGCACGTGGGTCACCTTCGACGGCCCGCTCCAGCACGGGGAGGCCGAGGTGATCGTGCCCGCCCAGGGCGTGGCAGCGCTGGTTCATCTCTCCGAGGGCGCAGCACTACCCGCCGAGGTCGCTGATGTTCACTTTGAGCCGCCCGTTCGCGACTCCTCGTTCCCGCACCGGTGCGCGGTGCGGCTCAGCGCACCTTCCTGGACCGGCCCGACGGCGGAGCCCGCCACCGTGTCGGCGTTGCGTGCCGATGTAGTCGAGGTCCCCGCCGGCGAGCACGTCCTCACCGTCCGGCACCGCCAGCGCGAGACCGGCATGTATGACGGCGCCCCGTACGTGGAGGAGTGGAAGCCCCTCCCGCCGCGCCTGCACGACCAGCGCACGCTCGAGCGCGTAGTGCAGATTCCCGACGGCGTCCGGGTAGCCTCCTGGGAGGTCTCGGCCGCCGAGTACGCCCAGTTCCTCAAGGCCATCGGCGAGGCACCGGACTCCGACGTCGATCCGGCTGCTGACCATCCGGCGACGGGCGCTACCTTCGCCCGTGCCCGCGAGTTCGCCGCCTGGGCCGGTGGCCGATTGCCTACCGAGGACGAGTGGCAGTTGGCTGCGACTCGGTACGGGTTCGAGCGCCGCACCCCTGCAGTGTGGAACTGGACCGAGTCGGAGCACTCGGATGGGCGCACCCGGTTCGTGATGCTCAAGGGCGGCGCCGAGCACAAGAGTGAAGGCTCGGACTGGTACGTCGATGGGGGAGTGCAGTCCCCGGAGTTCGCGCTGAAGTTCCTGTTGCCCGGGCTGGGCGTGGACGCCTCGCCATCGATCGGGTTCCGAGTCTGTTGGGACGCTGCCGAAAGGGAGCAACACTGATGAGTACTCCGCTCGATGACCTGTTGGTAGTGGATGCGTCCACGCTGTTCGCCGGCCCGATGGCGGCGATGCACCTGGGCGACATGGGCGCCCGGGTGATCAAGGTGGAGCACCCGCAGCGCCCGGACCCCTCGCGTGGGCACGGCCCGTCGAAGGACGGGGAGAACCTGTGGTGGAAGACTCTCGGTCGCAACAAGGAGACCGTCACACTAGACCTGCACACCCCCGGTGGCGTGGAGGCGTTCCTGCGCCTGGCCGAGCGGGCGGATGTGGTGATCGAGAACTTCCGCCCTGGCACCCTGGAGAAGTGGGGGCTCGGGTACGAACAGCTGTCGGCGAAGAACCCGGGGCTCGTGCTGGCACGAGTGACCGGCTTCGGGCAGAAGGGCCCGTACCGCTCACGCCCAGGCTTCGGCACCCTCGCGGAGGCGATGAGCGGCTTCGCCGCGATGACCGGCGAACCCGACGGCCCGCCCACGCTGCCGCCGTTCGGCCTGGCCGACGGGATCGCGTCCTTGACCACGGCGTATGCGGTGATGACCGCGCTGCACCACCGAGCCCGCATCGGTACGGGGCAGGAGTTGGATATCGCGATCATCGAGCCGATCCTGGCGATGCTCGGTCCGCAGATCACCCGCTGGGACCAGTTGGGCACGGTGCAGCCGCGCACGGGGAATCGGTCGGCGAACAACGCCCCGCGCAACGCCTACCTGACGGCGGACGCGAAGTGGGTGGCGGTGAGTACGAGTGCGCAGTCGATCGCCGAGCGGGTGATGGAACTGGTCGGCCGGCCCGAGCTGACGTGCGAGGACTGGTTCGCCACCGGCGCCGGGCGTGCACACCATGCCGATGAGCTGGACGAAGCGGTGGGGGCGTGGATCGCAGAGCGCTCCCGCGATGAGGTGGTGGCCGAGTTCGAACGGGTGCACGCCGCGGTCGCGCCGATCTACGACGCCGGCGACATCATGGCCGACCCCCACTTCCAAGAGCTCGGCACCATTTACGGCATCGAGGACCCGGTGCTCGGTGAGATGAAGATGCAGGGCCCGATCTTCCGGATGTCCGATGCGGAGTCGCGGATCGCTTGGACCGGCCGCACGCCGGGCGCGGATACCGAAGCTCTGCTGGGGGAGTTGGGCTTCTCCGCGCGGGAGATCGCGGATATGCGGGAGGAGGGCGCATGCTGACCTCGCTCTACGTCCCCGGGGACCGCCCCGACCGGGTGACCAAGGCACTCGCGTCCGGGGCGGACTGCGTGATCGTGGACCTCGAGGACGCGGTAGCACCCTCACACAAGCAACTCGCGCGGGAGTCGTTGGCCAAAGCCTTAGGCGGCGAGTTGCCCGTACCCGTTCAGGTGCGCGTGAACGCGTGCGGCTCGGCATGGTACGAAGACGACCTGGCGGCGCTGGGGGAGTCAAACCCAGCTATTGGTGTTCGCCTGCCGAAGGTCAACGGCCCCGACGACGTCGCTGCCGTGCAGGACGCCCTGCCCGCTCGAGACGTGCACGCGTTGATCGAGACAGCCATCGGCGTAGAGCGATCCTTCGAGATCGCCAACGCCGGCGTGGCATCGGTGACCCTCGGCGAGGCCGACCTGCGCGCTGAGCTGGGTCTCGCCGCTGGCGAGCCGGGGGAGCCGGGCCTCGCATGGGTGCGCTCCCGGCTGGTCGTGGCCGCTGCAGCCGCCGGACTGCCGGCCCCACAAATGAGCGTGTGGGCCGACGTGAAAGACATGGACGGCCTTGCGAGGAGTTGCGCCACCGGCAAGGCGCTGGGATTCGTGGGGCGCTCGGCGATTCACCCGGCACAGCTCCCGGTGATCCGTGACGCCTTCCGGCCCACCGAGGCCGAACTCGCACGAGCCCGCGAGATCGTCGACCGCGTCGGCTCCGCCGAGGCCGACCGCGCAGGCACAGTCGTGCTTGAGGACGGGAGCTTCCTGGATGCGGCGATGCTCCGTGGTGCGCTCCGCGTGCATGGATCGACGGGTCGGGGTTAGCACCGGATGTCGGTCCGTCGCGCTACGGTTCGACTATGAGTCCTTCGTTCGCTAATAGCACGTCCTCGAGTCTCCTAGCCCCGACGCGCTTCGGAATCGGGTCGTAAGTCCATGGCACTCAAGAAGTCAGACCTCTACTCATCCCTGTGGGCGAGTTGCGACCAGCTGCGAGGCGGCATGGACGCCTCGCAGTACAAGGACTACATCCTCACACTGCTGTTCGTGAAGTACGTCTCCGACAAGGCCAAGACCGATCCCCATTCCCTGATCGACGTCCCCGAGGGTGGCTCCTTCGACGCCATGCTCGCAGCCAAGGGCGACAAGGAGATCGGCGACCGCTTCAACAAGGTCATTGGCCGCCTCGCCGAGGCCAACGGCCTGCGCAACGTCATCGACCAAGCCGACTTCAACGACGAGGAGAAGCTCGGCAAGGGCAAGGAGATGCAGGACCGCCTCTCCAAGCTCGTCACCATCTTCAACGACCTCGACTTCCGTGGCTCGCGCGCTGAGGGCGACGACCTGCTCGGTGACGCCTACGAGTACCTGATGCGGCACTTCGCCACCGAGTCCGGCAAGAGCAAGGGCCAGTTCTACACCCCGGCCGAGGTCTCTCGGATCCTCGCCAAAGTCGTCGGCATCGGCAGTGAGACCCGGCAGGACCAGACGGTCTTCGACCCGGCATGTGGCTCTGGCTCGCTGCTGCTGAAGACTGCCGACGAAGCGCCGCGCGGCATGACGATCTACGGCCAAGAGAAGGACAACGCCACCTGGGCGCTGTCCAGGATGAACATGATCCTGCACGGCAACGAGATCGCCGAGATCGCCAAGGGTGACACGATCACGAACCCGCAGTTCACCAGTGGCACTCGGCTCAAGACCTTCGACTACGTGGTCATGAACCCGCCGTTCTCGGTCAAGTCGTGGAGCAATGGCCTGGAGAACCACTTCGACCGCTTCGAGTACGGACAGCCGCCGGAGAAGAACGGCGACTACGCCTTCCTGCTGCACGCGCTCAAGTCGCTCAAGAGCACCGGCAAGGCAGCGATCATCCTTCCGCACGGCGTGCTGTTCCGGGGCAATGCAGAGGGCACGATCCGCAAGCGGCTTCTCAAGCAGGGCTTCATCAAGGGTGTCATCGGACTGCCCCCCAACCTGTTCTACGGCACCGGCATTCCAGCCTGCATCGTCATCCTCGACAAAGAGAACGCCGTCAGCCGCACCGGCGTCTTCATGATCGACGGCTCGAAGGGCTTCGTCAAGGACGGCAGCAAGAACCGCCTCCGCAGCCAAGACATCCACAAGATCGTCGACAGCTTCAACAAGCAGATTGAGGTCGACCGCTACTCGCGCATGGTGCCGATGAGCGAGATCGCCGATCCGAAGAACGACTACAACCTGAATATCCCTCGCTACATCGACTCATCCGAGCCCGAAGATCTGCAAGACCTCTCCGCCCACCTCTACGGCGGGATCCCGGACCGCGACCTCGACGCGCTGCACGAGTACTGGGAGCCATTCACGCAGCTGCGTGACCAGCTGTTCAAGCCGAACCGCACCGGCTATAGCGATCTCGCCATCGACGTCAGGGAAGTGCAGCAAGCCATCCTTGACGCCCCCGGATTCCACAAGCTGCGCGACGAAGTTACCGGCATCGTCGATGACTGGTTTGCCGCATGGCGCCCGCGGTTGGTCGAGATCAACGCCGACACCAAGCCCGCCGACCTGAACACCGCGATGAGCGAAGACTTCCTCGAGCGGTTCAAGCCGGTGCCGCTCCTTGACGAGTACGACGCCTACCAGCAGCTCATGACCTACTGGCACGACGTCATGCACGACGACGTCTTCCTGCTGATGAACGACGGCTGGGTCTATGCCGCCAAGCCGCGCCAGACCATCGCGGACAAGGAGCGGAAGCTCTCCGAGGATCCCGACCTCGAACTCGGAACGGGACGCAAGAAGACCAAGTACAAGATGGACCTCATCCCGCCGGCGCTGATCGTCGCCCGCTACTTCGCAGACGAGCAGGCCAAGGTCGACGATCTCAACGCTGAGCTTGAGTCCGCGTCCGCAGCAGTGACCGAACACGCCGAGGAGCACGGCAGCGACGAGGCTCTCCTCCCTGAAGCCACCAACGACAAGGGTGCCTACACCAAGCAGCTCATAACCGCGGTGATCAAGGAGGCAAAGGTGAGCGGTGACCAGGAGATCCTTGAATGCGCCAACGCCGCCCTTGAGCTAGTGGACGCCGAGGCCGCATCCAAGAAGGCGGCTAAGGAGGCCCAGGTTGCTCTCGACACCTTCGCACTCAAGAAATACGGCGACCTCACCGAATCCGACGTCCAGTCGTTGGTACTCGATGACAAGTGGCACGGCACGATCACGATGCGGATCGACGGCGAGGTCAACGCACTGACGCTCGCCCTCGTTGCTCGGATCCAGCAACTCGGCGAACGTTATGCCGAGACCGTGGGCGACCTCGACGCCGAACTGGGGAAGCTCCAAGCCAGAGTCGCAGGACACCTTGCTGCGATGGGGGTCAAGTCGTGAGCGCTGCGACGGTGCGCCTTGCCGATGTGACGACGCGGATCGGGAGTGGGATCACGCCTCGAGGCGGTTCCGCCGTCTACACGCCCTCCGGGCGACCGTTTCTTCGCAGCCAGAACGTTGGCTGGGGCGACCTTCGTCTCGATGACATGGCGTACATCGACGAAGCGACTCACTCGACGTTCCCAGCGACGGAGCTGCGCACCGGAGACATCCTACTCAACATTACGGGTGCATCGATCGGCCGGTCAGCCGTTGCCACCCCGGAACTTGATGGCGGGAACGTAAACCAGCACGTCTGCGAGATCCGGCTTAGGCCGGGTCGGATGGACCCACACTTTGTGAACGCATTTCTCCTGTCTCGCGCGGGCCAAGACCAGATTGACATGTTCCAGGCTGGTGGCAATCGCCAGGGTCTGAACTTCCAGCAGGTCGGATCGATCAGTGTGCCCGACCTGGAGATTGGTCAGCAGCGGGCGGTCGGAGGGGCCGGCCGGGACGCTGATAACGGCATCGCTGGCTTGGAGCGGATGATCGCCAAGAAGCAGGCGATCAAGCAAGGCATGATGCAGCAGCTCCTCACCGGCACGACCCGCGTCCCCGGCTTCACCGTGCCCTGGCGCGACGTGACGCTTGGCGACGCCACTGACATCCTCGACAATCTTCGGATGCCGCTGAGTGGCGCGCAACGCGCCAACCGCAGCGGGCCGTTCCCATACTGCGGAGCGAACGGTGTGCTCGACCACATCGATGACTACATGATGGACGATGATGTCGTCCTTCTGGCCGAGGATGGCGGGAACTTCGACCAATGGCGAACGCGCCCGATTGCGTATCGGATGAAGGGCAAGATCTGGGTGAACAACCACGCCCACGTCCTGAAGGCCACGCAGCCCGGAGACACCGGTTTTCTCTTTTATTCGCTGCAACACAAAGACATCACGCCGTTCATCTCCAGCGGAACACGATCGAAGCTCACCCGTGGAGAACTGGTTCGCATCAAGGTTTCGATGCCCGACGAGGCGGACGAGCAGCGTGCAATCGCCGAGGTGCTTGGCGACGCTGATCGCGAGATCGGTCTGCTCCGTCAACGGCTCAGAAAGGCCCGATCTGTCAAAGCCGGCATGATGCAGGAGTTGCTGACCGGCCGAACCCGCCTGCCGATCGACGAGGGCGCAGCATGACCGAAGTGCGTCGCTTCAGGGAGATCCGCATGTGCGCGCACAGCGCTTGGCGCTCCACTGCGTTCGGGCTTGATGCGGACGCTCCGGACGAGCCTGCGTTTTGCGTTCCGCAGGGCTGTGCGGATCATCACATCGCTGGGCTTTGCAATACGAACTCGTACATCGAGACGATCGATGACTTCCTGGCGAGCGCTACTTGGTGTGACCTGATTGCTCTGCCCGATTTGGAACCTGACTCGGAGGAAGCGGAGGGCCTCTTCCGCTGGCACTCGATGATGCTCCTTGTGGCAGGAGAACTTATGGAAGATCTGCGCCTGATTGTCGAGGGAGCGGGTGAGTCCTCGGACTGGCTGGACGTGGGTGACCTCCGAGACCTGCGTGGTCTGATCAACAATCTTTGGAAGCACCGCGATGGCCCTCGCGACACCAGTAAGCGCGTGACGCGAGCGGTTGTGCACCGTGACCTCCATCATGGTCCGTACTTCTTTCCGTATTCGTATCCGGACGGACTCGACGAACTAGAGCCGCGCCTCTATGGCATGCACAACCCGAGGATCGATCCGTGCAGCATCGAGGGCGTGCTCATTCCGAGCATCGTTGAGATTGCTCACCTCCTTGGCCAGGCGGTTGCCCGAGCTTGCAAGGTGCTGGACGACCCCGAGAATCTCAACGTCCTGCAGAAGCACTGGCCGGAGATGGAGGCCGCGAAATGAGCATCGTCGGGCAGATCGAGCGTAAGGCACAGGATCGCGTCATTCAGCTGTTCCGGGAGACGCTCGATTACGAGTACCTCGGTGATTGGCACGACGGCAACCGCACTTCGGGTGTCGAGACGGATCTGCTCGCGCAGAACCTCAAAGCTCGTGGCTATGTCGACAACCTGATTACCCGCGCACTCGACCGGCTCGGCAAGGCCGCCGCTGTCGGTGCTGGTCACGACCTGTACGAGGCGAACCGGGACGTCTATCAGCTGCTGCGCTACGGCGTGAAGGTCAAGCCTGGAGTTGGTCAGCAGACCGAGACCGTCTGGCTCATCGACTGGGCCCATCCCGAGGCCAACCACTTCGCAGTCGCTGAGGAAGTCACTGTCCTCGGGCAACACAGTAAGCGCCCCGACGTCGTGCTCTACGTCAACGGCTTGGCGCTGGGTGTACTCGAACTGAAGCGGTCGAAGGTGTCGGTCACCGAAGGCATCCGGCAGTCTATCGGCAACCAGAAGCCCGGGTTCATCCGCCCGTTCTTCTCCACGGTGCAATTCCTGTTCGCCGGCAACGACGTCGAGGGTCTGCGTTATGGCCCGATTGATACCCCGGAGAAGTACTGGCTGGAATGGAAGGAATCTTCCGAGGTCGCCGAACCGCTGGACCGGGCGCTACTACAGATGTGCGGCAAGGGCCGGTTCCTCGAGTTCATCCACGACTTCATCGTGTTCGACGCTGGCGTGAAGAAGGGCCCACGGCACAACCAGTACTTCGGCATCAAGGCGGCCCAGGAGCGGATCGCCAAGCGCGAGGGCGGCATCATTTGGCACACCCAGGGTTCGGGCAAGAGCCTGACCATGGTGTGGCTTGCCAAGTGGATCCGGGAACATCAGGACGATGCGAGGGTCCTGCTGATTACCGACCGGACCGAGCTGGACGATCAGATCGAAAAGGTCTTCAACGGCGTCAACGAGCAGATCTATCGCACCAAAAGCGGCGCCGACCTGCTCGACGCCCTGAACAAAAGCCAGGAGTGGCTGATCTGCTCACTGGTGCACAAGTTCCGCGGGTCCGATGGCGAGAAGGCTGTCGACGAAGCCAGCGAGGACTTCATCGCCGAGCTCAATGCGACCATGCCGAAGGATTTCAGGGCCAAGGGCAACCTCTTCGTCTTCGTCGACGAGGCCCACCGCACGCAATCGGGCAAGATGCACCGCGCCATGAAGCAACTCCTGCCCGAGTCGATGTTCATCGGCTTCACCGGCACACCGTTGCTCAAGGTCGACAAAGCAACCAGCATCGAGACCTTCGGCTCGTTCATTCACACCTACAAGTTCGACGAGGCCGTGACCGACGGCGTGGTGCTCGACCTGCAGTACGAGGCGCGCAATATCGACCAGCATCTCACCAGTCCGGCGCAGGTCGATAGGTGGTTCGAGGTCAAGACCAAAGGCATGACCGACCTCTCCAAAGCTGAGCTCAAGAAGCGCTGGGGAACCATGCAGAAGGTCGTCTCCAGTGAGCCCCGCGCCAAGCAGATCGTCAACGACATCCTCCTCGACATGGAGACCAAGCCCCGCCTCATGAACGGGCGCGGCAACGCCATACTCGTCGGCGGCAGCGTCTATCAGGCATGCAAGTTCTATGAGATGTTCGTCGCCGCCGGATTCAAGGGCAAGTGCGCCATCGTCACCAGCTACGAGCCCAACGCTAGCGACATCTCCAAAGAGGACTCTGGCGCGGGCAAGACCGAGAAAATCCGCAAGTATGACATCTACCGCAAGATGTTGGCCGACTACTTCGATGAATCGGAAGACGTCGCCATGGGCAAGGTCGAGGAGTTCGAGGCTGCGGTCAAGAAGCAGTTCATCGAGAACCCCGGCCAGATGCGGCTGCTCATCGTGGTCGACAAGCTGCTGACCGGGTTCGACGCCCCGACTGCGACGTACCTCTACATCGACAAGAAGATGAGTGACCACGGCCTGTTCCAGGCGATCTGCCGCGTCAACAGGCTCGACGGCGAGGACAAGGACTACGGCTACATCATTGACTACCAGGACCTCTTCAACTCGATTGATGGTGCCATCACCGACTACACCTCTGGCGCCCTCGACGGCTACGAGAGGACCGACATCGACGGCTTGCTGACGGACCGGATCGATAAGGCCCGCGAGAACCTCGACGAAGCACTGGAGCGCGTCCGTGCCGTATGTGAGCCCGTTACCCCGCCGAAGGGCACGCTGCAGTACCAGAAGCACTTCTGCGCCGCCGAGTCAGGCAACGCCGAACAACTCAAGGCCAACGAGCCCAAGCGCGTCGAGCTATACAAGGCCGTCGCGGCCGTGAGCCGTGCCTACGCCAATCTCGCCAATGAGATGACGGCTGCTGGGTACAACGACGCCGAGGCGGAGGCGATCAAGAGCGAGATCGCGCACTACGTCGACGTCCGCGCAGAGGTGAAGCTTGGCGCCGGTGAGGACGTGGACTTCAAGCAATACGAAGCAGGCATGCGGTTCCTGCTTGACACCTACATCCAGGCCAGCGCATCGGAGACTGTGTCGGACTTCGAGGACGCCGGTCTGATCGACCTGATCGTCGACCTCGGTGCTGGCGCCATCGACAAGCTGCCCGAGGGCATCAAGAAGGACCCCGAAGCGGTTGCCGAGACGATCGCCAACAACATGCGCAAGGTGATCATCGACGAGCGCGCGATGAACCCGATGTACTACGACCGCATGAGTGAACTACTCGATGCCATCATCGAGGAGCGTCGCAGGCGCGCCATCGAGTACCAGGAGTACCTCACCAAGCTGCTGGATGCGGCGAAGAAGCTCGGCAAGAAGGAGTCTGAGATCAAGTACTCAGCTTGGGCGGACAACGGCGCCAAGCGGGCTTTGGTCGACTTCTTCTTCCCTAACGGGAGCCTCGCAGTGGTTGTTGACGATGCGCTCATGCAGAACAAGCCACACGGCTGGGTCGGGAATCCAATGAAGGAACGTGTCGTCCGCAACGCGATCAAGGTCAAATTGCCCGTCGACTACGAGAAGTTGGATGAACTGCTCGAGCTGTTGAAGGCCAGGCATGAGTACCGCTAGTGCCTACCTGAGCGTCCGCGGCATCGATATCGACGTCATCTATAAGGACATCAAGAACCTCCATATCGGCGTCTACCCGCCGATGGGGCGCGTCCGCGTCGCCGCACCGCAGCGGCTGGATGACGTCCAAGTCCGCTTAGCCGTGATCCAGCGATTGCCCTGGATCCAGCGGCAACGCAAGGAGTTGCGGGGCACGCCGCGCCAGTCTGAGCGTGAGATGGTGACGGGAGAGTCGCACTACGTGTGGGGCGTTCGACGTCGACTCAAGGTGGTGGAACGACCGGGGCGGTCCCACCTAGAGGTCGATGGCGAGAGGCTCGTGCTTTACACCCCTGCCGACAGCACTGCCGACAAGCGACGCGAGAATCTCGACCAGTGGTACCGTCAGCAACTCCGCGATGTGCTTCCGGAGGTCATCGCGAGGTGGGAAGCGAAGTTCGAAGTGTCGGTGCCCAAGTGGACGATCCGACGCATGAAGACCAAGTGGGGCTCCTGCAACCGCGAGACCCGGCACATCTGGTTCAACGTCGAGCTCGCCAAGAAGCACCCCGACTGCCTGGAGTACATCGTCGTCCACGAGATGGCCCACTACTTCGAGCGCAACCACGGCGAACGGTTTACCAAGCTAATGGACGGCCTGATGCCCGACTGGCGCCGTCGACGTGGCGAGCTGAACGGTTCGCCCCTGGCTGAGGAGACTTGGAAGTGACCGCGCCCCGTTTCCCACGAGGGTCCGAGTGGCGGAAGTGGGATCTGCACATCCACGCTCCCGGCACCAAGTTGAATGACTGCTATCAACAGAAGGACGGCGAGCCGGACTGGGATCAGTTCTGCAGGATCATCCATGATTCGGATGTGGCCGTCGTCGCCATCGCTGACTACTTCTCGCTGGACGGCTATTTTACAGCCGTTGAGAAGTTCCGACAGGCATATCCGGACGACGACAGACTCCTTCTTCCGAATCTGGAGCTGCGGCTCCCGGTGGCGGTGAACCGGGCAGATCAGGAAGTCAACTTGCACCTGATTTTCCGACCCACCTTGACACGTGAGGAGGCGACTAAGTTCATAGGTCGCCTGAACACCGAAGGGACAACCGGGTCGACGAGGACCAACGTCACCTGCGCCGAACTGAGCAACAGGCGCGACTTCGAGAGCGCGACCGTGTCTATCCCCAGCATCGAGGAGGCGATCAAGGCGACCTTCGGTCAAGACGCCAGTTACCGACTCGAGCGCCACCGGCATCTCTTGGTCGTTGCGTCGGCGAAGGGCGACGGCATCCGCGCAGGAGGCAGCGGGGCGCAGCGGAAGGCTCTGCTCAGCGATGAGATCGACAAGTACTCGGACGCCTTCTACGCCAACGTAGGTTCCCGCGACTACTTCCTCGGGACGGCAAGACTCGAGACGGACGAACTGATCGCGCCGAAGCCGGTGTTCGACGGTTGCGACGCTCACACTTTCGATGACCTGCGCAACTGCCTTGGCAAGCACGTCATCACGGAGGGGGCCAGGAAGTACATCACCTGGATCAAGGCGGACCCCACCTATGAGGGCCTGCTCCAGACACTGATCGAACCGAGCGAGCGCGTCGCGATCCAGTCGACTGAACCGGACCAGAAGGAGCCCTATAAGGTCATCTCGAGGGTCCAGTTCTCCGGAACCAACGACTTCCCGCCGGAAATCGTCTTCAATCGGAACTTGAACGCCATCGTCGGGAGCCGTTCATCAGGTAAGTCGGCGCTGCTCGCGTTCATAGCTTACGCGGTCGATCCTGAGGAGACCGTTCGGGTGCAGGCCGAGGCCGCGGGCCGCGATGACCCGAAGAGCGCCGGCCCAGCGGCGGGTAAGACATGGCACGACGTCGCGGGCATCAACTGCCAAGTCGAGTGGGATTCAGGCGAGGCAACGCAAGGCCGCGTCATCTACATCCCCCAGAACTCGCTATACGCCATCAGCGAGCAGCCTGACGAGATCACGAAGAGGATCGCGCCCGCGCTGTTCCGGACCTACCCCCATTTCAAGAACGCGCATAGCCGCGCCGAGAGCAAGGTTGCTTCGGCCAACGCGGAGATCGAGGCAGCAGTCCACGACTGGTTTGCGCTTGCCGACCGAGCGGCCGCGAGGGCCCAGGAGATCAAGGACCTGGGCGACAAGGATGCGGTCCAAGCGGAGCGTGACCGTCTCCAAGCCGCGATTGACGAGATCAAGACTGCCGCCAAGCTCACTGACCAAGAAGTCGCCAGGTATCAAGAGGTCGCCGGTCAACTTGACACGAAGCGTGCCCGGGTGAAGGAGATTGCGATCGAACTCGACCTGCTCTCTCCGTTCGCGAGCTGGACCGAAGGCGCGACCGAGCCGTTGACTGTTCCGGAAGCAGTGCGGGTTACCGTCTCTGTGCGGCCTGCTGCGATGGAATTGCCTGACGCCGTCGCTGACGTCATTGATGGCATGAAGTGGGATGCCACGGCGGAGTTCTCAGCGAAGGTGGAGAAGGTGCTGTCGGACTCCGTAGCCGCAGCTGTCGCCGATCGAATGAGCTTGCTTGGCGAGATCCAGACTATTGAGATGGAGAACGCCGACCTCATCGCCAAGCACGAGGCGAACGAGGAACTGTCGGGCGTGGTCGCCGAGCGCAAGAAACAAGTCGCCACCTTGGAAGACATCGAGAGGCGCGAGAAGATCAGGGCGAAGACGATCGAGGATCAGAAGCGTGCTGCCGGCACGATCATCGAGAGCCTCGCCAAGCGTGACGAAGCCCTGAAGGCGTTGGAGGACACCTTTGCGGCCGAAGAGCGACTCCTGAGCGACCTGAAGTTCGGGATCGAGTTTGGGGTCGTGCCTGGCGTCGTCGAGCGCGTCTCCGCGGGCTTCAGCCAGCGGAGCACCAACGACTACATCAAAGCAAAGGGTGAACCTGTCGATTACAAATCCGCACAGGCTGATCCCCCCAAGTTTTTACAGGCTCTACGTGGCCGCAATGTCACTCTGAACAAGAACTACGAAGCTTCAACCGTTGCTGCTGATGTCCTGACGGCCACCAACGAGGTCAGATTCTCTGCAGAGTTAGACAAGGACCGTATCGGTGGCTTCATTCGGTCGTCGATGACGCCGGGCAAGCAGGCACTGTTCGCGCTCACCTTAATACTGAACGAGTCCCAGGAGCCGTGGCCGCTCCTAATCGACCAGCCTGAGGACGACCTCGACAGCCGTTCGATTTACGACACTATCGTTCCGTACCTGGTCAAGCGAAAGCGGGAACGGCAGATCATCATGGTCAGTCACAACGCGAACCTGGTCATCGGCGCGGACGCGGAGGAGGTCGTTGTCGCGAATCGCCACGGTGCCGATCGACCCAACGCGGGTGCGCAGACCTTTGAGTACCTCACGGGATCGCTCGAACACTCGCAGGCTCGCATCGAAATGAGCCCGACTGTCCTCGGTCGTCTCGGCATCCGCGAACATGCCTGCGAGATTCTCGACGGTGGTGAAGAAGCGTTCCAGAAGCGCCGTGAGAAGTACAAGATCTGATCCGATCTCCTACCTGCGTGTGTCACAAGAACGGTTCTGTAGGTGCCCACTCGGAACTTCAAACATCCTGCTGTGAGTTCCAAGTATGAGGGTCTGAATTCTTCTCCCAGCAGGCGAACGATTGGGAGGCTCTCACCGACGTCAGGTCGGCACCTCTGGGCAACCCTCCTAGCGCGATCAGGAACTGAGCGATCGTAGATCCATCAGCAATCATCGCTACCACCTCCTTCCAGCGAGTCGAGTTGACCATTGAACATGCGTAGGCAACGAGTATCACTAGAAGCGGTATGACTAGGAAGGCCCCACAGTCAAGGACTGCCCACAGGTGCCGACCAGATGCACCAGAATATCAGCACCGCACCAGCTTCTGTGTCTCGCAGCACGATCGAACTTCGTACGCGCAAACTGCGTCGGGGCGCAGTGCCGTCGTCGCATGTGATGGTTGGATCGAAGCGGCCACCTAGCGCAGGGACGTGGTACTTGGTCGTTCAGCGCCGAGTCTGCGAGCTTCTCTCAGTTCACTTCCGGTGAGCTGCCTTCCGGAACGAGTGAAGTGCTCCGTTCGGCACCCGCTCCAACACACCCCCCGCCGTCCTCCGCAGCTCCAACAACCCGAGGTGGTTCCAGTGGTTGTCGGCGCTGTCGGTGTCGTACCGGTAGAGCCAGTCGATCAGCGAGAAGAACGGGAACCAGGTGTAACCGGTGATGGGGACGCCGTCGGCGCGCAGGTCCTCCAACGCAGCCAACGACTCCTGCAGCCACTGGATCTTCGCCTCGGGTGACTCGTTGCGCGACGTCTCGGTGATCGCGATCGGGAACTCGTACCGCTCGTGGTAGGCCCGCACGAGCTCCACGAGTCCCTCGACCCCACCTTCCCCAGGCACTTCAGCCCCGTCTGCGTCGAAGGAGAGCGTCGTGAACCCGGGGTAGTAGTTCACTCCCATGATGTCCGGGGTCTTCGCGTTCTCCCGGAACCAGGCCAGCTTCTCCGCGCTGACCCCGTGCTCGCGCAGATGCCCATACAGCGAGTGCTCCTCATCCACCCGCCCCAGCACCAGGTCCGTGGCGATGAAACGCCATTCCTCCAGGTGCTCGCGCGAGTGCCCCGGGAAGTGGTCGCCCACGTATCGGAAGCCGGCGTCGACGAACACAATCTCCGCCTCTGGTGCCACTGCGTGGATGGCCTCCTGCGCCCGCGACATGCCTTCCGCCACCGCCGTCACGACCTTGACGTAGCCGTCCTCGCCGGTCAGGTACGGCGGCCAGCCGCCGTCGCGGCCGCACCACTGGGCGTTCACCAGCGGTTCGTTCGCCGGAGTGAACGACGTGAACACGCCCCGGTAGCGCTCGGCTACGGCCCCGGCATACCTCGCGAAGTACTCGGGGTACTTGGCGTTGATGAAGGTGTTGTCCAGCCACAGCGGCGTGCCGTAGTGCAGCAGATCCACCACGCAGTGCAGCCCGATCTGCTGCATGTGGGCGGCGACCTCGTCGATCCAGGAGAAGTCGAACTCCCCCGGGCGAGGCTCCACCTGGAACCAGGGGATGCCCCAGCGGATGAACTCCGCCCCGGCCTCCCTCGCCAGGTTCAGGTCCTCGCGCCAGTACTGGTAGTGCTGGGTGAGCTCGTACTCGTCCAGCTTGCGGTGGCCCACCCGCTCCTGCGGGATGAACGTGTCCTCGATACCGACACCCATCGCGATCCGGTCCGGGGAGAAGAAGTGCGTCATGAGCTGCAAACAGTCCTAACTGGTCTCGTGCGTTACTTGATGCCGGTGGTGGCGATACCGGTGACGAACGTGCGTTGAATGAGGAGGAAGAACAGGATCAGCGGGATCAGCGCGAGCACCGAGCCGGCCATCAGCAGCCCGTACTCGACCACGTGCTGCCCGGCGAACAGCGCCAGCCCGGCCGGCAACGTCGCGCCGTCGATCGAGTTCGACATCACCAGCGGCCAGAGGAGGTCGTTCCAGTTGAACTGGAAGTGGAACAACCCCAACGTCAGCAACGCCGGTGTGGTCAACGGCAGCATCACCCGGGTGAAGATCCGCCACTCACTCGCCCCATCGATCCGCGCCGCCTCCTCCAGGTTCTTGGGCAGGGCGAGGAAGAACTGGCGCATGAAGAAGACCCCGAAGGCGTTCGCCGAGCGGGGCACGATCATCCCGGCCACGGTCTGGCCCAGTCCGAGGGAGTGCACCAGGTCATACAGCGGGATGATCACCGCCTGGTACGGGATCATCAGCATCACGATGATGGCGATGAACGCCGCCGTCTTGCCGCGGAAGTCGAACCGCGCCAGCGCATACCCGGCCATCGTGTCGAAGGCCAGGGAGAGCACCATCACTGAGCCGGCGAAGATGATCGTGTTCCCGTACAGCTGCGCGAACGGGATCGCCGACCAGATCTCGGAGAAGTTCTCCAGCGTCCACGTCTGTGGCAACAACGTCGGGGAGGCCGAGGCCGCCTCGGCATTCGGTTTGAACGCCGTCAGGATCGACCACACGATCGGGAAGACCATCGCCAACCCGATCGCGAACATGGCCACCGTCAGCGCCACCGTCCAGGCGCGGCGCAGCGCGGGGGAAGTGGTGTGCATCAGTACCTCACCTGCTTACGTCCGAAGTAGAAGTACTGCGCCATCGAGAGCACCAGGATCAGCAGCAGGAGCACCACCGACACCGCTGAGCCGTACCCGAACTCGAGGTTGTTGATCCCCACCCGGTTGACCATCACCACCAGCGTCTCGGTGCTCATCGCCGGCCCGCCGTTGGTCATGACCTTGATCTGGTCGAACACCTGGAAGCTGGCGATCGCGGCCAGGATGCTCACCAACATGGTCTGGTTGCTCAGCAAGGGCATGGTCACCGCACGGAACTTCTGTAGGCGACTTGCGCCGTCGAGCTGGGCGGCCTCGTAGAGGTCGCGGGGGATGGACTGCAGGCCCGCCAGGAACATCACCATGTAGAAGCCCACGTTCTTCCAGACGCCCACGGCCATGACGGCGGCCATCGCCGTACCCGGTTGGGCCAGGGCTCCCTGCGTGGGAGCCAGGCCGACCCCGTCCAGCCAGTGCGTGACCAGGCCGTAGTTGGGGTCCAGCAGGAACCGGAACGCGATCGAGACGACGGCGAGCGAGACCACGAAGGGCACGAACACCGCCGTGCGCACCAGCCCGCGGCCGAAGAACTTCGCGTTCAGTGCCATGGCCAGGCCCAGCGCCAGGGCGATGGTCACCGGCGTCACCACGACGGCGTAGATCACCGTGTTCTGGAAGGCGTTCGTGACCTGGTCGTCGCCCAGGAGCTCACGGTAGTTCGCCAGTCCCACCCACTCCGGGGGCGTGAGCAGGCTGTACTCGGTGAAGGACAGATAAGCCGTGCGCAGCAGCGGCCACGCCGTGAACAGGGTCAGCAGCGCCAGCCCGGGGGCGAGGAACATCCACGCCGCCCGCGCCTGCCTGCCGGCAACCGTGCGACCGATTCTCATAGGTCATCCCGTGGTCGGTGGGTGGGCCGATGCCTTGCCACACTAGGCAGGGCCCACCCTGGAGCGGATGGTCAGGAGCCGTCGTCGAGGATGGCCTGGATCTCCTCGCCCGCGGCGGGGAAGAGATCGGCCACCTCACCGGTGCCGTTCAGCGCCGACTGCAGCGCCGGGGTGAAGATGTCCTCGTTGATCTCACCCGATCCCGGCACGCCCGTCAGGTAGGGGCGCACGTTCTCCAGCACCTCAGGTGCCCCGAAGACGGCGGCCCATTCGTTGGTCACCGCGTCACCCGGCATATCGGTGCGGATGGCGGGGAAGCCCGACCCGTTGGCCCAGGTGGCCTGGCTCTCCACCGACTCCCAGTAGGCGAAGAACGTGAAGGCGGCGTCCTTCTCGGCGTCGGTGAGGCGCTGGGAGATGGTCATGGAGACCACGTCACCGAGGATCGACTGGCCCTCGGGGCCGGCCATCGGCACGGTGACGTCGTAGTCGAGCCCGGCTTCGGTCAGGCCGGCCGTCATCCACGGGCCGTTGATGGTGATCGCGGCGAGCTCGGCCTGGAAGAGCTGGTCGGAGTCGGCGCCGGACATGCCCACCGGGGTGATCTGCTCCTCGCGCACCAGGTTCACCCAGTGCTCGGCGGCGGCCACGGTGGCCGCATCGCCCAGCAGGGAGGTGGTGCCGTCGTCGGAGACCACACCACCGCCGCCGTTCCACAGGAAGCTCGGGAACACCGGGACCGTGGAGTGGTCGCCCATGGCGATCGGGTACTGCTCGGGGGTGCCGTCACCGTCCTCGTCCACGGTGAGGTCCGGGATCATCTCCTCGAACTCTTCCCAGGTGGTGGGCGGGGCTTCGGGGTCCAGGCCGGCTTCTTCGAAGAGGGCTTTGTTCCAGTACATCAGGACCGGGCCGAGGTTGAGGGGCACGCCGTAGTTGACGCCGTCATAGACGGAGGCTTGTACGGCACCCTCGGCCAGGACCGAAGTGTCCATGTAGGTGTCGTCGGCGTAGAACTCGTCGGTGGAGCCGAGCACGCCGCGTTCGGCGTACTGGGGGAGCCGGGAGGCGCTCATCGCGACCAGGTCCGGGCCGTCGTCGGAGGTGGCCGCGGTGAGGAACTGCTGATAGAGGGAGTCCCAGGGGAGGGCCTCGGCCTCGATGGTGACCTCGTCCTGCGAGTCGTTGAAGTTGTCGACCACCTCCTGGAAGGCGGGGCCGTCCGGGCCGGTGAGGCCGTGCCACATGGTCAAGGTGACGGGGCCGCCGTCACCGGACGAGGCGCCGTCGCTGCAGGCGGCAACGCCTACGAGGGCGACGGCGGCCAGTGCTGCACCGCACGTGCGTCGAATGGTCCTCATGATGTGCCTCCTCGGGCTACATGGCTCTCTTGCATCGTTGAAAGACGGTGCCAACATATACAACATCCGCCTTTCATGCAACGATGCAAACCGGAAAGGGGATTCCCATGGCAACACTGAAGGACGTGGCACAGCTCGCGGGCGTCTCACCACGCACGGTGAGCAACGTCGTCAACCACCAGCCGTACGTGGCGGGCGAGACCCGGGCTCGGGTGGAGGCGGCGCTCGCGGCCCTGGACTACCGGCCGAACCAGCTGGCGAAGAGCCTGCGCACCGGCAAAATCGGGCTGCTCGGCTTCGTGGTGCCGGACCTGGCACAGTCGCACTTCGCGCGGCTGGCGGCCGAGGTGGTGCAGGCCGCGACCGCCCGCGGGTACACGGTGGCCGTGGACCAGACGCATGGGGACATCGAGCGTGAACGACGGCTGATCCAGCTGGGGCCGCGCGGTGCGATGTTCGACGGGGCGATCTTCCACCCCGAGGCGCTGCGGGCTGAGGACATCGAGCACCGGGAGTCGGAGTTCCCGCTGGTGCTGGTGGGGGAGCGGATCGCCGGGGATCACCTCGATCACGTCTACATCGACGATCGGGCGGCCGCGTATGAGGCGACGAGGAAGTTGATTGCGGATGGCCACCGGCGCATCGCCGCGATCGGGCTACGGCGGGCGGACTACGCGCGCACCGCGCACCTACGGGAGGAGGGGGTGCGGGCGGCTCTGGCGGAAGCGGAAGGAGTGGCGGGCGGGCACCACCAGTACGTGGAGCGCTACGACGCCGAGGACGGCTACGAGGCGATGGCGAACCTCGTGGACTCGGCCGAACGACCGGACGCGGTGATCTGCTTCAACGACATGCTCGCCATGGGAGCGCTGCGGCGACTGCACGAGCACGACGTGGACGTACCAGGGGACATGGCGCTGGTCGGGTTCGACGACATCACCGAGGCGTCGTTCTCGTTCCCGCCGTTGACGACCGTGGCGGCCGATCATGCGGAGATTGCCGAAACGGCGGTGAAGGCGCTGATCGGGCGGATCGGGGATCCGGGGGGAGCAGTGCGGGAATATCTGGTTTCGCACCGGTTGGTGGTGCGGGGGTCGACACGGGGGTGAGGGGTCTGCGCCGATCGACTAGGGAAACGGGCCCATCGCCGGGCTCGCTGTCGGTAGTCACTCCTACGGTGGCGCTCATGACGAACAACGGAACTGATCTGATCGCTGGTGAACCCAGAGCCCTGCTCATCGAGTCGCTCCGCAACCTTGACATGAGCGAAGAGCGTGACGGAATGAGGCACATGTCGGGCACCGTCGACCTTTGCGTCGTGCGGGCCCTCATGCGCGTCGAGGCGCAGCTCTTACTCGAGGACGCGGACTCGCCCGAGGTGGGTCATGTCCTCGGACGGAGCGCCGAGCAGCGACGTGCCGACGCCTTCGTGGCCTTGGTCGCCGCGCTCGCCGACGGAGCAGCCGCCGGTGCCACCGCACCCGCGCCGGTCTGACTCGGGTAGTCGAACGTCGGTGCCGCGGGCGTCATGATCAGTCACCCACCGCCCCGGACCTGAGCAGGTTCGTCGCGGATCGGGCGACATTGGCCCGCAACCCCGGATGCGCGCTCGGGTGCGGCGCCTCCTCGCGCACCGCTGCGAGGATCGCCTCGAGCGTGCGATCGATGACCGTCCTGACATCGCGTAGCCCCCAGGCAGTCGCCTCGCTGACCAGATGCTCCCGGGTGAGCTGGCGGTGGCGATACTCCTCGGCGACGGCCAGAGCCATCTCGCCATCGGTGTCCTGATGCGCCATCGGCACCATGTCATACGCCGGCGCCATTCGCACCGACCCATCCGGGGGATGTAGGAGGGAGATGTTCTTGGCGTGCATGTCGAGATTGCCGAGAGCGACGGCGGCCGTGACCATCCTGAGCAACGTCGTCGGGGCGTCCGGACTCACGCTGCCGATCGCGGACGCCATGCGGGCCAGGCTCACTCGCCCGCCGATCCGCTGGTACTTCTGGTCGCGCGAGGCGCCGAGTGCCTGATTCATGTCCTCCTGGTGCACGCGGCCCTGCGGCATCGACGCGTCCCGGTCGTACCGCTCGATCACCAGCGCGTGCACGCCGGCGAAGGTGTCGATCCGAGTCTCGTACTCACACAGGCCGATATGCCGGGCGATCCGTGCCCCGTACTCTTCGTCGAACAGTCCGGTCGGGTTGCCCACCACCTGCGGCTTGAGGATGTGGGTCGACGGATAGCCATCGAGCACCTGGTGCCACGCCGCGTCCTGCCACGCCAGCACGATCTTGTCCTGCACGCCGGCCAGGGACGTCTTGCCGCCGGTCGGCCGGTTGCCCAAGGGCTGGTCGTTCTCACGTTCGAGCAGGCGCGCGATCCCGGCCGCATCGATGGCTGCGAGACGCGGCTCCTTCGGCTCACCCGGCTCCTCCGGATCCCAGATCTGCAGCGCTCCGGCTACATCCCGTCCGTACCGGCGAAGCATCCCGAAGGCATCGGTCGGCCTGACTCGCGCCCGATCCGCCAAGCGCGCGAGCAGTCGGCCTTCGGGGAGGAGTTCGGCGAAGAAGTTCTGACGACGAGCCTTCGCTGAGCGCACCGGCACCGCGCTCAACGGGACTGCGAGTGAGAGCACCAGACTGTCCAGCCCGTGCCGCTCCAGCGCACGTGCGTCAGCCGCGAAGTCGTAGCTGCGGCTGTCACCCCGCAAGGTGCCGAGCGGTTCGCCGTAGAGCTCGACCTGGAGCTCACTCATCAGGCGTCTCGATGGATGCCGACAGCGTCATGTGAGTTTCGCGCATCATGGCGAACAACCGGTCGGTGTATTTCGACGGCTTACCGGCTTCCATCTCCCAGATGTAGCGCTGACTCACGCCCATCCTGTTCGCGAGCTGGCGCTGGGAGAGGCCGGCAAGGAGCCGGGCTTGTTGCAGAATCCTGCCCAGGGACTCTGGGCTTGAGACAGTGCCACGAATCGCCACTCCGGCCTCCCGACCTGATGATTGTTTCGTAGTCACGATAAGTTGACTACAGATATGTAGTCAAGATGCGTGATGATCTTTTCGTAGTCGCCAGGTACGGATCGATGACTGTAGTCGGTCGCCTCGAAGGTCGGGGTCTGACGATAGTGCTGACGCGAAACCCGCCCCTCAGGCGGCACGCAACGACGTGATCGTGCTTGGTTGTGGCACCCGTGGCGTTTTTGGTGTTTAGCGGTACGATGAGTGCCATGCACAACGATTGGTTGACCACGAGTGAGGCGGCGAGCATGCTCGGCGTCTCGCGTCAGCACGTCGTCGACCTGTGTGAGCGCGGTGAGTTGAACTGCACCAAGACAGGAACACACCGCCGGATCCGGCGGTTCGAGATTCAGCGTCTGCTCCAGCCCCCGCTCACCCGCGAACAGGAGAAGAGTCTGTGGTTGCATCGTGTGCTGCTGGGCTACCTCATGATCGACCCGGAGAACGTGCTCGAGACAGCGCGAGAGAACATCCGCAACTGGAAGTCAGTACACCGTGCCGATGGCATGGCGACGCGCTACCTGGAGCAGTGGGAGCAGGTCATCGACGGCGGCGTCGACGAGGTCGTCACGGTACTCATGGGCACTGATGAGCATTCCAGTGAGTTGCGGCAGAACAGCCCGTTCGCGGGTGTCCTCTCGGAGGTCGACCGACGGCAGGCGTTGCGGTCCTTCCGCGAGCACTGGGACCGCGAGCACGCGGCCGCGTGAGACGCGCCGAACTCGCCCACCTTCTGCGGGCTGCGTGCAGAATCACCGGCGATCGGGACATCCTCGTCATCGGATCCCAGGCCATCCTGGGAGCCTTCGACGAGGATGACCTCCCACCCGCGGCGACAGCGTCCATCGAGGCCGACATCGCCTTCCTGGACGACCCGGATCGGACCAAAGCCGATGGCGTCGAAGGAGCGATCGGCGAAATGTCCGCGTTCCACCAGGCTAACGGGGTGTACGCGGAGGGTGTGCACATTGAGACGGCGCTCTACCTACCGTCTGGCTGGCGCGAGCGCCTGATCACGTGGCCGCTACGGTCTTCTGAGCCTGCCGATCCGCACTTCTTGGAACCACACGATCTCGCCATCGCCAAGCTCGGTGCGGCCCGGGATAAGGACTTCGACTTCGTCGACACACTCATCCGCGCGAACTTGCTGAATCTCGCGGTGCTGCACGAGCGGTACGTGCTCATTCCGGACGAGCACAGGCTCGTGCGCGAGAGGATCGGTAGCTTCCTGGCGCGATACTCGACCGCATGACATTCCGCGCTCGAGCCATGACCGCGTCGAAGACACGATGCCGCCCGCGGAGTGCCGGGTGCACCCCACCCCTCACTTGATCCCCGTGCTCGCAATCCCCTGCACGAACTGACGCTGGAAGACCAGGAACACGGCCAGCACAGGCAGCACCGTCAGCGAAGCCACCGCCATCACCGCACCCCAGGGGGAGGCGAAGGCCGGATTGTTCGTCAGCGTCGACAATCCCACCGGCACGGTGAAGTTCTCGTTGCCCTGCAGCACCACCAGCGGCCAGAGGAAGTCGTTCCACTTGGCCATGAAGGACAGGATCACCAGCACGCCCACCAGCGGCCCGCAGGTCGGCAGCACCACCGACCTGAAGGTGCGCACCTCGCCGGCGCCGTCCAGGCGGGAGGCCTCCAGGATCGCGTCCGGAACAGCGAGCATGAACTGACGGGCGATGAAGATCCCGACCACGTCGAACGCCGTCGGCAAGATCACCGCCCACGGTGAGTCGACCAGGCCCAGCCGGGCAACGACGAGGAACGAAGGCACCAGCGTCACCTGGATCGGGATCATGATCGTGAGCAGGAACACGGTGTACAGCAGTCCCTTGCCCCAGAACCGGAACTTCGCGAGTGCATACCCAGCGCCCAGGGACACCGTCACCGAGATGACCGTGGTGACGATGGTGATGAACAGGGAATTGCCGATCCAGCGCCATACCGGCTGGGTCGCGAACACTTCGGTGTAGTTGGTCAGGGTCGGCTCGCTCGGCCACAGGTAGAACTCCGAGCTCTGCGACTGACCTCCCGGCGTGAAGGCCGAGACGCCCATCCAGTACAGCGGGAAGACCATCAGGATCGCGACGCCGGCAAGCGTGGCGACCAGCACCCAGGTGCCCGGGCTGGTCCAGCGACGGCGCACGTGCGGTGGTCCCGTGACGCGCCTGGTGGTCGAGCTCGTGGTGCTCACAGGTAGGCCTCCGCTCTCTTGATGATGCGCCCCGGTTTGTGCACCACTTCACCGCTGATCGGTGCTCAGGGAACGGGAGCTAGCCGCACCTCCGCCTCCGTCGGATGTCGGCACCCCGCGATAGAACCGGTTGCGGGTGAAAAGTGACTAGGACTAGGGAGTGATGGTGATGCAACAAGGAACCCTTGCGCAGGGCGAGCAGATCCTGCGGATGTTGCGAGAGGCGGCCGGTCAGCAGTGCGGACTACGCCCTGGCCGAGATAATCGGCTTCGGCTCATCCTTGGACTGGTGGTGTTGACGGCGAGCGTGGGCGTCGTGGCCGTCGAGCTCATCTCCCGTGCTCCGGTGGAATCGGAGCAAAGCGCACGCTCCTCGGCGTGGCTCATTCTCGGGGCGCTTGCAGCAATGTTATCGGTGCATGTGATTCTCCAGGGGATCGCTCCGGGAACGGTTAGCCGGATTAAGGTTAGGATGACGATTGTAGCCACAATAGCGGGCTATAGTACGGGGCTGATAGGCCTGGCGCTCGCGCTCTTCACGAGCTGCGTAATTCTCTACGGTCTAGTGATCGAGCCAGACTTTATGTCGACTTACCCCGACCTCGTTCTGAATTTGATGGTGAGTTTCGTGCTAAGTGGTCTCCTTGCAGTACTGACCGTCCTCGATCTGGATCCGGTTGTGGCGATCAATGGTCGCTCCGGAAACAGCTCCTCCGTTTGGCGCGTCCGCCTGGCTGCATCTATCTGCAGTGTGTCACTCGCAATCTCCATCGTGCTCGCCGGTCGAACCACGACGCTGGGGGAGCTCGTCCCACCCCTTCTCGCGGCGACGGTAGTGAGCGGGGCCATGAGGGGCGTCATCACCTATCGGAGGCGCTTGGATGCCATTCGACGAGAAATCGTAGAGCGGCTGACCGATGTGGTAGTGGCGGGGCTGAACGCTCGGGATGCGGAGGGGCGCAGAAACGTCGTAACGGCGATGATGCATTTGGAGAACGTGCTCGCGCCCTGTGGTGAGGAGAGCCGGTGGGTCCCGGTCATTCGTGCGGATGCTGAACTGCGGGGCCTGATTGGATATTTCATCGATCGTTTTCACAAGCGAGAATCTTCGTTGAGGCGCGACTTGCGCTTTGCCTATCTCGATTGCTATCACGGTGAGAGCCTCGTGCAGGCAGCAGTTGGCGTTGCGGACCGCTTGCGTTGGGGCCTTGCGGCGCCGGGTCCGTACTCCATTGGTTCGGGCCAGCCGAACGTAGTTGGCGGGCCATCTAACCGGACGGCAGGCTCGCAGCCCAGCAACTCGCACATTCGTCGGAATGTGGCTGCTCCCGACGTTGCTGCCTCTTCACTAAGGATACGAAGCAGGTGAACATTGTGCTCGACCCGGACCGTCCAGAATAGTCAGGACGTTCACCGGTAGGTCTCGCCCGAGATTCTTTTCCTAGCCGATCACGGTCGCGTTGAGCTCTGCGGATCACACCCTCAAGCTCTCGCGTGGCCCACGCAACCGCTCCGGCAGCATGTCGCCATGCGCGGCGACCAGCTCATCGGTCATCGCCCGGATCTCCTCCAGCGTCAGCTTCGCCCCGGTGAGCGGGTCGAGCGCCACCGCGTGGAACATGTGCTCGCGGTCCCCGGTGAGGGCAGCGTCCACGGCCAGGGTCTGGACGTTGATGTTGGTGCGGTTCAGGGCGGCGAGCTGCGGTGGCAACGCGCCGACCGTCGTCGGCTGCACGCCACGTGAGTCGACCAGGCACGGCACCTCCACGCAGGCATCGGCTGGCAGGTTCTCGATCAGCACCCCACGGTTGGGGGTGTTGCCGTGGACGACGCTCGGGGTGCCGGTGACCAGGGAGTTGACGATCATCGCGCCGTACTCCACGGAGGCGGTGAGCTGCTCCTTCATCTTCGCCAGCTGCCCGGCGATGTCGCCCTGCTCGTCGTGCGCGGCGCAGATCTCGTAGTAGTCCCACCGCTGCGGGATGTACTCCGTGATGGTTGTGGCGTCCTTGCGGAAGTAGGGCAGGTACTCCGAGGCGTGATGGCTCGATTCGGTCTGGAACTTGCCGAAGTGCGCCATGATCGCCGTGCGGACCTGCTCGTTGCCGCCCTCGTAGGAACTCATCTCCTCGGCCGCCTCGCTGTGATCGCCCTCGTCACCGGCGAGCTGCGCGGCGCCGCGCCCGCGCTGGTGACGCTCGCCCATCACCTCGTGCAGCCGCGGGTACAGGTCCTCCTGGCCGTGGCGGAACTCCAGGATCCAGGACTGGTGGTTGATCCCGGCGCAGCGGTAGCTGACCTCCTCATACGGCACGCCCAAGGTGCGTGCGAGCATGCGGGTGGTGCCCTGCACGCTGTGGCAGAGCCCGACGGCGTTCAGCCCCTTGGCATTGAGGTACGCCGTGGCCATGGCCATCGGGTTGGCGTAGTTGATGAATTGCGCGTCCGGGCAGAGCTCGCGGGCGTCGTCGGCGATCTCGTCGTAGGCGTCCACCGAGCGCAGGAACCGGAACACTCCACCCGGGCCGAGCGTGTCACCCACGGTCTGGTCGATGCCGTACTTCCTGGGGATCTCCACATCGTGTTTGTAGGAGGCCACCCCGCCCACCTGGAAGGTGATGATGACGACGTCGGCGCCCGCGAGGGCCTCGCGGCGGTCGGTGGTGCGCTCGATGGTGGTGGCGAAGCCGTGGTGAGCGACGAGTTCCTCGCCGGCGTCAGCAACGGGGTCCAGCCGCGTGGGGTCGATGTCCATCAGGCACAGGGTCGACTCGCGCAGGGCGGGGAAGCTGAGGATGTCGCCGATGAGGCGGAACGGGAAGACGAAGCCTCCGGCTCCGATGATGGCGATCTTCGGGTTCGTGACGAACGTCGTTGTGCTCATGCCTGCCAACGTACGCAGTCGTATTCTCGGAATCTCGCGGCGTGGTGCGCTGTTCTTCCAGGATCCTACGGTGCTCGGTAGGGTTCAGCGTGTGGGCACCGACGATCTCCGGGACAGACCGCGAACCCGCGAGGAGGGGCGCGGCTTCGGCCGCGTCGTCACCGAGCAGCCGGCACTGTGGTGCCGCCGCGGGGAACCGCCGACGATGCTCACGCTGCACCGCCACGATGACCTCGAGGTCAACATCGTCCTGCGCGGTGAGCTGCGCTACCTCTACGCCGGCCGCCCGCTGGTGCTGCGGGAGGGGCAGATCGCCATGTTCTGGGCCACGCAACCGCACGGCCTGGTGCAGGAACGTACGGAGGCCGACGCCGCGGGGGAGACGTGCTGGGTGCACGTGCCGTTCGCCACCGTGCTCAGCTGGGGCCTGGCCGAGGCGGATATGCAGCGGCTGATGCAGGCGATGCCGCTGGTCACCGACGAGCCGGCCCTGCGCGAGCGCCTCGCGGCGATGGTCTCCACCTGGTTGGAGGAGATCGGGGATCGGGCCACCGAGGGCATCGCGCTGCTGGAGATCCAGGCAGCGGTGCGGCGCATCCTGCGCGCCGATCCTGTGCCCTGGCCCTTCACCGACGGCGCGACACCCTCTCCCGAGGCTGCCCCCGAGGCCGCTCATGAGGCCCCGGAGCCCGACGGCGCACACTCGCGTATGGCCGGACGTGCCGGCGATGCGGGGCACGCCCTACGGATGGCGCAGTTCGTCGTCGACAGATTCCGCGGCGAGGTGAGTGTGGGCGACGTCGCGCGCTCGGTCCACCTGACGCCGTCGCACGCGATGACGGTGTTCCGCCGGGCCGTGGGCGTGACGATCGGGGAGTACGTGACCATGTGCCGGGTGGCGGAGGCGCAGCGGCTGCTGCTGACCTCGCGGCTGTCCTCCACTCAGATCGCGGAGGCCGCCGGCTTCGGCTCGCTGTCCAGCTACTACGCGCACGTGAGGCGGGCGTGCGGGATGACGCCGCGGGAGTACCGCCGTCAGGTGGAGGTGTGAGGCTTCTCGCGACTGGTGAGCACTGCTACGGTCGTACAGCCCCGCTGGCGGTTGGCCGGCAGCCTAGCGCCAGATTGGGAGATCGACGTCGATGAATCGTGCACAGAAGCCTGCCCTTGTCGCTCTCGGCGCCCTGGTGCTGACCGCCGCACTTGGGCCGGTCTCCGCCATGGCAGCGCCCCCGGAGGAGTGTGGTGAAGCGCCGAGCTGCACCGAACGGTTCGAGGTGACCGGTGTGCCGGAACTGTGGACCGTCCCTGAGGGTGTCGACGAGCTCTCGTTGACCGTCGCCGCAGGCGCCGGCGGGAGTTACTTCTCGGACGGCGGTGCCGGCGGGCAGGTTGAAGCCACGGTGTCCGTTGAACCCGGTGACCAGTTGGCCTTCATCGTCGGCGACCGAGGGCAGAACAGTAACCTCGGTGGAGCCGGCGGGTACGGCGGCGGCGCCGGCAGCTTCGGCAACGGGTATGGCGGCGGCGGTGGCGGAGGCAGCTTCGTCTTTGCTGAGGACGCCGGGTCGTGGAGCCCGATGCTAGTTGCAGGTGGCGGCGGTGGAGGTGCCGGGGACGAGAACGCGCCGGGCACCTACGACGGCGCGGGATTCGGTGGCGCGGGCGGGTTCGTCGGTGACGGGGCCGACGCCGCTGCCGCGAGTACCGGCAACCACGTGGCAGGAGCGACGGTCTCCGCTGCCGGCTATTCCGCCGGCACAGTCGCTGCGTTCGACGGCGCCGCGCTACTCGGGGGGCAGGGGCAGGGCGGCGCAATCAACAACGGAGGTGGCAGCGGCGGGGGCGGTGGTGGCTATTACGGCGGCGCGGGTAGTCAGCAATCCTTCCGAGGTGGTGGTGGCGGCTCCGGGTTCGCCGCGACCGGAGCCACCGTCATCGGTGAATCAGCCAATGAGGCAGCGGCTGGCTTCATCGAGGTCAGGTACGCGAACCTCCACACGGCGGCCACGGTCACGGCCTCCACGGAGGCCCCGCTCGCCGGTGATCCGGTGACGCTGACGGGCCAGATCAGCCAGTTCGACGTCACCGGCGGCTCGGGCACACTAGCCTTCCTCGTCACCTCTGGCGGAGAACAGACCACCATCGGCACGGTCCCCGTGACAACTGCTGGTTCCGGACCCTTTACGGCAACCGCCGAGGTCGAGTTCGTTCCGCCCGCGTCGGGGGAGTACTTCATCGACCTCGTCTACACCGACGACGGCGGCCATTACGACACCAGCGCTGCGGCGATCACGCTCGAGGCAGGCCAGCGCGCCACCGCGACCACGGTCGCCATCGACCCCGAGTCGCCGGTCGAGGGCGATGAGGTGGTGCTGACGGCGACGGTGACTGACGCTGAAGAAAGCGCGGCGCAAGGTGTCGGACCGATCTCCGGCACGGTGACGTTCTTCGACGGTGAGACGCAGATCGGCAGCAGTGACGTCGTCGACGGCGTGGCCGCCCTGACCTGGGAGCCGGGTGCGGGGGATTACGACCTGCGCGCGAGTTACGCGGGTGACGCGACCTACACCGCATCGGAGGCGGAGGCGGCCCTCACTGTGACAGCACCGCCGACACCGACGCCGAGCGAGACGCCCTCGCCGAGTCAGACACCTGAGCCGAGCGAGACTCCGACCCAGACCGAGGATCACGAGCTTGCTGAGACCGGTGGTGAGGCGATGGTTCCGGCGCTGCTCACGCTCGGTTTGCTCGCTGCCGGCGCTGTGCTCCTGATGGCACGTCGCCGTCGAGTGAGCTGACGAGCACCGGTCCGCGGGGCACGCTCAGCAACGAGCCCCGCGGACCGTGGTCGCACTGGCCGACAACGCACGGCGCCAGTCGCTACGCCGAGCGCTCCAGGATCGCCACCAGGAAGCCGGCGTCGGGCGTCCACGGCCGCAGGTCCCAGGTGGCGAGGCGCACGGACTCCGCCAACCCGGCGTCGCGGGCGTCGTCGAAGAACTCTTCTTCGGTGTAGCCGCGGCCTGTGCCGAAGCCGACCACGAGGCGGCCGTCGTCGGCGAGTGTCCCGGCCAGGTTGGTCAGTACAGTCCGCCGGGTGCTCGGTGCCAGGAACGCCATCACGTTTCCTGCCGCCACTGCCACATCGAAGCTGCCGGTGACCCCCGCCGCGGGAAGATCGAGTTCTGCCAGGTCCTGCAGCACCCACGTACAGTTCTCGAACTCCGTGCGCGCGGCCTCGATCAGCACCGGGTCGACATCCATGCCGACGACGGTGTGGCCGCGACGGGCAAGTTCGCCGCCCAGCCGGCCCGGTCCGCAGCCGGCATCCAACACGCGCGCGCCGCGGTGGAGCATCGCATCGATCATCCGCGCCTCACCGTGCAGGTCGGCGCCCTCGGCGGCCATGTCCTTGAAGCGCTGCACGTACCAGTGCGAGTGATTCGGATCGCGCTCGACCTGCTGGGTCCACAAGCTCTTCTCCACCATCGCACCAGTCTCCCTCACCGCCCGTGGACGCCCACCGGGAACCGCCGCGGAGGAGGCGCCGCTACCGCGCTCCCGCGTGACGTGCCGGTCGCATCGAAGGGGCCGCGGAATCCGCTGGGGGTCACCGGAGGAATGCCTCCCGGAGATGCCGACCGTGGGCGCTTGAGGGCGGGCCGACGTCCAGTATCTGGCAGATCGTCGGCGCGATGTCCAGCAGCGACGGGCGGCGGAGGCGGCTGCCTCTCCGTACTCCGGCGCCGGCGATGATCAACGGCACCTCGGCCTCCTCGAGTCCGCCGTGCGAGGCGCGTCGGACGCCGTCCTGCAGGGTGGAGAAGTGGAACGGTTCGATCGGCTCCACCACAAGATCCCCATGTTTGTCGGATGCCCCCATCCGGCCGAGCTCCCGTTCGTCGTAGACCTTGGCCACTCCATGGATCCGTTCGATCCGGCGGGCGAGCCGGGTGAGTTCGCCGCGCCCGAACGCGGCACGCACGGTGATGTCTGCCGTGCGTGGTGCACAGTAGACGACGATCTCCGCCTCGGGATCGGCAGTGCCGCCCGCGCTGACGTAGGAGACCGAGGCGCCGGTCGACTCGAGCACGCTCTGGAGTTCCGGCAGCAGCGGCTGCGTCCACTCCCGGAGACCGTGGTCGCTGGTGAGGATCACCGTGGTGGTGTCTGCGAGGCCCAGATCGGTGATCGTGTCGAGCAACCGGCCCACCTGGGTGTCCGTCTCCTCCAATGCATCCGCGAGACCGGCCCTGGCGAACCCGTTGCTGTGGAGGTAGCCATCGACTTCGCTGCTGTAGACCGCGAGGAAGTCGGGCACCTGTGGCACGGTGACCTGTTGCCCTCCTGAGAAGACGGGCTCACCGGAAAGCAGTGCGACGGCGTCGTCCACCCGGTCCGAGATGGTGCCTCCCGGCTGCGTGTACAACTGCTGGGGGTCACCGTAGGAGGCTCCATAGTTCTGAACGGCGTACCACTGTACGTACGCACCTGTGCGGTTCTGACGGCGCAGCGCATGCGCGATGGTCTCCACCCCGGGCTCGATGTATCGCTCCTGGGTGACTGTTGCTCCCTCGGCGGTCAGGTAGTAGCCGGTGTTGCGATGGACTGCCGGCCAGGTTCCCGTGGCGGTGGAGGTGCGCGAGGAGTTGGAGTATGAGGCGAAGGTGCCCGACGCCACGCCCCAGGCGCCTTCTCTGCGCAGCTGGCGAATGCGAGGGAGCGGATGAATGTCGGCGTATGCGCCGTCTAGGAGCCGAGGATCGAATCCATCGATGTCGATGAGCACCACGCGGTGGCGCTGGTCCCCTTCTGCGGCGGTGGCGGATTGCGCAGTCAGTGCGCCGGCTGTGGGCGCGGCGATTGCGGAGATACCGAGGGCGGTCAGGGTTTGGCGGCGAGTGAGCGTGGGCATACCGATGGCCTCCATGGTGATTTCAGGTTGCTGCGGGAACGTAGCAGCCGCTAATCCGCCGGGTCTCCCATGAGGGCGCAGATGGATCGATGTGCGCAAAGAAGGTACGCCTTTGAAAGAAACGATGCTCCAAGGGCGCTACAGCGTTCGTCGGAGTTGCGTCCCTCTCGATCGCACTGGAAGGTGGCCAGCGCCTCGGTGCCGGTTACGGCCGGCACAGTGGAGCACCGTGCCGGTGCGCTGGCAGCCGAGCACGCCGCAGAACGCATTCGTCGCGGCACACGCCAACCCGAACATCGTGGCGCACACCACACCGGAGCCACTGCCAGGCGTCGTCAGGCTGGCCTGCCGGGACCTCTCCGACGAGGAGCCGTGCACCGAGCGGTGGCGTGCATGGAAGCAGGCGTCTGAGGACTAGCCCCGCGGCGCGGACCCCGCTGTTCGCCGTCGGGCGACCGGCCGTCAGGCTCATAGCGGGCCGTCATCGAACTACCCCTTCACGGCGCCGGCCGTCAGTCCCGCGACGATACGTCGTTGCAGCAGCAACGCGAGGATGATCATCGGGATGGTCACCAGCACCGAGGCGGCCGTGATGGTGCCGATCGGGCGCTGATACTCGACGGCACCGGTGAAGGTGGCGATCGCGACCGGTACCGTCTGAGCGATCTCCGGGTTACGCGGAGCGAAGGTGCTCGCGAGCAGGTACTCATTCCATGCGGTGACGAAGGTCAAGATCATCGCGGAGACGACCCCCGGGATCGCGAGCGGAAGGATCACCCGCGCGAACGCCTGCAGGGCAGACGCGCCGTCGATCTTGGCTGACTCCTCCAGCTCGCGCGGGATCGCCGCGAAGAAGGTGGACATGATGAAGATGACGAGCGGAAGAGAGAACGACACGTAGGCGAGGTACATCCCCTCATAGGTGTTGAGGAGCCCGAACGTTCGCCACGCCTCGTACAGCGGCGGCACCAGGGCGACAGGCGGAAAGAGCGACGCCGCCAGCACCCCCGTCATCAACGCGATTCGGCGCCGCACCGGAAGCCTGGCGAGAGCGTAGGCGGTGATCACACCGATCGAGACGGACAGCAACGTCGTCATCGAGGCGACCGCGAAGGAGTTGCGCATGTTGAGGGCGAAGTCCTGGGCGAGGACGGCCACGTAGTTGCCCAGGCCGAACGGGCCCTGCAGGAGATCGGGATCGTTGAGGGCCGCGTCGCCCTGTTTCAGGCTCGTCAGGATCAGCCAGACGAACGGCGCCAGGCACCACAAGAACACGACCACCAAGAGCCCATCGTGCAGACGATCGCCGCCGCTGCGCCGGCGTATGCGTGTTCGGTTCAGCGCATTCATCGGGTACTCCCGCCCTCGACCATGGAACGTCCGATCTGCGAGACGAACAGCACCCCGACGCCGAGAACCAGCGCGAACGTGATCGTCGACAGTGCTGCTCCGATGCCGGGATCGGGGGTGATGACGATGAACTGGCGCACCAGCATCGAGAGAGACTCGGTGCCGAAGGCGCCGCCCGTCATGACCTGGGGGAGGTCATAGACGCGCACGGCGTCCACCGTGCGGAACAACAGAGCCACCATGATCGCCGGCCGTAGCAGCGGCAGGGTGAGATGCCAGAACCGTTGCCAGGCACTCGCCCCGTCCATCCGCGCGCTCTCGTACAGTTCCGACGGGATTGTCTGCAGACCGGCGAGCAGAAGCAGGGCCGCGAAGGGGGCCGTTTTCCAGACGTCGGCAGCGATCACCGTCACCGTCGCCCAGCCGGCTGACCCGAGCCAGTTGAAGTCGTCCAGGCCCAGCAGGCTGTTGATGAACCCGGGGTTGATGTTGAACATGAACGCCCACATCTGCCCCGCGACGACGGTCGGGATCACCCACGGCACCAGGATCACTGCCCTCGTCACGCCTCGGCCGCGCCGGGCGTGATTCATGAGTAGAGCGAACGCCAGCCCGATCACGAACTCCAGCGCCACCGAGGTGAGTGTGAACAGCCCGGTGAAGCGCATCGCCGCCCAGAAGGCGGGATCGCTCAGGACGGTGCCGTAGTTCGCCAACCCGGCGAAGCCGTCGACCTGGCGCCGCGTGTAGGAACGCAGGCTCGTGACCAGTGCGAAGCCGATCGGGAAGAGCACGACAGCTGCCATCACGAGCACGGACGGTGCGATGAACAGCCGTGCCAGTGCGACCTCGGTGAGCCCGTGGCCCGCGAGCCGTCGCCGCGGTGGCGGGGCCTTCGTGCTGATAGCGGTGCTCATGTCAGTGGTGCCCTTCCCGATCGACTGGTTGGATCACTCGGCGACCGTGCCCTCGAGGAACTCAGCGAGCTGCTCGGCCGCGGCCCGCGGGTCCATCTCACCGTTGACGGCGGGGAAGATGGTGCTCTGGATCTCCAGGCTGATCTCGTTCCAGGCAGGCACTGACGGCCGCGGCTGCGCGGTCTGCAGGACCTCGCCGAGCTGGGTGATCAGCGGGTCGTCGCTGTCTTCATAGGCGGCGTTGAGCACGGGCAGGGTCGAGTTCTCCACGAGGATCTGCTGGACCTCGGGGTCAGTCGCGGCCCAGACCACGAAGTCCGTGGCGATCTCCTGGTTCTCCGAGAAGGCGCTGATGGCGTTGTTGAACCCGCCGATCGCCGCGACACCGGGGTTGCCGTCGAAGCCGGGCAGTGGTGCAACTGCGGTGGCCTCGTGAGCAGGGCTATCGGCGTCCTCGGCGATCAGGCTGTACGGACCGGGCCAGTTGCGCATGAACGCCACGTCACCGGACTGGTAGGCGATGCGTGACTCTTCCTCCATCGCGGTGTTGAAGCCAGGCGCGAAGCACCCGTCCTGCGTGGCTTCGGCCACGAATGACGTCACCTCCGTGGCGATGTCGACGTCGAAGAGCACCTCACTCTGGTCCTCGTTGTAGAGCTCGCCTCCGGCGCTCCAGTACAACTCGAGCCAGTTCACGGTGAAGCCCTCGTAGCGAGCACCTTGGCCGATGTAGCCGCTCATCGAGTCGTCGAGATCGGCCGCCACCTGGCACAGCTCCTCCCATTCCGACGGCGGAGCATCCACCAGGTCGGTGCGGTAGTAGAGCACGCCTGTGTTGGTGTTCAACGGCACAGCCCAGAGGCTGCCGTTCCAGGAGGCCGATTCCATCGGGCCGGGAAGGACGGCGGCATCGAGCTCGTCGCGCCGGTCATCCAGTTCGACGATCCAGTCGTTCTCGACGTACTCGCCCGTCCAGACCACGTCCAGGCCCAGGACGTCGAACTCGCTGCCGCCGGCTTGGAGCACCAAGGCTTGCTGCTCGCGAGCTTCGTCGGCTGATTCGGGCAGTGCCTCGACGGTGACGGGCGTGTCCGGGTTCGCCTCGTTCCACAGGTCGGCGATCTGGTCGTGCGCCGCGCCCGGTTGGGAGCGTGCGCCCCCGATGGCCCAGGTGATCGCTCCGCTCTCGGCGGAGTCGTCGCCGCTCGGCGTACAGGCGGCGAGGCTGACGGCCATCGCGGAGACCGCCGTGGCGGCGATCCAGGTCTTCTTCTGCATCATTGCACCTTCCGAAGTGATCGTGCGGGGATGGGTGAAGAGCGAGTTGGTCAGGCCCGGGGGTGGGTGACCCATGTGGGGGAGCTCCAGGCATGCTGGTCGTTCACCTGGCGTACCCGTGCGTAATAGATGTCGGTCTGGTCGCCGGTGCCTTCGTCGGTCAGCTCCCACGTCAGCGAAGCAGCGTGGTAGGGGAGCGCGCGATGCATCACGAACGCGCCGCTGAGGAAGCCACCGATGTAGGAGACCGCTGGCCCAGTCATGAGCTCAGCGATCGTGCGGCGCAAGGTCCGACCATTGGCGGTCACGGTCAGCACGGCATCGGCACCAACCTCGACATGCAGGGCGAGCTGCTGAGTGGCGTCAGTGGTCACGGTGGGGTTGCCATAGGTGCGGGTGGTCAGCGTGGCTGTGGAGCGGGAGGTCTGCCGCCAGGAGGAGAAGGCGTACCGGTCGGTCTCGCCGGCCTGATCGGCCAACGTGTCGTAGCCACGCAGCCGTGGTTCGACGGCGTGGATCTCCCCTCCGCTCAGACTCACCTCGACGTCCCAGTCGATGAAGGCGCCCACCTCGCCCCAGCCGAACGCGATCGCGAGGATGCCGTCGAAGGTGTCTGAGAGCGTCGCGTGTTCTGGCCGCTTCTCTGCGATGACCTCGCCGTTGCGTAGCAGCTGGACTGTCTCCAGTGCCGCGCCGCCGCGCACCTGCACGGCGATCTCTCGCGAACCGCTGGCGGTGATCTCACTTCCCATGGGCGCGCCGTCGACGCTGGTGGCGAGCATGATGCGATCGCCCGTGATCGCGTACGTGCGGCGTGCCTGGATCGCTTCCCAGAGCGATTCGCGCGTGAGTTCAGGTGCCCACACCATGGCGAGGCCGTGGCCATGGCTACCTGGATGGGCGCTGTGATGGTCGGTGGAACCGATGAAACCGAAGCGATGTCCGCGGCCGAGGCCGGCGATCGCCGTGCTTCCGGCATCTCGAGGCCCCATGGTGTGCAGGTATGGGCGTGGGGAGTTGTCTTGTTCGCCGCTGCCGTGCATGGAGATCATCTCGACCACGGGGGACAACTCGGCGGAGTAGGTGTCCCAATTGACTCCGCGCCGCCCTGCCAGGTAGCCGATGTGGTGCGGCAGAGCCATCGTCGGTAGGCCGGCGGCCTGGACGGCGCGTAGCTCGGTCCGCAACTCCTCCAGGGACTGCGCTTGCGCCGGAGCGAGTGGTCCGCGCCCGCTGCGGTAGTAGATGCAGTGATCGCCGTAGGTCATCGAATGCCACTCGAACGAGAGGAAGGAGACGAACTCACCGTCAACATGTGCCCCGTCAGTGACGTCCTGAACGTGCTCCCATTGCTCCTGCAGCCGGGCGAACCCTCTGCGGTGGTAGTCGGCAACGTGCGCTGGATCTTCCGGCATGTCGTGCCAGCTTGCATGACCGGTCACCGAGGCGAAGTCCAGCTGCATTCGTGCGTTGGCGTAGGCATCTTCGATGGATCCGTGGCCGTAACTGATCGCACAATGGTTGTGGATATCGCCCGCAAACGCGCTCATCCCGCCGTAGGCCGGCAAGTCGCTCTGGCCCCGACGGCGGGTCATGCCGGCACCTCGTCGGCGGCGGGTGCGCCGGTTTGGCCCGCGATGAGGCGAGGAAGGAGGTCTTCGAGGAACTCATAGCGCCGTTGCAGGTCACGTTGGTCAGATCCGCGCGTGGTTCGCAGCTGCTGCCACCAACGGGAGAGTTCGTGGACGGTCGGCGCTGCGAGCGAGCCTCCGAGGCGACGCACGGCAAGACCGGCCGTCAGGGTGGCGAACGCGAGTCGGTCGGTGAGCGGAAGATCGAGCAGATCGGCGGTGACGAAGCCCCCGACGAAGACGTCCCCGGCCCCGGTGGGGTCGACCGCATCGACAGCCAGGGCGGGTACCCGGGCCTCTTCGCCGGTGCGTTGATCGATGGCCAGCGCTCCGTCGCGCCCGCAGGTGAGAACTACCACCGGGACGTGGCGGGTCAGTGCCGCCGCGGCTGCCCGGGGAGTGTCGGTGCGGGTGTACGCGCGTGCTTCCTGCTCGTTGGGGAGGAACGCGTGGCAGTGGGCGAGTGGCTCCAGTGATTCGACCGCCCACTCACCGCTCGGGTCCCAGCCGATGTCGGCATACACACGCGATCCCTGGGCAGACGCCGTACGCCACCACGTGCCGTCGGCAGCGGTGCTCGAGAGGTAGAGCACCACGCCGTCCGCCCACGGGGCCTCCGGCGCGGGCTCGACCGGCCCCTGCTCGGGCGCGAGGTAGGTGGCCAGCGCCCTGTCGTCGGCGGAGGAAAGACTGACCGTGACGTGTGAACGCTCGCAGTGGAGCGCATCCTCGAGGAGAACCCCTGAGCTACGGAGCTGGCGTTGAATGATCAGGCCGAGGTCGTCGTCGCCGAGTGCGCTCACCAGGCGGGTGCGCACGCCCAGCCGTGCCAATGCCACGGCGTGGTTGCCGCTGCCGCCCGGCGCGAGTGTGCTGTCCAGCGCGTAAACCTCTCGACCTGCCACGGGCGGTTCGGCCAGGCCTGCGAGCACCAGGTCGACGAACACATCGCCGAGGACGACGACGTGTGGCGGACGGCCATTGGGGGGTGAGGTCACGGCTTCGTTGCTCCTGATCAGGTACCGGGAATGACTGATCGTGCACGCTAGCAGTGCGCGCTACTGCGTGCAACTGACTGAAAATGCTCGCATGTGCGTATACTTCCGTCCATGTTGCGAACCACCCGACGCGCGTCGATCATTGCTGCGCTCCAAACCTCCGGCGAGGTCTCGGTGCAAGATCTCGCCGATGAGTTCGGCGTCAGCCTCTCCACGATCCGCCGAGATCTGAACGAACTAGGCCAAGAAGGCCTCCTGCAGCGGGTCCGTGGAGGGGGCTCAGTGGACCCGGACCCCGCCCCCTTTCACCAGATCGCGCCGACCCACGCGAAGGAGAAGGACCGCCTGGGTCGTCGGGCGGCCGAACTCGTCCGCGATGGGGACGTGATCATCTGCGACATCGGCACCACGGTCGCGCAGGTCGCTCGTCATCTCCGCGGTCGCAGGGTCACGGTCATCACCGCATCGCTCGCAGTCATCGATGCCTTGCGGGACTCGCCGGAGACCGAACTGATCGTGCTTGGTGGCGTCCTGCGGCCGTCCTACCTCTCGCTCGTCGGGGCCCTGACCGAATCCGCACTCAGTCAGATCACCGCCGACATCGCATTCCTCGGTGCCAGTGGGGTGCGCAGCGACGGCAGCCTGCTCGACTCCACCGGAATCGAGGTTCCGGTCAAACGAGCAATTCTGCGCGCCGCGGAGAGGAGCGTTCTCGTCGTGGCCGATGACAAGTTCCCCGGCACGGGGCTGCTCGCCGTCTGCGGCCCGGACAGCATCGGCACTGTGGTGACGAGTCGGCACGATTCGAACGAGGCGCTGGATGCACTGCGGCGGGCGGGAAGTGAGGTGCTGGTCGGATGAAGCTGACGATCATCGGTGGTGGAGGATTCCGTGTGCCGCAAATCTTCCAGGCGGTCTCCGATCCCGCAGCTCGCCTGCGCATCGACGAGCTGTGCCTGTTCGATGTCGATGCCTCTCGGATCGACGCGATCCGTGCGGTCATCTCTGACCTTGCGAAGACGATGGCGCACCCCGTGCGCGTGACCTCCACCGTAGACCTAGCAGAATCGGTCCGCGGAGCAGACTTCGTCTTCTCCGCGATGCGGGTAGGGGGCATCGCGGGCCGGATGCTCGACGAGCGAGTGGCACTCGATCTCGGCGTGCTCGGCCAAGAGACGATTGGGCCCGGCGGGCTCGCCTACGCGCTCCGGACGCTCCCGCACGCTCGCGATCTCGCGCGGATGGTCCGCGATATCGCGCCGCAGGCGTGGGTCATCAACTTCACCAACCCTGCCGGCCTGGTGACTGAAGCCATGCGCGAGATTCTTGGTGACCGCGTCACGGGAATCTGCGACACACCGATTGGCCTCATGCGCCGCGCTACCCGGGTGGCTGGGCACCGCCCGGAGGAGGTGACCTTCGACTACGTCGGGCTCAACCACCTCGGATGGCTACGCAGCCTGACAGTCGACGGACGCGACGTGCTACCGGAGATCCTGGGCGATGAGAGCCGGCTGGCGCAGATCGAAGAGGCGCGCGTGCTCGGGCTGGATTGGGTCCGCGCACTGGGTGCGCTGCCGAACGAGTATCTCTTCTACTACTACCGCACCCGTGAGGCGGTCACTCGGATCCGGGGGGCGGAGCAGACGCGCGGGCAGTACCTAGCTGCCAAACAGGGGGAGTTCTACGGCGCTGACCCGAACCTCGAATCGTGGAGTCGTACCCTGCACGATCGCGAGGCCAGCTATATGGGGGAGTCGCGCGAGGCCGGCGACCTGCATGGCCGCAACATCGAGGATGTGGAGAATGGCGGGTATCAGCAGGTCGCATTGGATCTGATGACGGCGCTCACCGGGGGACCGGCCGCCACGATGATCCTCAATGTCGGCAATGACTCGCTCGACGGCCCGCGACTGGTGCCCGAACTTCCGGAGAACGCTGTGGTGGAGGTGCCGTGCACGGTGGACACCGACGGCATCCACCCCCACCGTGTTGCTGCCATTGAGGGTGACATGCTCGGGCTGATGGTCCAGGTCAAGGCGAGCGAACAGCTGGTGCTCCGGGCCTCGCTCGAGCGCTCGTCGGAGTTGGCGTGGCGCGCTTTCGCCGGCCACCCGCTGGTCGACTCCTCGATAGTTGCGGGCCAGTTGCTCGAGGAGTACCAGTCCCGCATCCCGGGCGTCGCCGCCGCGCTCGGCGGTTGATCTGGGAAATCGCAGACGCCAAGACCCCAGCGAGAGTGATGAGATGCGCCGCTACGCCCGGCGCGTCGATGAGATCGAGAAGATTGTCGACTCCACCACGGGCGACATCGTGATCTACCGCAGCCTCGCCGTGATCCACGCCCCTCAACCAGCTCGGGCTCGTCGATGAGTCTCAGCTGCGCGTGCTCGAGCCCCGGATGACGAGGTCGGTGTAGACGCTCTGACGTCGCGGTGCGCCGTCGTACCGGCCGTGGATCCGGTCCAGCAGCATCTGACCGGCGAGGCGACCACGATCGGCGAACCGCAGATCCACGCTGGTCAGTTGCGGTCGGCAGATCGTGGCGTCGCGGCTGTTGTCCATCCCGACCAGGGCGACGTCCTCCGGCACGCGCAGGCCCCGGTCCAGGCAGGCGTTGAGCGCACCGACTGCCAACTGGTCGTTGGCACACAGGAGGGCGTCCGGTCTGTCGCCGGTATCCAACAGTGACATGGTGGCCAGGTACCCCGCTTCGCGCGTGAAGGCGGTGGCGTGCACCACCGGCGCGTTGGCGTGGTCGGCTAGGCCTTCGCGGAAACCTTCCAACCGACTTTTGGCAGGCAGGGTCCCCTGCGGGCCGCTGACCATGCCGACCCGGCGGCATCCCTGATGGCGCAAGTGTTCGACGGCGCGGCGGGCTCCTCCGCCGGCGTCGGCGCCGACCGAGTCCACGACGATGTCCTGCGGAACCGACCCGATCACGACGATCGGTACGGCTGGGGTCTGTAGCTCTTGGATCAGCCGCGGCGCGAAGCCAGTCGAGAAGAGCACGACGCCGTCGACATAGCGCTCAGCGAGATCATGGACAACCTTCAGTTCTTTCTCCAGTTGTCCGTAAGTGGATTCCACGAGCAGCCGCAGTCTGTGCTCGTGGACGAGCTCTTGCAGTGAGCGCATTGCCTCCACGTAGGCGGGGTTGCCGATGTCTTCAACCACCAGGCTGATCTGCCGGGTACTGCGGCCCCGGAGTGAGCGCGCTGCTGCCTTCGGCGTGTAGGCCGTTTCACGGATGGCGTTCTTGATGCGGTGGCGCATCTGGACGCTGACCTTCGGATCGCCGTTCAGGTATCGCGAGACTGAAGCCACAGAGACACCCGCACGATCGGCCACTGTGCTGATCGTGGCACCCCGGGAGTCAGATGATGTGTCTGCCATCACCCAGCCTCCTCGAACCGCGCGGTATTGATTACATCAGCGAACCTAGGCGTGGGGTGCTAGTGCGTCAAGCACTGCCATTAACCATTGACGGGGCTGTCGACGCCATCTACGTTCGCCATGTAATCAGTTACATGATCAGCTCGGGGATCGGATCCTCAGGAGGATGCTTCGTGTTCAGCCCCTACGTCCCACGGCCCATCGACGGACCTACCGACGTCCCACTCGACCCTGACGCGGACCTCTCGCTGCTGGACGAGGCCAAGATCTTCGCCGCTCCCGACGACCCCGCCGACTGGCCCACGTGGCGTCGTCAGCTGCACCGGTGGCGGGACGAGGCACGCACGCGACTGGGCTATGACGGCTCCCGGTATGACACCGAACGCACCGACGGCTTCGTGATGGCCCTGACGTGGCTCTGGGACGAACTGCTCTACGACCACGACGCCGAGCGGTTCGACGTCGACGGCTACCTGGACGCCGCCGAGCGTGACTTCGGTGGCTTCGATATCGCCCTGCTCTGGCACGCCTATCCCAACGAAGGTATTGATGCGCGCGGTCAGTTCGACTTCTACGACGTTCCCGAACTTCCGGAGGTCATTGCCCGGTTCCAGAGCCGCGGGGTGCGGGTCATCCTCTCCTACTACCCCTGGGAGGAGTGGCCCCGTGCCGATGCCTCGGTCCAACCGGATGAACCCGACGTCTCGGTGGTGGCGGCCGGCTTCGTCGATCGGCTCGGGGCAGATGGGCTGTTCCTGGACAGCGCCAAAGAGGGCAGTGCGGATGTCCGGGCGGCTTTGGACGCTGTGCGCCCCGGGCTCAGCCTCTCCGGCGAGTCCCGGCTGCCGCTGGCCCGGCTGCACGATCATTCCATGTCCTGGGCGCAATGGTTCGCCGATTCGCCGGTTCCCGGAGTCATGCGGGCGCGCTGGTTCGAACGCCGCCACCTCCTGCACCACCTCCGACGGTGGAACCGTAGCCACCTGGCCGAATTGCACTCGGCCTGGTTGAACGGCTCCGGGATCCTGGTCTGGGAGAACGTGTTCGGCGTCTGGGTCGGGTGGAGCGCGCGCGATCGCGCCATACTGCGATCCATGCGGCGCGTCCAGCGCGAGTACGGGGCGTGGTTGCAGAGCGAACAGTGGACGCCGCTCGCCGATCACCCCGGCGACGTGACGCCCGTGTACGCCTCCCGCTGGGAGCATGCCGGCAGCACGCTGTGGACGCTGGTGAACCGGGGCGATGAGGACTACGACGGGCCGTGGCTGGTCGCGGATGTGCCTGCCGGGGCGGCGTTGACCGAGTTGACCGCCGGGATCCCGCTCTCGGTGACCACCGATGTCAGCGGCCGGACTGTGATCGGTGGCCGCCTGCCCGCCGGCGCCGTGGCGGCCGTGCTGGCCTCCGCCGATCCGGTCGAGGCCGAACCCGTTGAGCCGCCGGTGAGTGACGCCTCGTTCCCGCTGCGCACAGCCGAACGACTCCCGGTCCGCTCCGCGCCCTCGCCGCACGTGCCCGACGGCTCGGTCAGCGTCGAGGGTGGCCGGTATGACCTGGTGGTGCGCTATCGCGCCCGCGAGACCGGGCTCTATGGCGAGGCGCCCTACGTCGACGAATGGAAGCCCTTGCCGCCCCGCCTGCATCACACGGCGACCGCGCACCGCTCGGTGCACCTCAACCCCTACGCCATCGACCGCACCGAAGTGACCAACGAGCAGTTCGCCGCGTTCCTCACCGCCACCGGCTACCGGCCGCGCCGCCCGGAGCGGTTCCTGGCGCACTGGGTCGAGGGCGCACCGCCTCCGGGGCGTGAGGCGGAGCCGGTGACCTACGTCGACCTGGCCGACGCCACCGCGTACGCCGCGTGGGCGGGAGCGAGGCTGCCGACCGAGGACGAATGGCAGGTGGCCGGCGAGGCGGGCCTGCTCGAACGCGGTGCGCCCGTCATCTGGAACCTGACCGGCAGTGCACATTCGGACGGCCGCACCCGCTTCGTCATCCTCAAGGGCGGCAGCGAATGGCAGAGCACTGGTTCGGACTGGTACTTCGACGGCGGCGTACGCGGCCCCGAGGTCTCCGCGAAGCTGCTGATCTACGGCGCCGGCCTGACTCGTTCCCCCTCATTGGGATTTCGTTGCGCTGTTGATCTGCCGGCGGAGAACGACTGATCGCTCCTGCCGCCCGGTGGGAGCCAATTCCGTCGCGTTCAGGGAGCGTACCGGGCTCGCAGCCGCCCGCTCACCACCCGTCGGTGCCCTCCCACCCCCATTGCGGGAGCGGAAGATCGTCGGGCGCGTCCTTCGGGTCAGACCAGTGATGATTGAGCATCGCGGTGGCCCAGGTGAACCAGGCGATCAGTTGAAACCGGAGGTCAGGGCCGTTCGGGACACCCGCGTCATCGAGTGCGAGGGTGAACGCGGCAACCGCGCGGCCATCCATCTGCTCGTGCGGGCCGTTACCGGCGTGCATCGCAATCACGTCGGTGTAGGTGCCCATGTGGTCGGTGTACCCGGTGGGGCCGCCGAGTTGCTCGGCCCAGTAGGCGGCGAGCCGCTCGGTGTGAGCGGGGTGGGTGCCCTGCTCGAACGCGTGGGCGAGGATCGGGTCGTCCAGGCAGCGCCGATGCCACGCCTGCGCGAGGGCACGGACGGCGTCCGCGCCTCCCATGGCGTCGTAGATGCTGGTCGCCATCACTCCACGGTAGACCTACCGGGCCAAGCGCGGCCCTCGAACGATCAGCGCGGGAGGTTGCGCCCCCTGCGGGCGCAGCGGCGGATGCAGGTGCTGACGGAAGGCAGCGGCCCCGTCAGCCGCGCAATGAACGGCATTCTGCAACGTTCAGCCGCTCCGGCAATACATGCGGCCAATAGCACATAGTTCGCCCGCTGACAACGGTAGCGCTCCTAGCGGAAAGCGCATACCCTCGCTGACACAGCCTCAGAATGCGCTTTCCACGAGGAGGACAATGATGTCAGCGCAGCGACGATTCCCAACGATGAAATCGATGGCAGCGGGGGGTGTAGCTGCCGTTCTCGGCCTCGGTGCCCTGGCTGCACCCGCCAGCGCCGACGCGCACGAGTTCACCGAACTTCTCAACTTCGAGGGCTACACCCGTGACGCTCTCGATGGCCAGGATGGGTGGTCCGCATCGGCAGCGGCGCAAGTGATCGCCGACCCGTTGAACGGGAACAACCAGGTCCTCGAGATGGTCGGAGGGTCGAATTCGGCCCACCGTGCGATCCCGGAGATCGCCGACGGGCAGACCGGCACCCTGTTCTTCCGGTTCATGCGCAGCGGCAGCGTTGACACCTCGTTCGGCATCACCGATGTGGATGCACCGACCACCTACACCGACAGCCGGGCCTATGTGAACAATCAGAACAACGACGTGATGCTGGTTCGCGACGGCGGCGGGTTCAAGCCTGCAGGCGCCTGGGCTGAGGACAGCTGGCAGTGCGTGTGGATCGTGGCCGACAATGCGGCGGATCAGGTCACCGTGTATAGCCAAGGTGGCCCATACGAGGAGGTCACCCGCCTTCCGGAGGGCGCCGACGAGCAGTTCGCCTTCCGCACGAACGTCTCCGGAGCTCTGGACCGGTTCTTCTGGATCAACGGTTCCAGCAGCGCGGGCCAGCTTACCCTCGACGATGTCGCGATCGACACCACGGGGCAGAATCTGGCCAACCCGACCGGCAACCCGGCCGACTGCGCCTACACCGGGGAGCAGGAGCAGCCGCTGCTGAACCCACTACCCGACCCGCAGCAGTCCACGCTCGGGATCGAGGTGACTGAGCTCGCCCAGCTGCCGGAGTCGGAGACGACGCCGCAGACGCAGGATCAGCGACTCATCCGGCACAACCGCATCACTCACCTCGACGAGGTTCCGGACGGTTCTGGGCGACTGATGGTGCCCGACATGAACGACATCCTCTATCTCGTGGACAAGGACTCCGGCGAGTACGTGCCGTACCTGAACGTGCGGGATCAGTTCCTCGACAACTTTCACAATCACGCCGGCTTGGGCACCGGCCTCGGTTTCGCCGAGTTCCATCCGGAGTTCGCCCAGAACGGCATCTTCTACACCGTGCACACCGAGGGCGGCAGCGCCCTGAGTGAAGACGAACCGGACTTCCCCAGCTACGGCAACACCTCGTTCCACAGCGTGATCACCGAGTGGACAGCCGCCGATCCCGCGGCCGAGACCTTCGAGGGGACCAGCCGTGAGCTGATGCGCTTCCCGTTCGCGGGACGAGTGCACACCGTCCAGCAGATCGCCTTCAACCCCACTGTCGAACCCGGCGATGCGGACTACGGCATGCTGTACATCCTCGTCGGCGACGGCGGCAACGGGGTGGGCAACGGCAATCCGCAGGACCTGAGCACCCCGCAGGGCACCATCATGCGGATCGACACCGCGGGCCAGGACAGCGCCAACGGTCAGTACGGTATCCCCGCCGACAACCCGTTCCTGGGCGAGCCCGGCGCACTCCCGGAGATCTACGCCGTCGGGATGCGCGACCCGCACCGGATCAGCTGGGACCCGGCCGGTGAGCACACGATGTACCTCGGTCACATCGGGGAGTGGCAGGTCGAGTCGATCTACGAGGTGCTCCCCGGCGACAACTTCGGCTGGTCCGAACGCGAAGGTCCGTTCCGCGCCGACAACCGGCAGATCTTCCCGCTACCGGACGACGACGCCGACTACGGATTCACCTACCCCGTGACCGCGTACGACCACAACCGCGATCCCGGGCAGACCGGTGACGCCGGCGTGGCCGTCAACGGCGGCTTCGTCTACCGCGGAGACATCCCCGAGCTCCAAGGGCGGTACCTGTTCACCGACCTGGTGCGCGGCTGGGTACTCTCCGCCGATGCCGACGAGATGATCCGCAACGACGGCGACCCAGACGACCTGGCGCCGATCGAGGAACTGCGGGTCTTCCACGAGGGCCAGGAGACGACGTTCCAGGAATTGGTCGGGGACAGTCGAGTCGACCTGCGCTTCGGAGCCGACGGTGACGGTGAGCTGTACCTGGTGGCCAAGGCGGACGGGAAGATCTGGAAGGTGACCGGGGCGCGCACCGTCACCGCGCAGTCGCCGATCGTGCTGCCGGAGCTGGCCGAGAACGTCGTGGCGCACTACGACTTCGACCACCCGGTGGACGGTGCACCGACCTTCGAAGCCGACCAGGGCACCTCCGGGACTGAGATCGAACTGGTCAACGGCGGCGTCGAGATGCGCGTGGCCGACGCCGCCTACCCTGGGGCCGGGGAGGCGCTGCAGACGCAGCAGATGAGCCCCACCGAGCAGTCGAACGACGACTGGAAGGCCGGCGTGCACAACCCCGATGGCGTCGCCTCGCTGGCAGGCCTGGCCGGAGTGGACGCGACGTCGGTCATGGGCTGGTTTAAGCCGACCGGCCTGCACCCGGCGCTGAACAGCAACAGCGACAACCCCGAGGACCGTTACAACGCCATCGGTCTGGCCGGTGTGCTGACCGGCACCTCAGACGGGCACGCCGTGCGTGCCCTCCTGGAGGTGATCCAGGTGGACGGCGAGCTGCGTCTGGTGGGCCTGGCGAGGCGGATCGACGGCGAATCGTCCTGGATCTACGCGGCCACGCTGCCGTGGGACCAGATCCTGGAACGAGGGGAGTGGGTCCACCTGGCGGCCACCTTCGATTTCGCTGCCGGCGAGATGCAGCTGTTCATGAACGGTGAACCGCTCGAGGGTGAGTACACCCGGGCGGACAACCCCTGGGGTGAGGGGTCGACCTCACCGAGCAACCCGGCGGGTCTCAAGATCGGGGGCAGTTATCCGCAGAACACGCGAGAGGCCAACCCGTTCAACGGCCGCATGGACGACCTGATGTTCCTGGACGCGGCCCTGACCCCGGAACAGATCGCTGCCCAGTATGCGATGTTCGAGGTGGAGCAGGCAGAACCGCCTGAGATCCCCAGCTGCTCCTTCGATGAGGAGCTCACCGACCTGATGGCCGGTGAGAACTGGCAGCCACGCACCCCGGGCCTGTGGGAGTTCCCTGGTGAAGAAATCATCCTTGCCGAGCCGGGGACGAACCCCGGCGATGGGATCCGGCGGCCGTTCGAATACGCCTTGCTGGATTCCGAACCCTTCGGTTCGGTACAGATCGAGGCAGACGTGCGCCTCGATGCTCCGGCCTCGGTGAACAACCGGGACATCATCCTGGTCTTCGGGCACCAGTCGGACACCGAGTATTACTACGCGCACCTCTCCCAGGACAACACGATCTATGCCCACAACGGCATCTTCCGGGTGGACAACGCCGACCGGGAGCGCATTGACGGTCAATGGGACGGCAGCATCGGTGCGCCGCCGGCCGTGACCGACGAGGAATGGCACGGCGTCCGGCTGGTGCATTGTGCGGACACCGGCGAGATCGCCGTGTGGGTGGACGGGCTCGACCGGCCATTGCTGACGGCCACCGATGACACCTTCGACTCCGGCCGGATCGGCTTCGGCTCCTTCGACAACACCGGCCGGATGCGGAACCTGACTGTCTCGGTGCCGCAGGACGGCCCCCGCCTGGATACCGACGGGGCGCCGGTGCGAGCCGGCGAGTCGCTCAGCGTGACCGGGAGTGGCTTCGCGCCGGGTGAGCATGTGTTCCTCCGGATCGAGGGTCAACCAGGTCTGGCCGGCCGGGTGTTCGCCGATGCCGAGGGCGCGTTCGAGGTGGACGTGCGGACCCGGCCACGCCTCGCCCCGGGTGAGCGCGACCTGGTGGCCATCGGCCGGCACTCCGATCTCGAAGCGAGTGTGCGGATCGAGGTGCAGCCCCGGTAGCAGCGATGCGGCGGGCCGACGACGGCCCGCCGCATCCGGCCCCTCTGCACCCGGGCACAGAGGGGGTTGTCCATCGGCGTGGTTGCCCGTAGTCTGCGGAAAGCGCTTTCTACAGTGCTTCCGAAACCAATGAGGAGGACGGATGTCAACGAGGAGATACGCCCGGCTCGCAGCAGTGCCGATGGTGGTGGCGCTGGGGCTCGCGGCCTGTAGCGATGATGGCGGCGGCGGATCGGAGGACGGTGGGGATGACCCGATCGTCATCGGGATCTCGCTGCCACTGAGCGGTGATTTCGCCGAACCCGGTCAGGGTGTGCAACGCGGGTATGAGACGTGGGCCCATGTGATCAACGAGAACGGCGGATTGCTGGGGCGCCAGGTCGAGCTGGAGATCCTGGACGACGCCTCGGACGCGGCCCGGGTGGTCTCCGACTACGAGGCGCTGATCGCCCAGCAGGAGGTGGACCTGGTGTTCGGGCCGTTCTCCACGCGCCTCGTGGTCCCGGCCTCACGGGTGGCGAACGAGTACGGCATGCTCTTCGTCGAGCCGGCGGCCGCAGCCGCCGAGGTGTTCGAGAACGGGTTCGACAACATCTTCTACGCCGCGCCCGCGATCGCCCCCGATCATTACAACAACCTGGTCGACCACATCCTGGCAATGCCCGAGGACGAGCGGCCCCAGACGATGGCGGTCGCTGCGATGGACGATCCGTTCGCACAGGGCACCGCGTACGGCTTGCGCGACCAGCTCGCCGAGGCCGGCGTGGAGGTCGTGGTCGACGAGGTGTATCCGCCGAACCAGACCGACTTCAATGCCATCGCAGCGGCGATCGCGGATGCGGACCCCGATCTGGTGGTGGGTGGCACCCAGTACCAGGATGCCGTCAACCTGATCCTGGCGCTGCAGCAGCTCAACTACCAGCCGCGGATGGCGGCCTTCTCCACGGCCCCGACCAACCCGGAGTTCGTTGAGGCGATCGGTGGCAGCGTGGAGGGAATCATCTCCCCGACCGGGTATGACAACAACGCCCCGTGGCCCTCGAACGAGGCGTTCGTGGCAGCCCACGAGGAGGTGCACGGTGAACGCCCCCAGGAAGATGAGGCGAATGCGTACACGACCGGTCAGGTCGTGGCCGCAGCCGTGGAGGCAGTCGGCTGTGCAGAGCAGGGTGAGTGCCAGCAGGAACTGATCGAGTACCTGCGCACCGCCACCGTGGACACTGTGGTCGGCCCCCTGGCGTGGGATGAGGCAGGCCGCCCCAACGGTGCGCACATGATCCTGCAGTACGTTGACGGCGAGATCACCACCGTGCTTCCCAGCGATGTGGCCGAGGCCGAGCTCGTCTACCCGAAGCCGGAGTGGTGAGTGGTCACCGGAACGCTCCTCTTCCAGAGTCTCATCCTCGGGCTGCTGCTAGGAGGGCTGTACGCCCTCCTAGCAGCGGGCCTGACGTTGTACTTCGGCATCATGCGGGTGGTGATGCTGGCGCACGCATCATTCATCATCCTGGCCGGCTATATCGCGTGGCGGTTCAACGTCGTGACCGGCTTGGATCCGATGTTCTCGCTGATCATCAGCGTGCCGCTGTTCTTCCTGATCGGCTTCGCGATCCAGCGCTGGCTGATCTCGCGGCTGAAGCCGGCCACGATGACGATGATGTCCGTGCTGATCACCTTCGCGATCGCGCTCATCATCGAAGGTCTGCTCGGCATGGTGTACACGGGCACCCAGCGGCGCATCAACCTGCCCTACGCCGCCTCGAACTTCAACTTCTTCGGCGCGGCGATACCGGTGGTGCAGATCGTCTCTTTCGTGCTCGCCGGTCTCAGCCTCGGGGCGTTGTACCTGCTGCTGAAGAAGTCGCGGTTCGGCCGTGCGCTACGGGCCACCATCCAGCATCGGGAGGCCGCCCAACTGCTGGGTATCGACACTGACAAAGTGGCCGGGTTCGGATTCGGCCTGGGCTTGGCCACGGCGGCAGTGGGCGGTACCGCCTTGGCGCTGCAGGCCACGATCTACCCCTCGCTGCACTGGCACTGGATCGGACCGCTGATGGCGATCATCGTCGTCGGTGGACTTGGTTCCGTGCCGGGCGCAGCGATTGCTGCACTGCTACTCGGGGTGCTGCGGATCATGCTCGAGATTCCGCTCGGACCCACGTGGGCGCAGACCATCTTCTATGTTGCGCTGTTCGCGACCTTGATGGTCCGGCCGCAAGGATTCTTTGGAGGCCGCCTTGCCCAGCGTTTCTGAAACCACGCCCCGATTGCGCGCTCGCGCATTGCAGGCGAGCACCAGCCGCTGGCGCCCTGTGATCGCGATCGTGATCGCCCTCGCCGTGCTGGCGCTGTGGCCCACCATCGCTCCCAACCCGTACATGGTCAGCGCCGGCGTGGTGGTGCTCAACTATGCGGTGTTCGCGACCGCCTGGAACATCATGGGTGGATTCACCGGGTACATCTCGCTTGGGCATGCGGCGTTCTTCGGCCTCGGCGCCTATGGCACCGGCCTGCTGGTGATCCACACCGAGATGTACTTCCTGCTCGCTGCGGTACTGGCGATGGTGGCCACCGTGATCATCGCGCTCCCGGTCGGACTCGCTGCACTGCGAGTGCGGGGTGCGTCCTTCGTGATCGTGACGATCGCGTTGGTCCTGGTACTCCAGCTGGTGTTCCAGAGCTGGGGAGCCGTGACCGGCGGCTCGGACGGATTCGTGGTGCCCCGGCCGTTCCCGGACATGTTGCGGCCAGAGCATCATGAGACGTTCTTCTACCTGTTCCTCGGGTTGCTCGCGGTGACTATGGCGGTCTGGACGTTGATCGACCGGTCCCGTCTGGGTGCCGCCTTGAAGGGCGTGCGCGAAGACGAGGACAAGGCCGAGTCGCTCGGTTCGCCGACGATGCGGCTCAAACTCGTGGCGTTCCTCATCTCGGCGGCGTTCACCTCACTCGCCGGAGCCTTCTACGGTCTCTGGTTCGGCGATCTGGACCCGATCTTCCAGTTCGACATCGTGCTCGGCTCCACGGTGGTGCTGATGGCACTGCTCGGCGGGATCCGGTACCTGTTCGGCCCGTTGCTGGGTGCGCTGGTGATCGGAGCGGCGCTGGAGTACTTCGTGCTCAACTACGGCGACACCCAGTTCCACCTGATCGCCACCGGACTGTTGCTCGCGCTGGTGGTGCTGTTCCTGCCGGACGGGGTGTTGACCGGCGTGGCCCAGCTTCGTGCCCGGCTGCAGCCGCAGGCCGCCTCGATCCGCGAGGTCTCCGCAGAGGATCTGCGTGCCGAGCAGGACCGGAGCGATCCGGGTGCCCAGGAGAGCGACCGTGACGCACGAACGGAGGAAAGCCCGTGAACGCCAGCGCAACTGAGCCCCCCGCGGTTCTCGCCACGCACGAACTGAAGAAGTCCTTCGGTGGCGTGCATGCAGTTGACGGGGCCACCACACGGTTCTACGAAGGCAAGATCAACGGGCTCATCGGCCCCAATGGCTCCGGCAAGACCACGTTCTTCAACTGTGTCACCGGGATGATCCGGCCCGACTCGGGCACGATCAGCGTGCACGGGCAGAACGTGACCGGCTGGGCACCGCACCGCATCGCCCGCGCCGGACTGGGGCGAAGCTTCCAGCTGTGCCGGGTGTTCCCCCGCATGACGGTGCTGGAGAACATGCTGGTCGCGGTTCAACCCCGGACGCTGCGGGAGTACCTGGCCAACTCGCATCATCCTCAGACGGTCGACCGTGCGCGAGCGATGATGGCGCGGGTGGGCATCGATCACCTGGAGAATTCTGAGGCTCGAGACATCTCCTACGGCCAGCAGAAGCTGCTCGAGCTGGCTTCGACCCTGATGACCGACCCGCCGTTCGTGATGCTCGACGAGCCTGCCGGCGGGGTGAACCCGTCGCTGATCGAGCGGATCGCGGTGCTGGTGCGCGAGCTCAACGAGGAGGGCACCACGTTCCTCATCGTCGAGCACAACATGGAGCTGATCATGAGTCTGTGCCATCACATCGTGGTGTTCGACCGAGGCCAACCGATCGCCACCGGCACTCCCGATGTGGTGCGTTCCGACCCGCGAGTCCTGGAGGCATACCTTGGCGTCTGATGTGGTTCTCGAGCTGGTGGACATCGAGGCGGGGTACGGCAAGGCCGCACTGGTGCTTCGCGGTCTCTCGATCCAGGTCCGCCGTCAGGAGGTGGTCTGCCTCGTCGGGCCGAACGGTGCCGGTAAGTCAACCGTCCTGAAGGTTGCCAGTGGGATGCTGCGGCCCCGTTCGGGGCAGGTGGTGCTCAACGGCACCGATGTGACCGGACAAGGGCCACAACAGCTGCTGCGCGGTGGCCTGTCCCACGTCCTCCAGGGGCACTCGGTGTTCAAGGAGATGACGGTCGAGGAGAACATCCGCCTCGGCGGCTTCTCCTTGCCCGACCAGTCGGTGATGGCTGAGCGGATCGAATTCGTCCAGTCGGTGTTCCCCGTGGTCGCGCAGCGCTGGACCGATACGGCCGGACTGCTCTCCGGCGGTCAGCAGAAGCAGGTCGAGTTCGGCCGCGCCATGATCGTGCAACCCGACGTCGTCCTGCTCGATGAACCCTCGATGGGACTCGATCCCAAACGGACCGCGACGATCTTCGAGGAGGTCGACCGGATGCGTCAGAACGGGGTCGCGGTGCTGATCGTGGAGCAGAACGCTCGCCGTGCGCTGGAGATGGCGGACATCGGCTGCGTGCTCGACCTCGGACGGGTGTTCGCCACCGGCCCCGCGGCGGACCTGCTCGCAGATCCGAAGCTCAGCGACCTCTATCTCGGTGGGCGTCCATCGGCCTGACCGTGACCCTGTCGATCGTCGCTCGTGCGGCCCCACATGGCAGATGCGCAGCAGCCTTCCGGGCGGGAGCATGACCCGCGACCGCACGCTGATGGCCGTCGCCTTCGCAGTGACGGCCCTCGGTGTCTCCAGCGTCTCGCTCCTGGCTCCGGTCCTGCCTGAGCTCGCCGACCGCTACCAGGTGGGCGTGCAGCAACTGGCCTACTTTCAGATGGCGGTGATGCTGCCCGGGATCGTGACCGGTGTGCTGGCGGCCCGGTTGGCCCGGGCCTTAGGCAAGAGGTTCGCGCTCGTCGCCTGCCTGGCGGTGTTCGGTGCGGCCGGGGTGAGCCTGGTATTGGTGACGTCGTTTCCGCTGGCGGTGGCATTGCGACTCGTTCAAGGGGTCGGCGGTGGCGGACTCGTGGCGTTGTCGTTCCTCCTCGCAGGGTCGGTGGCACCGGAGCGACGGGTCCGCGCCGTGGGCTACAACGCTGCCGTAGTCAGCATCACGATGGTGCTGGCCCCACTCGTCGGATCCACGTTGGGCGGGTACAGCAGCCTGGCGCCGTTCGCCTGGTACGGCCTGGCGCTCCCAGCGGCAGTGGTGGTGTGGCGGGTGCTGCCGGGGGCCGCCGCGTCCGCTACGCCAGAGGCCACGCCGACGGCGTCCCCGGCCAGCCGTCGCGCGCCGTCGGCCGAGGTGGTGGGCATCCTCGCGATGACTGTGGCGCTGAACGTGCTGGTCTTCGGATGGTTCCTGTTGCTCACCCCACTGTTGCTGGACGCCAACGGCGTCGACCTGACCTGGCGGGGGTGGGCGCTGGCGGTGCAGTCCGCGCTGGCGACTGTTGCCACCTTTGCCACCGGCCGGTGGCGGGCACGGGAGCGCTACGCGGTGCTCATGACCCTCGGCTGGGGTATCGGATTCGTGTTCGTTGCCGGTGCCGGCCTGGCCCCCGGCGGGCTCGGTATCGCGGCGCTCATCGGTGCGGGGATCTGCTACGGGATTCTCAACCCGGTGCTGGCCGCGCGGATCGCGGTGGTCGATCGCGGACATTGGTTCGGTTGGTGGCAGAGCTGTGCGCGAACTGGCCAGGTGCTCGGGCCGGTCGTGGCGGGGTGGCTGATCGTCGGGCTACCGATCTCGGCGGTATTCGTTGTGGGCGGAACGCTCAGTGCTGTGGTCGCAGTGGTGGTGGCCGTCCGCGCTGTGCGGCGTTGATCGGACTCCGATGCTTGCTCCACACCTGGCGAGGCGAGATCCATTACCCCACCGGCAGCGTCTCCACCTCGGCGCTGGGCGGCGCCACGTCCACGCTCCCGTCCTCGTGGAACGTCACCTCCGAGAGCCACAGCTGCCGGCCCACGGACTCATCACCCACGGCGTCCGGTGACCAGGCGTGGTAGATCATCCACACTCGCCCGTCCACCTCGATGAGCGTGTTGTGCCCCGGCCCCGCAGCCACGTCATTGCTCGCCAGCACCGGATCGGGATCCTTTGTGAACGGCCCGGTCGGGCTGTCGGAGGTGGCGTGACCCACGGCGTAGGACTCATTCGCATAGGAGTTCGCCGAGTAGAACAGGTGGTACGTGCCCTCGTGCTCCCACACGTAGGGCGCCTCGACGAGCTCGCCCTCCCAGGCCTGGTCGGCGCCGATCAGGTCGACCGGTTCGCCGGCCAGGGACATCCCGTCCTCGGCGAGCGGGGCCACCCGGATGAAGGACTCCACCCCGATGTGGTTGCCGTCGTTCTTCCAGTACAGGTAGGCGGTCCCGTCGGGGGCGATGAAGGGGGAGGCGTCGATCGAGCCGCCCTCGTCGGTCTCGCAGATCATCGGTTCGCTCGCATCGTCGGTATACGGGCCGGCTACCGCATCGGCCACCGCCACCGAGATGCACTGATGGTTCAGGCCCGGCGCCGGCAGTGTGTAGTACAGACGGAATGTGCCATCCGGCCAGGCGATCGCCTCCGGTGCCCACGTCTTGCCCGAGGTGCTCCAGGACGGCAGCTGGGGGAGTGCGTCCCGGCCCTGGCGCCAGTGCACCAGATCCTCGCTGACCATGGTCTGCACGTTCATCGCGTTGCCGTTCGTGGCGAATGCGACGAAACCGTCCCCATCGGCCAGTACATCCGGGTCCGGGAAGTTCGTCGGCGCCACGGGATTGCTGAAACCGGTCATGGTCTGCTCCTCGTTCGTTGGTGGATCCTCACTCTCTGATGGCGCACATGCCAGCAGCGTTGCAGCCACCGTGAGGCCCACGCACGCCCCGGCCAGGGCGCGCAGCCTACGGCGGGAGGGGCCGCCGTCGGCGATCATCCCTTCACCCCCGATGCGGCGACCCCATCGATCACATAGCGCTGCACGAAGACATACAACAGCAGCACCGGCAGTGACGCGATCACGGCTCCGGCCATCACCACCGGGTAGTCGATTGTGTACGCACCCTGAAGCTTCGACAGGCCCACCGGCAGGGTCAGGTTGGCATCGGAGAAGAGCACGAAGATCGGCCAGATGAAGTCATTCCAGTTCGCCAGGAAGCTGATCACCAGCAACGTGACCATCGCGGGGCGGGTATTGGGCAGCACGATCGACCAGAATGTGCGCAGCGGTCCAGCGCCATCGATGCGGGCGCTCTCCTCGAACTCCTTGGGTAGCCGCAGGAAGAACTGCCGCATGAAGAACACCCCGAACGCGCCCGCCGCACCGGGCACGATCACCGCCAGCAGCGTGTCCAGCCAGCCGATCGTGTCCAAGGTGATGAAGTTCGGCATCAGGAAGATGAATCCGGGCACGAACATGGTGGACAGCACCACCCCGAACAGCACGTTCTTGCCGGGAAACTCCATCCGCGCGAAGGCATACCCGGCCATCGAGGCCACCGTCACCACCAGCACCGCGTGCGCGGCGGCCGAGATCATCGAGTTCGCGAACCACTGCAGGATCGGATTGTCAGCGGCCGCGAACAGCACCTCATAGGCCCGCCAGGTGAACACCTCCGGCCACAGTGTGGGCGGGGAGGTCTGGGACTCGGCCGTGGTCTTCAGCGAGGTGAGCGCCATCGCCACCAACGGCCCGATGATCACCATCGAGAGCAGCACCAGCACGATCCACAACAGCGGGTTCCGGGCAGCGCGATGCATCATCGGGCCACCCCCCGAACGCCCTTGCGTAGGGCGCGGCGCTCGCGTGCCTGGTCCCGATCCCGGGTGGCGAGAAACGTCAAGATGGAGATGATCCCGAGGAAGAACGCGAGCACATAACTTTGTGCCGCGGCCTGACCCATCTGAAAGCGGCTCAGGCCCAGTTCGGTGATCACCATCAGCGCCGTCTGTGTGCTCTGGGAGGGCCCGCCCTGAGTGATCAGATAGGACTGACCGAACATGTTCGCGCTGGCCAGGATCGTGGTGACCGCCACGAACACGAACACCGGTTGAATTCCGGGGATGGTGATGTGCCGGAAGCGCTGCAGAGCGTTGGCCCCATCGAGTGCGGCCGCCTCGTAATGGTCGGGCGGGATGTCGCCGAGCCCGGCCAGGTAGATGATCGCGTTGAAGCCCATCGTCCACCACACCGTCACCGCCACCAGCGCGATCCACGCCCACGGCTGGGACGTGGTCCAGGAGATGTCGGTGCCGAGGATCGCGTTCACCAGGCCGAAGTTGCCATCGAGCAGGTACCGCCACATCAGACCGATCACCGCCACGCCGAGCACATACGGGGCGAAGAACACGGCCCGGAAGAACGTGCGCCCCGGGAACTTCATGTGCAGCAGCATCGCCACACCCAGTGGGATGGACAGCAGGAACGGCACACTCACCACGGTGAAGAGCGCGGTGTTGGTCATCCCGTTCCAGAAGTCGCCGAAGGCCACTGAATCCGGGTCGAGCAGGTTGGCGTAGTTCCCGAAACCCACGAAGGGGCGGTGATCGAGCAGGTAATCCCAGTCGTGCGCGCTGATCCACAGCCCGAACACGGCCGGGACCGCCACGAACGCCGTGAACAGCAGCAGATACGGCGCCAGAAAGAGGAAGGGAGTGAGCGGCGACCCATGTTGGGTTGATCGCCGCGTCGTACGGCGGGTGCTCATGCGCCGTATCGCTCGGCGTTCTCTTCGAGGATCTGCGTGGCCCGGCCGGCAGCATCGGAGAGGGCGGTCTGCGGGTCCTTGCCTTCGAGGACTGCCTCGTTCAGGGCCTTGTCGAATTCGGCCATGCAGTCCGAAATCCCCGGCACCGTGGGCGGGAAGTGCAGATCATCGATCTGACTGGCCAGCGTGGCCTGCTCAGTGAGCGCCTCGAACTCGGCCGATTCACGTACCTCGTTGCGCGCCGGCACCTGCCCGGCCTCGGCCCACTCCAGCGACTGCTGGGAGATCCAGTTCAGGAACACCCGCGAGGCGGTGGCCTTGTTCTCGTCCTCGCTGCGCTGCACAGGCAGCACGAACTGGTGCGAACCTGCCCACACGCCCGGCTGGGAGCCGATCACGGGCAACGGCGCAACGCCCCACTCGATGTCGCTCTGCTTGAGGTCGTTGATCTGCCAGATGCCGTTCCAGTTGAATGCGGCGCTGCCGTTCTTCAGGGCGACGTATTCGGCATCCTGATCCACATTGTCGGGGGAGTAGCCCTCGCTGATCAGCGAGACCCACCAGCTGAGTGCGTCCACCCCGGCCTGATCGTCCCAGACCACCGCGGTACCGTCCTCGTTGAACAGCGAACCGCCGAACTGGTAGGTGAGTGACTGCACGCTCAGGCCACCGGTGAACGGGAACGGGCTCGCCCAGTGCCCTTGAATGCCAGCGCCCTTGAGGGTGTCCAGGGCGCTCATGTAGTCGTCCAGGGTCGACGGCGGAGCTTCCGGATCGAGGCCCGCATCAGCCATCACGGTCTTGTTGTAGTAGAAGCCGAGCGGGTGCACGTCCAGCGGGATGGCGAAACGTTGCCCGTCGTAGATGCCGGCTGCCCATGGCACCGGTGCGAAGTCGCCTTCCTGCAGGTTCAGTGCGGCGGCCACGTCGTCCAGCGGCTGGATCACGTTGCGGGCAGCGTTCGTGGCCACTGAGTCCACATGCATGATGCCGATATCCGGGCCATTCCCGGAGGAGACCGCAGAGGGGAGGCGGGAGTAGTAATCGGCCCACTGCATGGTGGACATGGTCACGGCGATGTTCTCGTGTTCCGTGTTGAACCGGTCCACCAGGTCGAGCATCATCGGTCCATCGCCACCGGTGAAGCCGTTCCAGAACGCCAGCTCCACGTTCGGGCCGTCGTAGCCGGACGCGCCGCCATCACCGGCAGGCGCGGAGGGTTCGTCCCGCGGGGAAGAGCCACCGGAGCAGGCGGAAAGCCCGACGGCGCCGGCTGCAGCGAGGCCGAGCAGCACACCGCGGCGGGTGGGTGAGAACTGCGGAAGTGATGCGCTCATCGTTGAGTCCTTTGAGGTCGAGATGCCATTTACGACGGTTGACCCGGGATGGTCGAGAGCGACGTTACAACGGTTGACCTAGCGTGTCCAGATTTGTGTGATCGTGTGTGAACATGTGGCGCAATCACGGTGCCGGTGCGCATACGATGTGGCCATGGTGGTGCGGCTGAAGGAGGTGGCGGAGCGTGCTGGTGTGTCGATGAAGACCGCCTCCAACGTGATCAACCACCACCCCCACGTGCGCCCGGTGACTCGCGCGAAGGTGCAGGCGGCGATCGACGAACTCGGGTATCGGCCGAACCTGGCGGCACGTCAGCTCAAACATGGCCGGGGCGGATTTCTCGCTCTCGCCGTACCGCAACTGGATTCGCCGTACTTCGCCGAACTGGCTGAACGGCTCTCGGCCGAGGCGAACCGGCGGGGCTACCTCCTCCTGCTTGATATGACACACGCTGACCATGACGGTGAACGGCTGGTGCTGGCAGGGATGCAGGCGCACATGATCGACGGCGTCATCTTCTCCCCGCTGGCCGTCACCGCCGAGGAGGTCGCCGCCCGCACTGACACCAGGCCGCTGGTGCTGCTCGGCGAACGGGGGATTCCTGCCGATCACGACTATGTGGCAGTCGATTCCTACGGTGCCTCACGTGGTGTGGCCGAGCACCTGATCCAGATCGGCCGGCGCCGGCTCGCCGCCGTCGGGCGAGAAGCGCTGGAGGGCACGGCATCGGCCCGGTTGGGCGGATTCACGGCAGCGATCGACGAGGCCGGAATAGAACTGCTGCCCGAGCACGTGATCGACGTGACCGGGTATACCCGCGAGGACGGGGCTGCCGCGATGCGGACTCTGCTGGCTGGGCCTACCCGGCCGGATGCCGTCTTCTGCTTCAACGACCTGATGGCCATTGGTGCGATTCGAGCGTGCCACCAGGCGGGTGTACGGGTACCCGAAGACGTCGCGATCGTCGGTTTCGATGACATCCCCGAGGGTCGGTTCCATACGCCGTCGTTGACGACGGTAGCGCCGGACCTGGACGCGCTGGTCGACCAGGTGCTCACCCTGCTGCTGGCCCGCATCGCTGACCGCCAGCGCGAGGCCGAACAGGTCAAGGTGTCATGGCAGCTGCAGGTGCGGGAATCGACCGTGGGGAACGGCTGAGCAGGAACATGCTCACGCCGTACGCGCGAGCGGTACGGGCGCGCGAGTATGTAGCTCGAGACCTAGGTGCTGGACGCTATTCGGCCGCCGGCAACCGCTCCACCACAGCCGCCCACAGTTCGTGCTCGGGACTGGTCGCCGCGAAATGGTCGGCGTCCTCGACCACCACATACTCAATCTCCGCTCCCACAGTGCGCGCGAGTCCCACATAGTCGGCCACGTAGGGCTCGGGCACGATCGTGTCGGCACCACCCTGCACGATCAGTTGGGGCACTGAGCCCCGGAGGCGTTCAGCGGGAGAGGCGGCTGCGTAGCCGTCCGGGTCCTGGTCGGGTGCAGCGCCCATGAAGTCGGTCACTGCCGTTCCACCGAGATCCGCCGTCGCAGCAGCGGCGAGATCGGCAACAGGCGCCTGGCCGACCACGAGGGTCGGGGTGATCACAGCATCGGCGCGAGTGCCGGCCCACAGGCTCAGGTGGCCACCGGCGGAGTGGCCCACCACCGTCACATTTGAGAGGTCGAGCGGATGATCGCCGGCGAGCGCGTCGAGATGATCGACCGCAGCACCGACGTCCTCCAGGGTGCCCGGATATCCGCCGCCCGGTTCACCGACTCTGCGGTACTCGATGTTCCACGCGATATAGCCGCGCTCGGTCAGGTCGGCCGCGAGCGGCTCCATCAGGTCGAGCCCGTACCCGGACTGCCAGAAACCCCCATGGATGAGCACCACCACCGGCCGCACCTGGCCTGCGTCGATATTGCCGGGCACGCTGAGGTCGCCGAACTGCTGCGGGGCCGAGCCATACTGGATTCTCGTCGTGATCGCCTCACTACGTTCCGGGGAGTCGATGGTGCACCCCGCGATCGCGATGGCAATGAGCACCGCCGCACTACCCGCTCGTCGCCGCATCGCCACAGCGTAGAGCCACCAATCGGGCGTGGCCTGCCAGGGCAGAGGGCCGCACTCACGCACGGGGTGCGGCGGAACCTCGCCGCCGCACCCGTGGCGCTCAGAATTGCGGAACCTCGATCTGGCGCCCGCCTTGCATGGCCGACTCGTGCGCACGAAGACCCACGCTTGTCCAGTTCGCTGCGGTGTGCACATCCACCGATGGCTCGCGGCCCTCCACGATGCTGCGGACGAACTCATGCGCAAGATGCGGGTGGGAACCTCCGTGACCACCTCCCTGGGCGAAGGAGAGGTGCCCGTTCTCGGCGTCGTAGACACCGCGGGTGGTGAAGGGCTGGATCTCCTGCGGCAGCAGGTGAGCGTAGTCGGGCACGGTGATGCGCTCAGCCTCCTCCCCATGGAAGAGAACCGGCTGACCACCCTCGGTTTGTGTCCACTCGAAGGAGATCTGCGAGCCGTAGACGTCGAAGCTCTCCACATACTCACGCGCCGTGGAGAACAGGGACCTCGACACCTCCGCCGTCAGGTCACTGCCCGCCAATGTGATGTGCGCGGACTCCACCGCGAACGGTGACCCGTACCGGCCCTGCAGACTCTCCGGGATCACCCCCGAACCCACGCAGGAGACGGTCTCGGCCCGCTTCCCGGCCAGGGCCAACAGCGGGGAGACCGCGTGGGTGGCGTAGTGCATCGGCGGCAGACCCTCCCAGTAGTCGGGCCACCCGGTCATGTCTTGATGGTGGGCGCCCCGCAGGAACTGCAGCCGGCCGAGCTGACCCGTCTCCAGCAGGTGCTTCACGTGCAGGAACTCCCGCGAGTACACGACCGTCTCCATCATCATGTAGGTCCGGCCGCTGGCACGGGCTGCAGCGACGATGCGCGCACAGTCCTCGATGGAGGTGGCCATCGGTACAGTGCACGCCACGTGTTTATCTGCCTCCAGCGCCGCCACGCTCTGGTCGGCGTGCAGCGGGATGGGCGTGTTGATGTGCACCGCATCGATGTCCGGATCTGTCAGCAGCTCCTCGTAGGAGGTGTACCGCCGCTCGATACCGAAGCGGTCCCCGATTGCATCGAGGTTGCCGCGATCGCGCTGGCAGATCGCCACAAGCTCGGCGTCCGGATGAGCCTGGTAGATAGGCACGAACTCGGCCCCGAACCCGAGCCCCACCAGGGCCACATTCACCGTCATGATCATCCCTCCTGTGTGCTGACTGTTCCCGGCCGGCTCACCCGAGACGTCCGGAGAGCGCGGTCAGGCCCCCATCGACGGCGAGGCAGGCGCCCGTGATGTAGGAGGCGTGGTCGCTGGCCAGGAAGGCGATCGCGTAGGCGATCTCCTCGGGGCGTCCCTGACGACGCTGGATGCCGGGACCGCCCTCGTGCGGGGTCATCACAGCCAGGTCGATCTCCCTGCCCGCTTCGGCGGCGCGGTTCTTGTGGAAGTCAGTCAGCGTGGGCCCGGGGAGGATGGCATTTACCCGGACCCCAGCGTCGGCGTGGTCGCACGCCATCGAGCGGGTTAGGGCCAGTACCCCGGCCTTGGTGGCGTCGTACTGAGCCATTCCTGCCCGCCCGGTGATGGCATTAGCGGATGAGACGCTCACGACCGAACCAGGACGACCCGCCATTAGCGGGATGATGTGCTTGCAGGTCAGACCCACACCGATGAGGTTGACGTCGGTGATCCACCGCCAGGAGTCGACGGTGGCCTCGGTGACGGGCCCCCAGACCCGCGCTGCGGCGTTGTTGACCAGGACGTCCACGCCGCCGAAGCGGGAGGCGCACAGTCCCGCGAGCGCGATGTTGGCCTCCTCCGAGGCGATGTCGAGCTGGATCGACGCCGCATCCGGGGCTCCGAGTGTGATGGCCTCCTTGCTCGCCTCCTCCGCGAGCTCCCCGTCGAGATCGGCGACCACCACGGTGGCTCCCTCGGCGGCCAGGATGTTGACGGTCTGCCGGCCGATGCCGGCACCGCCGCCGGTGACGACAGCGACCTTGTTCGTGAAACGCATGGTTCTCCTTGTGTTCGGGTAGGGGTCAGGCGAGGAGTGAGGCGGCCTGGTCGAAGAAGCTGTCGACCGCGCTCGGGATGTCGGTCTGCTCGAAGCGCAGCTCCTCAGCGGTGCGGGAGAGCAACTGGTAGACCTCTCGACCAGCACGAGGTGTGAGCGAGTCCATCGGATCGCCGATCTCGGTGATGAGCGCCAGGTAGTCCGACGGGGTCAGGAGGCCGTCCTCGCCGGCATCCTCCTGCACCAGCTCAGCCGAGCTGGGGCTCGGCGGCACGCCCCGGGAGTTCCCGATCACCTCGACGGCCTCGGGGTCGTTGATCCAGAACTGCATGAACCGAGCGCACTCCATCGGGTAGGCCGTCCCGGCCCATGCCGACATGAACAGATTCGGGCGGACGAAGTTGGCCCGCTTGCTCCCGCCGTCTGTGTCAGGCATTGGCAGCGCCTGAATCTGTGAGGGCGTCAGGGCCCTCACACCGGTGAGTTCGCTGCTGGTGGTGAAGTACAGCGGAGCGACGCCGGTGATGATCGGGCTGTTCTCGTGACCGGTGTCCTCGGCGGACACATTCGGCGGGACGCAGGCGCCACTGGCGCGCATGTCGGCCCACCACTGCCAGAACTCGCGCAGGTCGTCCTTGCTGAAGCCCACCGTGGTGGGGGAGGCCTCCGTGTCGAAGAAGCTCAGTCCACGGCCACGAACCCACGGTTCGAAGACCTCGTACATCCCGCTGCCGTCCTTGATGCCCCACAGTTCCCCACCGGAGGCCTCGCGGATGCTGTGCGCGAGCTCGGAGACGTCGTCCCAGGTCCACGCGCCGTCGGGAATCTCCAGACCGAACTCCTGGATCACGTCCCGGTCGGCGAGAATCGTGAAGGCGTCGGTGCTCATCGGCACCCCGGCGCGGATACCGTCGATGATCCCGTAGTTCTGCAGATCGCTGTTCCAGTCGCTGATGTCGATGGGGTCGCCGATGAATTCCTCGAGATCGAGCAGCGCGCCACGCTCGGCGTAGTCGACGAGCATCTGGTTCGACATCTGGAAGGCGTCCGCACCGTTGTCACCAGCGATCTGGGTGGCCATCCGGTCCCAGAAGTCGTCCCAGGAGGCATTCTCCGGGGTGATGGTGACGTTCTCGTGGCGGCTGTTGTAAAGCTCGATCGCTTCGTTGGTGGTGCGGTTCATCTCCTCGTGGCCCCACCAGGCGAACCGCATGTCCTTGGGGGCGTCGTCGTCCTCGACACCGTTGCTACCTCCACCTTGACCGCAGGCGGTGGTGGTGCCGAGGGCAGCCGCGCCGAGAGCGAGGCTGGAGGTACGCAGGAAGTTCCTTCTGCTGACCATGATGTGTCCTTTCATGAAACGGCTGCGTCGTCGCAGCCGGGTCTGGGGTGGGGATGGGGTCAGGTCGTGGGATGGGACAGGTGTGCGGGGGTAGGTCAGGGTGTCGGGAGGGGGTCAGGTCGTACGGCCGGCAGCTCGCAGGCCGTGAGCACGTCTTCGATCAGGCGCAGGGTCGCAGCGCCCGACTCGGCGTCCACTGGGGACGGGGAACCACTGTCGATCGCGTCGATGAAGGCGCTCATGCCCCGCCGCATCAGCACAGCGTTCTCGGCCGACATACAGGTGCGAATAGCGTCTGGATCGTCCATTGCGACGGGCGAGAGGAGGTCCGGCACGTGGTCGCCGCTGCCCAGCGAGGTGCGTGCCGGCGTGACCCCGAAACGTAGGGTGGCGGCATCGCCGAAGAGCTCCCCGCCCCAGCCGATGTTCCAGGGGTCGGCCTCATGGGCGGTGAAGTCGATCGCCACCACGGTGTCGGCGCAGCGCATCGTCACCGCCAAGGCATCCTCACCGGGACTGGGCGTCCCGCTCCGGCGAACCCTGGTAGCACGGATCTCGTGCGGTTCACCGAGGAGCAACCTCAGCACGTCGACCAGGTGGCAGCCAGCCTCCATGAACGGCGTCACGACGTTGCTCGCGTCGGCGAACCAGTGGGTCATGCTGGCCCAGGCCTGGTGCGGGATCGCGGCGTGGAAGCGAGCCAGATAGAGGTCGCCCAACGCGCCGTCCTCGAGTGCCTGGCGGGTGCGCATGACGGAGTCGGAGTAGCGCATGAAGAAGCCCATCTGGGTGAGGACATTGGCCTGCGAGGCGCGATCGGCTACCTCGGCCAACCGCGCGGAGGTCCGAGCACCTGTCTTCTCGATGAACACCGGCAGTCCGGCATCGATGGCGATCTCGGCAAAACCGGGCGCTTCATCGTTGCGCCCGTCCACCACCACGGCGCCGGCCCCGTGCAGCGCCTCGGCTGCGCTGTGCACGCTCTCGGCGTCGTACTTCTGGGCAAAACTCTGGGCGGCGGTGGCGTCGGGGTCGTACACACGAGTGATCCGCGCGCCGGGGTTCTCATGAGCCGCGCCGGCCCAGGCGTGGGCGTGAGGGTGGGTCACACCCAGGAATGCGACGTCAAGCATCGTTACAGGTCACCTCTGCGGGGTTGGAGGGAAGTCATCGGTCGGGGGGTGGCCACGCGGCCCAGGTACAGCGCCAGGCCAGGGCCGAAGATCACGCCGACGAGCGGGACATGGATCACGAGGGTCACGGTGAGTGCCGCTCCCAGCAGCACGGCGAGGTGCCAGGGACCGAAACGTGTTGCTCGGCTCGTCGCACGTCTGACCAGCTCGGAACGCGCAACACCTGGATCCTCAGCCAGCTCGTGCACGCACGCGGCCAGCCACCAGACGGCGATCAAGAGCGCCGAGACATTGACGGCGTAGAACGCTCCCGCCGCCGATACCGGCTGACCGGCCAGGAACGCGAGGTTCAGCACGCTGATCGCGACCACGGCCACACTTGCTGGTCCGAGGAACCACGTGGTGGGAAGCGCGCGGCGGACGTCCCTGGGCAGCTCCCGCCAGAGCCCGGTGACCCGGCCTTGTGAGGCCTTCAGCAGCAGCCGGGAACCGGCTCCGAGGGCGGGTACGGCGGTGATCAGGGGGAGTGCGAGCACGATCATCACGAGGCTGAGTCCGGCCAACCGGCTCACCGTTCGCAGCGCGTCCATGATGCGCTCAGGCAGGGGTGCTGGCTCAGCTGTCCGCCGGGGAAATCCTGCTGGGCGGCCGAGCATCTCCGCGAGGGTTTTCTCACGCCAACTCAACGGAGTGCCCTCCCGCGATGGACCGGTACGCCGCATCCAGCGTGCGCATCGACTGCATCGAGTCCTCCACCGACACCAGCGGGCGAGCGTTCCCGGCAGCACAGTCGAGCGCGTGCGAGATCGAGCGGCTCACCGACCGGTCGAACCAGTCCTCTTCCACGGCGATGACCTCATCGCCGCCGTGGCTGTCCCGTCGGCGAAGCACGTTGTCGCTGCCGGTCTCGATTGAGAGGCGGTTCTGCTCGGAAGTGAAGATCTCCTTGCGCCAGTCCCAGCCCGGGGCGCCCCAGAAGCCGACCAGGGTCATCATCGTGCCCGACTCGAACTCGACCACGATGGTGGCGGTGTCTTCGCCCTTGTCGGGGTTGCCGGCGGCGAGCTGGGTCGCCGTCGCTGTCACTCGGCGCGCTGGTCCGAACCAGAAGTGCGCTAGATCGATCAGGTGCGAGCCCGACTCGAACAGGCACCCGCCTCCGGTCATCGCTGGATTGCCACGCCAGTGATGCGGGGAGCGCAGGGCCGCGAGGTGGTCGCCGAGAATCTCGATGTGTGCCACCAGCCCGGCGCCCCAGAGTTGCTCAGCGAGCCCGTCGCGGACCCGCTCATGCACCGGATCGAAGCGCTGGTGATACTTGACCATGAGGTTGCCGGCGGAGGCACGGTCTGCCTCGGCGACCTTGGTGGCTTCCTCCAGACCCAGCGCCATGGGTTTCTCGCAGAGGACGAAACGTCCCGCGTCGAGCACCTGGATCGCCTGGGGGGCGTGTAGCGCTACGGGCGTGACGAGGTCGACCAGCTGGACGTCGTCGTCGGCGAGGACGGTGTCAAGGTCGGGCGCAATCCGCTGGACCCCCCATCGTTCGGCCGCAGCGTGAGCAGCGTCGCGGTCAGGGTCGCAGATCCACGCGACGTCGGCGCGCTCCAGTTGTGCGTAGGCGGCGAGGTGGGACTGTGCGAAGGAGCCCGCCCCGATGACCGCCACCCGCACCCGCTCGGCGCTCACTTGAGCCCCGTCGTGGCGATGCCACGGATCAGATACCGCTGCCCGAAGACGAAGAAGATGAAGATCGGGACGAGGGATAAGACGGACATGGCGAACAGGGCTCCCCAGTCGGTGCCGCCGAGGTCGACGAAGAGCCGGATCGCCAGCGGCACAGTGAACAGATCGTTGTCGGTCAGGAAGACCAGCGGGCGGAAGAAGTCGTTCCAGGTCCAGATGAAGGAGAAGATGGCGGTGGTGGCCAGCGCCGGCACCACCAACGGCAGCATGATCCGCCAGTAGATCTGGAACGGCCCGCACCCGTCGATGGAAGCTGCCTCATCGATGTCACGGGGGATTCCGCGCATGAACTGCACCATCAAGAAGATGAAGAACGGGTCGGTCGCGAAGAATTTCGGCACCGTCAGCGGGAGGAAGGTGTTCAGCCACCCGAGTTCCGAGAACAAGATGTACTGCGGAACGATCGTGACGTGCTCGGGGAGCATGATCGTCACGAGCATGATTCCCATGAAGAGTGCCTTGAGCCGGAATCTCATCCGTGCGAACGCGAACGCCGTCAAAGAACAGGCGATCAGGTTCCCCATAATCACCGAGCCGGTGACGATGAAACTGTTCCGGAAATAGATTGCGAAAGAATTCTGCTGGGCATCCCAGCCACGAACGTAATTGGCGAGCGTCGCATCGGTCAGCGCCAGTCCGGCGCTGGTGAAGATGTTCTCGTTCTCGCGCAGCGAGCTGACCAACATCCACAACAGCGGGTAGAGCATCCCGACGGCGAGCGTGATCAGCAGCACGTGCATCGCGACTCGACGCGCCGGCGGCTTGGTACGGGCGGTGACTGCGGTCTCGGCGCTCATCGGTCACCATCCGCGTAGAAGACCCAGTATCGGGAAAGCACGAAGTTGATGCCAGTGATTGCGGCGATGACCACGAGTAGCACCCACGCCATGGCGGAGGCATATCCCATGTCGAAGTTGGCGAATCCCTGCTGGTAGAGGTACAGCGTGTAGAACAATGTCGAATCTGCTGGACCGCCCTGACCGTTGCTGACGATGTAGGCGGGGACGAATGCTTGGAAGGCGTAGATCGTCTGCAGGATGAAGTTGAAGAAGACGATGGGTGTCAGGAGCGGAATCGTGATGCTGAGGAATCGACGGACGCGTCCGGCACCGTCGACTTCTGCCGCCTCGTAGTACGAGCGTGGGATCTGGCGCAGGCCGGCGAGAAAAATGATCATCGGCGAACCGAAGGTCCACACGTTCAGCGCGATGATGGTCATCAAGGCGGTGTCAGGGTTACCGACCCAACTGTGCGTGGTGTCGATGCCGAGGGCGCCGAGCGCGCCATTCACGAGACCGTCGCTACCGAAGACGGTCCGCCACAATACGGCGACCGCGACACTGGTCCCGATGAGGGAGGGAAGGTAGAAGACCGCGCGGTAGATGGCGATTCCGGCGATCGCTCGGTCGAGCAACATCGCTAGTGCGAGTGCGAAGATCAATTGGAGCGGGACCGAGACGAGCACGTAGGTGGCGGTGACCACGACCGAGCTGAGGTAGCGCGGGTCGCTGGTGAACATCCGCACGAAGTTGTCCAGGCCGATGAAGTTCGGGTCCTGGAGAAAGTTGTAATCGGTCATGGACAAGTACAGCGAGGCGGCCATCGGCCCCATGACGAACACGAGCAAGCCGATCAGCCAGGGGCTGAGGAAGAGGTAGGGCGCGAGGGCTCGCCGTCTGCGCGAGTGGGGCGTTGAGGGGGGCCGGAGCGTCGGCGTCGGCATGCGCCGCTTCTCCTCGGTGAGTGAGCTCATTGTTGTTGCTCCTGGGATCGCGGGAGATTCACCAGGCTGAGCGCGACCACTCCGGCGCGTCGGCCTGGCTGCTTCTCGGTCGGCATGCGGGGCCGACCGGTGTGATCAAGGAAGGGATACGTCGTCGTCGTTGACCTCCTGACATCCACGCTAGGCAGCCGTCCGTGGCAAGACCATGCGTCATTGCGCAGCGTTCCGTAGAATTTTTACATGGTCAGTGACGCCCGATCCACGCACGTTGCGCTGCTCGTGGAGACCTCCAACGCCTACGCGCGTGGTCTGCTGCGCGGAGTGCACGAGTACGTGGCCGCGCACCGGGACTGGTCGCTGTACCTGGTGGAGCACTCCCGGCTGGATACCGACTTTTCCTGGCTGGAGGGCTGGCATGGGCACGGGGTCCTGGCGCGGATCGAGAATCCAGAGACCGCGGCCTTCATCCGGCGGCTCGGTCTACCCACGGTCGACCTGAGCGCCGGCCGGCTGTTGCCTGAGCTACCTGGCGCCGAGACCGACGATGACCACATCGCACGCTGGGCGGTGGAGCACTTCGCTGAGCGCGGCATCACGAACTACGCCTTCTGCGGCGATCCGCGGTACGGGTGGTCGGTCAAACGGGGGAGCGGGTTCACCGAGCACGCCGACCGGCACGGCTCACCCGCGCACGAGTTCACGATGCGACCCACCGGCACCCGCGCCGCTGACCGGGACCGACTCGCGCGCTGGCTGACGGGCTTGCCCAAGCCGGTCGGCGTACTCGCCTGTTACGACATCGCGGGCCATGAAGTGCTGGAAGCATGCAAGGTCGCCGATCTCGCCGTTCCCGATGAGATCGCCGTGATCGGTGTCGACAACGACGAGTTGCTCGGCACGCTCTCCTCCCCGGCCCTGTCCAGCATCGAGCCGGACACTCGCCGCACGGGCTACCTGGCCGCTGAGCTGCTCGACCGGATGATGGCCGGTGAACACGTCGAACCCGGGCTTCGTCTCATCCCGCCCGTGCGCGTGGTCGCCCGGCAGTCCTCGGACCTGCTGTCGGTCGAGGATGAGCTCGTCGCTCACGCCCTGCGCTACATCCGAGATCGTGCGGACGTGAATGTCACCGTGCCGGAGGTGCTGAGGGAAGTGGGTCTGTCCCGCCGTGCGCTCGACCTGCGGTTCGTCAAGCAGGTCGGGCGCACGGTGCACGCCGAGATCCTTCGGGTCCGGATGAACCGGGTGGCCGAGCTGCTGGTCTCCACCGACTGGACACTCACCCGGATCGCGGAGCGCCTGGACTTCAAGCACGCCGAGTACATGGGCGCGGCCTTCAAGAAGCAGCTGGGCCGCTCACCGGGCCGCTATCGGCGCGACGTCACCGGATCCATCGCCCGGCAGGACGGGTGGCGCTAACCCTCTCAAGCGCCAGGTCGCGTTACCCCTTCAACCCGGTCTGGGCCAGGCCCTCGATGAACTGACGCTGCGCGAGCGCGAAGATCACCAGCACGGGGATCACCGTCATCGTGGCCGCGGCCAGCTGGACGTTCCACATCGCGCCGCCGTAGGCGTCGGTGTAGCGCGTCAGTGCCTGGGGCAGGGTGAACAGTTCGGGTGTCTGCAGAAACACGGTCGGCTCGAGGTAGAGGTTCCAGACGTGCTGGAAGGTGAAGATGGCCACGGCGGCCATGGCGGTGCGGGCCAGCGGCATCGCGATGAGCCGCCAGATGCGCCACCGGCCGAGGCCGTCCAGGCGTGCCGCCTCCTCCAGTTCCACCGGCAATGTGATGAAGAACTGCCGCATGATGAACGTGGCGAGCACGCTGGGCGCACCGAAGGTGGTGGCCAGCAGGAGCGGCCAGTGCGTATCGACCATGCCCCAACTGTTGAACATCTGGAACAACGGCACGATGGTCACCTCGCTCGGGATCAGCAACCCGATGAGCACCACGAGGAAGAGCACGTTCTGGCCGCGGAACTTGATCCGTGCGAAGGCGTACCCGGCCATCGCGGAGATCAGCATCGTGCCCAGCGTCACGAATGCGGCGATGTAGACGCTGTTGAAGTACTGGCGCACGAACGGCTGCAGGGTGAACGCATCCGCGTAGGCCGCGAAGGTCGCCTCTGTGGGCCATAGCGACGGCGGGAACGCGAAGATCTCGCTGACCGGCTTCAATGATGAGGTGATCATCCACCAGGTGGGCATCACGAACGGGATCGCAAGCAGGCTCAAGGCAGCGAAGAACACGATCTTTCGCCACCGCGGCGTGTGGTTCGCACCGGGCCCGCGCGATCTCGCGGCACCGGGGGCAATGCCCGGTGAGTTCGCCCCACCGGTCCCGGGCGCAAGCGCGACGGCCGGGGCGCTGTTGGACTCAGTTCTCATAGAAAACCCACCTCTTGCGCAGCTGCCACTGCACGATCGTCAGCACGAGCACGATGAGGAACAGCAGCACCGCGAGGGTGGAGCCGTAGCCGAACGCGTGGAAGTCGAAGGACTGCTGGACCAGGTAGTAGACGAGCACGGTGGTGGAAATTCCCGGCCCACCTTGGGTGAGTACGGCCACGAGCGCGTAGACCTGCAGCGAACCCACGATGGTGATGATCGACGTCAACATGATCATCGGGGAGATCAGCGGCAACGTGATCGAGGTGAACAGACGGCGGTTGCTCGCCCCGTCGATGCGTGCGGCCTCATACAACTCACCCGGCACGCCCTGCAAGGCGGAGAGGAAGAGCACCATGTTCAGGCCCACGTTCTTGAAGACCTGCACCACGATGACGGCGAGCATGGCCCCCCAGCCTTCCCGGAGCCAGTTCGGCCCGTCCACGCCGAGCAATGACAGAAGGCCGTTGATCCCGCCGTCATTTTGCAGCAGGAAGCCCCACACGATGGTCCAGGCAACCAGGGAGATCACCACGGGGGAGAAGAACAGGGTACGAAATGCCGTGATGCCGCGCCATTTGCGGTTCAGCAGCACGGCCAGCAGCAGCGCGAGGCTGAGGTTGAAGACGACCAGGCCGAGGGAGAACACCGCCGTCGCGCGCAGCACGGGGACCAGATCGGGGTCGTTGAAGAGCTTCTCCACGTTCTCCAGGCCCACGAAGGTGAACGTGTCGGCGAGCACGTTCCACTCGTGGAAGGAGTAATAGACGATCAAACCCAGCGGTACCAGGACAAAGAGGATGATTCCCAGCAGCTGTGGCGCGATGAACAGGTATCCGGTCCACGCGTCCCGGCGCACGTACGCGGGCGTGCGTCTGCGTTCCGTGGTGCGCCCGGGTGCAGGACCCGGGCGCACCGAGGCGGGCGAAGTCACGGCGTCAGTTCTCCAGCAGGGGTGCGATGGCGGTGCAGGTCTGATCGAGCACGGCCGGGATGTCGGCGTCGGCGGTCCACAGGGCGTCGAGTGAGGAACGCACCTCTTGGCCGATCTCGGCGGAGTCGGTATGGCTGGGACGCACCTGACCGGTCTCGATCCCAGGGATCACCACGTTCTCGATCTGCTCCGGGCTCAAGAGCGGGTTGGCCTCGGCGAGGACGTCCACGGTCAGCAACGACTCCCGCGGCGGCGGGAAGTACTGAGCCAGCTGCTCGGCATTCTCCGGGTTGCTGAAGTAGGCCAGGAATCCGGCCGCGGCCTCCGGGTGCTCACTCTGGCTGAGCACTCCGATGCCGGCCTGGCCGGTGACCGAGTACTCGCCGTCCGGCCCCTGGGGCAACGGCAACAGGTCCCAGTCGAAGCCGTCCTCGGGCAGCAGGTTGGTGCGTGAGATCTGCGTGACGGTGAAGGCGGCCTCACCGGCGAAGAAGTCCGCGGTGGTGCCTGGTCCGGGCATCGATTCCTGATCGAAGGCCGCCTCATGCAGGAACGCGAACGCCTCAGCCATCTCGGGCTCATTGAACGTGCACTGAGCACCGTCCTCGCTCCACGGCGCCGCGCCCCAGCCGTTCCACACGGTGCTGAGGTAGTCCCAGTTGAGGTAGTCGAAATCGCGGATCACGAAACCGGATTCGCCGGTCTCCTCAGCCACCGTCGACCCGGCTGCGCTGACGTCCTGCCAGGTCCAGCTGCCCTCGGACAGCATCTCCTGCGCCGTCGGAAGGCCGGCCTCGGCGAGCAGGTCGTTGTTCACGAAGGTCACGAACGGTGAGGTGCTGAACGGGTAGGCGATGAGCTCGCCCTCGTTCATCCACAACTCGGTGGCACTGGGGGAGAGGTCCTCGAGTGCATAACCCTGCGTGTTCTCCAGTGTGTCCGTCAGCGACATGAGCGCGCCACTGGCCACGAAGTCCGGAGCCGCATTCTCCAGCACCCACGCCAGATCCGGAGCGTTTCCTCCGGCGATCTGGGTGGTCACCGTGGAGGTGTAGTCATCGAAAGGCAACGGGTCGAACGTGATGGAGTCGATCTCGGGGTGCTCGGCGATGTACTCGTCGGCGATCGAGTTGAACAGCTCCAGATGGTCCTCGTTGGAGGTCCAGATGGTCATCCGCAGATCGATGTTCTCTGTCGCCTCACCTGAACTCTCGCCGCCGCCAGAGCAGGCGGCGAGAACGAGTGAGCCGACTGCCGCCAGGGTGATCCCTGTCAGCGTCCTTGCTGATCGCATGGTGTCTCCTTCTAGTAGCCGACGACGTCGGGCCAGTGCAGTTCGACGCCGTCGCGGGTGAGCAGGGTCTGGTAGTCGTGCAGATCGGAGGAGCTCTCGCGCACCGTGCGAGGCTCGATTCCGCGGTGCAGGCAGTACGCCGCGAGCGCGCCGGATGCCTCACCGATGTTCCATTCGGTCGGGTGCAGGCGGAACGCGCCGTTGGTGATGTGCGTGGTGCCGATGTTCTTGCCGGCCGGCAGCAGGTTGCGCATCCGTCGCGGCAGCAGCACACCGAGCGGGATCTCGAACGGTGTGCTGGCCACGTCCACGTAGTTGTCACCGCCGGAGGAGGGGTGCAGATCCACCCGGTACATGCCGATGCCCACCGAGTCCGGTGTGGTGAACGGGCGGCCGTGCCCTTTGACCGCGATGGACAGGTCGTTCTCCGTCACCCGGCCCACCGTGCGCAGCCGGCGCGACTCGCGGATGTAGGGAGCCATGGCGAGCCCGTCCGGTCCGCCGGTCAGGTCCCCGCGCAATCGCAGCCCGGGGAAGCCGGTGCCGCCGTCCGGGCGGGGTGCTTCGGTCTGCAGCCAGTACAGCATCGAGAGGGACTGCCGGCGGGCAGCCGCCTGGTGCCGCTCGGACTCCTCGGCCGTAACGTCCACCAGGGTGCCGTCGAGGTAGTCGATCATCGGCCAGTTCACCAGCACTACGTCACTGGCGAAGGTGCCGGGGGTGAAGTTGGTGCGATCGATGATCCTGCGAAACGTCCACAGCTCGCTGTCCCCGGGATCTTTCGCCTGGTCCGCCACGGCGCCGGTGCGCGGCGCCGGGTGCGGGGTGAAGGTGCGGGTGGAGATCTCCAGGGTGCGGGGATCCGGCGCGGTCAGCGAGATCATCGGCGCGCCCCAGTAGTCGGGCTGTTTGGCGCGCCATTGTGCGTAGTCCGACGGCGGATCGATCGTGTGGTCTTCACCGTCGACGTGGTCCACGGTGAAGCACCAGCTGAACGCCTGCTGGTTGTCTGGCTGCGCCTCCTCGGGCGCGCTCGGCTCCCCGGTCTCATGCCGGGACTCGAAACCCGTGACGTACTCGGCACCGGTCATCGGCAGTAGGTCGCCGAGCTCGGTGGCATCGAGCACGTACCGTGCCGCGACGCTGACCTGCCGGTTGGACTCGGTCAGCCGCAGGGTCACCGCTCGCACCAGATCACCGTCCACGTCGGCGCTCACGGGTACCGCCGGCTGCAGCACCACGAGCCGCCCGGACGTGCGGTGCGGGGCGAGCATCTGCTCCAGGACGGCAGCGCCGACGGCGGGTTCGGCGCACATGCGGCTGACCAGGCCGTTGCCCGGGTTCAGGTACCTCTCGGCCCGGGCTCGCTCAGTCAACGGATAGTGCTGCCGGTAGTAGTCGCGGATCCCCTCGCGCAGCCGGCGGTAGCGTGCGGTGGCACCGAACTGCTCGATCCAACTGTGCTCGTCCAGTGGGACTGCCTGGCTGGTGAGTTGCCCGCCGAGCCACCGGTACTCCTCGGTGAGCACCACCCGGCACCCGGCCTCGAGTGCAGCGAGTGCGGCGGCTACGCCGCCGAGTCCGCCACCGACGACGAGCACGTCGGTGCTGAGCTCGTCGCCGACCCCGCTGGTCGCAGGCCTCCCGAGACCCGCCACCGTGGGCGGGTTCGGCGCGGGTGTGTGGGTCATGAGGTTTCCTCCAGGTTCGGGGTGGTCGGCGCTGCGAGCGTGGATCCGCTCACGAGGGCACACGGCAGGGTGATACGTCGTTCGCTGTCGGTTACCTCGACGTCGGGGTCGAGGATTCGCCCGAGCAAGGTGAGGGCCTCGGCACCGAGGCGAGTCCGGGGCGGGCTGAGCCGCGTCAGGTCGGGGTCGGTGGCCGAACCGTGCGAGGGGTCCGCCAAGGTGACCAGCGAGAGGTCGCCGGGAACGCTGACGCCATCACGCATCGCCATCGCGTGGATGCGCTGGGCGTGGTGAGGGTCCTCGACGAAGGCGACCGTGGCACCGCTGCGGCGCAGTGCGGCCCAGTCGGCTTCCAGCTCGAGGCCGTCAGTGGCGCGGCGCAGGGCGAGGGCGGCGCCGTCCGGACTGCGCCGTTGCAGTTCGGTATCGAAGCCGAGCAGACGATCGAGCACCGATTCACCGGTGCTCTCCCGGTGCAGTAGAGCGAAGCTGCGATGACCCGCGTTCCACGCCCGCTCGACCAGTTCGGCAGTGCCGGCCACGTAGTCGGCAGCCACATAGGGGACCCCGCGTGCCGCACGCCGACCGATCGCCACGAACGGGAAGCCGCTGTCCACGAGCCGCTCCAGCTCGCCACCGTCCATTTCGAGGCCGAGGAGCAGGCATCCGTCGGCCAGGCGCAACCGGTTGGCCGGGTGAAAGAGGCGGCGCCGGCCCTCGTGGACTGGGGCAGAGGTGAACATCAACAGGTCGTAGCCGAGGCGTTCGGCCTGAGACTCGATCCCGGTGAGCAGTGAGGTGTAGAAGTCCCGGCTCGCGGCCGGGAAGGCGGGTTCGTAGGTGAAGACGCCGATCAGCCGGTTACCCACTCCCGCGAGCCGGCGCGCTGCGGGATCGGCCACGTATTCGGCCTCGCGCAGCACCTGCATCACGCGTTCGCGGGTCTCGGCGGGGATCCGGCTGATGGCATCCGCTTTGCCGTTGACCACGAGCGAGACCGTGGACTGGCTCACGCCGGCCAGTTCCGCGATGCGGCGCTGGGTGATCCGCAGTGACGGTGTGCCTTTGGTGGTCATGACTGTTCCTGTCGATCGTGCGCGGCGGCAGTGGCGGCGTTGATGAGCAGATATTTCTAGATTTCTGGCAGTCATACGCATTAGCATCGGGGTCATCGCTTGCTAATGCGTATGAGCGGGATGGTTGGAAGTTTACGCAGATGACACCGGACGGTGTCAACTGGTCGCATCTTCGGCAGCGGTGCCGCGGGTGCAGCGAGGAGAGAGGAAGATCGATGACGATCGCACGAGAGGGCGGCAGACGAGCCGTCGCGGCACTGATCGCAGCCGGGTTCGCCCTGGTGACGGTGGCCGGTGCGGCTCTACCGGCTGCCGCCGAGACGGCGGACCCGCCCCCCGGTTGGCCGGAGTTCGGCTACCAAGGGGTCATCACCGACAAGGACGAGCTCGATTTCAACCCGACGGACGAGTTCATCTTCCCGAGCGTGTTCCACGCCGGAGAGCACCTGTCGGACCCCTTGGGCGAGTGGTACCTGTACTACGCCCCGCACGATGACCCAGGCGGAATCGCGATGATGTACGCCGACAGCCTCGAGGGGCCATGGACCGAGTACGGCGACAACCCGCTGATCACCAACACGTGGGGTGACCACTACGACGTGCCGCATGTCTCCAGCGCTGACGCGATCTGGAACGAGGAAGCGGGGCGGATGTTCCTGTATTTCCACGGCAGCAACGCGCAGACACGCTGGGCCGAGAGCGACGATGGAGTCACCTTCGACTACGGCGGCATCGCCGTCGAGAACAGCATGGGCGGGCCAGCAGTCACCGAGACCAGCTACGCCCGGGTGTTCGACCATCCGGATCCGGACTCGGACTATGCCTACGGGATGTTCTACATGGGCAATGAGACTGACGACGTGCGCCGCATCCGGTTGGCGGAGTCAGTGGATGGACGGACCTGGACGGTCGATCCCGATTACGTGGTGGCCCCGGGCGAGGAAGAAGGGCAGAACGTCTCCGGCGGCAACCTCTGGGAATGGAACGATCAGCTGTACGTGATCTACCACGCCTCAAGCGGCAACTCGTACGCGCGCACCATCGACGAATCCCTGCGAGATGTGGGCGAGGAGCCGATCCTGCTGCACTCATCCAGCGGGCAGGGCGATGACGTCGGCCGGGTGGCTGCGCCGGACATCGTGACCGCTGACGGCGAGACGTACCTGTTCTACGAGTCCGGTGACCGCCTGGGTGCCACGATCGCCTACGCGAAAGAAGGGGCCGAGGTGATCCTCCCGCCGCCGTTCGGCGGCTTCCCCGAAGATCCCGAGAACCCGGTGTTCGCCCGCTGCGCGGTGGCCGGCAGCGACGAGTTCGACGGCGATTCACTCGCCGAGGACACGTGGGATCGCGTCATCCGCGAGAACGTCGCTGCCCACGAGGTCAGCGACGGCGCACTGAGCATTCCCACCTCCACGGGCGGGGTGTCCGCGGCGCCGCTACTCCAGCAGGAGCTGCCGGACGCACCCTGGCAGGTGACCACCCGGGTCACTATCGATGCCCAGGAGCGCTTCCAGCAGGCGGGTCTGCTGCTCTACACCGACGACTCTCACTACGCCAAACTCGACCTGGGCCAGGCGACACCTGGACCGACCGTGGAACTCGTCTACCACCGAGATGGCAGCAACCGCCAGGACGCAGCGCCGCCACAGATCGAGGGCACGAGCACGATCTGGCTGCGCTACACCAGCGACGGATCGACCATCCGCGCGAGCGTCTCCTACGACGGCGAGACCTTCACCCGGTACGGGCGCGAAATCGACGTTGCCGAGGCAGGCTTCACCCACGTGGGCCCGTACGCGTTCCGGGGCATCGAGTCCACCCCGGAGATCGACGCGACGTTCGACTGGTTCCGGTTCAGCCCGGACGCCGAGGCATACGCCGAGTGCATCGATGAGGGCTCCGAGCCCGACACCGTCGCGCTCGAGGCGCTGGTGCTCGAGGCCCGCGCCCTGGATACAGAGGGTTACACCGAGGAGTCGGTCACCGAACTCCTCGGCGCCATCGCGGCGGCGGAAGCCGTCCTCGCCGATGCCCAGGATCAGGCACAGGTCGATGCGGCGCTCGCCGCGCTCGGGGCAGCGATCGACGGCCTCGAATCGGTCACCGATCCAGTGCCACCCGAGCCGACTCCGGCGCCGGCGCCGACCGACCCGCCTGCACCGGAGCCGACCGAACCGCCGGTGGACCAGGACGGTGACCCCGCGAGCGGGGCGCCCAGCGGTGACGATGACCTCGCTGAGACCGGGCCGTCGACGGCCCTCGCGGCTCTCGGAGTGGCCGCGGCCCTGCTCTGTGCCGGCGGAGTCCTGATGGCGCTCCATCGGCGCCAGCATGGCTGATATCGAGTAGTTCCTGGCAGGGAAAGCAGAAAGCGGTCTCTCGCGTGGCTGGCGGGAGACCGCTTCTGTCCCGGCGCCACGGGGAGATGCTCGGCTACCGAAGCGGTCAGGGCAGCTGCGCACGGACGGTGAGGGACGCCGTCGGCCATCAACACCGACATCGGGCACACTCGGAGCATGCGACGGATCGGTCTGCTGGGTGGAATGAGCTGGGAAAGTTCGATCGAGTACGAGCGCCTCCTCAACGAGGGAGTCTGGGAGCGTCTGGGCGGGGTGGCCTCAGCCGACCTGATCGTGCGCAGCTACAACTTCGCCGAGATCGAACGACTCCAGGCGGCAGGGGAGTGGGACACCGCGGGCGCCATGCTCGCTGCGGACGCCCGCCTCCTGCAGGACGCCGGAGCCGAACTCATCCTGCTGTGCACCAACACCATGCACCGAGTGGCGGATGCGATCGAGGCCGCCCTGGACGTGCCGTTCCTGCACCTGGCCGACGCCACCGCGGACGCCGTGCACGCGGCCGGGCTGGACGCCGTCGGGCTGCTCGGCACCCGCTACACGATGGAGGGCGACTTCTACCGCGGGCGGCTCACCGCGCGCGGATTGAGCGTGCTCGTCCCGGACGAGCCGGACCGCACCACGGTGCACCAGGTGATCTACGACGAACTCGTCCAGGGCCGCATCGAAACGGCGTCCAAGGCCCACTACCTGGCGGCGATCGACCGGCTCATCGAGCGCGGTGCGCAAGGAATCATCGCCGGCTGCACCGAGATCGAGCTGCTCATCACGGGCGAGGACGTGCCCGTCCCGTTCTTCCCCACGACGCGATTGCACGTGCAGCGGGCACTGGAGCTTGCCCTCGCCTGATCATGCCCGCCTGATCATGCCCGCCTGATCACGTCCGCGCCGGGACCCGGGGCCACCGGTTTCATCGACACCGAAGTCGAAGGCGGGTACGTCCAGATCGGGGCCATGCGCGAGGGCGGCGAAGGGCTCGACGTATTGCCACTCGCTGCACTGGTTCTGAGCGAATCGGCGTAGGGCGGGCCTGCGGGAATAGCCGGCACTGGCACCGTCTTGACTGAACATGACCTTCGATGCCGTCACGGAACTGCTCGACACGACGCCCGTGGTGGCGGTCGTGACCACCCGGGCCAACGGCGCCGCCATCGCCACCCCCATCTGGTCGATGGTGGTTGACGGCCAGGCGTACCTGCGTTCAGCCTACGGTGACGGCTCCTGGTGGTACCGGCACGTCCTGGCCGGGCGCCCGGTTGCCTTCGCCATGGGCGACGGTGCACTCGCTGAGCGTGACCGTGCCGCCGCTTTGGAACTGCCGCGCGAGCGGGTCAGCACCAGCTATGTGCCGGCCGATGATCCGGTGCAGCAACTGATCGACGCCGAACTGCTGCGCAAGTACACCGGCGCACCACAGGCCTCGATCGACTCGATGCTCAGCGCCCAGGCGCGGGCGTGCACGCTCCGGGTCGAGCCCGCCGACGAGCGCTGAGCGCGGATCGACAGCCCTGTGCATTGACGGTTCGGTCCATTGACAGCCCTGTGCATCGGCAGCCCTGAGCAGGTTGCTGCCGCAGCCGGCCGTGCTGGTGCCGGGTCCGTGTCCGCCTGCAGCGATGGTGGTGCGAACCGCCGTCGAGGACTGCCTAGGATCGAGCAGTGAACCGTCCCTCCATTCCCACCGAGATCAAGGTGCTGGTGGCGGCCGCCTTCGTGATCGCCATCGGATTCGGTCTCGTCTCACCGGTTCTGCCCGCGTACGCGCGATCCTTCAACGTGGGTGTGGCCGCGGCCTCGGTAGTGGTGAGCGTGTTCGCGTTCTTCCGGCTCGCATTCGCCCCAGCCGGCGGAGCGCTGGTGGCACGGCTCGGAGAGCGACCGATCTACCTGACCGGTCTGGTGATCGTGGCACTGAGCTCGTTGGCGACGGCGTTCGCCCAGTCGTACGTGCAACTGCTGGTGTTGCGCGGCGTGGGCGGGATCGGCTCGACCATGTTCACGGTCTCGTCCATGGCGCTGGTGGTGCGGATGGCGCCGCCGGAGATCCGCGGCCGATGCTCATCGGCCTATGCCACCTCATTCCTGCTCGGTGGTATGCTCGGCCCGGTGCTCGGCGGGTTGCTGGCCGAATTCGGCCTGCGGGTGCCGTTCGTGGTGTACGCGGTATTCCTGCTGGTGGCGGCCGCCATCGTGGCGGTGCGGTTGCGTGGCCCGCGGGCGCGGGTGGGCTCAGGTGGGCCCGACGAGACGCAGCGACCGCCGATGAAGGTGGCGCAGGCATGGCGGATCCAGACCTACCGAGCCGCCCTGGTTTCCGGGTTCGCGAACGGGTGGTGCAATTTCGGCGTGCGAGTGGCAGTGCTGCCGCAGTTGGCGGTGGCGGTGCACGATGCGACCTGGGTGGCCGGAGCGGCGCTGGCGCTCGCCTCAGTGGGAACAGCAGGGGCTCTGCAGATTTCGGGGCGATGGGCGGATTCCGCGGGTCGGCGCCCGGTGGTGCTCACCGGGTTGGTGGTGACCGGGTTGGGCCTCGGGGTGATGGGGGTGGCGGACTCACTGGCGGCGCTGTTGGCGTTGTCGGTGTTCTCCGGCGTGGGGGCGGGGTTGATGAATCCGGCCCAGCAGGCGTCCTTGGCGGATGTGGTGGGGACGGACCGCAGTGGGAGCAAAGTGCTCGCGGCGTTCCAGATGTCACAAGATTCCGGCGCCATTCTGGGGCCGATCCTGATCGGTGTGGTGGCCGACCAGGTTGGATTCGCGTGGGCGTTCGCCGCCACCGGGGTGGTGGCGCTGCTCGCGACGATCCCGTGGTTGCGGGCGCCGGAGACGGCACCGGCGCGGCAGGACGATCCGGTCTAGCGGGGATCCGTGGCCGCGTGGCTGAGGCGGTGGTGCCGGCCTCAGGGCGTGATGACCGAGACCCCGCACTCCTTGAGCTGCGCGGCGATCGGCGGCGGGGGAGCGGCATCGGTGATCAGGTAGGTGGCCCGATCGAGTGCGGCAATCTGAGCGAACAGGGGCCGGGCGAACTTCGACGAATCCGCCACCACTGCCACCCGCTCGGCATGGTCCATCATCTCGGCCATCATGGCCGCATCGCCCACATTACTGGTGGAGAATCCCGTGCTCGCCACGGCACCGACGCCGATGATCGCCAGGTCCGCCCGCACAGCGATCTCGTCCGGGCGGTTCGTCACCCCGAAGGACACCGATCCCGTGGTCGTCTGCGCGACGGTACGCACGTGCCCTCCGAACACGTAGAGCTCGCACTGCATACCTGCGGGCAGCTCCGCCGGAATCCGAAGGTTGTTCGTGGCGATGGTCAATCCGCGCCGCTCGCGCAGGTGTCGGACCACGGCGAGTGTGGTCGTCCCACCGTTGAGCATGATGACCGAATCGTCTTGCACCAGCCGCGCAGTCAGGGCCGCGATCGTCTCCTTCTCCTCGATATGCATGTGAAGCCGCAGGTCGAGTTTGCGGTCTCCCACCGGGGCGGCCGATTTGCTGACGGCGCCGCCGTGGGTGCGGATCACCAGGCCATCGGTGTCCAACTGGTCCAGATCGCGCCGGATGGTGTCGATCGAGACGTGGAACCGTTCGGCGAGCTCGGCCACTGCGACCTGCCCCCGTTCCGCGACGAAGTCGGCCAGTGCGCCGCGGCGGTGCGCGGGCAGGTGACGAGAACGGTCACTGGAGGCGGAATCAGCGCGGGACATGCCTCATTCGTAGCACGATTTGCATCACTCCTGCAGAAAAACGCGTAAACCGGCGCGTCAGCAGTCGCGCTGCGACGGTTCTGCTGTCCACCGTGACACCTGGCCCGGGCGCCATCGTGGCAACGAAAGCCGCTCCCTGATGGCGCGATGCCGGTCAATCCAGGGGCCACACGCCGGCACCCGGCTGCGCCTTGACGTGACCAGTCCGTCGCAGTAGCGTTGCAGAACACAGCAAAAAACTGCATGGAGCGGCAATGAAGCGCACGCTCCGGCAGGCTCAGACTGACGATGACGACAGGAGTAGGACATGAGCACTGGTGCTCGACGCACACGGAGGCTCGCCGGCACCGCCGGGCTAGCCGCATTGAGTCTCGTGGTGGCCGCTGGCTGCAGTGACGGTGGAGACGCCGGCGGTGACGGCGACGTGACCATCGAGTTCGCGCAGTGGTGGGAGCCGGAGCTCCCCGACGGCGCATTCGCCGAGATCATCGCCGGCTTCGAGGAGGAGAACCCGAACGTCAACGTCGAACTCGTCTCCGCTCCGTACGCCTCCACCCAGGAACAACTCTTCGCCGGCTCCGCCTCCGGCACGATGCCCGACGTGATGGGCCTGGACGCCGTCTGGGTCAACGACTTTGCCAATCAGGGCGCCATCGCCGACCTGAGCGCCTTGATGAGCGAGTACGGCTATGACGACAGCCAGCTCGCCAGCCAGGTGCAGGTGGACGGTGCTACCTACATGATCCCGGTGGTCAACTTCATCTACCCGCTGTTCACCAACGACGACCTTCTTGCCGAGGCCGGAATCGACGCACCACCGGCCACACGGCAAGAGTTCCTCGACGCGGCCGTCGCGATCTCCGAGCTCGGCGGTGACACCACGGGTTGGGCGCTACCGCTTTCCCTCGAGCAGCCCAACGGCGTGCTCAACGACGTGATGCCGTGGGTGTGGTCCTCCGGCGGTTCGATGCTCGCCGACGGTCAGCCCGATCTGACCAACCCCGAGATGACGGCGGCCATCGAGTACGTGCAGCAGCTCTGGGACGCCGGGGCCGTGGCGCCCGGATCATTCACCATGAAGGAGCCGGACAAGGTCGAAGAGTTCACCAACGGCCGCGTCGGAATGATGATCTCCTCGCTCGCGCACATCAACCTGCTCCAGGAGACCAACCCGGATCTCAACTTCAGCGTCTCACCCATCCCGACCGAGGAAGGGTTCTCGGGTGAGTCGGGACTGACCTACGCCTCCTGGGGGATCGGCGTGGCCGAGAGCAGCGAACACCCCGAAGAAGCGTTCGCGCTGATCGAGTACCTGATGGAGACCGAGACGAACGGCGACCTCTCCACGATCGCCAACGGCTTCCCCGGAAACACCGAGGCCGTGCCGGACTTCGTGGAAGACGACCCGCTGATGGCGGATGCGTTCGAGATCTACCAGAACACCACCCCCGTCAACGAGTTCTCCGGTCTGCCGGCCGCCGAGCAGCTGATGCGTTCCTTCGCCGAACAGCTCCAGGCCACCCTCAACGGTGACCAGGACGTCAACCAGATGCTCGAACAGACCCAGACCGCCTGGTCCGACGAGTTCTAGGAGGCATCCGTCGCTCTGCCCGTCACCGCCATGGTGACGGGCAGGGGGAACGGGGACCAACATGATCACACCCCTCGCATCAGAACCCGCCTCCTCGGCGAGGACGTCCGGGGCCACTGGACCTGCGCCGTCGGGCGCGAACACACCGCCGGCGGCGCCCCGACGGCGATCGCACGTGGGCCGCATGCTCGAGCCGCTGGCGTTCCTCTCGCCCACGCTGATCCTGCTCGCCGTGCTCATGGTGCTGCCGATCGTGCTGGTGATCGGCTATGCGTTCATGGACAACGTGGTGACCAACCCGGACCCCGAGTTCGTCGGCACGAAGAACCTCGTCGAGATCGCCACCGACCCGACCTTCCACATCGCCCTGCGCAACACGGTGGTCTTCACCGTGGTGAGCGTGGTGGCGCACATGATCCTCGGCCTCACCTTCGCGATGCTGCTGAACAGCAAGCGGATCTCGGCCACCAGCCGCACCGTGCTGCGGGCGATCTACATCATGCCGTGGCTGTTCACCGTGGCCGTGATCGCCGTGCTGTGGCGGATGCTGCTGGCGCCGAGCGGAGTGATCAACTACCTGCTTTCGACCGATGTGGAATGGCTCGCCGACCCGAAGCTCGCGCTCGGCACTGTCACGGTCATCAACATCTGGGCCGGCTACCCGTTCTTCATGGTGAGCCTGCTCGCCGGGCTGCAAGGCATCCCTGGCGATCTGTACGAGGCGGCCCGCGTGGACGGTGCCTCACCGGTGCAGCAGTTCTTCCACGTGACCCTGCCTCAACTGCGCCAGATCATCATCAGCCTCCTGCTGCTCGACATGATCTGGACCTCGGCGCAGCAATTCGCGCTGATCTGGATGACCACCGGCGGTGGACCGCTCAGTTCCACCGAGATGCTCAGCACCTACACCTACAAGCTGGCCTTCGACGACTACGAGTTCGGCCTCGCATCGGCCAGTGCCGTGCTGGTCCTGGCCGTCTCGATGGTGCTCGCGTTCTTCTACGTGCGGCACGAGAAGGCGAGGGAGTCATGACCACCACGTCAGCGACCACGACGAGAGTAACCACCACGAAATCGCCGCCCCGCCACCTCCCGGCGCGGATCTTCACCTGGATCGGGCTGCTCATCGGCGCAGCATTCGCCGGACTGCCGGTGCTGTGGATGCTCTCCAGCTCGTTCAAGTCCAACCGGGAGATCTTCGAGTTCCCGCCGCGGCTGCTCACCGAATCGTTCAGTTTCGATTCCTACTTGGCCATCCTCGGTGACCCCAGCAGGCTGCGCTTCTTCACCAACAGTTACGTGGTGGCGATCTGCGTGACGATCCTCACCCTGCTCGTCGCGATTCATGCGGCCTACGCATTCAGCAGGTTCGCCTTCCGAGCCAAGCACCCGCTGAAACTGTTGATCATCAGCGTGCAGGCGGTACCTCCGATCACCGTGCTGATTCCCTATTTCGGAATCATTGTGGGGTTGCAGATGTATGACACCTACCCGGGCCTGATCTTCACCTATATGTTGTTCACGCTTCCGTACGCGATCATCATGATGACCAGTTACATGAACTCGCTCCCGCGAGAGCTGGATGAGGCCGTCCGGGTGGACGGCGGCAGTTCGATGACGGCGTTGTGGCGCGTGCTGGTGCCGGTCTCGGTACCCGGGATCGTCTCCGTGGGCGTGTACACGTTCATGATCGCCTGGAACGAGTACCTCTTCGCGTTGACCCTGACCAGCAGTGAATCGATGCGCACGGTACCCATCGGACTGCAACTGCTCATGGGCCAGCATTCGTTCCAATGGAACGAGATCATGGCGATGAGCATCCTCGGGTCCATTCCCGTACTCGCCCTTTTCCTCTTCTTCCAACGCTATTTCATGAGCGGCCTGACCTCGGGTGCGGTCAAAAACTGACCCCACCGGCTGATCCCACCACCACAACAAGGAGTAAGTGTGCTCACCAATGGAAATGTCCTGCTGACCGCCGCCCACGAGGGGAACTACGCAGTTCCGGCGTTCAACATCAGCGACTACGCGATGTTCAACGGGATCATCGAGATCAGTGAGGCCGAGAATGCGCCGCTCATCGTGGCGATCCACCCGGACGAGGTGGCCCATTTCGGAATCGACGCGGTGGCTGCGATCCGGGCACGGGCCCACCGCTCGAGCGTGCCGGTGGCGATCCACTGGGACCACGGCGGCAGCTACGAGGAGATGCTCACCGCCGTTCAGGGCGGGTTCACCTCGGTGATGATCGACCGGTCGATGGATTCCTTCGAGGAGAACGTGCGCATCTCCAAGCGCGTGGTCGAGACCGCGCACGCCGTGGGTGTGAGCGTGGAGGCCGAGCTCGGCACCATCGGTGCTGCGGACAGTTACGGTGAAGCGGGTGCGAAGGAGATCATCTACACCACCCCGGACGAGGCTGTGGAGTTCGTGCGAGCGACCGGGGTGGACAGCCTCGCCGTAGCGATCGGCACCTCACACGGGCTCTTCCCGCCGGAGTTCACCCCGCAGATCAAGATCGATCTGCTGCGCGAGATCAAGGCGGCGGTGCAGATTCCGTTGGTGCTGCACGGCGGATCGGGCAACCCGGACGCCGAGATCGGCCAGGCCGCGAAGCTGGGCATCAACAAGATCAACATCTCCAGTGACATCAAGGTGGCCTACCACCAGGAGATGCGCGAGGTCCTCAAGGACGCCAAGGTGCGGGAGCCGAACGTGATTCAGCCGCGTTGCATCGAGGCGATGAAGAAGGTGGCGGCGCACAAGATTCGCCTCTTCGGCGCCGACGGCAAGGCAGCTGGTGTGCCCGCGATCAGCGGCGTTCAGGCGCGGGTCTGACCGTGACACCGGAAGTACTGCTCGGCTTCGGCGGCAACGTCGACGTTGAGATCACCTGGGACGATGCCGTGCTCACGCGCCTCGCCGCGGAGCACGGCATCGCCTCCGGCGAGCTGGATACGGGTGTGCAGATCACCGACCAGCGAAGCCTCGTGATCTCCATCCTCGCGTTCGTCCAGGCAGGTCAAGGCGGTGAACGGTTCGTGGCCGACGCCGACACGCTCGGCACCTTCCCCGGACTCTTCCAGCACCGGTGGACCCTCGGGGGCACCGGGATCCGGGCCGCGCTGACCCTGCGTACCCTCGGCGTGCCGAGCATGGTGCACCTGGTGAGCACGAATCCGATCATGCGGGAGCTGCTGCCCGAGGAGATTCAACGCCTGAGCAGCGCCACCAAGGATTCCCTGCACCCGCATCTGATTGTGCAGTTCCCCCGCGGGGCGCGCGTGCACACCGATCTGCTGGACGTGAGCGCACCGAAGGCGAACCGGCTCATCTACGTCAACGACCCGCCGAACCGGGACCTCCTGCTCAGCGATGAGATCGCCCAGGTTGCACCACATCTGGGTGTGCTGCTGGTCACCGGGCTGAACAGTATGCAGGACCCGGTCCTCGTGAAGGACCGCCTGAGCAGGATCGCCCAGGTGGTCGAGGCCATGCCCGACGGCGGAGTCGTCCTTTTCGAGGATGCCGGTCAGCACGTTGCCGCGCTGGGGGAGCAGGTGCTCGCCACGATGGCCACCCTCGCTGACGTCGTCAGCATGAACGAGGACGAACTGTTCGGCCACCTGGGCCGCACGTTCGACCTGCACGAGGCGGCCGCCGTCGAGCAGGCCCTGCGGGAGGCGCGGGAACAGATCGGCGCACGCACCCTCGTGGTGCATACCCAGCACTGGGCCGCAGCCGTCGGGCCCGCTGCCCGCGGGCTTGTTCCAGCGCTGCGTTCGGGCATCGTGGCCGCGGGTACCCGCTATCTGAGTGGCGACGGCGCCACTCGCTCCGATCATGAGGCCACCGGCCTGCTGCCGGTCCAGGACCGAGCCGCAGAACTGGCCGGAACGATCGGCGGATCCGCGGACCTGGTGTGCCTACCGGCCCTGCAGCTGGAATCCGATACCCCCACCACGATCGGCCTCGGCGACACCTTCGTCGGCGGCATGGTCGCCGCACTCACCATCGATCGCTCTGCTGTTGTGGAAGGAACTCACCGATGACTGTGATCCCGTTGCCTGCCAACCGCCCACCGGACAGGTTCTACCGGGGCGGCACCGGGCTGGCCGAGCTTCGCGGCGACGGTGCCGTCGGGGAGTACGAGCCCGAGGACTGGGTCGGCTCAGCCACCACTGTCCACGGCGAGGCACCGACCGGGCTCACCCGGCTGCCGGACGGACGGTACCTGCGGGCGGCGATCGAGGCCGACCCGCAGTGGTGGCTAGGACCTGACCATGTGGCGGCCTACGGCGCCGACGCGATGCTGCTGGTCAAGCTGCTGGATGCGGGGGAGCGGCTGCCCGTGCACGCCCATCCGGACCGGGCGTTCGCTAAGGCGCACTTCGCCGCCTCGCACGGCAAGACTGAGGCGTGGTTCCTCCTCACCGGAGGCAGTCTGCACCTGGCGCTGAAGGAGGACCTCAGCGCAGACGAACTGGCCGCTGTGCTGGAGCGCCAGGATGCCGAGGAGATCCTGGGGCTCATGCACGAGGTACAGGTCAATCCCGGCGATGTGGTGCTGGTGCCCGCCGGTGTGCTGCACGCCATCGGCGGCGGGCTGCTCCTGGTGGAGTTGCAGGAGCCGGAGGACTTCTCGCTCATGCTCGAGTGGAAGGGCTATCCGATCGACGGGCCCAATGATGGTCACCTCGGCATCGGGTACGACCTGGCATTGCAGGCCATGGAACGACGGGCGCGCACACGGCAGGAGATCGCCGAGCTGGTGCGGCCCGCTGGGTTCGGCCCGTCAGTGTTCCCCGCAGCGGCGGACCCGTACTTCCGCCTTGGGCGTGAACGCGTCCAGGGTGAGATTCAGGTGGAGGCGGGCTTCGCCGTCGTGATCGTGCTGAGCGGGCAGGTGGCGGTGACCGGCCGGGACAGCGCTGACGGGCGGGTCACGTTGAAACGTGGCGCGACGGCGGTGGCCCCGCACGCGGCGGGTGAGCTGAGCATCACCGGTGAGGGTGAGGTGCTGATCTGCCGGCCGCCGGCGGCCACCCGGTGATTCGGCGGTGAGCGATCCACGGGCCGCGGCCCACGGTTATCCACAGGCCTCCTGCAGCGCACGGAAGACTCTGGCAGCGTCGCATGGATGAACCCGAGCACGCGGAGATCACGCTTCGGCGCTACCCTTCTTCTCGCGCTCCCGCTCATGGCGGGGTGCACGGCCGAATCGGAGGATCGCGTCACCCGGGGCGCGGATGGCCCATCGAGCGTAGGCGCGAATGACCAGTCCGGTGCGCCGCCCGTGGATCCGGTCGCACGACCTGTCGGCATGGCGGAGGAGTCAGTCGACGGCGCTATTGCGGCAGCGACCTATTACGTCCAGCTGATGCAGTACGCCCAGGCAACGGGCGATCTGGAGGAGTGGGCCGCGCTGAGCGGTCCGGAGTGTGTGTTCTGCGCCAGGGTGCATGATCTCGTTGCCGACCGGAACGCACGCGGTGTCTACGCGAGCGGAGGTGAGGTACACGCCGATCTGGTCCGTAGTGGTCTGGACTACGACCTCAATTCGGGCGCTGCGGTCTACTACGTCGACTTGGCACTTGAGATCGACGACCTGACTCAGCATCACCCTGACGGCACGACCACGCTCGAGGAGGCCTGGGGGCACACATTCCGGCTTTTCCTCACCCGCACAGAACTGGGCTGGCTGGTGGTCGATGTGCTCCGTGAGGCCGAGGACTGACCCTGGCTCCATCGACGTGAGGGAAACAGGATCAGCGCCCCAAGCGATCCGCCTCCGCGCCGATGGTCGTGCCCTCCCCATGCCCGGTGTGCACCACCGTCTCCTCCGGCAGCGCGAACAGTTTCGCCCGGATCGAGGCTTCCAGAGTGGGAAGGTCCGAGAACGAACGACCGGTGGCTCCGGGCCCCCCTTTGAACAACGTGTCGCCGGTGAACACGCACCCCAGATCGGGCGCGTACAGGCACACCCCACCGGGCGCGTGCCCCGGGGTGTGCAGCACCCGAAGCGTCGTTCCGGCGACGGCGATCTCCTGGCCGTCGGTGAGGTTGTCATCCCAGCGCGAGCCCGCGTGGGTGAGCTCCCAGAGCGGCTCGTCGTCGGGGTGCAACCAGATCGGCGCCCCGGTGCGTTCGGCCAGCTCGGGCGCCACACGCACGTGATCGTCATGGGCGTGCGTGCAGACGATCGCGAGGACCGTTCGGCCGCCCACGAGGGTGAGGATGTCCTCCACCGAGTGCGGGGCGTCGATCACGATGCACTCGGCATCGTCGCCCACCACCCACACGTTGTTGTCGACATCGAAGGTGCCGCCGTCCAGGCTGAATGTGCCGCTGGTGACGGTGTGATCCACACGCGCAGTCATCAGAGCACCACCACCGAACGCAGGACGTCACCGTGGTGCATCTTCTCGAAGGCTGCCTCCACACCGTCGATGCCGATCTCCTCGGTGACGAAGGCATCCAGGTCCAGCCGGCCCTGCCGGTACAGGTCCACCAGCATGGGGAAGTCCCGGCTGGGCAGACAGTCCCCGTACCAACTCGACTTCAGCGCCCCGCCGCGGCCAAACACATCGATCAGCGGGATCTCGGGGACCTGCATATCCGGGGTGGGAACGCCCACCAGAACGAGCGTGCCAGCCAGGTCGCGGGCGTAGAACGCCTGCTTCCAGGTCTCGGGCCGGCCGACGGCTTCGATCACCACATCCGCCCCCTCGGCGCCGGGATAGGTCTGGGCGCTGATCCGCTTGATCGCCTCCACCGGGTCTTCCTGGGATGAGTCGACAGTGTGCGTGGCGCCGAGGGTTCTCGCCTTCTCGAGCTTCTTGGGATCGATGTCCACGGCGATGATCGGGCTCGCGCCGGCCAACGCGGAACCGGCGATCGCTGCCGCACCCACACCACCGCAACCGATCACGGCCACGGACTTGCCACGCGTCACGGCGCCAGTGTTGATGGCTGCGCCGATTCCGGCCATCACGCCGCATCCGAGCAGGCCGACCGCGGCCGGGCGAGCCTCGGCATCGACCTTCGTGCACTGCCCGGCCGCGACGAGGGTCTTGTCCGCGAAGGCTCCGATCCCGAGCGCCGGGCTCAACTCGGTGCCGTCCTCGAGCGTCATCTTCTGGGTGGCGTTGTGGGTGGCGAAGCAGTACTGCGCCTGGCCACGGTTGCAGGCGCGGCACTGACCGCACACGGCACGCCAGTTGAGCACCACGAAATCGCCGGGAGCCACGGAGGTCACACCTTCGCCGACCGACTCGACCACACCGGCCGCCTCGTGGCCGAGCAGGAACGGGAACTCGTCGTTGATGCCGCCCTCGCGGTAGTGCAGGTCGGTGTGGCACACCCCGCACGCCTGGATCGCCACCACTGCCTCACCCGGCCCGGGGGCGGGCACATTGATCGTGACCAACTCCACCGGGGCGCCCTGACTCCGTGCGATCACGGCTTTGACCTGCTGCATGACGTCCCCTCTCACCGGTGACTGAGTCTCACGACCGACCCTATCGGCGCCGCCTCCCAGCCGATACCGCTGTACCGACTCCCTATCGACTCCCCACCTCTCGCCGAACGCTGACTTCTGCGGCGAATCTCCGGCGGATGCCGCACAAGTCAGCGTCCGGCGCGGACTCGAGGGGCCTGATCGGCCGCACTGCGAAATATGTGCACGGCGAGTTGCTTATTGCTCCCCGGTGCGGATAAGTTCGGCAAGGCAAACCTCACCTGCGCTGTACGAGACGGGCCCGTCTGGACTCGCAACGGGTGCTCCGCCGTCGGCAGGTGCGAGGACGCCTGACGAACTCCCTGAACACTGCACGGCCGCGGTACCGCCCGCGGCAGAGGAAGGACACCATGTTCCGCGTTTCACCTCGTGGCGCCATCGCCGCGGCCGCCCTGGTCGCCGTCGGCCTCGCCGGCTGCTCCGGCGCAGCCGATTCCACCGACAATGACTCGGAGGAGACCACGGCCACAGAGTCCGGCGAGTGGACTCCCATCACCGTTGAGCACGCTCTCGGCACCACCACGATTGAGGAGCAGCCTGAGCGGGTGGCTGCGATCGGCTGGGCGAACCACGAGGTGGCGCTGGCTCTCGGAATCGTGCCCGTCGGCATGCCGCTGACCGCCTGGGGCGATGACGACGACAACGGTGTGCACCCGTGGGTGGAGGCCAAGCTGGACGAGCTCGGCGCCGAGATGCCCGTGCTGTACGACGAGACCGATGGCATCGACTTCGAGGCCGTGGCTGACTCCGATCCCGACGTGATCCTCGCCGCATACTCCGGGCTCTCCCAGGACGACTACGACACGCTCTCCGAGATCGCCCCCGTGGCGGCTTACCCGGAGACCGCCTGGGGTACGCCGTGGCGCGAGATCATCGAGGTCAACGCCACCGCGCTCGGCCTGGCCGAGGAGGGTGACGCCCTGGTCACCGAGCTCGAGGAGAAGATCGCCGCCGCCGTGGCCGAGTACCCCGAGCTGGAGGGTGCCACCGCGATGATGGTCACCCATGTGGATCCCTCGGACCTGAGTGAAGTCAACTTCTACAACGCCTATGACACCCGCACCCAGTTCTTCGAGGACCTGGGCATGACGATCCCGGCCAGCCTCCAGGAGGTCTCGACTGACCCGACCGTCTGGAATGGCAGCGTCAGCACCGAACAGGCCGACATCTTCGACGATGTGGACGTGTTCGTGACCTACGGCGGCCAGGAGCTCATCGACGCCCTCGAGGCCGACCCGTTGCTCTCCCAACTGCCCGCCGTGGCGAATGACGCCGTGGTGAACCTCGACGGTGACTCACCGCTCGGCACTGCCGCGAACCCCACACCGCTCCAGGTGGCCGAGACCGACCTGGTGGAGCAGTACGTGGCGCTCCTCGCCGGCGCCGCCGCCAACGGCTAAGGAGACTCCATCAGCACGGCCACCGCCACGCCACCCGCCGCAGCCGGATCTGCCACAGGCACACTCCAGCGCTCGCGGCGGGTGCGCGTGCTTGCCCTCTGCGCCCTGACGGCGGCCCTGCTCGCAGTCATGGTCGTCTCCGTGGCGTACGGGTCACGTGAGGTGAGCATGGAGGACATCCTTGCGGCGCTGGGCGGATCGACGGAGGGTTTCGACCACGGCGCCGTCGCACGCCGGATCCCGCGCACCGTGATGGCGGTCCTTGCCGGTGCAGGTCTGGCGGTCTCCGGTGCGGTGATGCAGGGCGTCACGCGGAACCCGCTGGCCGATCCGGGCATTCTCGGCGTGACCACCGGGGCGTCGCTGGCCGTGGTGATCGGGTTGGCCTGGTTCGGGCTGGCCAGCGCCACCTCGTACATCCTGTTCGCGATCATCGGAGCCGGCGCCACCGCCACCTTCGTCTACCTCGTGGGCTCGCTCGGCCGGGAGGGAGCCACTCCGCTGAAGTTGGCGCTCGCCGGGGCGGCCACCGCCGCCGCGCTCGCCTCACTCGTCACCGCCGTGGTGCTGCCCCGCCGGGACATCGCCGAAGGTGCCACGTCCTGGCAGATCGGGGGCGTCGGCGGCGCCACGGCCGCGTCGATCAGCACCGTACTGCCATTCCTCGTGGTCGGGTTCGGCATCTGCCTGCTGATGGCGAAGGGGCTGAACACGCTCGCCCTCGGGGACGAACTCGCCGCCGGGCTGGGGGAGCGGGTGGCGGTGACCCGGGGGGTGGCCGCCTTCGGTGCCGTGGTGCTGGCCGGTGCCGTGACCGCCGTGACCGGGCCGATCGGTTTCGTCGGGCTCGTGGTGCCGCACGCGTGCCGCATGCTCGCGGGTCCGGACCACCGGTGGCTGCTGCCATTGAGCGCACTCGGTGGTGGGATCCTGCTCACTGCGGCGGACGTACTCGGCCGCGTGGTGGCCAGGCCGGAGGAGATCGACGTGGCGATCATCACCGCCATCGTGGGAGCCCCGTTCTTCATCGCGATCGTCCGCCGGCACAAGGTGCGTGCCCTGTGAGCGCACCAACCAGGATCGCGGCGCCCACCGCCGTCGGGCCGGAACGCCACGGCAAGAGGCTCTCCGCCCCCGACCCCGCGGTGGTGCGGGCCGTGGCCGCGAGCAGGCGGGCCCGCCTGCGCCGGCGGCGAGTCGTGATTGCCCTGCTGGCAACCCTCGTGGTGGTGATGTTCGCCGTGACCCTCATGGTGGGGCGCACCTTCTATCCACCCGCAGATGTGCTCGGCGTGCTTCTCGGTCAGGACGTCTCCGGTGCGAACTTCACGGTCGGCACGTTGCGGCTGCCCCGCGCGAGCGTGGCGGTGCTCACCGGTCTGTGCTTCGGCCTCGGTGGCGTCACCTTCCAGACGATGCTCCGCAACCCGCTCGCCAGCCCCGACATCATCGGTATCACCTCCGGTGCCGGAGCAGCCGCGGCCGTGGCGATCATCTTCTTCGGCCTCGGCGGCTTCACTGTCTCGGTGGTGGCCGTGCTCGCCGGCCTGGGCGTGGCGATGGCCGTCTACCTGCTCTCCTACCGCAACGGCGTGGCGGGCACCCGGCTCGTCCTGATCGGCATCGGCATGGCGGCCATGCTGAACAGCGTCACCTCCTACGCCCTCGACAAGGCACCGCAGTGGGAACTGCAGGAGGCGATGCGCTGGCTCACCGGCAGCCTGAACGGATCGTCGTGGAAAGACGCGGCGCCCCTGGCCATCGCGCTGGTCGTGCTCGGCCCGTTACTGCTGGCCCAGGTGCGCAACCTCGGCGCCCTGCAGCTCGGCGATGACACGGCCGGAGCAGTCGGCGTGCACACTGAACGCACCCGGATCATGGCGATCGTCACTGCCGTCGGGCTGATCACGTTCGCGACGGCGGCCGCCGGCCCAATCGCCTTCGTCGCCTTCCTCTCCGGTCCGATTGCCGCCCGGATCGTCGGCCCGCGCGGCTCGATGCTCGTGCCGGCCGCGCTGGTGGGAGCGCTGCTGGTCCTGGTGGCGGATCTGACTGCCCAGTTCGCCTTCGGAACGAAGTTCCCGGTCGGGGTGATCACCGGTGTGCTCGGCGCCCCGTACCTCGTCTATCTGATCATCCGCACCAACCGCACCGGAGGTGCGCTGTGACCCGCGACCGTGAACTCCGCGTGGAGAACCTGACCGTCGGGTACCACGAACGGGTCGTGATCGAATCGCTGGATCTGACGATCCCGCCAGGGCAGATCACTGCGATCGTCGGAGCAAACGCCTGCGGGAAGTCCACGTTGCTGCGTTCGATGAGCCGCCTCCTCGGCCCGCGCGGCGGCCAGGTACTACTCGATGGGCGAGCCGTGCACCGGATGCCGGCCAAGCAACTTGCGCGGGAACTGGGGTTGCTCCCGCAGGCACCGATCGCCCCGGAGGGAATCACGGTCAGCGATCTGGTGGGCCGCGGCCGGCACCCGCACCAGCGGATCCTCAGCCGGTGGTCAGCCGCGGACGACGAAGCCGTGGCCGATGCGCTCACCGTGACCGACACGCTGGAGCTCGCCGAGCGGCCGGTGGATGAGCTCTCTGGTGGGCAACGCCAACGCGTGTGGATCGCGATGGCGCTGGCGCAGCGCACCGATGTGTTGCTGTTGGACGAACCGACCACGTTTCTCGATGTCAGCCACCAGGTGGAGGTGCTCGACCTGCTCACCGATCTGAACGCGGCGCGGGGCACCACGATCGTGATGGTGTTACATGACCTGAATCTCGCCGCGCGCTACGCCGACCACCTCATCGCGATGGCCGACGGCCAGCTGCACGCCGCCGGTGCACCGGAGCAGGTGCTCACCCCGGACATGGTGCGGACCGTATTCGGGCTCGACAGCGACGTGATCACCGACCCGGTCTCTGGCAAACCGCTGATGCTCCCCAAGGGCCGTCACCACAGCTTCGTCTGACAATCCACCGGCGCCGAGCGCAAAGTTGTGCGGCCTTCGCTCGAGTTCCCACGTGCCAGGTTTGCGCTCGGCCGGTGGGGGAGGGCGTGGAGAGTGATGGGCGAAGCGTCGGGAGGACGAGGAAGGGGCAGAGGAAGGGTCAGCCGGAGCCGATCAGGCGCTCGAACCGCCCCGGCACGCCGTGGGTGACGGGCGTGACCAGGGTGGCCCCGCCGTCGGACTTCTCCACCAGGTCATACCGGGTGAACGCGCACGGCAGGCCCTTGGCCACCCGCAGATCCTCGGAGTCCATCAGCTGCAGATGCAGGTGCGGCATCGTGGAGTTCCCGGTGTGCCCGACCCGGCCGATCAGGTCCCCGGCCCGCACGCGCTGCCCAGACCGCACGGCCGCACTCCTGGGCACCAGGTGACCCATCCCCACGAACACCGAATCGCCGCGATCGGCTCGTACGATCACGTAGTTGCCCAGCACCTGGGCCATCTGCTTGGGGTTCTCGGGCTGGAACGTGGCCCCGGTGTGGATCGCCCGGGCGGATTCGCGCGCCGGATGCACCCAGGATCGCTCCTTGGCGCCATCGACCACCCGCACCACCTCACCGTCGCACGGGGCATGCACCGGCTGCCCCCACGCGTAGAACTCCCGGGTGGGCGCACCGCTGAGCAGCATCCGCCACGTGGGAGCCGGGTGCGCATGGAACCCGGGGCGGGTGTCGACCTGCACGAAGTCGTAGGCGAAACGCTGCCCGAGCAGATCCGTGCCGTGGCTGGGGATGCGGTGAGCGGGGGTGGTCACAGCCGTCCACCCGGCCCCGCGGAGCGGGAAATCCACCACGATCGGATTCGGCATGGCGCTGGGTCGGGGCACGAGCACCACGCTAACGCGCTGGGAATGACTGGCACCACCACGGAGTTCCGAGAATATGGACTTCAATCAGCAGATCATCGATACCTTCCGCGCCAACGGCGGCGAGGTGAACGAACCCATGCAGTTCGGCAAGTCGCTCGTGCTCGTGCACGTGCCCAAGAAGGACGGAACCGAGCGGGTGGTGCCATTGGCCTCGATTGCCACCGATGGTGCGTGGCACGTGGTGGCCTCGGCTGCCGGATCCCCGAGTCATCCGGCGTGGGTGTTCGGGTTGCGGCGCACCGAGACCGCCACCATCGAAGTACCCGGTGAACCGGTGGAGACGGTCACCGTCTCGGTGACCGAACTCGACGAACCGGCACGAGCAACGATGTGGGAGCGATTCAAGGCCATGTCAGCCGGATTCGCGGAGTACGAGAAGACCGCGGAGGGGCGGGCGTTCCCCATCTTCCAGTTGGAGCGCCGCGACTGAGCATTCCACCATGCGCCGCTCTGAGCGAGAGCCACGCGATTGTGGGTGGGCCGCCGTCGTGATTGTCTGATCGGGTGAGTTCTCCCATCGGCGACTACGCCCTCCTGGCCGACCTGCACACTGGCCCACTGGTTTCGGCCGAGGGGAGCATCGACTGGCTCTGTCTGCCCCGGTTCGACTCCGACTCGGTGTTCGCTGCGATCCTCGGCACGCCGGATCACGGCCGATGGCTGATGGCACCCGCGGGCGGCACCCTGACTGAGCGCATCTACGAACCGGGTACCTTCGTGCTGCGCAGTACGTGGACCACCCCCACCGGCACCGCCGAGATCACCGAGTTCATGCCGATCGACGGCGACCGCGCAGACATCGTGCGGATCGCGCGGTGCACCAGCGGCGAAGTGGCGATCGTGCACGACCTCCGGCTACGCCCGGAGTACGCGGCTTCGTTGCCGTGGGTCCGTCGGGTGCCGGACGGACCAGAGATCGACCGTTCCGCCGCTTCTGCTGATCACGCCGATGGTGAGGATGGTGGCTACCTGCTCGCCATCGCCGGACCCGATGCCTACGTACTGCGTGGGCCCGCGCTCACCTCCGCCGGGCACTGCCACGAAGGAACGTTCACTCTGACGGCGGGGCAGGAGGAGGTCTGGGACCTCACCTGGGCACCCTCGTTCCGGCAGACTCCGGCGCCCCTGGATGTTGCCGCGGCATTGGCGAGCACCCGCGAGTTCTGGAGGGACTGGGCCGCCCGCGCCGAGTGCGAGGGACCGTGGGCCGAGGCCGTGGAGCGGTCGCTGCTCGTGCTGCGCGCTCTCACCCACGCCGAGACGGGCGGGATCGTCGCGGCCCCGACCACCTCACTGCCCGAGGATCCGGGCGGGGTGCGCAACTGGGATTACCGGTTCTGCTGGCTGCGCGACTCCGCCCTCACACTGGAGGCCCTGCTCGCGCACGGGCGTACCGAGGTGGCCCACCACTGGCGGGACTGGCTGCTGCGTGCGGTGGCCGGCGATCCCGAGGATCTGCAGATCATGTACGGGATCGCAGGGGAACGTCAGCTGCCTGAGCGCACCCTCGGTCACCTGCCCGGGCACCTGGACTCGCGCCCGGTGCGAATCGGCAACGGCGCGGTCGGGCAGTTCCAGGCCGATGTGGTGGGGGAGGTGATGATCGCGCTCGACCAGCTCCGCGCCGCAGGCGTGGCCGAGGACGACTTCTCCTGGCCGCTGCAGCGGGCGATGATCGACTACGCCGTGGACGCCATGGGTCGCAAGGACCAGGGGCTGTGGGAGATGCGCGGCGACGCGCACTACTTCACCCACTCCCGGGTGATGATCTGGGCCGCGCTGGATCGAGGCGTGCGAGCGGTCGCCGAGTACGGCCTGCCCGGCCCGGCGCAAGAATGGGCCCGGCTGCGCGATCAGCTGCGCGAGGAGATCCTCAGCCGCGGTGTACATCCCGAGACCGGCGCGTTCACGCAGCACTACGACACCCGCGAGGTGGACGCCTCCTTGCTGCAGATCCCACAGACCGGGTTCGTCGCCTACGACGACCGCAGGATGCTCGCCACGGTGGCGCAGATGGAGGCCGAGCTCCGCCATGACGGCCTGCTGCTCCGGTACCGCACCAACGGTACCGATGGACTCAGCGGTGACGAGTATCCGTTCCTTGCCTGCTCGTTCTGGCTCGTGGAGCAGTACGCCCACAGCGGCCGGCGCCCGGACGCCGTCGCGCTGATGGATCGGCTGGTGGGATTGCGCACGGAGCTGGGCCTGCTCGCCGAGGAATACGACCCGGCAGGGTCGCGGCAGATGGGAAACTTCCCTCAGGCGTTCTCACACCTGGCCCTGGTGCGTGCCGCCGATGCCCTCGGCCAGTAGTCCACGCACGTCAGCGAAACGGAGCCCGCGATGACCCCCACCTGCACACTGGTGATCCTCGGCGCCTCCGGTGACCTCACCGAGCGGTTGCTGCTGCCCGGGATCGGTTCGTTGCTCGAGCGCGAGCCGGACCGTGCCCTGCGGATCGTCGGCTCCGACCGGGTCGAGATGAGCGATGCACAGTTCGCGGAGTTGCTCGTACGCGCACTCATCGCCGGTGGAGCTGCCGAGCAGGTGGCCCACCGGATCGCCGACGACGCCGCGTACGTGTGCGCAGACGTCACCGATTCGGATGGCTTGCGTGAGGTGCTCGGACAGGCGCAGGGGTGTGTGATCCGCCCGCGCAGCAGCGGCCGCCGGGCCCACCAGGAGGTGCCCGACGGCGGTGGTCACCTCGTGCTGTACTTCGCCCTGCCGCCTGCGGTCACCGAACGGGCGTGTGCGGCATTGCAGGAGGTTGAGCTTCCGGACCGCACGCACCTGGCGATGGAGAAACCGTTCGGCCGGGACGAGGCCAGTGCGCGCGCACTGAACGAGCGGGTGGCCACACTGGTGCCGGAATCTCAGGTGCACCGGGTGGACCACTTCCTCGGCAAGTCGACAGTGCTCGACGTGATTGCCCTGCGGTTCGCGAACCGGCTGTTCCAGGCGGTCTGGAGTGCGGAACACATCGAGAGCATCGAGATCGCCTATGACGAGTCGCTCGCCCTCGAGGGGCGGGCGGGGTACTACGACCATGCCGGTGCCCTGCGGGACATGATCCAGTCCCATCTGCTGCAGGTGCTTGCCTTGGTGGCGATGGAACCTCCGGCGCGGATCACCGACCGTGACCTACGCGATGCCACGGCCGCTGTGCTGCGGGCCACGCGGCTGTGGGGTGGCGGGCCGGAGACGGCGAGCCGGCGCGCCCGGTACACCGCGGGATCGATCGGGGACCGGCAGGTGCCGGCGTACGTGGATGAACCGGGTGTGGATCCGGAGCGGGAGACGGAGACGCTCGCCCAGGTCACGGTGGAGGTCGCGAATCCCCGTTGGGCCGGTATCCCGATCACGTTGCGTTCGGGGAAGGCGCTCGGGGCCACCCACAAGCATGTGGTGATCACGTTCGCCGATGTGCGGCATCTGCCGGACGGGCTCACCGGGCCCGATCCCCAGGATCAGCTGGTGATCGGTTTGAGCCCCGATGTGATGGAGCTGCGGATCACCACCAATGGCACCTCCGATCCGCTGGCCCTGGAGCAGAGCGTGTTCACCACGTCGCTGCGGGAGGCGGAACTGGAGGCCTACGGCGAGGTGCTCGCCGGGATCCTGGACGGTGATCCCATGCTCACAGTGCGCGGGGACGCCGCCGAGGAATGCTGGCGGATCTGTGATGACGTGCTCGCCGCCTGGAAGGACGGGCGAGTACCGATGGAGGAGTACCCGGCCGGGTCCGCCGTACCGAGTGCGTGGGGCGCCGCCCTCGACTGATCGCCGTCGGGAGGGCCGGACGCTGCGCGTGTAGGTCAGTCGTGACCCGGGCAGCGACCTACCCTGGTGCGGTGCGCATCGCCTCGGTCAACGTGAACGGTATTCGTGCGGCTCATCGCCGCGGCTTCGGGGACTGGATGGAGCAGCGAGAGTGTGACGTGCTCACCCTGCAGGAGGTCCGCTGCACCGTCCGCGACCTCCCCGAGGAGGCCTTCGGCTCCTCCTGTGCCGTCTACGATCCCGGCAGTATCGCCGGCCGCAACGGAGTTGCCGTCCTCACCCGGCATGCTCCGGTCGCTGTGCGCACCTGGGGCGTGGACGTGGTGGTGCGCGCACCGGGTGAACCGGTCACATGGGTCACCGGAGACGATCCCGGCCCGCTGGCCCGTGGGATCTCCCGGTATGCCACCGAGGGCCGCTACCTCGAGGTCGACCTTGCCGACAAAGCGCTGACCGTGGCTACCCTCTACCTGCCCAAGGGTGGATTGCCGGAGCACCTGCAGCGACAGGGCCGGATGCGGGAGACGCCGGACGGCGGCGAGAAGTACTTGCGCAAGATGCACTTCCTCGATGCCTTTGCCCGCCAGCTCGCCCGGTCCCGGAGGGCAGCCAGGGCGAACGGCCGCGAGTTCCTCCTCACCGGGGACCTCAACATCGCACATACCCGGCAGGATGTGGCGACCTGGCGGCGCTCCCAGCAGGCTGAGGGCTTCCTGCCGGAGGAGCGGGACTGGCTGAGCCGGCAGCTCTCACCGCGCACACTCGTCGACGTCGTGCGGCAGCTGCATCCGGACGTGGACGGACCGTACTCCTGGTGGAGCTGGCTGGGGCAGGCATACCCGAACGACACGGGCTGGCGGATCGACTACCACCTGGCCACGCCCGGGCTGGCCCGGCGGGCGAGGCGGGCGGAGGTCGACCGGGACCACCGCGGCACGCGGCTGAGCGACCACGCCCCGGTCGTCGTCGACTATGACCTCTAGGCCCTGCTCACGGGCCGGCCGGGAGGCAGTAGACGCTCACATGTGAGGTGGACTCCCCGGTGAACGGGGTGCCCGCGAAGTCCGCGTGCCGCGACTCCAGTGCGAACCCGGCGAGCTGGGCCATCAGGTCCAGTTCGGCCGGCCAGATATAGCGGTGCGGGGAGCGGAACAGTTCCGCCTCGTGGCCCTCGGCCGGGTCGGCGGCGAACCGCACGTGGTGGGAGACGACGTGCTGGCGGAGCACATCGTAGGTGTCGAAGAGGACATACCCGTCCTCCACGTGCCCGACGGTGGCGCGCTTGCCCGGCGTCAGGCTGCGCAGTTCGGGTACCCACAGTTCGATGAGGAATCGTCCACCGGGGCGCAGGTGCCGGGCGGCGTTGCGGAAGCACTCCACCTGCTCTGCCTGAGTGAGGAGGTTCGAGATGGTGTTGAACACCAGATAGACGAGCGTGAACTCCCCGGGCACCCGGGTGGCTGACATATCGCCCATTGCCACCGGCAACTGCTCCTCGCTCACCTTCTCCCGCAGCTGCGCCACCATTGCCTCGGAGAGTTCGATGCCGGTGACGGCCACCCCGCGCTCGGTGAGCGGGATCGCCACCCGACCGGTCCCCACCGCGAACTCAAGCACCGGCCCGCCGTCGGCGAGCCCGGCCAGTCGGTCCACGGTGGGGCCGAGCACCTCGGCAGAGAACATCCCCATACCGGGGGTGTCGTAGGCGGCCGCCGTGCGGGCATCCCAGATGGCTGCGGGATCCGGCAGGGGAGCGGTGGGCGTGTCCATGGCTACCATCGTGGCGAGAACGCCGACGGCGGTCCACACCTTTTCCGGGCACCGGTCTGGCGCTGGGCAGATCGTGGCACCGAACAACACCGAACAACACCGAACAACACCGAGCAGCATCGAGCACTGAGTAGCACGGAGTAGCACTGAGCAACACCGACCCGAGACGGCAGCGGCCGGGTGCAGGGCCCGATGGAACCCTGCACCCGGCCGCGATCGTTCAGGCCGTGGCTACTCAGGCTGTGCGGAGCTGGCGCCGTCGGATCACGGCGCCCACGAACACCAGGGCGGCGGCCGCGCTCAGCAGCGCCAGCATCGGTCCCGGACCGGTGGTTGCCAGGTCGCCGTCACCGGCGGATTGGCCGTCGGAGGAGTCCGACCCGTCAGCACCGGTGCCGTTTGAACCAGACCCGTCAGACCCAGTGCCGTCAGCACCGGTGCCGTCTGAACCAGACCCGTCTGAACCAGACCCGTCTGAACCTGAGCCGTCCGACCCCGAGCCATCTGAACCTGAGCCGTCCGAACCGGCGTCGTCGGAACCGTCACTGCTGGACCCGTCCGAGCCGACCACCACGAAGGTGCGCACCGCAGAGGTGTTCACACCGCCGTTGTCGTCGGCCGACTCCACGAACCAGCCGTACTCGCCCGGTTCGGTGAGCGTCCACGTGGCCGAGAGCGTCATGCTGCCGTCGGGGTGGGGGATCGGCATCCGTGCCACGGACCGCTGACCATCGGCGCTCGCTGCGCCTACCTGGCTCCCATCGGTGGCGACGTCCTCGAAGGAGGCGATCACGGTCTCGCCGAGCACCTCCGCGGTGAAGGAGTCGGTCACCAGTTCCTTGACGTCCGGATCGATGCGGAGTTCGTCGTAGGACACCTCGAAGTCCTGGAACTCGTAGGGGTCCTCGCCTGAGCCGAGCAGGTTCGGGTCGTCCGAGTTGTAGCGGTCCTCCGAGGGGGAGAAGGTGCGCACGCGCATCTGCTCGCCGTCATTGTCGAACTGCAACATCCGCAGGTAGCCCAGACCGCCTTCGGGCAGCCCCTGGTAGTCGAACAGCATCGAGTACACGTTCCGGTCCTCGACGCCGTCGCCGTCATCGTCGAAGCCATCGATCCGGGTGAAGGCGTCGTGGTAGTGCCCGGAGAAGACCATCCTCACGTTCGGGTTGGTGGCCACCACCTCGTCCATGATCTGCTGCGGGATCGGGCCCAGCCCACCGGTGGTGAGCATGAACTCGTGCAGGTTCACGATGGCGACTCGCTCGGGGTGGCGCGCGAGCACCTCGTTCATCCAGTCGATCGCATCCTGGCCCGGGTCCCAGCCCATGTACAGCATCAGGAAGTCGATCCCACCGGCACTGATCAGGTCGTAGTGCCCGCGGTTGTCCTGGAAGGATTCCCCGTACCAGGGGTTCCCGGAGAACCGATCTTCACCGAAGTACTCGCTGTAGACCGAGTAGTCGGCGAGCTGGTTGCCCACATCGTGGTTGCCGGCCAGCACACCGTAGGGCAGAGCTGCCTCGTCGAAGCGCGCGTACTGCGGATCGGCGTTCTCCCACTGGTAGGGCTGGTCGTACTCATCGACGATGTCACCGGTGTGGATGACGTACTGCAGGTTCATGTCCTCGCGCTGACCCAGCAGGTAGTCGTGGATCGCTACCTGGTGCTCGTAGAACTCCTCGTTGTAGTACTGCGTATCCGACTCCCACCCAATGGTGAAGTCGTACTCACTGCGCGGGGTGTCATCCGGGTGGTACGGCTCCACGGTGTCGTCCCGGTCGCTGAGGTCCGCACCGGCGAAGCCCTCGGAGTGCTGAACCAGCACCGTCACGGCCCCCTCGGTGGCGTGATCGCCGGCGGCGACCGTCCCGCCCAGGGAGATCTCCTCACCATCGGCCTGCGTGTGGTGACGATCCACCTCCACCCATGCTGCGCCGTCGGCAGACAGCGCGTACAGGATCACCTGGGAATCGGCGTTCGCCGTTCCCTCCCAGGCCAGGCGCACATCGGCTGCGTCGCCCGCCTCGGCGGGCACCTGCACGTCGAACTGCGTGTACGGCAGCGCGGTCGAGGACGTCACCGGGTCCAGACCTGCCTGCGTGGACAGATCCGCGGTGGCAAGTACCGCACCGTCCCGCTCGATGGCCGCCGCATCGCGCGTGGTGCCCTGGCTGGCGGTGACCTCGTCATCGCCGAGCTCGTAACGGTAGCCCTGCCGGAACTGCACATCCAGCGGGTCACCCGTCGGGTCGGACACAGTGGCGGTCAGTGTGACGTCACCGGCCGGCACCTGCGCGCCGTCGGCCGGAGCCGTCCCGGTCCCGAGCGGCTCCTCGTCCGGTACCACGAACGTGGTGACGGACTCGGTCACGTTCCCCACGCCGTCGGCGGCTTCGATGATCAGCTCGTGGTCCCCGGCCTCCAGCTCCACCGAGGACGTGGTGTGCGGGAGCTCGATCTGCTCGCCGTCGAGGGTGGCGGTGGTGGATTCGACTCCGGCGCCCGCGCCGTCGCTGACCTGCGCGTCCAGCACGATCTCGCCCTGGTAGGTCTGACCATCGTTGACCGACGGCGTCACCTGGGGCGCGGTGTTGTCCACCAGCACCGCGGCACTGGCCTCGTCGTCACCGTCGATCGCACGCACCGTGTGCTCACCGTCAGCGACGGCGGTGGTGTCCCACTCGTGCGCGAGCGCGGTGTAGGCGTCGTCGGGGAGAGTGAAGACGGAATCGTAGAAGTCGTGCTTGCCGGTGGAATCACCCATGGCGATGGTCTGGTTCGGATCGTCGTACCCAGCCGGGGTCAAGGTGCGCCCATCCGGCAGGATCAGCCGCATCCCGGAGATCACGAAGTCGTCGTTGTTCTCGTTCTCGTCGATCTCGGGCGCGGCCTTGGTGCCCGCCCACACGCTCACGGTGACGTCCTCACCCTGAGTGAGGTACTCCAGGGGCACCGGCGTGGACATGGTCTCCGTATTGGAGTAGGTGCCCTCGTCGAAGATGAACAACACGTCCTCACCGATGCGGACGCCATTGCGGAAGTAGAAGTCGGTCTGGGAGACCTCGAACACGAACAGCGGCGCATCCTCCAGGCTCGGCTCGGTGGACACGGGCGCGTCATCGATCGAGAGCTCCAGCTCGGGCGGGTAGGTCTCGCCCGCGGCGGAGATCGTGGTGGTGCCGGAGACGAACTCGCCGTCGGTCACGTTCAGCCGTACCGGGTCCGTCACGGCCCCGGCGATCGGAACGCGCACCGCCTCGGTGGTCACCTCGTTGGCGCCGTCGGTGATGGTGAGGGTGTACTCGTACCAGCTCTTCCCGGTCAGATCGGCGGCGGTGACCGTATGGGTGTAGCGGTCATCCGGGCCGTGGGTGAGTGAGACCTCTCGGGGTGCGTCGTCTACGTCGTTGGTCAGCGTCAAGGTGGCGGTGCGTACCTGGACATCGTCGGTGAGGGTGAATTCGAGCGTGAAGTCCTCGGCCGGGTCGATCTCGTCGGCCGTGCCACCCTCGATCACCGGCGCGACGGTGTCCTCCGGCACGATCATCAGCCCATCCGGCACCTGGTCCGCCTGCACGGCTCCCGGAGTCGCGGGGGCCGTGTCCACGAGCGTCTGCAGGCTCAGGTCCTCGGGGTTCACCGCGTACCGGATGCCCTGGTCAGCCGAGGTGTCATCCGCATCGGTCATGTTGTAGTAGGCACGGTTGATCCCGAAGCCGGTGTTGGTGCGGATCTCGACGCCACGGGGAGAGCCGTTGGCCATCCCGCCGACGAAGACCTCCACCAGGTCGGTGCCCAGGGTCAGCTCGGTCCCGAACTGGGCGTTGAACTCGGCATCGCCGAGGTCATCGTTCTGCCCGTTCTTGACCCACAGCACCAGCGTGCCGCCCGATTCGATCGTGACGTCACGGGGCACGCTCGGCCAGTGCGCCTCGTTGGTGTTCGTGGTGGTGTCCTGCGGGTACAGGTAGGTCAGGGCGTAGTCGGAGAAGTCCACCGGTTCGGAGGTGGCGTTGTACAGCTCGATGAATTCGTACCCGTCCGCGGTGCCCACGTTCGTGGAGTCGGGCAGGATCTCGGTCACCTGCAGCGGCGCCGTGATCAGGTCCGGATCGGGTCCGGGCTGAGGTTCCGGATCGGGCCCCGGTTCCGGGTCGGCGGGAACGAGGCTCTCCGGGTCGAGCGTTCCGGGCGTGGGCTCAGCCAGGGTGGCCAGGACCGGATAGGACCGCTGGCCCGCCTCGGCGGGAAGCCGGAATGTGGTGCTCAGATCGTTGCCCATCGATCCGGCCGGGTAGAAGGAGCGGGTCTCATCGCCATCGGGAGCGGTCACCCGGATGCCCCGGTCGCCACCATTGGCCATCCCGGGCTGGCCGGTGATCCGGACCACGCGAGCGGTCTCCGGGGTGCCGGTGTGGGTGCGGAACTCGGCCTCAGTCCGGGCGAACGAGTCGAGCGTGCCATCTGCATTGGTGTAGCTGAGCCAGAGCACGATCGTCTCACCGGAGGCGAGAGTGACGTCGTCGTCGATGGTCAGCGCGACGTCGCCGCTGGTGTCGTCGGAGTCACCGTAGGTGTAAGCCAATTGGTAGTCGGCGAGATCGACCGCCGCGCCGGAGGGGTTGTGCAGCTCGAGCCACTCGTAGTTGTCGTAGCTGGCGTTGTTCGCCACGATCTCGGACACGAACACCGAGTCGCGGGTGGCGGCGCTCGCGGAGAGCGCCGGGGGGAGGGCGACGGCGCCGAGAGCGGCGAGTGTCGATGCGGTGAGGGCGGCGAGGAACCGGCCCGATCTGCTGGCCACGGAAATTGTGCCTTCGGTCAGGGGAACGCGGACCGAATCACACTAGGGAGGGCAGGCGAACGAAAGGTGAGCGAGGGGCGACCACCAGGTGACGAACAGGAGCACCTCACGGCGCTGGATCGTGGAAACGGGAGAGGCGAGCCATGAACGTCTCGTCGTGGTCGCCGTCGGGCACGGTGATGGTCTCGGCGATGTCCAGACCGTCGCAGGTGATCAATTCGACGATCAGGGCCCCTCGCCCGTGCCGGATGCGGAACCGGCCGCCGGCCGCCACCCACCGCTCGACGATGGCGACCGGTCCGGCCACGCTCACTGCGGGTCGTAGGTCAGGCAATCCGCTTCATCGGTACCTGCACCCACACGGACAGAACTGGCCGTGCATTCGAGTGAGGAATTGTGCGAACAGTCGGCGCGCTGGCACGCGCCCACATGGGAGATCACCTTGTCCAGACCGCCTTTCGAACTCAACGGGATGAACGTGGCGCAGTGCGCGTCCCCCGGGGAACCGGCGATGGTGACCGCAGCGGCGTGACAGTGCGAGTGATCGTTGTAGGAGCAGCCTTCAACTGAACATTCGGAGACAGTGGGCATTTCTGCGAGGGAACTCATTCGAAAAACCTCCCGAGTAGCCGTTGTTCACAAAGAGTAGACCCGATTTCGCTGTTCGGAAAGAGGAGGGAAGGACGTCCGGCAGGATGCCAAGGGAATGTATTTCATTGCGCCGAGGTCACATATTTCGTGCCGGTGTGTCGCTTCCTGGATAGGCGCGGGCATGCCTGAGGGAGCACAATGAGGACCGTGTCCAGGGAACAGCGATGAGCAATGTGGAAGCCCGGCCCACCGAAGTGGTGTGTGCGGCCAACGATGCCAGCGACGGTCCCGCGCAGGTGCGCGTGCTCGAGCCACGTGCCGTGCCGCTCGGGGGCCCACGCGCAATGTCCGTCCGGCGGACTCTCCCACAGCGCGCTCTCTCACTGATCGGGGCGTGGTGTTTCGTTGACCACTACGGTCCTGATGATGTGGCTCGCAGCGGCGGGATGGACGTGGCACCGCATCCGCACACCGGCTTGCAGACGGTCAGTTGGCTGTTCTCCGGGCAGATCGAGCACCGGGACTCGGCGGGGCATATCGCCACGGTGAACCCCGGTGTGCTCAGCCTGATGACCGCGGGGTCCGGGATCAGTCACTCCGAACGTTCTACCCCTGAGACCACCACCCTGCACGGGGTGCAACTGTGGGTCGCGCTGCCGGAGCGGGAGCGCTTCGGTGGCCGCGGATTCGACACCTACGAGCCACCGGTCGTGCGCGGAGACGGGTACTCCGCGCAGGTCTTCCTCGGCAGTGCGTTCGGGGATACCTCACCGGTTGCCACGGCTACGGAGCTGCTCGGCGCCGAGCTCCGGCTGGACCCCGGGGCGCAGGTGAGCCTCACGCCGTCGGGAATGTTCGAGCTGGGCGTGCTGGTGGATGACGGCGAGGTGGTGGCCGACGGCGTTCGGGTGGCCCCCGATCACCTCGCCTTCCGCGAGGCGTGCGCTGATCCGATGGCCCTGGTAGCAGGGGAGCACGGGGCGCGTCTGCTCGTGATCGGGGGGCCTGCGTTCGGTGAGCAAATCGTCATGTGGTGGAACTTCGTGGGCCGCAGCCATGAGGAGATCGTCTCCTTCCGAGCGGCGTGGCAGGCGGAGATCGGCGCCGCGCAGGCTATGCCGGGGACGGCCGAGCCGGCGATCTCGCCGGAAACGCCGGGGGCAGGTCACGGGGTGCCCCGCACCCACTTCGACCTTCCCGAGGATCCCGGCGATCCGCTTCCGGCGCCCACGCTGCCGCCGGTGCGGATCAAGCCGCGCGGCGCGGGCTGACCCGCGCTCGACGCGACTCGTGTCCGATCAGAAGACGGGCTTGCCCCCGGTCACGCCGAGGACGGTTCCGCTGACGTAGCTGGCGTCGTCGGAGGCCAGGAAGACCGAGGCGGCAGCAACCTCGATCGGTTGCCCCGGTCGACCCAGCGGTGTGTCGGAGCCGAATCCTTCCACCTTCTCCTCGTCGAATGTGCTGGGGATCAGCGGGGTCCAGATCGGTCCCGGTGCCACCGCATTCACCCGGATGCCCTGCGGCCCCAACTCCGAGGCCAGGTTGACCATGAAGTTGTTCAGCGCGGACTTGCTGGCGGCGTAGTCCAGGAGCTGCTCGGATGGGCTGTAGGCCTGGATCGACGTGGTGACGATGATGCTCGCGCCCGCCTGCAGGTGCGGCACCAATGCCTTGGTCAACCAGAATGTGGCGAACATATTGGTTTCGAAGACGCGCTCCAACTGTCCGCTCGGGATATCGACAATCCCGCCAGGCTGGCCCATTTGGAAGGCCGCATTGTTCACCAGGATGTCGATGCCGCCGAGCGCCTCCAGTGCGGCCGCGGCCAGTTCATTGTTGGCCTGCTCGGTGCGCTGGTCGGTGGGCAGGAGCACGCAATCGACGCCTGCACTCTCCACTGCCGCCCGGGTGGCCTCGGCGTCCTCCTGCTCCTGCGGAAGGTAGGCGATCGCCACGTGGGCGCCTTCCTTCGCAAAGGCGATGGCTGTGGCTCGCCCGATACCTGAGTCACCGCCGGTGATCAGCGCCTTCTTCCCCTCAAGGCGTGCCCTTCCGGTGTAACTGGTCTCGCCGTGATCGGGCTGTGGGTCCATATCAGCCGTGCGGCCGGGCCACTCCTGTTGCTGTGCTGGGACGTTCTCGATGTGCGCGTGATGGGTCATGAACCCATCGTGGGCCGGTTCTTGTTCGCGTGCATCTGGGGACGGCGAGCGAGCGCGTGCCGCGCCGCCGGTTCGTTAGGGTGGGCGCGTGTACTCGGACTGGAAGCGCCGGCGCGCGGCACGGAAGGTCAAGCCGGGGGATGGTCACCCGCTCCAGCGGTACCGGTGGTGGCAGCCACTCTCTCGGGCCCTGCTCCACCTGGACATCGCTGAGGAGGGTGGCGAGCACCACACGTGGTCCGTGGACGTGCGGCTGTGGGGAGACAAGAACGGCGACGTGCTGGCCCAGCTCTACCGCGACGGCCACCATCACGCCTGGTCCAAGCTACCTGCCGCGTTCGCTGTGCCTGGGGGCACGGTGGAGGTGGCCACGAGCGCCTACGGACTCAAGCGCTGTCACTACGTGCCCGATGCCGGTCAGCAGCGGCAGTTCCGCCCGGATCCCGCCTCCGCCGAAGGTCGACGCGAGCGTCTGGAGCGCACGCGGCCGGGCCTGAGCCGGGCCATCGGGTTCGTCTCCGTCGCGGTGCTGGTGGTTGCGTTGATTCTCGGCCTCCCGCAGATCGCGCAGGAGGTCTCCCAGATTCCGCCCGTGGCCGAGCGGCTGGGTACGTTCACCTCGCCGATCGCACTGTACGGATGGCTCAACATCGCGCTCGTGGTCGCCACGCTGGTGGCAAGCACCGAACGTGCGTTGCGACTGCGGTATCACTGGCTGCTCGACGGTGGGCTGTTCGATGGCGAGAGCTAGCTGGTGTGGCTGCTGCAGGCTCACGGCAGTGCGGGCGCCTTCCGCGGTCTGAGCCCATGCCTGGTGGCGTGCGGGGCGATCCTGCTGCGTGGTTAGGCTGAGCGGGCATCCCGCATCCGCCCGGAAGGAATCGCCTGTGCCCCACGTCGACCTGCTCTTGATCGGCACCGGATCGGGCAACTCGATCCTCTCCGAGGAGTTCGCCGGCCGCACGGTGGCCATCGTGGAGCGTGGAACATTCGGGGGTACCTGTCTGAACGTCGGATGCATCCCGACGAAGATGTTCGTGCACACCGCCGATGTGGCGGCCACGCCTGGATCCTCGTCCCGGTTCGGCGTGGACGAGACGCTGGATCAGGTGCGCTGGGCTGACATCCGCGATCGTATCTTCGGCCGCATCGACCCGATCGCCGCCGGTGGCCTGGAGTACCGCACCTCGCATCAGGACAATGCGCACGTGCAGGTGTACCAGGGAACTGCGAGGTTCACCGGTGAACGCCGGGTACAGGTCACCCCCAACGACGGCGGTCCTGAGGTGGAGGTGACGGCTGACCAGGTTGTGGTGGCGGCAGGTGGGCGACCCTTCATCCCGGCCATCGACGGCTTGGCCGATATCGACTTCCATACCAGTGACACGATCATGCGCCTCGATCGGTTGCCGCGGCACCTGACAGTTCTTGGCGGCGGTTTCGTCGGCTCGGAACTCGCTCACGTGTTCTCCTCGCTCGGCGTCGCAGTCACGGTGATCAACCGCTCGGAGGCGTTACTGCGGGGTGAGGATGAGGAGGTGTCGGCGCGCTTCACGGAGATCGCCTCGGAGCACTGGGACGTGCGACTGAACACCCGCGTGCGCAGCGCTGCTTCGCACGGCACCGCGATCCACCTCGAGTTGGAAGGACCTGACGGGTCGACCACGCTTGAGACCGACGAACTACTGGTGGCCGTCGGGCGTGTGCCGAATTCCGATCTGCTGGATGCCACGGCCGGTGGTCTGGGAGTGAACCCCGCCGGACTGCTCGTGGTGGATGAGTACCAGCGCACGACGGTCGACGGTGTCTGGGCTCTCGGCGACATCTGCTCCCCGTGGCAACTCAAGCATGTGGCCAACCACGAGGCCAGGATCGTCCAGCACAACCTGCTGCACCCGGACCGGCTCCGCGCAAGCGACCATCGGTACGTGCCGCACGCGGTCTTCTCCTCGCCCCAGGTCGCCTCGGTCGGCCTCACCGAGAAGCAGGCGCGCGCCCAGGGCATCGACATCTCGGTCGCGCGCCAGGCGTACGCCGATATCGCCTATGGCTGGGCCATGGAGGACACCACCGGGTTCGCCAAACTGGTGGCGGAGAAGGGGACTGGTCGCCTCCTCGGGGCGCACATCATCGGCCCGCAGGCCCCCACGCTGATTCAGACGCTGATTCAGGCGATGAGCTTCGATCAGGATGTACGTGAGGTGGCCCGGGGGCAGTACTGGATCCACCCGGCCATGCCTGAATTGGTGGAGAACGCGCTGCTCCAGCTCGACTGAGCTCAGTACGCGTGAATGCGCCCGTTCCAGCCAGTGCTGCATCGCGCGGGCGCAAGGGCCCTACTGGTAGGGGTTCTGACCGTACCCGGATGGCGGCGGGGGCGGCTGCTGGCCGTAGCCGGGCTGCTCGGCGTATCCCGCTTGGGGTGCCGGCGGCTGCTGCGCTGCCGGCGCCTGAGCCCCGTATCCGGCGGCCGGGGGCGGCTGCGAGGCGCCGGGCCCTTGAGGCGTCGACGCCGAGGTGGCCTGCGCGGCCACCTGCGCAGACTGCTTGGTGTGCCCCTCCTCATCCTCACCCAGTGGAACGGCGTAGACCGCCGTACCGTAGGCGCACACCTCGGAAAATGCCTGAGCAATGTCGCCGGTGTCGAACCGCATCCCGATCACAGCGTTCGCGCCACGGCGCTGCGCCTCGG